>PDSA01000021.1 GCA_002748285.1 Rhodobacterales bacterium
TGGTGTGGACAGTTATGATGCGATTATTCTGGCGGTGCCGCATGAGCAATTCATCTCCGGCGGGGCCCAGGCTCTGAGGGCGTTTTTGCATCCCAACGGCGTTTTGTTCGATATGAAATCGGTTTTTGAGGCCAAAGACAGCGATTTACGGCTGTAAAAAGCACAGACGCGACGGACCGACGCCAACACACCGCCCCGGTGGGGGTGGCTTTGGCGTGTCGGATGCTTTGATTTATGAAAATCTGTGCAGATCAGGCCAAGGCGTTTGGCCCAAAGCCTTTCAGCGGGTGATCTGCGCCCCTTTGCGGCCAGCCAGATCGGTAAAATACTGCCACGCCACCCGGCCCGAGCGGCTGCCCCGTGTCGCCGCCCACTCAATCGCTTCGCTGCGTAACTGTTCGGGCGCAATCTGAACCCCATAGGCCTGACAGTAGCCCTGAATCATCTGCAAATACTGATCCTGACTGCACGGATGAAAGCCCAGCCACAGCCCGAACCGGTCTGACAGAGACACCTTTTCCTCAACCGCCTCAGACGGGTTAATGGCCGAGCCGCGCTCATTCTCGATCATATCACGCGGCATCAAATGACGCCGGTTCGAGGTGGCGTAAAACACCACATTTTCCGGCCGCCCCAGAACCCCGCCATCCAGAACCGCCTTGAGCGATTTGTAATGCTGGTCATCATGGGAAAACGACAGATCATCGCAAAACAGCAAAAACCGCGCCTCGCTGCCCTTGAGCAGGGCCAGCAAACGCCCGATCGAGGGCAGATCTTCGCGCTGCGCCTCGACAATTTTCAGCCCCAGCCCCTGCTCTAAAACCGCGCCATGCACCGCCTTGACCAGCGAGGATTTCCCCATCCCGCGCGCGCCCCAAAGTAGCGCGTTATTGGCTGGCAGGGCGCGGGCAAAACGCAGCGTGTTTTCCAGCAGAATATCGCGAGCATTGTCCACCCCGACCAGCAGATCAATCCCTACCCGGTTGACCCGGGTCACTGCTTGCAGCCGATCCGGGTCAGTCTGCCAGACAAAAGCATCGGCAGCGTCAAAATCGGGCGCTTTGGCGGCAGGCGGGCTGAGGCGCTCAAGCGCGTTGGCGATCCGTTTCAGGGCAGATTTGCTCATTTATTTGGTCGAGTCCTTGTCCATAAAGCCTTCATCCTCTTCCGGATGGAACATGTCGGTGCCGGTTTGCTCCTCTTCATCGTCAAACCACAGCCCCTCGGCCCGCAACCGGGCTTCGCGTTTCTTTTCAACCCGCGTCACCAGCTGGATCGAGACCTCATACAGCCCGTAAACTACCACGAACAAAATGCATTGCGTGATCACATCGGGCGGGGTGACAATCGCCGCCAGCACCAAAATGCCGACAACCGCATATTTGCGCACCGATTTCAGCCCTTCGGCGCTGACCAGCCCGGCCTTGCCCATCAGGGTCAGCAACACCGGCAGCTGGAAACACAGCCCAAAGGCAACGATGAATTTGATGGTCAGGCGCAGATATTCCTGCACCGAACCTTGAAAATCAATCGCCGAGGTTTTGGCCTCATCCGAGCCAACCTGTTGAAAGCTGAGGAAAAAATCATAAGCCAGCGGCATCACCACATAAAAAGCAAAGGCCGCGCCCAGCACAAACATCACCGGCGAGGCAATCAGGAACGGCAAAAAGGCGTGCTTTTCGTTTTTGTAAAGCCCTGGGGCCACGAAGCGCCACAGCTGAAACGAGATGAATGGAAAAGCCAGCACCAGCCCGCCAAACAACGAGATCGAAACCGCGACGAAAAAGCCCTCTTGCAGTTTGATCAGGATCAGGCCGCAACTATCCTGCCCGCGTTCGGCCATGGCGGTGCAGAGCGGTTCGGTCAGGAAATTAAAGATCGGATTCCACACCGAAAAGCAGATGATCATACCGATGATGAACGCCACCACCGATTTGATCAGCCTATCACGCAATTCGCTCAGATGCTCGATCAACGGAGCGCTGCTGTCATCCACTTCGTCAGTCATGATGTCGCATCCGTTTTGGGGGCATCGGGTTTGGCGCTGTCAGCGGGTTTTTGCGCGGGCGCTTTATCCGCCTTGTTCTCGGCCGATTTTTTGGCTTTTTTCTTGGATTTCTTCGGCTTTTTCGCGGGGTCATCCTTGGGCTTGCCCATCCCCGGATCCCAATTCTCAAACTTGCTGGCCGCTTCATCCAGCGCATCCAGCCCCAGCGATTTCTTCGACGTGGCCTTGCGCAGATCATCGGCCACATCGGCAACGCCAGCCTGATCGGCAGCCTCGTTCATGGCGCTTTGAAACTCACGCGCCATCGCCTTGGCCTTGCCGGTAAAGCGGCCAAGGGTGCGGAACATTTTAGGCAAATCCTGAGGACCAACCACAATCAGCGCCACAACACCGATCACCAGCAATTCGGTCCAGCCGATGTCAAACATGAAAAATCCGCCTGTCTAAGAGGAAACCGAAATGGGCTAGGCTTGGTCTTTTTCTTTGACGTCTTCGGTCGGGGTCACGTCCTTGGCGGCATTTTCCAGCTCTTGCTGGCCTTCATTCACACCTTTTTTGAACGATGTGATACCCTTGCCCACTTCGCCCATCAGCGATGAAATCTTGCCACGGCCAAACAGCACCAGCACCACAACCGCAATTAACAGAAGGCCCGGCAGGCCGATATTATTAAGCATTGTCTTTCTCCTTTAAGTCAGACAGCCCGACTGGGCGCGCAGGAATTGATCGCCTTTATATAGGGAAACGACGATGGGTTACAAACGGCAAAAGCACCGCTGGCGGGGATTTTTCGGTTTTCCCAGGGCGAAGCTGCGATTGTTTTCGGCACCGCCAAAGCATGAGGTCAGTCATCTTTGGCAAACACAAAGCAATGATCCCGCGGCAGGCTCAGCCAGAATGCGCTACCGATCTCGGGCAGAAACACATCAGGCACCGAGGCTTTCAGCATGGTCTCATCCTGCAGCCGGAATTCGATCAGGCTCTCGGTGCCGATAAAACGCGCCCGGGTAACATAAGCCTGAACCGCATCGTCCCCCTTGATGTCATCGGTATGAATGCCAATATGCTGCGGGCGCGAGATCACTTCAACCGGACACCCCTCGGCCAGATCAGGGGCGGCAAATGCACCGAATGGGGTCTGGGCCATACCTGCTTTAACAACACCCCCTATCACATTGATGTCAGAGAAAAAAGCAGCGGATCTTTTATTGACCGGGCTGTTGTAAATCTCATAAGGCGCGCCCTTTTGCACGATCTTGCCATTTTGCATCAGCGCGATTTCATCGGCCATGCGCATGGCCTCTTCGGGTTCATGAGTCACCAACAACACCGCCGCGCCCGCATCTTTGAGCAGATCAAGCGTCTGGTCGCGAATGCCGTCACGCAAACGGTTATCCAGTCCGGAAAAGGGCTCGTCCATCAGCATGATTTTCGGACGCGGAGCCAAAGCGCGGGCCAGAGCCACCCGCTGTTGTTCGCCCCCCGACAGCTGATGCGGATAGGAATTGGCGTAATGGGCCAGCCCGACTCGTTCGAGCAGCTCGGTGATCCGGGCTTGATGATCCGCCCCGCCCCGCGGCAGACCAAAGCCGACATTGCGCGCCACGCTCAGATGCGGAAACAGCGCGAAATCCTGAAACATCATGCCAATGGCCCGCTTTTCCGGCGGCACCCGGGTGGTGGCATCGCAGATCAGGGCTCCGTCGGAATAAACTTCGCCGCTATCCTGGGTCTCGACCCCCGAAATAATGCGCAAGGTGGTGGATTTGCCGCAGCCCGAAGGCCCGAGCAAGCACGTCACCTGCCCCGGTGCCACCTTTAATGAAACCCCATCCACCACAAAACGCCCCTCATAGGCGCGGCGGATGTCGCGTATTTCCAATCTGGGATGCATATCGTCCACAGCACAGCCCCTTCCCAAAGACCCAGTAAAACCATCAGATATATCGCCTTGGGTAACAGCAGAACACCACCGGAGCAAGGCAAAGCTGAACCGAAAACTGAGCGAAAATTCCACCAGATCAGCCCACGCAAAAACAAAGGCTGGTTCTTTTGGCAAAAATACGATAATTTTCAGCAAAACTGGGGGCAATTTAAAGAGCAGAACATGAAGGATCACTTTGATTTATCTGTGAAGTCCATGGCTTGTGCGCTGGCCGGGGTGCTGGTTTTGGCAGGGTCCGCTCAGGCCCAGCCGCTGAACCTGTCGACAAAATCGCGGGCTGGCCTGTTTTTATCGCAGACCAGAGTTCTGGACGGGCGGGCATCGTCGCAATACTCGGCCTCGATCCGCTTGCAGCCCAAATCGGTGCAAACCCCCGGCAAGGGCGGCAATCTGAAATATAGCGGCAAATATCGCGGGCAGTATCTGCATCTGGCCAAAGCGGCGGCGCGGAAATATGGCGTGCCCGAAGATTTGTTCTTGCGCCTTATACAGCAGGAATCCGGCTGGAACGCCAAGGCAAAATCGCACAAAGGCGCGCTGGGTCTGGCACAGCTGATGCCCGCCACCGCGCGCAAATTGCGGGTGAACCCACGGGTGCCGCGTGAAAATCTGGATGGCGGGGCGCGGTATCTGCGCCAGCAATATGACCGGTTCCGCTCGTGGCGGCTGGCGCTGGCGGCCTATAATGCCGGCCCGCAAGCGGTGCAGAAATACGGCGGAGTCCCGCCCTATCGTGAAACCAAGAATTACGTGCGCAAAATCTGGGGCAGTTAATCCTGCCACCATTCGGGCAAACAGCCCCTATCCTTGCGCCATCGTTTCCGTTGCAATCTTGCGAATCCGCTCGACCATCGCCCGCAACCCGTTCGAGCGCTGCGCCGACAGATGATCATTGAGCTGCAACCGCGCCAGCTCGCCGCCCGCATCCACTTTAACGATCTCGGACACCGTCAACCCGCTGAACAGCGCCTTGAGCACCGCCACCAGCCCGCGCACGATCATCGCATCACTGTCCCCGTCAAACTCAAACACCGCATCCGGGCCGCTGCCTTGCAGCCGAGGCATGATCCAAACCTGCGAGGTGCAGCCCTCAACCTTGGTCGCCGGCACTTTCAGCGCTTCATCCATCGGCGGCATCGCCTTGCCCAGATCAATCACAAACCGATAGCGATCTTCCCAATCGTCCAGAAATTCGAAATTATCAACGATATCCTCAAAGGCTTGGCTGGCCATGTTTTGCTCCTGATTGACTGGCTTTTGGATAGCCGCAAGCCGCAAAAAGGTCCAGAGCCTGCATGATCCCTTTTCAAAGCTTCTGATTTGGGCTAGTTCAGAAATGTCACATCAGGGGAAGAACCTATGAAAACACCGATTGCAATCACCTTGCTGGGGGCCGTGGCCCTGAGCGGCTGTGCCAGTAAGCTGAACCCGGTCAACTGGTTTGGTAAAAGCCAGAGCAAAACCTACAAAGAGGTGGTGATCCCCGTCAAACCGGCGGATTTGCGCGGGCTGGTAGACCAGGTGACCCTGTTGCGGGTTGAAAAGGCTCCGGGCGGGGCGATCATCCATGCGGTGGGTTTGCCGCACACCCAAGGCTATTGGGATGCCGAGCTGGTGCCCGAATTTGGCGAGCAACCGGTGAAGGGCGTTCTCAGCTACAGTTTCCGCATTCAGAAGCCTTTGGGATTTGAAAAGGCCGGCAGCGCCTATAGCCGCGAGGTAGATGTGGGGTATTTTGTTTCAAATCAAAAGCTTGTCGGGGTCAACACCATCCGGGTGCTGGGCGAGAAAAACGCCCGGAGCGTGCGGCGCTAACCGCACGATCGCTTAAAGCTCAACAACTTTCACGGTTGAACCCTTGGCCGTCAAACCGATTTCCCCGTTGCACAGGCGCAGCGCATCCTTGCCGAACACCTCTTTGCGCCACCCATGCAAGGCTTTGCCATCGCGCTGCCCGGCGGCAATCGCGTCCAGCTCGGCCGAAGTGGCAATCAGCTTGACGGCAACGCCGGATTGTTCCGCCTTGGATTTCAGCAGCACCCGCAACAGATCGGCCAGCGCCGGGTTGATCTGTGGCCGCTCCGCCTGTTTGGCCTGCGTAAACTCACCCAGATCCGCCGTCTGACCTGCGGCAACCGCCTTGAGAATCCCCTCAGCAATCGCCCCACGCCGCGCGTCACGTTGCAGCAGGCGCGAACGGCCCAGCTCTTGCATATTGGCCGGCTTGGTCGAGGCCAGCTCCAGCATCGCCTCATCCTTGTAAACCCGGTTGCGCGGCACATTTTTGCTCTGCGCATGCTGCTCGCGAAACGCTGCCAGCTGTTTGACAATCGCCATAAAGCGCCCGGATTTGCTGCGAGTCTTAACCCTTTTCCAAGCGTCTCCGGGCTTGATCACATAGGTTTCCGGGCTGAGCAGAACTTTAAGTTCTTCCTCTACCCATTTGTGCCGATTGGATTTCTCGATTTTCTTTGACAGAAATTCATAAATGACGCGCAAATGTGTCACATCACCAATCGCATAATTTTTCTGCGCATCGGTTAACGGACGCCGCGACCAATCGGTAAAGCGCGAGGATTTATCCATCGACTGTTTGGCGATTTTGCGCACCAAGGTCTCATAGCCCACCTGCTCGCCAAAACCGCACACCATCGCCGCCACCTGCGTATCAAACAGCGGCTTCGGGAACACGCCGCCCTCGATATAGAAAATCTCAAGATCCTGACGCGCGGCATGGAATACCTTGACCACATTTTGGTTGCGAAACAGATCATAAAGCGGCGCAAGCGATAGCCCTTCCACCAGAGGGTCAACCAAGACAGCGCAGTCATCGCCATCACCCTTTACCGCCAGCTGAATCAAGCACAGCTTGGAATAATAAGTGCGTTCGCGCAGAAACTCGGTGTCGACAGTGACGTAATCATGGGTGGCAGCCATTTGGCAAAACGCGGCCAGTTGATCGGTGGTTGTGATTGTTTTCATGGACTTACGTGCTTTTGTTAAAGTGAGTGAGGCGCAGTTTACGAGAAATCGGGCGAAATGGAAAGGGTGCGCTTATCCGATCATCAGCGGTTCGGTTTCGCCTATCAGAAAGCGGCGCAGAACTTCGGGGTAAAGCTGATGCTCCAACGGCAAGATGCGCGCCGCCAGCGTTTCGGGGGTGTCATCGGGCAGGATCGGCAGCCGGGCCTGACCCAGAACCGGACCGTCATCCAGCGCCGCCGTGACCTGATGCACCGAGCATCCGGCCTGCTGATCTCCGGCCTCAATCGCACGAAGATGGGTGTGTAACCCCTTGTATTTCGGCAATAAAGACGGATGGATGTTCAGGATTTTCCCCTGCCAGCGGGCAACGAAATCGCCGGTCAGAATGCGCATGAACCCGGCCAGACAGATCACATCCGGCTGCGCCTGTTCCAGCGCCGCGCTCAGCGCCGCCTCAAAGGCGGCACGATCCGCGCCATAGGGTTTGTGATCGACCACCGCCGTAGCCACCCCCAGATCGCGGGCTTTGGCCAGCCCGGCGGCCTCGGGTCGGTTGCTGACGACCAGAACCGGCTGGCCCGGATAGCCCGGCTGCTGCATCGCCTTGACCAGCGCCACCATGTTCGAGCCACTGCCCGAAATCAGGATCGCCACCCGTTTTGTCATGTCAACGCGCCACCATAGCTGACCCCGCTACCGGCCACCACCTGCCCCAGCCGGAACACGGTTTCGCCTTGGGCGCTCAGCAGCTCAGAAATCGCTTCCGCCTGATCGGCCGACACCGCCAGCACCATGCCGATGCCAGCGTTAAAGGTTTTCAACAGCTCGGCTTGCTCCATGTGAGCTTGTTCGGACAACCACTTGAAAACAGGCGGTAATTCCCATGCATTCAGGTCAATCTCAGCCCCCAGACCGTCGGGCAGAATGCGCGGGACATTCTCGGTCAGCCCGCCGCCGGTGATATGCGCCAGCCCATGCACGCCGCCGGCCTTGATCGCCGCCAGCGCCGGTTTGACATAGAGACGGGTCGGCGCCAGCAGCGCCTGCCCCAGCGACCCTGCACCAAACGGGTTAGACGAGGCCCAGTTCAGGCCCGAGACCTCAACCACCTTGCGCACCAGCGAATAGCCGTTGGAATGCACCCCGTCACTGGCCAGCCCCAGCAGCACATCGCCCTCGGCCACGTCCGCAGGCAGGCTGTGGCCGCGTTCCATCGCGCCAACCGCAAAGCCGGCCAGATCGAAATCGCCATCGGCATACATGCCCGGCATTTCAGCGGTTTCGCCGCCGATCAGGGCACAGCCTGACGCTGCGCAGCCCTTGGCGATGCCCTCGATGATCTGCGCCGCCTGATCCAGCTCCAGCTTGCCCGAGGCGAAATAATCGAGGAAAAACAAGGGCTCGGCCCCTTGACAGATCAGATCATTGACACACATCGCCACCAGATCAATGCCGATGCTATCGACAATGCCGGTGTCAATCGCGATGCGCAGCTTGGTGCCCACCCCACCGCCGGTTTGATGCGCTCGATCAACTCATTGCCGGCGTCAATATCAACCCCGGCATCGGCATAGGTCATTGCTTTGTTGTCAGACATGATCAGGCCAGCCCCCCTTGTGAAACCATCTGTCAGCGCACCTATCAAGCCTGACCGTCAATGTCTATCAATGTCTGGGCCACAGCACCGGGAAAGGCCCGGTTTTCTGATCAAACAGCCCTTGACCCCCGCGGCAACTGACAATACCCATACGCCACGCAACTGTAGTGGGCCCGTAGCTCAGTTGGTTAGAGCAGAGCGCTCATAACGCTTTGGTCGTAGGTTCAAGTCCTACCGGGCCTACCACAACCCATAACCCATTGTTTTATGTACTATTATCCCTTAAATCTGCTTTGATCGCAATCAACGGCAGAATGAAATTCTGTTGCCCTTACCCCATTGCCATGCAAGGATACGAAGACAAAACAAACCATTTGAAAGGAACAACCATGACCGAACGCACCGGAGGATGCGCCTGTGGGGCGATCCGCTTCAGGATAACCGCCCCTTTCGCTGCGGTTGGCGTGTGTCACTGCAAAGGCTGCCAAAAGGCATCCGGCGGAGCGCCAAACTACACGGCTCTTGTTCCCAGCGAAGGTTTTGAAGTCACCAAAGGCACGGCAAAAACCTATATCAGCAAAGCCGATAGCGGCAATGATGCGATGCGGTCCTTTTGTCCGGATTGCGGCACACCGTTGTGGAGCGGCTCAAAAGCAATGGGGCCGATGATGGCCATCAAGCTGGGGGCGCTTGATGACAACTCGGATATCATGCCTGAACTGCACCTGTTTACGGAATCAGCCCCGCCCTGGCACCTGATGCATGAGGGCTTGCCAACCTTCCCGAAAATGCCGCCGATGCCAGCACCAGAAGTATAGCTGACGGGTGTTGACGTTGTGGCGTCGCTTTGGGGCAGGATGCGCTGGACAGCCCGGCCAAAGCTGCTAGTCTCGCCCGAACTGTTAACCCCAAAGCGGAGCCTGAAATGACCTTGGATGCGGTGCTTGCAAAAATTGACGACAACCTTGACGATGCCACCGAGCGGCTGCTGGATTTGCTGCGAATCCCCTCGGTTTCGACCGACCCGGCCTATGCCGATGATTGCGTCAAGGCCGCCGATTGGCTGGTTGAAGATCTGAAAACCATCGGCTTTGACGCCGCCCGTTACGACACCACCGGCCACCCCATGGTGGTGGCGCATATCAAGGGGGGCGATCCAAGCGCGCCGCATGTGCTGTTTTACGGCCATTACGACGTGCAACCCGTTGATCCGATTGAACTTTGGGACAGCCCACCTTTCGAGCCCGCGCTGGAAAAAACCGATAAAGGGGTGGTGATCCGTGGGCGCGGATCGTCTGATGACAAGGGGCAGCTGATGACCTTTGTCGAGGCCTGCCGCGCATGGATTGAGGTGCATGGCACCCTGCCGATCAACATCACCCTGTTCTTTGAGGGCGAAGAGGAATCCGGCTCGCCCTCACTGGTGCCGTTCATGCAGAAGCATGCCGAACAGCTTAAGGCAGATATCGCCCTGATCTGTGACACCGGCCTGTTTCAATCCACCGTGCCCAACATTGTCACGCAGCTGCGCGGGATGCTGACCGAGGAAATCACCATCACCGGTGCCAGCCGTGATTTGCATTCGGGGATGTATGGCGGGCTGGCGGGCAATCCGATTCATGTGCTGTCGAACATCATCGCCGGGTTGCGCGATGATCAGGGGCATATCACCCTGCCCGGCTTTTACGATGATGTGCCCGAGCTGTCTGACGAGATGCGCCGCCAATGGCAGGGTCTGGCCTTTGACCATGCGGCCTTTCTGGGCGATGTCGGGCTGAGCCAGCCGGCCGGCGAATCAGAGCGCACCCCGCTCGAGATGCTCTGGTCACGCCCCACCTGCGAGGTCAACGGCATCTGGGGCGGCTATATTGGGGATGGGTTCAAAACCGTGCTGCCGGCCCAAGCCCATGCCAAGATCAGCTTCCGTCTGGTTGGCAAGCAAGACCCCGACAAGATCCATGCCGCGCTGGTGGATTACATCAACGCCGCCCTGCCCGCCGATTTCAGCGCCGAATTCGCGCCCGCCCGCGGCACGGCTGCGACGCAGATATCAGCCGACAACCCCACATTCGAAAAATCCCTGCAAGCGCTGAGCGGCGAATGGGGTCATCCGGGGGCGTATATCGGCTGTGGCGGTTCGATCCCGGTTGGCGGGCATTTCAAGGATGTGCTGGGAATGGAGGCGATGTTTATCGGCTTTGCCCGCGATGATGACGCGATCCATTCGCCCAATGAGAAATACGATCTGGAGTGTTTCCACAAAGGCACCCGCAGCTGGGCGCGGATCATGGCGGCGCTGGCCGGGTAAGACTGTTGGCGGGGCCAACGCTTAACAGAGGGACTTGAGAAAAGGCCTCTGCACCGCTGGGTTTGAAACACAGAACAAAGGGCTGCGCCTGCCGGGGTAGGCGCAGCCCGGCGGGATAAACCTAGCTGGCGCAAAACATAAGCACCGCCCACCCCAGACCCTGATTTTCGGATTTTGTCGCCATTTCCCGGTTCCCCTGCCTTATTGGCGATGGTAAATCACGAAATATCCACTATCATGCGACAACCAGAATTCAACACGAGGGAAAACCACATGTTCACAGCCCCAACCAAAGATATGCTCTTCAACATTGAACACCTCTCCGGCTGGGCGGATATTGTCAAATTGCCGGCATATCAGGGGCTCGAAATCGAAGATGCCGGGGCGATCCTTGAGGAATATGCCAAATTTTGCAGTGACGTTATCGCGCCGCTGAACGTGCCCGGCGATCTGGCTGGCTCCAGACTGGAAAATGGCAAGGTCGTGGTACCCGAAGGCTTTACCAAGGCCTATAAAGAATTCACCGAAATGGGCTGGCAGAGCCTGCAACATCCCGAAGAATTCGGCGGCCAGAACCTGCCCCGCCCAATCGGTGCCGCCACTTTCGAGATGCTCAACGCCGCCAATCTCAGCTTTTCGCTCTGCCCGCTGCTGACCGATGGCGCACTCGAAGCGCTGCTGACGGCAGGCTCGGATGCGCAAAAGCAGCTTTATGTCCCGAACATGGTTTCGGGCAAATGGTCGGGCACCATGAACCTGACCGAACCACAGGCCGGCAGCGATCTGTCCGCGATCAAATCCAAGGCCGTGCCACAGGCCGATGGCACTTATAAGGTCAGCGGCACCAAGATTTTCATCACTTATGGCGACCATGAGATGGCCGAAAACATCGTGCATCTGGTTCTGGCCCGCACCCCGGATGCACCCGCCGGAGTCAAGGGGATCAGCCTGTTTGTGGTGCCGAAATATATGGTGAACGAAGACGGGTCGCTGGGGACGCGCAACGATGTGGAATGCGTCAGCCTCGAACACAAGCTGGGCATCCATGGCAGCCCCACCGCCGTGCTGGAGTTTACCGACGCCACCGGCTATCTGGTCGGCGAAGAAAATTTTGGCCTCAGCTATATGTTCGAGATGATGAACGCCGCCCGCTTTGCCGTGGGTCTGCAAGGGGTTGGTATCTCTGAGCGCAGCTATCAAAAGGCGCTGGCCTTTGCCCATGAGCGGGTGCAGAGCGCGCCGGTGGATCGGTCCTCGGCCAGCGGTGTGACGATTGTCAACCACCCGGATGTGCGCCGGATGCTGTCGCGGATGCAGGTGATCACCCAGGGTGGACGGGCCTTGGCCGCTTATGCCGCAGGCTGGCAAGAGCTGGCGCGTGATGCCACTGACCCACAGTCCAAGGCGATTTCCGAATTCCTGACGCCTCTGGTCAAGGGCTTCTGCACCGAGATGTCGATTGATGTGACATCAACCGGGGTGCAGGTGCATGGCGGCATGGGCTTTATCGAGGAAACCGGCGCGGCGCAATATTACCGCGATGCCCGGATTTTGCCGATCTATGAGGGCACCACCGCGATTCAGGCCAACGATCTGCTGGGGCGCAAGACCCTGCGCGATGGCGGCGCAACCGCGCTGAAAATGGCCGAAATGATCAAGGAAACCGAAGCTCAGCTGGCCGCAGGTTCAGCCACGGCGCGGGCGGTCGGTGCCCGGCTGGCGCAGGCCCGTGCGGCCTATGAACAGGTCGTGAGCTATGTCCTTGAGACCGGCAAAGAAAACCCGAATGCGGCTTATGGCGGGGCGGTGCCTTACCTGATGCTCAGCGGCAATCTGGTGGCCGGCTGGCTGCTGGCGCGATCCTTGCTGGTGGCCGAAGACGCGGTGCAGCGGGGCGAGGATGTCGAATTCATGCAGGGCAAAATCGCTGCGGCGCATTTCTATGCCGAGCATGTGCTGTGCGAAACTGAGGCCCAGAAAGAGCGCGTTCTGGGCGGCAGCGACAGCCTGCTGGCGATGAAGCTGTAACCCCATCCCGGAAAGGCCGACATCATGGACCAAAAGATTGACACATCCCGCTATGGCAACCTTGCGTTGGAGGAACATGATGACGGCGTTTGGGTCGTCACCCTGAACCGGCCGAAACAGCGCAACGCGCTGGACATCAGCACCATCAACCAGCTGGTCGATTTTTTCTCGACCGCGCCGGGGGCTGGGGTGCGGGCGGTGGTTCTGGCCGGGTCCGGGGATCATTTCTGCGCCGGGCTGGATTTGATCGAGCATCACAAGGCCGATCGCAGCCCCGCCGATTTCATGCATGTCTGCCTGCGCTGGCACGAAGCCTTTAACAAAATGGAATATGGCGGCGTGCCGGTGATTGCAGCGTTGCAAGGCGCTGTGGTCGGCGGCGGGCTGGAGCTGGCCAGTGCCGCCCATATCCGGGTGATGGACCAAACCACCTATTTCGCCCTGCCCGAAGGCCAGCGCGGCCTGTTCACCGGCGGCGGCGCCACCATCCGGGTCACCGATCTGATCGGCAAGGCGCGGATGATCGACATGATGTTGACGGGCCGGGTGTATCAGGGGCAGGAAGCCGTTGATCTGGGGCTGGCGCAGTATATTGTCGAGGGCTCCAGCATGGATAAAGCCATGCAGATCGCCAAGGCTGCGGTAGAAAACCTGCCGCTGTCGAATTTCGCGATTTGCTCGGCGGTCAGCCATATGCAGAATATGTCAGCGCTGGATGCGGCCTATGCCGAAGCGGTGGTGGCCGGGGTGGTCAACACCCAGCCCGACGCCCGGGCGCGTCTGGCGGCCTTTGCCGATAAAACTGCGGCCCGGGTGCGGCCGAACAAATCTTGAACGCCCTATGATTGCAGCCTGATATATCGCGATATTACCAGATAAAAAACGCCGGGCTGCGCCTGCCTGGGTAGGCGCAGAATGCGCCTGCCGAGGGGCAGGCAGGCGCAGCCCGGCCTTTCGGCCGGGCGGAACAGATTGAAGGTGCAGCCCTCCGCTCTCTATAGCGTTTGACGAAATACCTGAAACATAGGGCATCACCTAACGCGTTGAAATCTATGATTTCAGGCAGCGTTAGGTGATTCAGGTTTTTCGCATAACGCTCTAACGCATCGCCAGAGCCTCGCTCAGCACCTGACGCACCACCGCAGCATCCACATCCGCCGTCACAAACGCCCGGCCAATGCCACGCACCATGACGTAATTGATCGCCCCATCCACCACCTTTTTATCCTGCCCCATCAGGGCAATCAGAGCCTCGGCATCCGGCAGCTCTCCGGGGATGTCGCTCAAATCCACCTTGGTGCCCATCCGGCGCAAATGCGCCCGCACCCGGCTGGGGTCTTCCTGCGCACACAGCCCCAGCCGCGCCGACACCTCAAAGGCCAGCGCACAGCCAATCGCCACCCCTTCGCCATGCAACAGACGATCACCATAGCCGGTGGCGGCCTCAAGCGCGTGGCAAAAGGTGTGGCCCAGATTGAGCAAAGCGCGCTCGCCCTGCTCGGTCTCATCACGGGCGACAATATCGGCCTTGGCCTGGCACGACCGGCGCACCGCTTCAATACGCAAATCCATATCCCCCGCCGCCATCGCGGGGCCGTTTTCTTCGAGCCATTCGAAAAACGCCAGATCGCCCAACAGACCGTATTTCACCACTTCGCCATAGCCCGCAAGAAAATCGCGCGGATGCAAAGTGCCCAGCACATCGACATCGGCCAGCACCAGCGAAGGTTGATGAAACGCGCCGATCAGGTTTTTACCATGCGGCGAGTTGATGCCGGTTTTCCCTCCGACCGAACTGTCAACCTGCGCCAGCAGCGTGGTTGGCACTTGCACAAATCGAACCCCACGGCGCAAAATCGCCGCAGCAAAACCGACCAGATCTCCAATAACCCCGCCTCCAAGCGCAATCACCAGATCGCGGCGCTCAATCTTTTGCGCCAGCAGCCATTCCACGGTATGACCCAGATGATCCCAACTTTTGGTTGATTCTCCAGCCGGTAGCACCAGAGCCTCCATCTCGATCCCCGAAGCCGCCAAACCGGTGCGCAGCGCTTCCAGATGCAGCCTTGCCACATTTTCATCACTGACCACCGCCACCCGTGGGCGCTGCAACAGCGGGGCGATTTCGGCCCCGGAACGGGCCAAAAGCCCCTGCCCGATCTTTATCTGATAGGCGCGCTCGGCCAGCGCCACTTGCAAGCTAACTGTCATGGGTTTTCCCCTTTCAACACATCCGGGCGGTTTTGCAAAACGCGGATCACCGCATCGGCCATATCCCCGATCGAATAACGCGGGGCGCAATCCACCACCAGATCAGCCTGAGCGTAACAGGGCTGACGCGCCTCCATCAGATCGCTCAAAGTCTGGCGCGGATTTTCGGTGCGCAGCAAAGGCCGGGTATCCCGCCGCGACACCCGCGACCACAGCAGTTCAAGATCGGCCCGCAACCACACGGATATGCCTTTTTCCGAAATCAGCCGCCGGTTTGCCTCGGCCAGAAACGCACCGCCGCCGGTGGACAAAACGCAAATCCGGCTGCTGAGCAACCGGTTCAGAACTTCGCTTTCACGTGCACGGAAAAACGCCTCGCCATCGCGGGCAAAGATTTCGGGAATCGTCCGATCCGCCGCTTTGACAATCTCATCATCCGAATCCAGAAACGGCACCGCCAGCTTGGCCGCCAGCGCCCGCCCGACCGCTGTCTTGCCCGCCCCCATCATGCCCACCAGCACCACGGTTTTCCTTAAATGCAACGCCAAACCGGCCAACCCTTGCTTAGTTTTAATTATTTTCATTCAATGGCGTGAAATTATCAAAAAGGCCATATATAATTGCGACAAGTTGCAAGACAGGACAATATATAAGGCGAATGCGAATGGGGCGATTACTGAAACTGTTTATCTTTTTGCTGATTTTGGGCTTTGCAGCCTTGGTTGGTTACGCCTATCTTGGAGATCTGAACCCGGAAACAGAACAGGTGACTCAGCCGGTTACGTTAAATTTTGACTAAGACTTTCCTGACCATAACGGCTTTTGTGCTGGCGCAGGCGGCTCCGCTTGCGGCTGATTCTCCGCTATCGGCGATTGATTGGTTGTCGGATACGGTGAAAAAGCCGGTGCCGGTGGCCCCATGGCGGGGCATGGGCGGTGAGGAAGCCGTCAGCAAAGGGGCGGCGGTAGAAGATGTCACCGTCAGCAAGCTGGGCGGACCCAAAACCGATGCGGTGGGGATATTGTCGGTCTCGGTCACCGGCCTGCCCCGCGATTTCTGGGGGGATAGCGCCACCGCAGATCTGGCGCTGGGCATCGGGCGGGCGCCGGTGAATTCCTTTCCCGCCTTGCAAGAGCTGCTGCAACTGATCCTGCTGGCCGAGCTGAACGCCCCGCTGGATGCCGATCAGAACGGCGCACTGTTTCTGGCCCGGATTGATAAATTGCTGGATATGGGGCATCTGCAACAGGCGCAAGCGCTGCTCAAACGCGCCGGGCCGACCACGCCGCAGCTGTTTCGCCGCTGGTTTGATGTCGCGTTGCTGACCGGCGACGAAGACCATGCCTGCGAAGCGTTGCGCCAGGCCCCCGACATCGCCCCGACCTTCCCGGCCCGCATCTTTTGTCTGGCCCGTAATGGCGACTGGTCAGCGGCGGCGGTGACGTTGGAAACCGCCAAAGCGCTTGGCTATATCGACGCCAATCAGGACGCGCTGCTGGCGCGGTTTTTAGACCCGGAACTGTTCGAAGGCCAACCGGCCCCGACCCGCCCGCGCCATGTGACTCCGCTGGTGTTTCGCATGTTTGAAGCGATTGGCGAACCGCTGCCCACTGCCCCGTTGCCCCGCGCCTTTGCAGTGGCGGATTTGCGCAGCAATATCGGCTGGAAACCGCAGCTGGAGGCCGCCGAACGGCTGGCGAAAACCGGGGCGATTGATGAAAATCAACTGCTGGGGCTTTATACCGAACGCAAAGCCGCGGCCTCGGGCGGGGTGTGGGAGCGGGTGGCGGCGATGCAGGCTTTTGACCGGGCCTATGCTGCCAAGGATACCGAAGCCATCGGCAAAATCCTGCCCCGAATCTGGCCGCAAATGCAGCGCGCCGGACTGGCGGTGATCTTTGCCAAGCTCTACGGTGCCGGGCTGGCCAAGCTGGCCCTGCCAGAACAGGCCGCGCCTTTGGCTTTTGAGATCGGCCTGTTGTCGCTGGATTATGAAACCGTGGCCAAAGGCTATAAACCGACCACCGACCGCGAGCGTTTTCTGCAAGCCATCGCCACCGGCGATCTGGCCAAAGCCACGGCAACATCGCCCAAGACCCGTGCCATCCGGCAGGCATTTCTGGCCACCGAACCGGCGGCAGATGATGCCCGATTACTGAAAGACAACCGGCTGGGCGAAGCGATTTTGAAGGCGATTACCCAATTCCCGCAAAGTTCAGGTGGTGATTTAGAAAGGGCGCGCAAGGCATTGACTTTACTACGTTCTGTTGGGCTAGAAGACACGGCAAGACGGGCAGCTCTGCAACTGGTGCTGCTGTCCCCTGAGGGCCGATGATCGCTCCCGATCACCGCTGGATCAGCTCTTATCTGGACGCCAGCGCCGCCGAGCTGGGCGCAGCGGACAACACCCGCGCCGCCTATGGCCGCGACCTGCTGGAGTTTGCCGATTGGCTGGCCGATCAAGGGCTGAATCTGGCGCGTGCGGCCCGGGCGGATGTAGAAAACTATCTGCTGGATTGCCAAACCCGCGGGCTTGCGCAATCCACCCGGGCGCGGCGGCTCTCCTCGATCAAGGGGCTTTACCGCTTTGCCTTCGAAGAGGGCTTGCGCGGCGACAATCCCGCGCTTCAGATCAAGGGGCCGGGGCGCAAAAAATCCCTGCCCAAAACCCTGAGCCCGCAAGAAGTCGAAGCCCTGCTGAACGCCGCCCGCCAGCATGGCCGCACCCCATCGGACCGGCTGCGCAACACTTGCCTGATGGAGCTGCTCTATGCCACCGGGATGCGGGTCACGGAGCTGGTCTCGCTGCCGGTTTCCGCCACCCGGGGCGATCCGCGCATGTTGCTGATCCGGGGCAAGGGCGGCAAGGAACGCATGGTGCCGCTTTCCCCCCCGGCCCGCGCCGCGCTCAAAGTCTGGCTGCACGAGCGCGACAAAGCCCAGCCCAATACCGGAGCGGCTTCGGGCTTCCTGTTTGCCTCGCGCAGCAAATCCGGGCATCTGACCCGGCACAGCTTTTACCTGCTGATCAAGGAACTGGCGCTGGCCGCCGGGGTCGACCCGGCCAAGGTCACCCCACACACGCTGCGCCACGCTTTTGCGACCCACCTGCTGGCCAATGGCGCCGATTTGCGGGCCATTCAGCTGCTGCTGGGCCATGCCGATATTTCCACCACCGAAATCTATACCCATGTGCTGGAAGAACGGCTGAAAGAGCTGGTGCTGCAACATCACCCGCTGGCCCGGGACGAGTAGACCGGTTTGCTGAGACCCACGGCCAGCCGCTTTTTCGCGTTTGAAACATTGACCCGCCGCCTGCACATGATAAACCCCCGCCAACAGACAAAGGACGCATCATGAACCTGTTTACAGATATCCGCGGGCTGGTGATTGAAAACCTGACCGCACTGCAAGCCGAAAACGCTCTGCCCGCCGGGCTGGATTTCAAAAACGTCGCGGTCGAGCCCCCCCGCGATCCGCTGCATGGCGATATGGCCACCAATGCCGCGATGGTGCTGGCCAAGCCCGCTAAGATGAAACCCCGCGACATTGCCGCCGCGCTGGCGGATAAGCTGGCGCAGGATGCGCGCATCAGCAGCGCCGAAGTCGCCGGCCCCGGTTTTCTGAACCTGCGGCTGGGAGAGGCTGTCTGGCAATCGGTGATCGGCGCGGCGCTGCAACAGGGCGCGGATTTTGGCCGCTCGGATATGGGGCAAGGGCAGAAAGTGAATGTGGAATATGTCTCGGCCAACCCCACCGGGCCATTGCATGTCGGCCATACCCGCGGCGCTGTGTTCGGCGATGCTTTGGCCGCATTGCTGAATTTCGCCGGCCATCAGGTGACGCGCGAATATTACGTTAATGATGGCGGTGCGCAGGTCGATGTGCTGGCCCGTTCGGTTTACGAGCGCTATCGCGAGGCCAACGGGTTAGAGCCGGAAATTGCCGAAGGGCTCTATCCTGGTGATTATCTGGTGCCGATTGGTCAGGCGCTGAAGGACAAATATGGCGACAGCCTGCTGGATCAGCCCGAATCCGTCTGGCTGGAAGATCTGCGCAATTTCGCCACCGATGCGATGATGGATCTGATCCGCTCTGATCTGGCCGCACTGGGGGTCGAGATGGATGTGTTTTACTCGGAAAAATCGCTTTACGGCACCGGGGTGATTGAGAAAACGCTGGAAGAATTGCAATCCAAGGGCTTGATCTATGAGGGCACCCTGCCCCCGCCCAAAGGCAAGCCGGATGACGATTGGGAACCGCGTGTGCAAACCCTGTTCAAATCCACCGCCCATGGCGATGATGTCGACCGGCCGGTGAAAAAATCCGATGGCGGCTGGACCTATTTCGCCCCGGATGTTGCTTATCATTACGACAAGATCAAACGCGGTTATGATCAACTGATTGATGTCTTTGGCGCCGATCATGGCGGCTATGTCAAACGGATGAAGGCGGCGGTGTCGGCGCTGTCGGATGGGCAGGTGCCGCTGGATGTCAAGCTGTGTCAGCTGGTGCGGCTGTTCAAGGATGGCCAGCCCTTCAAGATGTCCAAACGCGCCGGGAATTTTGTCACCCTGCGCGAGGTGGTCGATCTGGTGGGCGCAGACGTCACCCGCTTTGTGATGCTGACCCGCAAGAATGACGCGCCGCTGGACTTCGATTTTGCCAAAGTGCTGGAGCAATCCAAGGACAATCCGGTATTCTACGTCCAATATGCTTTCGCCCGAATTCAATCGGTGCTGCGCAAGGCCGCTGAGGCCGGGATCGCCGTGGATGCCGCCAGTCTGGCCGCTGCTGATCTGTCGCAAATCAACCACCCGGCTGAACTGGCCGTGGCCAAAAAGCTGTCGGAATGGCCGCGTCTGGTCGAGATCGCCGCCCGCAATAACGAACCGCATCGGGTGGCGTTTTACCTCTATGATCTGGCCTCGGAATTTCATGCGCTGTGGAATCGCGGCAATGACCTGCCCGAGCTGCGCTTTATTCAAGAGGATAATCCGGCGCTGTCTCAGGCGAAAATTGCCCATATTGTTGCAGTTTCCGTTGTTATTTCCGCAGGGCTTGCTATTGTTGGGGTTACTCCGGCCAAGGAAATGCGCTGATCAACAAGCGCAAACGGTTGGGGTGTAGGCAGTATATCAGAGACCGGCCCGCCATCGCAGCGGGCGGGCAGTGAGGCGAAAATGGCGGATTTTGACTCTCGTGGGTTTGAGATTGACTCTGGCGCGGATCAGCCGGATCAGATCGGTGCGGCTGTGCATCCCGGAAAAATTGGCAAGTTGATCAACACCGCTGGCATGGTGATGTCGGTGGGGCTGGTGATCGGGATTGGCATCTGGGGCTATCGGCTGCTGGTGCGTGATGTGTCCGGCGTGCCCGTGGTGCGCGCTCTGCAAGGGCCGATGCGGGTACAACCCGAAGACCCCGGCGGCACCCAGACTGCCAATCAGGGTCTGGCCGTCAATAATGTGCAATCTGCCGGGCTGGTTGGGGATCTGCCCAACCGTCTGGTGCTGGCCCCCTCTGGCCCCGGCATTGGCGAACAGGATCAGCCCGGCCTGCACCGTCCGGCGCGCAATCCGAACAATGTCGCGCAGGCTCAGACCCCTCCGGCGACCGCTGACGCTGCTCCTGCCATGGCACAAAACACTGATCCGGGCGCGGCGATCACCTCCCCTGTCCTGCTGACGGTCTCGGCCCCGATGCCCAAGGACGATATGCGTCTTCCAACCGCCCCCCCGCCAGGCGCGGTTTCCGCCACAGATGCCGCCGTCAATCAGGCGCTGGCTGAAACGCCCCCCCCTGAGGACAAGCCGAAAATCAAGATCATCTCGGCCAGCATTCCCGGCGTATCGCACTCGCCCCGCCCGCGTCTGCGCCCGGCATCTCTGAACACCAGCCCGGCTGCGCTCAGCGCCACGCGCAATGTCTCGGCCAGCCTGTCCGGCACCGAAGTCGACCCGAACAGCATCAAGCCCGGCACCCGTCTGGCGCAGCTCGGCGCCTTTGGCTCGCCCGAGATCGCCCGCGCGGAATGGGATAAGCTGATGGGTCGTTTCACTGAATATATGGAGGGCAAAACCCGCGTGATCCAAAAGGCCCATAGCGGCGGGCGCACCTTTTATAGGCTGCGGGCGATGGGGTTCGAAGA
Source organism: Rhodobacterales bacterium (assembly GCA_002748285.1). GTDB lineage: Bacteria > Pseudomonadota > Alphaproteobacteria > Rhodobacterales > Rhodobacteraceae > Profundibacter. Next base: position 21,235 of record PDSA01000021.1, read on the forward strand.
TCTGTCGGATGCACGCCGGTTCTGCTCGGCTCTGGTAGCGGAAAAAGCCGCCTGCATCCCGGTCAAAGTCCGCTGATGGCGGGGCGGCAGGGCGCTTATATCTTTGGCTGTGCCGGGGAATGCCTGCTGCCCGATGAGGCCGCGTTTTTTGCCGATGCCCAACCTTGGGGCTTTATCCTGTTTGCCCGCAATATCCGCAATCCCGAACAGCTGCGCCGCCTGACCGATGCGCTGCGGGCGGCCGTGGGCTGGAACGCGCCGATTTTCATAGATCAGGAGGGCGGCCGGGTGCAGCGCATGGGCCCGCCGCATTGGCAACAATGGTTGCCGCCGCTGGATCAGGTCTCGGCCAATCCGGGCGCCGCTGAGCGCAGCATGTTTCTGCGCTATCGTCTGATCGCCGATGAGCTGCGCGCGGTCGGCATTGATGGCAACTGCGCCCCCTGCGCCGATGTCGCCACCCCTCACACCCATCCGGTGCTGCGCAACCGCTGCTATGGTCAGGACCCCCAGACCGTAACCCGCATCAGCCGTGCGGTGGCCAATGCGCTGCTGGCCGGTGGCGTGCTGCCGATTCTCAAACACATCCCCGGCCATGGCCGCGCCCGGCTGGACAGCCATCTGGAGCTGCCCCATGTCACCGCCCCGCGCCACGATCTGGAAGCGGTGGATTTCGCGGCCATGCAAGCTCTGGCCGATCTGCCACTGGGGATGAGCGCCCATATCGTTTACCAGGACATCGACCCACAGGCTCCGGCGACGATTTCCCCGATCATGACCGGGCTGATCCGTGACCAGATCGGCTTTGCTGGTCTGCTGATGAGTGATGATATTTCCATGCAGGCGCTGGCCGGAGATGTCCGCCAGCGCAGCCGGGCGGCTTTGGCCGCGGGGCTGGATATGATCCTGCATTGCAATGGCGATCTGGCCGAGATGATGCAAATCGCACAACAGGCTGGGCATCTGACCAAACCCGGACAAGCCCGCGCCGATGCGGCGCTTGCGATGCGCCATTCTCCCGATCCGATTGACAAAGCATCGCTACAAGACGAGCTGGATCACCTGCTGCGCGAGGCCACCCATGGCTGAGCCGTTGGACACCCAGCTCACGCAAACGGTGGATGAACGCCTCGCCGCCGAGGCTCTGATCGTCGATGTTGACGGCTATGAAGGCCCGCTGGATTTGCTGCTGACCCTGTCGCGCACGCAAAAGGTGGATTTGCGCAAAATCTCGGTGCTGGCGCTGGCCGAACAATATCTGAAATTCATCGAAGACGCCCATAATCTGCGGCTGGAACTGGCGGCAGATTATCTGGTGATGGCGGCGTGGCTGGCCTTTTTGAAATCCCGCCTGCTGTTGCCACCCGACCCGCAAGAAGACGGGCCATCGGGCGAAGAACTGGCCGCGCATCTGGCCTTTCAGCTGGAACGATTGCAGGCCATGCGCGATGCCGCCGCCAAGCTGATGGCGCGTGATCAACTGGGGCGCAATTTCTTCAAACGCGGCCTGCCCGAGGATGTCACCCGCACCCGGCACATCACCTACACCGCCAGCCTGATGGATCTGATGCAGGCCTATGCCCGCACCCGCACCCGCGACGAATTCCGCCCTTTTGTGATGGATCGCGACGCGGTGATGACGCTGGAACAGGCGCTGGAGCGAATGCGCGACCTGATCGGCTATGCCGGGGATTGGACCGGGCTGGAGAGCTATTTGCCCGAGGGCTGGCAGCTGGACCCGAAAAAGCGCCGCAGCGCCATGGCCGCCAATTTCGCTGCTTCGCTGGAGCTGGCCAAGGCCGGGCAGATCGAAATCCGTCAGGGCGAAGCCTTTGCCCCGATTCAAATCCGTAAAAAAGCCGGTGATGCCCATGAGTGATGACACCAAAACTTCCGATGCCGAAGGCAATCTGTTCGAGCCCCCGCCCATGGCTGAACAGGAACGCATGGTCGAAGCCATGTTATTTGCCAGCACCGAGCCGCTCAGCATCAAGGAGATGGCCGACCGGATGCCCCATGGCAGCGACCCCGCCGAAGCGGTGGCTTTGCTGAAACAGCGCTATCAGGGGCGCGGAGTGCATCTGGTGCGGGTGGGCGATGGCTGGGCAATGCGCACCGCCGCTGATCTGGGCTTTCTGATGCAACGCGAAACGGTCGAAACCCGCAAGCTGTCGCGCGCGGCGATCGAAACTCTGGCGATCATCGCCTATCACCAGCCAGTGACCCGGGCCGAGATCGAGGAAATCCGTGGGGTCTCGGTCAGTCGCGGCACGGTAGATCAGCTGTTAGAGATGGAGTGGATTCGCTTTGGCCGGCGGCGGATGACTCCGGGCCGCCCGGTGACGTTTGTGGTCACACCCGAGTTTCTGGACCATTTCGGGCTCGAAAATGCCCGCGATCTGCCGGGGCTGAAAGAGCTGCGCTCGGCCGGGTTGCTGGAAAGCCGCCCACCGCCGGCTGCGATGCCGGGAATGCCGCCGGATGAGGATGAAGAGATGGGGGATGTGCGCGGTCAAAGCGAAATGTTTGAGGAATAAGGAGGAAAGGCGATGAATATGCAGCGCCTGATCAACATGATCCTGCGAAAATTCATTCGCAAGGCGGTGAATAAGGGGATCGACAAGGGCATTGATATGGCTGCGGGCGGGTCCAAGGATCGCGCGCAGATGAGCCCGCAGCAGCGCAGGCAGGCCCGTGATGCCCGTCAAACGGCGAAAAAGGCGCGCAAAGCCGCCCGGCTGGCCCGGCGGATCGGGCGTTTTTAGCCGCAGCGGGATGCGTTTAACCCATAGACCAAGCGCAACGGCAGATTCGCGACCGCCCCGAGGGCGGTTTACGGCTTATTCAGGATTCTGTGGAATAGTTCTGCCCATGCGCCCAAACACAACCGCCCAATTTCGCGCCTGCCCTGGGGGCGGGTTGGTCACGAACCGGATTACAGGCAATCCGGGGGATCAGGGTTTTGTATATGCAATGCCTCCTGCGGCAATATCGCTGCATATCCGCACTGGACCCGCCCCCGGCAAGCCCCTATAGAAAGCCCGAACAATTTTGCGCACGCGCTTTGAAACAGAGAAAGACCGTTTTTCATGGCTGACACACCCAAAAAAATTGCCACTCCCGACACCCAAACCATAACCGAAGTCAAACACTGGACCGACCGTCTGTTTTCGTTTCGGGTAACGCGGCCACGCTCTTTGCGGTTTCGCTCCGGCGAATTTGTGATGATCGGGCTGATGGGCGACAATGGCCGCCCCCTGCTGCGGGCCTATTCGATCGCCTCGCCCAGCTGGGATGACACGCTGGAGTTCTACTCGATCAAGGTGCAGGACGGCCCGCTGACCTCGCGTTTGCAGCATATCAAGGTGGGCGATGAGATCATCCTGCGCACCAAACCGGTGGGCACTTTGGTGCATGACGCGCTGCTGCCGGGCAAAAGACTGTGGCTCTTCGCCACCGGCACCGGCATTGCCCCCTTTGCCTCGCTGATCCGCGATCCCGAGACCTATGAGAATTACGACGAAGTGATCCTGTGCCACACCTGCCGCGAGGTGGCCGAGCTGGAATATGGCCGACAGTTGGTCGAAAGCCTGCCGGATGATCCGTTGATCGGTGAAATGGTCGCCGGAAAGCTGCGCTATTTCCCCACCACCACCCGCGAGCAAAGCCCGATGATGGGGCGCATCACCACCAAGCTGGAGGATGGCTCTTTGTTCAGGGATCTGGATGTGCCGCCGATTTGCGCCGAAAATGACCGGGCGATGGTGTGCGGCTCGCTGGGGCTGAACCTTGATCTGAAACGCATTCTGGAAGGGTTTGGCCTGCGTGAGGGCTCGAATTCACAGCCCGCCGAATATGTGGTGGAAAAGGCGTTTGTCGAGGTATAGAGCCCGCCAATCCCCCTTTTGATATATCATCAATGTGAGTTAAGGAACTTACGGACAGGCTCTACAATCATAACTGTGGTGCTCGATAATAGGCATTGCCGTTTCCATTGGCAATGCTTACAGCTTTTGTGTGCGTGTGCAAACGACACGTATCATCTGGCTATAAGCCTTTAGCATTAAGCTAATGCTTTTTGGATTTTGGAAAAAATTCACTCTCGTCATCTTTACAAACAAACCAACAGAGGAAGACACCCCTATGTGTGCCGCACATTCTGCAACCGATTTTAAAAAACTACGACACCGCTGGGAAATGCCCCTGATCTGGGTTTCCATTGTCATCACACTATTGACGGTGGTCATTGGCGCCTTGATCACGATGATCGATGCCGCGGACATGACAGCCTATTTCGGCGATTCTGCCTCGGATGTCACGGAATACGCCCGATATGGGTTGCTTCTGCCGTTGATGGCCATCGTCTTTTATATTGTCCGTTTTTACATGGCGGCGAAAGCCAAAGCGAATGCAATCCGGGTCGGGCCGGAACAGATGCCGGAAATCTGGAAGGTCTATCAGGATCTGAACGACAAGATCGGCCTTGATCCGTTGCCCAAACTGTATGTTACCAATGGCAACGGGGTGGTTAATGCCTTTGCGTTATCGTGCAATACACGCCGCAAATACATCGTGCTGCATGCCGAGGTCGCCCTTGCCGTGGAAAAGGCGCCGCAGGTTCTCAGGTTTGTTCTTGCCCACGAAATGGCGCATCACAAGCTGGGTCATGTATCCCTGTGGCGGATGGTTGTGGGCCTTATTCCCAACCTTTTGAAACCTCTTGGAACATCCACC
>PDSA01000040.1 GCA_002748285.1 Rhodobacterales bacterium
TGCGGGCATGTTCGGCGCGGGGATCGTGATGTATGTCGCCATCCGCACCAATGTGCATCTGGATCACATCCTGTTCGGCAACATGCTGGGCGTCAACGCTCATGATCTGTGGACCGCTGGCGGGATTTCGGTGGTGGTGTCGCTGATCCTGGCGGTGAAGTGGAAAGACTTCATGCTGCACGCCTTCGATCCGGCGCAGGCGCGGGTATCCGGCCTGCCGGTGGGGCTGCTGCATTACGGGTTGCTGGCGATCCTGTCGCTGACCATTGTCGCCACGCTGTCCTCGACCGGGCTGATCCTGGCGGTGGGGCTGCTGATCTCGCCGGGGGCGATTGCCTTCCTGCTGGTGCGCAGTTTTTCGCGGATGCTGGTGGTGTCGGTTGTCGTCTGCATGGCGTCGATGCTGAGCGGCGTTTACCTGAGCTTCCACCTGGACAGCGCCCCGGCGCCGACCATCGTGCTGATCCTGACCGCGCTCTTCATCTTCGCCTTCGTGCGCAAGAGCCGTCAGGTCCGGGCCATGTCGCAAAGCGGCTGAGGAAACAGACCAAAGCGTTTCGCCATTTTGTAAGAGACAACAAAATGGCGAAACGTGCCGAAGCAGTACGCGCCCACAGTTCTGATAGGCTGCGCGGTGTTTTCGGATCACTTGCCACACCACGCCGTGTCAACGTCACGCCAAACGCGTGCGGCGGAAGCCTCCCGCGGGCCGTATTCCCGGGAATGCCGAAAGCAGGCGGCCCCATGTCAGGGCCGGGGTTTCCGCTCTTGCCTGCGCGCTGCCCTTCTCTGCCCTGCCCTGTCAGGCGGCCAAAGTGAGCGGCTTGCTGTTCTTCAGGTGGCGGCTGATCAACTGCCTCGCCCGCTTGCCTTGGGCAAAGGGCCGGGCCGGGGCCGGTGGGGTCCGGCTCATCAGGCCCGCAGGCAGACCCAGGATCAGCGCCAGCTCTTCCTGTGCTTCGCAGGGAATGGATTTCAGGGCCTGCGGCCCCAGGTACAGGCTTTCGGTCCTCGCCCCTTCCGAGATCAGCACCTCATGCTGTTCCAGCATGACATGGTAATAGCCGATTTCGCGGTTGGGGAAGGACAGGAAGACGCCGGGCAGGTCCAACAGGAATTTTGCCGCAATCAGCACTTCGTCCGCGCCGAACATGCGTTTTGCAATGGCGCCCTGCACCAGCACCCGGTGTTGCTGTGACAGGTACAAGTTGCGCCGGGGCAAGCCACCGCCCAAAGCCCCGCGCGAAATCCGCACCGGCGCCAGCCGCCAGTTCGCCATCATCTCATGCGGCTTCCAAAGGGCGCTGTAGACCCAGGAGACCGCCTGGGCCTGATGGTCGGCGGTGCACACCAGATCGTTGGGCGCAAGCTTTTCCACCGGTACCTCGCCACAGGGCGTGGCGATACGCGTGCCATCCACGAAACACACATTCGTATTCCCCGGCGTCGGGCCGTCCGAGGTGAATGTGTCGCTGCCATCTCCGGCGCGCTGCAAGGACAGGCCATCCGTGTCATTGCCAAAATCCTCGCCCGATCCCGATTGTGTCGCGGTCGCGGAAAACCCGGCATAGCCATTCTGGCCCTGGGTCGGATCATCCATCGCGTCGCCGTTATAGGTGGCGATGACATATTCGTCATTGTCGGGGTCATACAGGACCACATTGTCGCCGTCGTTGTTGATCAGAGGCGAGGACCGCCCGGCATCGAAGAACAGATCGTCCGGCTCGCCCGTCGGGTAGCTGCCGCCGGACAGGCCGGACATGACCATGGCATGAGCGCCCGGCTCCAGGGTCGTGCCCGGCGGAAAGGTGAACCAATGGCCGACACCGGCGTCCCACAGCTCCAGGCCGGAAATGTCAATCGCGGTGCCGGAGGCATTGTAGAGTTCCACGTATTCATCAATGGCATCCGCGACACCGTTGCCATCGGTGTCGAAGTTCAACGTGCCATTCGGATCAACAAGAATTTCGTTGATCACAATCCCGCCGAGAAGAGAATCAGCCATGTGGACCTCTGGATCTGATACAGATACAAGGCCCTTTTTGCCCGAAAAAGTGTTAAGAATCGGCAAAGAATGTGGCAGGATTGTGTCAATCTGGGCAACAGTCGCCGCCAACAGGCTTGACTATCCCCAATTTGCACAACAATCCAGAGTCAAAAATCCCAGTCTTCGTCCTCGGTCGCCACCGCTTTGCCGATCACATAGCTTGAACCGGAGCCGGAAAAGAAGTCGTGATTCTCGCTGTCAGGGCTCAGCGCGGCCAGGATCGCCGGGTTCACGTCAGAGACTTCCGGCGGGAAGAGCGCCTCGAACCCGAGGTTTTGCAGCGCCTTGTTGGCGTTGTAGTGCAGGAACACCTTCACCTCTTCGCTCAGCCCGATCTGGTCATACAACTCTTCGGTATAGTGGCTTTCGATCTCGTACAGATCGAACAGCAAGCCGAAGGCATAGTCCTTCAACTCCTGCTGCTGCGCCGCGTCCAGTTTTTCATAGCCGCGCTGGAACTTGTAACCGATGTAATAGCCATGCACCGCCTCGTCACGGATGATCAGGCGAATCAGGTCGGCGGTGTTGGTCAGCTTGCCGCGGCTGGACCAGTACATCGGCAGGTAGAAGCCCGAATAGAACAGGAAGCTTTCCAGAAACACGCTGGCGATCTTGCGCTTCAGCGGGTCATTGCCCGGCGCATAGGTGCCCATGATCGCCCGCGCCTTGGCTTGCAGATGCGGGTTTTCTTCCGACCAGCGGAATGCCTCGTCCACTTCCTTGGTCGAGCAAAGCGTTGAAAAGATGGAAGAATAGCTGCGCGCATGAACCGCCTCCATGAAGGAGATATTGGTCAGCACCGCCTCTTCATGGGGGGTCGCCGCATCGGGCATCAGCGAGGGGGCGCCCACCGTGTTCTGGATCGTGTCCAGAAGCGTCAGCCCGGTAAAGACGCGGATGGTCAGCTGCTGTTCGAAATCCTTCAGCGTCGCCCAGCTGGGAATGTCATTGGACAGCGGCACTTTTTCCGGCAGCCAGAAATTCACCGTCAGGCGGTTCCAGACCTCAAGGTCCTTGTCGTCCTCCAGCCGGTTCCAGTTGATCGCGCGGGGGATGTGGATTTTCACGTCGTCTTTCATGGCATCACCTTACAAGCTGCACGAGACACAGCCCTGCACCTCGGTTCC
>PDSA01000044.1 GCA_002748285.1 Rhodobacterales bacterium
CGCCAAGGCGCAGGCGGACAGTATCGGCACGCGGTGGATGCTCGACAACCTCGCCCCCGGTATGCGGATCAAGGCAATCGGCCCGGCGGGGCTGTTTTCACACCTGAACCACAAGGCCGACAAGTATCTGTTCATCTCGGCCGGGTCGGGCATCACCCCGGCCATGTCGATGACCACTTATATGTTCGATCAGGGGCTGGAGCCGGATATCGTCTTTGTCAACTGCGCCCGCCGCCCAAGCGAGATCATTTTTCGCGCGCAGCTGGAACACATGGCTTCGCGGGTGCCGGGGATCGACGTGAAATGGGTGGTTGAGACCCACGACCGCTATACACCCTGGACCGGCTATCAGGGTCAGATCAACCAGCTGATGCTGGGGCTTATGGCGCCGGATTACCTGGACCGCGAGGTGTTCTGCTGCGGCCCCGAACCCTTCATGCTGGCGGTGCGCGAGGCGCTTCAGGGGCTGGGGTTCGACATGGACCACTACCACCAGGAAAGCTTCCACGCCCCGGTCGAGGCCATTGCCGACGCCCCTGAACTGGAGGACGTGGTGCCGGACGAGGACACCCGGGCCGAAGTCACCTTTGCCGTCTCTGGCGTCACGGCCAAGGTGGCCGAATCCGAAACCATCCTTGCCGCAGCCAAGGCCAATGGGCTCAACATCCCCTCGGGCTGCACCTTTGGCGTTTGCGGCACCTGCAAGATCCGCAAGACCGAGGGCGAGGTGCATATGGTCCACAACGGTGGCATCTCGGACGACGACATTGCCGAGGGTTTCATCCTCGCCTGTTGTTCGAACCCGATTGGCAAGGTGACGGTCGATGTGTGAGCGCGCAAACGGACGGACCTGTGCGCGACCTGCCTTTGCGCCGCAGCCCAATCGCCCCGGCAGACGGCAGGGGCAACCCGTCGGGGGTGTCGGAATGCCGCCTGCGAATGAGTTTCCTTTGCAACTGGAGCAGATTTGTGGCTTGAAGCAATGTGTCAGCTCTGGAGGAGGGCATGGGTTTATGGGTTTCCTGCTGTCATTTTGTGAACCGGAAAGCGAAAGCCACCATGGCGATGGCACCGCGCCGGACAATGATGGCGAAGGCCGCCGGATTGTCATCTCTGCCGGTGACATCTATTCACATGTTTCGTGACCAGCGCGTGTCGCGGCCCCGCATGTCAACAGATTTCGGGCGTTTCGGGACGGTGCCGTGGTTCAGCACCAGACCGGGGCGCACGGAGTTCCACCACTGAAGTTCCACTACTGAAAGAGAGAGAACCACATGAAGAAACTACTTGCAGCCTCCGCCTTGGCTCTTGCCGTCGCCGCTCCGGCTTCGGCCCACTTCCAACTGGTCTATAACCCGGAGTCCAATGTGGAAACGCCCGGCGACATGACCTTCAAGCTGATATTCTGGCATCCGTTTGAAGCGGGTCATGCCATGGAAATGGGCCAGCCCGAAGAATTCTTCTATGTCTTCCGGGGCGATAAAATGGATGCCTCGGACAGCCTCAAGCCGATCACCTTCCACGGCCCGCATAACGAAGCTGCGGCGTTCGAAGGCGTGGTGCCGATCAAGCGCAACGGCGACTATATCGTCGGTGTGGTTCCCGCTCCCTATTACGAAGAGAGCGAAGACATCTACATCCAGCAGCTGACCAAGACCTATGTCAACAAAGGCGGCATCCCCACCGGTTGGGAAGAGCCGGTTGGCATGAAGACCGAGTTCGTTCCGCTGAACAAGCCCTATGGCACGATGGTTGGCTCGACCTTCACCGCCCAGCTGCTGTCGGACGGCAAGCCGGTTGCCGGCGCGGAAATCGAGATCGAATATCTCGCCGCCGAGCCTGACATGGCAACCAACAAGGCTGGCGAAGTGACCGCCGAGCCGATCCCGGGTGGTGCTCTGGTCGCGCTGACGGACGACAACGGCGTCTTTACCTTCGGTGTTCCCAAGGCGGGCTTCTGGGGCTTTGCGGCTCTGGGTTCCGGGCCGGACACAGAATTCAAAGGCAAAGAACTGAGCCAGGACGCGGTGATCTGGATTCGCGCCTATGATCTGAAGTGATCCACAGCGGATCACACGCCATGCGGTCGCCCGGTCTTGCCGGGCGGCCCTTTTAAAGGCGTTTCCACATCACGCTGTCACAACGTCATGCGGAAACGCTTGGTTCGGATGCAGCTGATGCTTCGCCGCGATCTCCTGCACGGTCTTGTCTCCACGTAGCGCTTCCAACGCCGCCTTGGCCTGAAACTGGTCTGTAAAGTTCCGGCGCTTTGCCATTCTCGTATCCCTTCAAAGGGTTGGGATACACCTTGGCCAACTGTCCGATTTTCTGAGACCACTTCACCTGAGTGACCAGCAAGTTTCAATATCGGCCCCGGTCTTGCTGATCCACATCAGATGTCAGATTATTCATGCGGTCTGTTTCGTCACGCTGACCTTCCCGTTCCAGCCGGGTCAAGAGTTGTTGGAGTTCAGGAGGCACCACCTTCGGCTTGAATTAGGCCGCCGCACGCTTTGCCCGCCGCTTTCGTATAAGCCAATAGCTAAGGAACCCGACAAGGATTAGCGGAATTATTGATATTGCTCCCAATTCGTGTTTTTCGTGATCCGGATCAATCTGCACAGTTTCCGGCTCTTCGGGCAGGTAGCGAATCCGGACCGTGTCGCCCTGTTTAACCGTCCTGTAAAACTCGGGTGAAACCGGTGCGTCGGCTGTGATGTTGCGTCCATCGACAACGAGTTGGACCCGGCCAATATACTGGAATTCAGGCGGTCTCTCTGGTTTGTCCGATACGCGCTGCATCCGCCCGCCAACATAGGTTGCTGTGACCGTTATGCCTGATCGGTCAAAGGATGAGACGCGTGTGTATTGTTTGGAAAAACCGTATCCAATGAGTGCGATGAAAATGCCGACGATGATTGCCATATAGAGGTAAACAAAAAACGCGGTTCTTTTTTCCTTGCGTTGCATCATATGATCAAAATCCCGAATTAGCCGTTTTTTCTTGATGGAATTTTTGGCGCACCGCCCCTGAGCCAGCGTAACAACAGTATGGCGCCCAGAAAGGACGGCAGCAAAGCTGCGGCGGCAATTCCGGCAATAATGGACGGAAGCGCCC
>PDSA01000035.1 GCA_002748285.1 Rhodobacterales bacterium
GTGCGATGTCGGCATCCTGGTCCTGCATGTCTGAGACCCCATCCAAGCCCTATTTCTGGTGATATTCTTTATACCATTCCACAAATTTCGCAATGCCAGCACGAACCGGCGTATTCGGACGATAACCCGTAAGAGCGTATAAAAGATCCGAACTGGCCCATGTGCCGGGGACATCGCCCTTTTGCATTTCCATCATGTTCTTTTTGATTTCAAAGCCAAGCGCATTTTCAATTTCGGCGATGAAATCCATCAGCTGCACTTTTTCGCCATTGCCGATATTGACCACACGATAGGGGGCCGCGGGGCTCAGGCTGTCGCCTTCGGCGATTTCGCTGGGGTCCGAGGGCTCAACAGGTGGTGTGTCGATCAGCAGGCGGATCGCGTGGACGAGGTCTTCGACATAGGTAAAGTCGCGGGCCATTTTGCCGTAATTGTAAACGTCGATCGCTTCGCCATCCAAAGCGGCGCGCACGAATTTATACAATGCCAGATCCGGGCGCCCATATGTGCCGTAAACCGTGAAAAAGCGGAACATCGTGGTCGGGATTTTCCACAGATGGGCATAGGAATGCGCCATGCTTTCATTGGCTTTTTTCGTCGCAGCATAGAGCGTCAGCGGGGTGTCTACCTTTTGTTGCTCGTCAAAGGGCATTTCGGTGTTGGCACCGTAAACCGATGAGGTCGAGGCCATCAGCAGGTGGCCGACCTCCAATTCGCGCGCACATTCCATCACGTTGAAGGTGCCGATCAGGTTGGCTTCGATATAAGAGCGCGGATTTTCAAGGCTATAGCGCACCCCGGCCTGTGCCGCGAGGTGAACGATGGCGTCAGGGTTTGCCTCGGTGATGGTTTTGTGCAGCAGATCGAAATCTTCCAGCATCCCTTCCACAGCCCGAAAACCGGGGTTTTGCAGCAGCATCTGGTGGCGGCGGCGCTTGAGGTTGACATCGTAGTAATCGGTCATGCCGTCATATCCGACGACGTGAAACCCCTCATCCAGCAAATGACGGGCCAGGTGGAAGCCAATGAAGCCGGCAGTGCCGGTGACCATGATGGTGCGCGGTGAGGTATTTTCGGTCATATCGTATCCTTAAAGAGGGAAATGGTGCGTTCCAATATGTTGCCGGGAAGAAACAGCGTTTCTGACCGGGCCTTGCCAGCCTGCCCCATGGCGTGGAGCTTGTCCGGGTTCAGCAAAAGACTATTGAGCTTGTCTAACACCTCGTTGCCGGGTGGATCAATGTTGTCGCTCAAGATGAGGCCGGTGATGCCGTCCTGGACGATCTCTTCGGTTCCGCCCGCCGGAGTGGCCAGAACAGGCAAACCGCTGAGCTGTGCTTCGATAATGACATTGGGCAAACCTTCCATCCGTGCCAGATGCATCAACAGATCGGCGTTATGCATGAAATAGCCGACATGGCTGCGGGCACCGGCCAGAAAAATGCGATCCTGCATACCGGCGGCCTCGACCATCACCCGGCATTGGGCCAGCTCGACCCCGGCCCCGACGATGACAAAACGGATATGGCTGTTCTGACGGGCCAGCTCCATGGCTGTTTCAATCCAGAATTTCGGGCGTTTGTTGTGATCATAACGAAACACACCCAGAACCGTTTGCGTGCATTGCGGCGAGCGGGCGCAGACGTCTTCCCACCATTCCTCGTCCTGTGGTGTGCCGTCGGGCAGGATCGGAGGCGTGGCATTATAGATCACCTGAATGGCACCGTTTTCCATCCCCAGCCATTCTTCATAGCTGCGGGCACTGGAATTATTGTTCGCCGAAAACCGAACCCGTGTCTGGGTGGCCAATGTCTTAAACAGAACCGGCATATGCTGGCGCATCAATTCTGGCCGCATATTGGGGGGTTTGCCGCGGAATGAGGCAATGATACAAGGCACACCGGCCGCCAATGCCGCCAGCGCAGAGGCCATCACGCCACCATCCTGCCACAGATAGGCAACCTCGGTTTCGTTTTCGCGGAAATACTGGATCAGCTTGCAGGTGTTCTCCATCAGATCGCGGGGCATCAATTCCAGCAGATCGCGAAATTCCTGATCAATATAGGCCGGCAGATCCTCAACCCCGACCATCGGCGTATCGACCAGCGTTGTGACATCAACCTCGGCTTCTTGCAGAACCGGCAGGAAGAAATCCGATGAGGTGGCCGCGTTAACATGCCGGACGCAAACCCGGATGTCGCCGGCCAGTTTGGTGCCGTTGATATGGCCGCTCTCGCGCCGGGCGGTATGCATCGCCGTGGCAATCCGGGTCAGCTGACGCTCGGCCCCGCCGGCGCCCAATTGCCCGGTGAAAAAAACCACATTGCCCAGACGGCCTTCGGGGCTGCGCGGCCGGACAGGATAAGATTGGGCCAGAACCGCCAGACGTGCGATGATATCATCACGATCGACCAGTTCAGAGCCCGACATGACCTGAGATTTCTGCTCAATCGCATCAATCATCTTTTGCTGCGATGCCGAAAGTTTGAGATCCTCAGGCAGGGCATTTACCTGCTCAAACGCTTCGTAAAAACGCCCCTGATCATAGAGCGAACGGATATAGCTCAGACGCAAGGGGGCCGCATCGGGAAGGCGCGACAGCATCGGCCGGATCCAGGCATCGAGATCGTGAAACAGCTGCAATTCGTGCATGGCCATGACCATGCGTTGACCTTCACAGATGTCGGTGTCGCTGTTGGGCAGCAGGTGGCGCAGGCGGATCATGCCTTCTTCGGCCTGTTTTTCCCTGAGATACCAACGCATCAGCATCCGCAGCGGCATATCGTGATCGTGCAGCAAAACCTGCATCCCCGACCAAAAATCGAGCATCCCATCCTTGAAACGCTGCTTTTCGACCAAGGTCGCACATGCCAGCACAAAATTCGTATCAAGGCGGGCGGTTTGCAGCACGGGTAGAAAGCGTTTTAACCCGGCCAGAGCCTCATCGGGGGTGCAGGGAGATTTGGAAAGCGCTGTGGCGTCTTTCAGAATATCTTCCGGAACCTCAGGCCCGGTATCGCGTTGCAAAACTAGAGCATTAGGATCGAATATCATCAATTTACTCGCAATCGTATTTCTGCCTGATCGTATCTGCCTGTGGCACAACCCCGGCCATCAGCCCGGGCGTGTCAGTCTTAGTGTGTCATCCTAGTTTAAAGAACCAAAAGTGTGAAGTGCGGCCCACAGTTTTGGAACAGCCCCAAAAGCACACCTGCGAGAAATAACAACACATGCCCCAAAAAACAAACAATAAATACAACTGCAAAAATAATAGAAATCAAAAACATAGAAACCGGCAAATAAATGAAAACGGAAAACGCAGTAGGGCGGAATCGATCCCCCGAGATTGCGGGTTTTGGCCGCTTGCAGCGGTTGGTTTCTATTTTGTGTGTGGGGGGGCGCATTGCGCCAATTGGCTTGCCGGGTGGGTTGCGCTGACAGGTTTTGACCCGGTTCAGCGCAACCGCTGTTGTTGTCGTTTATAGCGACAAATCGCCGAACACATCGGCATAGGCATTGCGCAGATCGCGTTTCAGGATCTTGCCGCTGGCGTTTTTGGGCAGAGCATCGACGATTTCGACATGCTTGGGCGCCTTGAAGTGGGCCAGCTCTTCGCGGCAATACTGCATGATCTCATCGGCGGTCAGCTCAACCCCTTCTTTGGGCACCACCACAGCCACCACACCTTCGATCCAGCGCGGGTGGAACACGCCGAAAACGGCCACCTCGGCCACGGCAGGGTGATGAAAGATGCTTTCCTCAACCTCGCGGCTGGCCACGTTTTCGCCGCCGGTTTTGATCATGTCTTTCTTGCGGTCAACGATGTAAAGATAGCCATCCTCGTCAAACCGCCCCAGATCGCCGCTGTGGAACCAGCCATTGCGGAATGCCTCATCGGTTTTCTCGGGGTCTTTGTAATATTCGGTGATCAGATGCGGGCTGCGATGCACGATCTCGCCAACTTCGCCCACCGGCATCGGGTTGTCATCATCATCCACCACTAGGGTTTCCACATTCAGCGCCGGCCGCCCGGCCGAGCCCAGTTTGCGCATTTGATCCGCCGGCTTCAGGATCGTGGCCAGCGGGGCCATTTCGGTCTGCCCATAGAAGTTGAACAGCCGCATCTTGGGCAGGCGCCGCGCCAATTCTTCGATCACCGCGGTGGGCATGATCGACGCGCCGTAATAGCCCGCATTCAGGCTGCTCAGATCGCGCTTGTCAAAATCGGGGTGCCGCAGCAGGCCGATCCAGACGGTGGGCGGGCAGAACAGCTTGGTCACGCCATGCTCTTCGATGGCGGCCAGCATTTCGGCGGGGTCAACCTTGTCATGGAGGATCGAGGTCACCCCCAGATAAATATCCGGGCTAAGGAAGCAATCCAGCTGCGCACAATGGAACAGCGGCAGGCAGTGCAGAGACACTGCGTCTTCGACCATCTCGCCGTCAATGATACAGCTGGAATACTGGGCATAGAGCGACCCCGAGGTGATCATCGCCCCTTTGGGCCGCGATTCGGTGCCGCTGGTATACATCATCTGGATCGGGTCATCGCTGCTGACTTCGTGCCAGACCGAGCTGTCATCGGGGTAGTCCAGAATCTCCGAGATGGGCCGCCAGTGATCGGAAACCTCGGTGCCGGAATGGGGGATCACATAGCGGGGCATGTCTTTGTCCAGCCGGTTCAGCGCGGCATCGGCAATGTCGCACAGCGCATCCTGCGCCAGAATCATCGACGAGCCGGAATGATCAAGAATATAGGCCACATCCGCAGCATTGAGCATAAAGTTCACCGGCGTCGTCACCGCCCCCAGCCGGGTCAGCGCAAAACGCAGCACCACAAAGCTGCGGTTGTTATGGCTGAACAGCGCCACCCGGTCGCCTTTGGTCACGCCCTGTTCGGCCAGCGCATTGGCGGCGCGGTTTACGGCGCGGTCCAGATCGGCAAAGCTGTCGGTGTGGCCTTTGTAGATCAGCGCGGTTTTGTTCGGCATCCGCGCGGCGGTGCGGTGCAGAATATCGTTCAGCTGCTGGCCGCGGGCGCGGCGGATCAGTGGATCGGTGTGCATTGTCATCCTCCCGTTGAAGCTCACGCCGGGGCCAATACATTCCCCAAGCGCTTTCGGTCATTTCGGCCCGGCTACAAAACACCAAAAGGGGCGGTGATGTCAAAGGCGCTTTTGCGAAATGTCGATTTGCGGGATGATGGCCAAGTGTTCGTGTATCAGCGCGCAGCCCGGCTGATCGGCCGGGCGGGGCAGATCAGGAGGCTGCAACCTTATGCAGAACTCATTTCTTCTTGGCAGGCAAGCCGTCATGCACCGCCCGGGCAAAACCGGCTAGACGCGGCGCATCCTCGAGTATTTCAGCCGGGATCATAAAGCTGGGCTTGGCCCCTTCATAGGCCGGGGCAAGCGTGATCTGCGGCTCCAGCGCCCGGGCCTGATCGGTCACTTTCAGAAACAGCGTATCATCGCAAATCACGCCAATGAATTTCCCATCACAATAAAGGCCATATTCGCCAAACATTCTCCGGCTGGAGATATCGCCCGCCCCGCCCAGCTGTTCGCAAATATAGTCTACGGTCTGTTGTTGCGACGCCATCTGTGCTCTCCTTGCCGGGTCATCCACGACCCCATTCTATCACAGCAGTTCCCAAAAGAAACCGGCCTCACAGTTGGCCGGCGAGCGTTTCCAGCATTTCAGAAAACCGCTTATCCGTGGCGCGCAATTCTGACCACAACAGGATGATATCCGCCGAGGCATGGGGGGTTGAAATCGGGCGGGTGACCAAGGGCGTGCCGTCATAGCTGACATTGCCCGGCGGGCACGAATAGCTGATGCCGATGCCCGCTCCATGCGCGGCCAGCGAGCGCATCATCTCGAGCGAGCCAGCCCGATGCGCCACATTGGGCAGCAAATGCAGCGCATCGAACAGCTTTTGCATATAGCCTTGTGACAGCTCTTCGTGAAACAAGATGACCGGATGATCCGCCAACTGATCCAGCCTGATCGTCTCCTGCCCGGCCAGCGGATGGTCACAGGCCAGAAACGCGACCGGGGTGACCTCTTTCAGCTTACGACGCACAAAGGGCCCTTCAAAGCCGATGTCATAGGTGATCGCCAGATCAACGGTTCCTTCGGTGATGTTGGCCGCAAGCTCGGAAAACCGGCCCTCAACCCCGCGGACCGAAACCCCGGCAAACCGCGATTGCAGCGCCTTGATGGCGGGCGCCAGATACCAGGGCGCAATATCGGCAAAACAGCCCAGAACCAGATGTTGTTTCGCGTCGCCTTGTTCGATCCGGCCGGCGCTGTCCAGCAGGGCGCGGGCCTTGGCAATAAAGCGATGCCCAAACGGCGTGACCATGAGCGCGGCCCCCTTACGGCGCAGAAAAATCTTTTGCCCAACCGCGTCCTCGACCCGGCTCAGGGCAACCGACAGTGAGGGTTGCGAGACATTCAGACGGGCGGCGGCATGGGTCAGGCTGCCGGTATCGGCAACCGCAACCACATATTCATATTGGCGCAGGGTTATATATAGCATCAGCCTATTTATAATATATCAAAACATTATTTGAAACTTAAAACCCGAGTTTATAGGCTGCGCCGAAACAGAGGAGATCTCCCATGCACCCACTTTTGACCCAAGATGACGTCACCACCTTTCAGCGCGATGGCGTTGTTCTGATCAAAGGGCTGTTCAAAGATTACGTTGAAAAGATCCGTAAGGGGATCGACCATAACATGGCCGAGCCCGGGCCTTATGCTTCTGAAAACCTCAAGGAAGGTGAGGGCGGGCGGTTTTTCGATGATTACTGCAACTGGACTCGCATTCCGGAATTCGAAGACGTCATCCGCAATTCCCCCGCAGCCGAGGTGGCGGCGGATCTGATGAAATCCAACCGCGTGCAGGTGTTCCATGATCATGTGCTGGTCAAAGAGCCCGGCACCTCCAAGCCCACCCCATGGCATCAGGACGGCCCCTATTATTTCGTGAGCGGCAAGCAAACCGTCAGCTTCTGGTCGCCGATGGACCCGGTGCAGGAGGCCAGCCTGCGTTGCGTGGCCGGCAGCCACAACTGGGAAAAGCCGGTGCTGCCGACCCGTTGGCTGGCCGAGACCAATTTCTATGCCGATGACGACACCTACATGCCGGTGCCCGACCCGGATGCCGAGGGCATGGACATCAAGGAATGGACAATGGAACCCGGTGACGCGGTAGCGTTCAACTATGATACCTTGCACGGTGCCCGTGGCAACAAGACCGGGACTCGCCGCCGGGCGTTTTCGCTCAGACTGGTGGGGGATGATGCGCGTTATGTCGAACGCCCCGGCCCGACATCTCCGCCCTTCCCGGGGCACGATATGAAGCCCGGTCAGGTGCTGCGTGAAGACTGGTTCCCGGTGATCTTCCAACGCTGATCCGGGTGTTTCCTTAGCCCTTGCGCGGATGTGCAGGGGCTAAGATGAGGTTGCTTGCGGCAGGGCGAACAAATCAGTGAAATGCTGCGCCAGTTGAACATCGCCCTGCAACCCGATCAGCCCCTGAGCCGCAAGATCCGCCAGCGGCACCGGCCCATAGACCGCCACCGCCAGAGTGTTGCCATTGCCTGATAGCACGAAATCGCCCTCCGCCTGAGGCACCGCTTCGGGGCGGGGCAGGCCATCGCCGCTCAGCCGCATCACGAATTGTTCGGCCCCCATGTCAAAGCCTGCCGTGATCTGCTGCCCCCGCGCTTGGGGCTGCACCATGCAGGTCATTGACAACATCAGCGATGTCGGGCTGATAAACCGCGTATGGTCGTAATTCGGCTGTTTCACCCCCCATTCACATAGCGCCAGCAGCACCGGGCGCAGCTCTTTCCCGGCTGTGGTCAGCTCGTAAATCCCCAGCCTTTTGTCATGGGCGACGATCCCGGCGGCGGCCAGTTGTTTCAGCCGCCCGGTCAGTACCCCGGCAGTGATCCCCGGTAGGCCGGCGCGGATCTGCTGAAACCGTTTCGCAGCCAGCATCAATTCACGCACCACCAAAAGCGCCCAGCGATCCCCAATCAGGTTCAGCGCATGGGCGGCCAGACAGCCATCATCATAGCGGGGTTTGGTGGTGTTCGTCATATAAACATATTGTCAGTATCTTTTTAATACTACAAGCGATATGGTGGAAAAAACGATTCCCAATAGGAGATGAATGATGAGCTACTATTTCGGAAGCATGGCAGCCGTGCCGACCGCCAACAAAGCGGCCTATCTGGAGCATTGCCGTGCGGCATGGCCGTTGCTCAGGAAATACGGTGCGCTGCGTCTGTTTGAGAATTGGGGCGCATTCATCCCCGATGGCGAGGTCACCGATATGAACCGCGCGGTGCAGGCGAAACCGGATGAAACTGTAGTGCTGAGCTGGATCGAATGGCCGGATCGCGCCACCGGCGAGGCCGCTATGGCACAAATGGAGACCGACCCGGACGCAGCGGTTCTGGCCGACATGCCTTTTGACGGCAAACGCATGATCTTCGGCGGTTTCGAGCCGCTGTTTGACAGTGCGCAAGAAGGATAACGGATCATGCATCCGCTCTCATTGTTCCCCGCCCCTTACGGCGGGGTTAATCGACGCCCGGCCTAAAACACCCCTGCTGGAGGGTCGGCGATGATGCGGCCGCCGCTCAGATCGACGGTGGGCACCGCTTGGTTGGTAAAAGGCAGCAAAACCGTGTCAGAGCCGTTTTCCGGGATGATTTCCAGCAAATCGCTGGCCCCGTGATTTTGCACTGCTTTGACCTTGCCCAAAACCGTGCCGCCGGTATCCAGAACCGTCAGGCCGATCAGGTCGGTATGGTAAAATTCGTCATCCGGCAGCGTCGGCAACTGATCGCGGCGGGCAAACAGGCGCAGCCCCTTCAGGGCATCGGCGGCCTCTTTGCTGGTGATCCCGGTGACATCGGCGATCAGAGCGTTGTTGATGCTGCGGCTCAGGCTGATTTCAAAGCTGCGGGCACCGGTTTCATCGCTCAGCGGGGAATAATCGGCAATCGCGGCGGGTTCGGCGCAAAAGCTTTTCAACCGCACCTGCCCGTTGACTCCGTAAGCCCCGGCAAAAGCACCAACGCAAATCGTTTCGGTCTTGTTCATCTAGCGCTCCTGAATATCCAGAGTTGTGCGGCGTTTTTCCCAACCGACCTGTTCAAGGGTTGGGGTGGTGTTCACCTCTTGCGGCCACCCCACGCATAAATAGGCGACCAAAGCCCAATCCGGCGGCACGTCCAGATCGCGGTTCAGGCGCGCCGGGTCCAGAATTGAAACCCAACCCACCCCCAGCCCATGGGCCCGGGCGACCAGCCAGAACTGAGTGATGGCGGCCACCACCGAATAGCGCCGCATTTCGGGCATGGTGGCGGCCCCTAACCCATCGCCCTTTACGGTGGCCTCGTCGCAGTAAACGGCCAGCTGCACCGGGGCGTCCTGCATCCCGCTCAGCTTCAGCCCCGCATAGAGCCGGGCCTTTGCGCCGGAATAGCCGTTGAGGGCATCGGCATTTGCGGCCTGAAAATTGGCGATGGCTTTGGCCCGGGCGGCGCGGCTTTGCACCGAAATCAGCCGCCAAGGCTCAGACAACCCGACCGAAGGGGCCAGATTGAACGTGGTCAGACAACACTCAATCAAAGCCCCCTCAACCGGGTCTTTGCGAAAATGGCGCACATCGCGGCGCCAGCGCAGCAGCTGGTCAAACTCTTGCCGGAACTGATCGGAAAAATCAGGCATGAGTCCCCCATCCGCGGCGGTTTATTCGGCTGCGGCGTCCTCAGCCGGAGCATTGGCGGCCTCGGCCAGCGCAGCGGCTTTTTCAGCCTTTTCAGCGGCGCGTTCAACAGCCTTGGCGTGCGGCTTACCTTTGTTGGGGTTGTTGCGCTGCTTTTTGGCAATCACACCGGCGGCTTCCAGAAAACGCGAAACGCGGTCGGTTGGTTGGGCACCCTGATCCATCCAATGCTTGATGCGCTCCATATCCATTTTCACGCGCTCTTCGCTGTCTTTGGGCAGCAGCGGGTTATAGGTACCCAGACGCTCGATATAACGCCCATCGCGGGGCATCCGGCTGTCGGCGGCAACGATGCGGTAAAATGGGCGCTTTTTCGAGCCACCGCGGGCGAGTCTGATTTTCATGGCCATGTGAGTTCTCCTTGATAAATGGCGTTGCTTAGGGGCGTGTCCCCGTGATTAGTGTTGTTGTTTCTTGTGGTGTTGGATGACTTCCTGAATGATGAAGTTCAGAAACTTTTTGGCAAATTCCGGGTCTAGGTCGGCCTTGGCGGCCAGCTCCTCCAGCCGGGCGATCTGATCGGCCTCGCGCACCGGGTCCGAGGCGGGCAGGTCGTGTTCGGCCTTGAGCTTGCCCACCGCCTGAGTGTGCTTGAAGCGTTCCCCCAGCGTATAGACCAGAATCGAATCCAGCCGGTCGATGCTTTCGCGATGTTCTTTTAACAATTCAGCCGCGCGGGCGATCGGGTCGGTCATTTTTTCTTTCCAAACCCAGACAGGCCGGGGGGCAGGGCACCGCCACCCAGACCGGGTAGACGGCCACCCATCTGCTTTGCAGCGGCCTCCATCGCTTTGGGGTCCATGTTCTGCAATTCGCCGGCCATACCATGCCCGCCTTTGCCAAACATGCTGCCCATGGCTTTTTTCAACATGCCGCCTTTGCCCATCTTGCCCATTTTTTTCATCATATCTGCCATCTGACGGTGCATTTTCATCAGCCTGTTCAGATCAGACACTTCCAGCCCCGCGCCTTTGGCAATGCGCTTTTTGCGGCTGGCTTGCAGCAGCTTGGGGTTGGCGCGCTCGCGTTTGGTCATGGATTGGATCAGAGCGATCTGGTGCTTCAGAACCCGGTCATCCAGCCCGGCTTCGGCGGCTTGGGCCTTCATCTTGCCCATGCCGGGCATCATCGACATGATGCCTTCCATGCCGCCCATTTTCTGCATTTGCTCTAGCTGCTGTTTCAGGTCGTTCATGTTGAACTGACCCTTTTGGAACCGCCGCATCATGCGCTGGGCCTGTTCGGCCTCGATGGTTTCCTGAGCCTTTTCGACCAGAGACACAATATCGCCCATGCCCAGAATCCGGCCCGCGATCCGCTCGGCGTGGAATTCTTCGATGGCGTCCATTTTTTCGCCCAGACCGACGAATTTGATCGGCTTGCCGGTGATGGCACGCATCGACAACGCCGCCCCGCCGCGGCCATCGCCATCCATCCGGGTCAGCACAACGCCCGAGACCCCAACCTTGCCGTCAAATTCCTCGGCCACATTGACCGCGTCCTGACCGGTCAGACCATCGACCACCAGCAGGGTTTCGCGCGGGTTGGCCACATCGCGCACCGACTGGACTTCGTCCATCAGCACCTGATCAATATGCAACCGGCCGGCGGTATCGAGCATATAGACATCATAGCCGCCCATGGTGGCCTGCTGTTTGGCGCGTTTGGCAATATCAACCGCCGATTGCCCCTTGACGATCGGCAGGGTATCCACGCCGATCTGGACACCCAACACCGCCAGCTGTTCCTGCGCCGCCGGGCGTTGGGTATCGAGCGAGGCCATCAGCACCCGCTTGTTGTTCTTTTCCTTGAGCCGCTTGGCCAGCTTGGCCGTGGTGGTGGTTTTGCCCGAGCCCTGCAAACCAACCATCAGGATCGGGGCAGGGGGGCTGTCGATTTTCAGCTCGCCCAGCTTGTCATTGTCGCCTTCCAGCACATGCACCAGCTCGTCATGCACGATCTTGACGACTTGCTGGCCGGGGGTGACGGATTTGGTCACGGCCTGACCGGCGGCCTTTTCGGTGATGGCTTTGATGAAATCGCGGGCCACGGGCAGCGACACATCGGCTTCGAGCAGCGCCACGCGCACCTCACGCAGGGCAGTTTTGATGTCGTCGTCAGACAGCGCGCCTTGTTTGGTCAGGCGATCAAACACACCGCCAAGGCGTTCGGACAGATTTTCAAACATCGCGTGGCTCCTGTTGCCGGTTCAAATGCAAATCACCCCCGTGGGCGAAACTCGCTGACGGGGGGCGATCCTTGTGCCATAGACAAGGACCGGAAGCGTTTTGGACTCCCGGATACTTGTTTGGCGTTTAGAGGGGGAACGGCGCAGAGTCAAGTGTTTCGGCGCAGCCCTTGTGGAAGGGGGGCAGAGGTCTCTACCCCTCAACCAATTCCGAGAGCAACGCCCGGGCCGAGTTTGATCTGGGGGACCACAGCCCGCGATCAATCGCCTCGTTCAGGCGCTCGGCGATTTCACGCAGGGCCGGAGCGTTGTGCTGTTCGATGAACTCCCTTGTGTCGTCATCTTCCAGAAACGCCTGATGCACCAGATCAAAGTGATGCCCGCGCACCGCCCCGGTGGTGGCGGCAAAGGCAAACAGATAATCCACCGTCGCGGCCATCTCGAACGCGCCCTTATAGCCGTGGCGCTTGACGCCTTCGATCCATTTCGGGTTCACCACCCGGCTGCGCACCACCCGGCCGATTTCGTCCTCCAGAGTGCGAATGACCGGGCGTTCGGGCCGGGAATGATCATTGTGATAGATCGGCCTGTCATGCCCCTGAAGGGTAGATACCGCCGCCGCCGCGCCGCCTTCGAACTGGTAATAATCGTCGCTGTCCAAAATATCATGCTCGCGGTTATCCTGATTTTGCACGATGGCTTCGGTCTGTTTCAGACGGGTTTCAAAACCCTGCCGGTCGCGTTTGCCCTCGGCCTCGGCCCCATAGGCGTAGCTGCCCCATTCCAGATAGGCTTCGGCCAGATCGGCCTTGTCGCTCCAGAGGCGCTCATCAATCATCGCCTGCAACCCGGCCCCATAGGCTCCGGGCTTGGCCCCAAACACCCGCGCTGCGGATTGCGCCCCTTCCTGACGCAGACGGGCGGCGGCGGGGTTCAGATCGGCGGGTTCATCCAGCGCCATAACCGCACGGGCGGCGCTGTCGACCAGAGCAATCAGCTGCGGAAAAGCATCACGGAAAAAGCCGGAAATCCGCAAGGTCACATCCACCCGCGGCCGCCCCAGCACGCTTTGCGGCAAAATCTCAAAGCCGGTGACGCGGCGATTGGCGCTGTCCCATCGCGGCTTGACCCCCATCAGGGCCAGACATTGGGCAATATCATCGCCGCCGGTGCGCATATTGGCGGTGCCCCAGGCGGTCAGCAACATGCTGCGGGGCCAGTCGCCATGGGTCTGCAAATGCTTTTCGATCAACAGATTAGCTGATTTCCAGCCCAACGCCCAAGCCGTCGGGGTCGGCACGGCGCGGCTGTCGACGCTAAAGAAATTCCGGCCGGTTGGAAGCACATCCAAACGCCCGCGGGTGGGGGCGCCGGATGGCGCCGGGGCGACGAACTGCCCTGACAGGGCGGTGAGGAGCCCCGCCCCTTCCTCAGGCCCGCACCCCACCACGCAGGGCAAAACATGATCTTTCACATGTTCCAGCACCGCCGCACTGGCCGGGCCGGGCGCATCAATCTGCCCGTCTAAAATGGCCGAAGCCAACAGCTCCAGCCGTTCAATGGTATCGCCATTGCTGCGCCAGCGATCCGGGCAGAGATCAGCCAACAGCTCAGGTCTGGCCCCCTCCCACGCCACCGCCATATCCGCCTCCAGCGGGTTGAACGCCAACCCCAGATCATCGGCAAGCGCCTGCACAAAAGACGCATCCGCCCCCTTGCCATCACCGCGCGGCACCCGCACCAGCGCCTGCACCAGATCACGCTGCAACCGCCCGGCCGGCGATTGGCCAAAGATGTGCAACCCATCGCGGATCTGAGCCTCCTTCAACTCGCACAAATACGCATCCAGCTTGGCCAGATCACTGTCCTGATCCGCCCCGGACAGCCCCGCATCCTCGGCCAAACCAGTGACCGAGGTCAGCGATAAAATCTCACGGCGCAAATGCGCGATCCGGCGCGGATCAACCCCGGCGGCTTCGTAATACTCATCTACCAGAGCCTCCAGCTCTTTCAGCGGCCCATAGCTCTCGGCCCGGGTCAAAGGCGGGGTCAGATGGTCAATAATCACCGCCTGCGCCCGGCGCTTGGCCTGTGTGCCCTCGCCGGGATCGTTGACGATAAACGGGTAAATATGCGGCATCGGCCCCAACACCACCTCAGGCAGGCAGGTTTCCGACAGAGCCAGAGCCTTGCCGGGCAGCCATTCCAGATTGCCATGCTTGCCCATATGCACGATGGCTTGGGCACCAAAGCTGTGCCGCAACCAGATATAAAACGCCAGATAATTATGCGGCGGCACAAGGTCCGGGCAGTGATAGGTCTCGGTCGGGTCGATGTTATAGCCCCGGGCCGGTTGCAGCCCGACCACGGCATTGCCAAACGTCAACACCGACAGGGCAAAACCCCCGTCATCGGCGCTGAAAAACGGATCCTGCTCGGGCGCGCCCCAGCGGCTTTCGATCTGATCGCGCACCTCCCAGGGCAGCTCGGCATAAGCCGCGCGGTAATCGGTCAGGCTTAACCGAACCCCGCCGGTTTTCTGCACCCGATCCGTCAGCCAGTTGGTCGGCCCGGCCATGATCGCCTGCATCAAAGCATCACTGTCCTGCGGCGGGTTGACCACGTCATAGCCCTGCTCGGCCAATAGCGACAACACATGCACGGTGGCCGCCGGGGTATCCAGCCCCACCCCATTGGCCATGCGCCCATCCTTGTTGGGGTAATTCGCCAAAATCAGCGCCACCTTGCGCGTCCCGACCTCAGAGCGGCGCAGATTCACCCAATTCGCGGCCAGATGGGCCACAAAGCTGATCCGATCCCCACGCGCCTGATAGGTGGCAATCGGGCATTGGGTTTCTTCATCAAAATAAGCCTGCCCCTTGAAGGAAATCGCCCGGCTCAAAACCCGGCCATCGACCTCGGGCAGGGCCACATTCATCGCAATATCCCGGCCAGATAACCCGGTCAGCCCTTCTTCCCAAGCCTCTTCGGACAGGGCCGCAAGCACCACCTGAAACACCACGCAACCGTTTGCGGCCCGCATCGCTAGGGGGTTCGATACCCCCGCGCGATGCTCTCCCTGATGGGCCGAGCCCACCGAAAACGAGGTGCAGTTCAAAATGGTTTCCGGCTGGGTGGCGTCGAACAGCTGTTCAAGCGTGGCCACCGAAACCGGATCCTTTAACGAGGCCACAAAGATCGGCAAGGGGTTCAGCCCCTGACGCAGTAGAGCCTTGATCATGCGGTTGATCGGATGTAGCCCGGCCCCCTGCACCAAGGCGCGGTAAAAGATCAGCGGCACCACGGCCCCGCCCGGGTGCCAGTGTTGCCGCACCGCTTCCAGATCACAGGCGCCGACCCCGGGCCAGTAAACCCCGGCCCGCAGCAACGGTGCCGCCGCCGCAGGCTTTTCACTGCCCTCCAGCATCGCCCGGGCATATTGCAAAAACCCGGTGGCATTGGCCGGCCCGCCCTCAACCAGATAGGCCCAGAGCGCATCATAATCGTCACGCCCTACCGTCGAGAGCCGCCATAAATCCGGGTCGGGCTTATCATCGCCGGGCAGGGCGACAAAATCCACCCCGGCTTCGTGCAGATGGGCGGCGTATTGCTCCAGCCCGTATTTCCAATACCCCATCCCCCCCAGCACCCGGGCAATCACCATCCGAGAGTTGCGGGCACAGTTTTCGATATGCAAATCCACCGACATCGGATGCTGCAAATGCGTCAGATTGGCCAGCCGCAGCCCCGGCGGGGTGTCCATTTCGCTGCGGGCCTGCGAAAGGGCGGCCAGTTCGGTATCGGCGGCGGAAATAAACACCAGATCGGCGGGGGTCTGGCCCAGATCGACCGGCTCTTTGCCGTCATCGACACTGCCGGGAGTTGCTGCAAGCAGATGCATCAGAGTTTCTTTTCCATAAATATGCTGGTCGCGTTGGCCTCATAGTCCCCAAAAGGCGCACAATTTGTAAAGCCGTGGCGCTGGTATAATGCGATTGCCGTCTTTAGCAGGTCTCCAGTTTCCAGCCTGAGCGCGGGCAGTTTCAGCGCCCGGGCCTGATCTTCTAATTGCCGCATCAACGCATCCGCCGCCCCCTTGCCGCGGGCCTCGGAGGCGACAAACATCGACTTGATCTCTCCATAATCGGCCTTGTCCGCCAGAGCGGCGCAGCCAATGATGTGCCCTGCGCTGCGGGCAATATAGAAATGGATCTGCGGCACACAGAGCGCCTCTATCGACAAATAGTGATTATCCTCGGGTGGAAACAGCTCTTCCATCAGGGCATGGCTGGCCTCAAGCAGCGCCACGATCTCAGGATCACGCGGATTTCCGGGCTCGACGATCAGGCGCATGGCGCGGACAGGGCGGCGCTGATGTCTGCCTGTTTCAGCCCCGCTTGCCCGATCACCACCAAAGTGGTGCCGCGCGGTTCATCCGCCTGACCGCGAAATTCTCAAATTCGTCATGGCCATGCTCATGTTCGTGATCATGATCTTCATCATCGTCATGGTGGTGGTGATGGACTTCATGACGCGCTTCCAGATCGGTTTCCGAGCCCACGCCTTGCCCCAGCAGCACATCCACCGGCAATTTTCCCATGCTGGTTTTGATCACCTGCACCGCATCGCGGGCGTCTTGGCGCAGCGTATCGGTCAGCTTCGAAACCTCATCCTCGCTGAGCAGATCCGATTTGTTTACCACAATCATATCCGCACAGGCGATCTGATCTTCAAACAACTCGGACAGCGGCGTTTCGTGATCCAGATTGTCATCCATCGCCCGCTGTGCATCCACAGCCGCTACATTCGCGGCAAACTGCCCATCGACAACCGCACGCGCATCCACCACGGTGACAACGCCATCGACCGTCACCCGGGTGCTGATCTCGGGCCAGTTAAAGGCCCGCACCAAAGGTTGCGGCAAGGCCAGCCCCGAGGTCTCGATCACGATATGATCCGGCGCATCTTCGCGCTCCAGCAGCTTTTGCATGGTGGGGATGAATTCATCGGCAACGGTGCAGCAGATACAGCCATTGGACAGCTCCATCACGTCTTCGTCATTGCAATTCTCGTCGCCACAGCCCTTCAGAATGTCGCCATCCACCCCCAGATCACCAAATTCATTGATGATCAGCGCAATGCGTTTGCCATTGGCATTGTCCAGCATGTGACGGATCAGAGTGGTTTTGCCGGCGCCCAGAAAACCGGTGACGATTGTGGCGGGGATTTTAGCGACCATGATAGGGAATCCTTATAAGCATGTGGGAAAAGCATAGCCTGCAGGGGCCAAGACGCGCCCGGGCTTGATATGCATATGTCCCTCCTTGTTCCGTCACACCCGACGGAGTTGGTTTATATTGGCGTCAGGCCGGTCTCCTGGCTTGCGGGTCGTCATGCGCATGTCACCTTCCCGGGGTTGCCCAGTGGTTCATCGACAGGCACTCACCGCTTACAGTCGCGGGGGCGGCTGTGGGTTTTGATCCCGGATTGGGTCATCAGCACCACATTCCCAGATTATTCCCGTTGGCGTTTAGGGCGCTTTGGGGATACCTGACCCGGCCCTTTTGCCGCCAAGCATCGGCGCAGGTCAAGCGGTTTTGCCGTATCGGTTGGGAAATTTGCGCGATGCCAAGCCGCCCGGGTTGTGGGAGATCGGCAATATATTGTGGATAATTACCCATTCGGGGGCATATCCTGTGGTTCACCGTTGACTCAGTGCCGGGGACGGCTCCACTCTGATCCGAAGATGTGGAATCAGAAACGGTAAGCTCAATTTGCGATTTTCCAAACTCAGGCTAAACGGATTCAAAAGCTTCGTTGACCCAACCGATCTGGTGATCGCCGATGGGTTGACGGGCGTGGTCGGTCCCAATGGCTGCGGCAAATCCAACCTGTTGGAGGCGCTGCGCTGGGTGATGGGCGAAAGCCGGCCAACAGCGATGCGTGGCGGTGGCATGGAGGATGTGATCTTTGCCGGGGCCGCCACCCGTCCGGCGCGCAATTTTGCCGAAGTGTCGCTGAGCATCGACAATGCCGACCGTCTGGCCCCTGCTGGTTTCAATGATTCTGATACGCTGGAAATCGTGCGCCGCATCACCCGCGATGCTGGCAGCGCCTATAAGGCCAACGCAAAGGATGTGCGGGCGCGGGATGTGCAGATGCTGTTTGCCGATGCCTCGACCGGGTCGCATTCGCCGGCGCTGGTGCGTCAGGGGCAGATCAGCGAATTGATCAACGCTAAACCCAAGGCCCGGCGGCGCATTCTGGAAGAGGCCGCGGGCATTTCCGGCCTTTACCAGCGCCGTCACGAGGCCGAGCTGAAACTGAAAGGCACCGAAGCCAATCTGACCCGGGTCGAGGATGTGATCGAACAGCTGGCGGCGCAGTTGGCGCAGCTGGCCCGTCAGGCCCGTCAGGCTGCGCGGTATCGTGCCATCGGCGAAGAGCTGCGCAAATCCGAGGGGCTGTTGCTGTATCGCCGCTGGAAAGAGGCCGATGACGCCGCCGCCGCCGCCCGTGCTGAGTTGACCGAGCGCACCACGCTGGCCGCCCGCGCCGAAACCGCCGCCCGGCAGGCCGCCAAGGCGCGTGAGGTGAGCGAAGGTAAGCTGCCGGCGTTGCGTGAAGAAGAGGCGGTTGCCGCCGCAGTGTTGCAGCGTCTGAGCGTGCAGCGTGATACCCTGAAGGATCAGGAAGCGCAGGCGTTGCAAATGATTGAAACCCTGACTAGGCGCATCACTCAGATGAGCCGCGATATGCAGCGCGAATCCGAACTGAACAAGGATGCCGGGGAAACCATCGCCCGGCTGGAGTGGGAGCAAAGCCAGATTGCCAGGGCCGGTGAAGGCCATGACGAGCGTTTGCAGCAGGCGGCAAAAGATTCCAGCGATGCCGCCAGTATCCTGCAAAATCGCGAGGCCGAGCTGTCGCAAATGACCGAAGACGTTGCCCGGCTGGCGGCCCGGCACCACTCGGCGCATCGGTTGCAGCAGGACAGCCGCAAGGTGCTGGCCAAAAACGAATCTGACGCTGAGCGCGCCCGCGATGCGGTGGAACAATCCAAGCAGGCTTTGGCCCGGGCGGAGCAGGATTTCTCGACGGCCCGGACGGCACAACGCGAGGCGACGGCGGCGGCTGAGGCGGCCGAGGCGGCTCTGCTGAAGGCCGATGAGGACCGCGCTCAGGCACAGGCCCGCGAGGCTGATGCCCGGGCCGAACGCAGCGAAGCCGAGGGCGAAGCCAGCGCGCTGCGGGCCGAGGTTGCTGCTCTGGCCAAGCTGGTCGAACGTGATACGGCCGAATCTGGGCAGGTTCTGGATATGGTGCAGGTCGAACCCGGCTATGAAAAGGCGCTGGGCGCGGCGCTGACGGATGATTTGCGTGCGCCCGAAGTCGGGCCCAAGGGGGCGTCTGGCTGGGTGGTTTTGCCCGCCTATCCGGTCACCCAAACCCTGCCCGAGGGCATCAGCGCCCTGACCAATCACGTCACCATCCCCGAGGTTTTGGTACGCCGGATGGGGCAGGTCGGGCTTGTCAGCGCTCAGGACGGGCCGCGTTTGCAGGCCGGTCTGAAGCCGGGGCAGCGGCTGGTCAGTCTGGAAGGCGATCTGTGGCGCTGGGACGGGTTCCGCGCCGGGGCCGAGGATGCGCCCAGTGCGGCGGCTCTGCGCCTGCAACAGCTCAACCGGCTGGTTGAGTTGAAACGCGATCTGGAAGAGGTCAATGCCCGCGCCGAGGGGGCTTTGCGTGCGCATGAGCTGTTGTCGCGTGAGTTAAAGCGCCTGACGCAAGAGGATCAGCAGGCCCGCGAGGCAAGGCGGCTGGCGGATCGTGCGGTCTCGGACGCCAACCGGGCGTTGTCGCGGGCCGAGGCGGATCAGAGCCTCGCCGCGGGCAAGCTGGAAAATCTGGGTCTGGCAGTGGCGCGGTTCGAGGAAGAAGCACGCGAGGCCCGCCAGCGGGTGCATGGGGCCGATCAGGCGGTGGCGGATCTGGAGGATCTGGACAGCGCCCGGGCTCAGGTGGAAGACAGCAAAATGACGGTCGAGGCGGCGCGCATCACCATGATGAGCAAACGCACCGCCCATGATGAATTACGCCGTCAGGGCGAGGCGCGGCTGAAGCGCAGTCAGGAAATCATCAAGGAAATCTCGGGCTGGCGTCATCGTCTGGACACGGCGGAACAGCGCATCGCCGAGTTGACCGAGCGCAGGGCGCAATCGGAAGGCGATCTGAAACAGGCCAGCGCCGCGCCCGATGAAATCGCCGCCAAACGTGACGAGTTGACCCGCGCGATTGAGGTCGCCGAAACCCGCCGCCGCAATGCCGCCGATGCGCTGGCCGAGGCCGAGGCCGGGTTGCGCGAGGCGATTGATCAGGAACGCCAGGCGGAACGTGCGGCGTCTGAGGCCCGCGAGGCCCGCGCTCGTTCCGAGGCTCGCACCGATGCTGCCAGTGAAACCGTGACCTATACCGTTGAGCGGATTGAGGAAGAGCTGCAAACCACGCCGCAAAAGCTGCTGCATGATCTGGGGGGCGACCCCGATCAGATGCCGCATTCCGAGAAAATCGAGGCGGATGTCAACCGTCTGAAACGTCAGCGCGATGCGCTGGGCGCGGTCAATTTGCGGGCCGAAGAGGATGCCCGCGAGGTTCAGCAGGAATATGACACGTTGCAGGCCGAAAAGACTGATCTGGAAGAGGCCACCAAGACCCTGCGCACCGGCATTGCCAGCCTCAACCGCGAGGGGCGCGAGCGGCTGCTGACCGCGTTTGAGCAGGTGAACGCCAATTTCGGCATGTTATTTTCGCATCTGTTTGGCGGCGGCGAGGCCAAGCTGGTGCTGGTCGAAAGCGACGATCCGCTTGAGGCCGGTCTGGAAATCATGTGCCAGCCGCCGGGCAAAAAGCTGTCGACTCTGTCGCTGCTGTCGGGGGGCGAGCAAACCCTGACCGCGATGGCGCTGATTTTTGCGGTGTTTCTGGCCAATCCGGCTCCGATCTGTGTGCTGGACGAGGTCGACGCGCCGCTGGATGACTGTTTGGCGTGACCATGGCCGAGCGCGGGGTCAGTCAGCTGGTCAGCGTTGATCTGAAAAAGGCGGAAGCTTTGGTGGCGTGAGGGGCAGGTCATTGCGCAGCGCCGCTGGGCGCGGTAAGTCCGGCGCATGGAGTTGAAGATTGATTTCACCACCGGGGCCGTGGCCCATCGTCGCCAGTTCGGAGGCGGGCGGGGGCAGGCTTTGCCCCGCGCCATTGGCATGAAGAACGGCAAAACGCCGGATGTGGTGGATGCCACTGCCGGGCTGGGGCGGGATAGTTTTCTGCTGGCCTCGCTGGGGGCGCGGGTGACGATGATCGAGCGCTCGGAACACATGCATGCGCTGCTGGCCGAGGCTCTGGCCCGTGCTGCTGACAGCCCGATTGCCGATATCATTGCCCGTATGACTCTGCTGCATGGCGATGCCAAAGAGCTGTTGGCCGATCTGAACCCCGAGGTGGTGCTGGTCGATCCGATGCACCCGCCCCGCAGCAAATCGGCGCTGGTGAAAAAGGAGATGCGTCTGATCCGCGAGATTGTCGGGGTGGATGCGGATGCTCCGGCGCTGATGCACGCGGCCCTTGCTCATGCGCGCAAACGGGTGGTGCTGAAATGGCCGCAAAAGGCGGTACCGATGGCTGGGTTGCCGCGCCCTTCGCACCAGATCAGCGGCAAATCCACCCGTTATGATGTGTTTGTCTGTAGGGGGTAGGCAGGCGCAGCCCGGCGTTCTCTATATCAATCATTGGGGTGTGACGTTCTTCAGAAGCCTCACAAATCCGCCAGCTTTTGCTGCAACGCCGCAAGCTGCTGTTTGATCTCGGCAATCTCATCGCTTGCGGGTTCGGCTTTGGGCTCAGCGGCAGGCTCGGCCTCGGTCTGGCCCGGCATGAATGCCTGCATCATCTGCCCATAAATCCCGCCATAGGTCTTTTGCCATTCAGCCGGATCGCCAAAGCCCATCCCGGCCCCCAACCCGCCCGAGAGCTGCTCAAGCATATTGGTCTGCTGGGTGACAAACGCATCATATGAGCGCGACAGGAATTCGGGCAGCAGGTTCTGGCTGCTGGAATTATACGAGCGCACCAGACCGGTCAGCAGATTGATCGGCAACATATTTTCGCCGCTGCCCTGCTGTTCGGTGATGATCTGCAACAGATATTGCCGGGTCAGATCCTGATCGGTTTTGCGATCGCGAATCTCGACATCTTTGCCATCACGGATCAGATCGGCCACCTCATCCAGTGTGACATATTCGCTGCTGTTGGTGTTATAAAGACGCCGGCTGGCATAGCGTTTGATCAGGATTTTATCGGACATGGGCGGGCCTGTTTGTTGGATCGGGACCAGCCTAACCGATTATCCTAACATAAAAAAGGGGCCTGTGTGACACAGACCCCTGATTGGTTGGGTTGAGTAAAATCAGCCCTTGGTCTTTTTGGTGATCTCGTCCTGCACGTCTTTGCTGGCGGCGGCGAACAGCTCGATGGTTTTTTCCTGGGCTGCTTTGGCCACTTCGGCATAGGCGGCGAATTTATCCTGCATGGCCTGAGCCTGCTCGGCGCTGAAAGCAGCGGCCACATCGGCCATGTCGCTGGCTTTGGTGCCGGCTTTGCTTTCGACTTTTTTCAGGGTTTCGGTGGTCCAGTCGCTGGTCAGCTCGGCGTTTTTGCGGGCGGCGTCCAGGGCGATTTTGGCCAGTTTCGAGTTAAAATCAGCCGCATTGGTCAGTGCGTCATCAATCGCTGAGGTGTCAAATTTCATGTTTTCCATGAAGGTTTTGGCTGCTTTGGTGAAATCAAAATCATTGTTAGACATGGGGTTGGTCCTTGTGGGTTGTCAAATTGGATTGAGGATTAGATAAATGCTGCGCTGCGGCATGTCAAGGAAAATTGCTGCACTGCGGCAAGGTTTATGCAGCAACAAAAAAAGGCCCCCTGCAAGCAGAGGGGCCCCAGTTCTCAGGGAGGAAGAAAAAATATCTGAATTCAAGAGGCTGCTTTGGCCACGGCCTTGGCTTTTTTGCTGATCTCGGTCTGCACGCTCTGCCCGGCGCTCATGCACAGTTCGTTGACTTGCATTTGCGCGGCCTTGGCGGTTTCGACATAGGCCATCAGCTTTTCCGGCATCGCCTGCGCCTGATCGGTCAGGAAATCCGAGGCCGCCGTGACGTATTCACCGGCGTCTTTGCGTGGCTGGTTGTTGGCGGCGACCTTTTCCAGAGTCTCCATTGCCCAGCCGGAAGTCAGCTCAGCGTTTTTGCGCGCGGTGGACAGGGCGATTTTGCTCAGATCAGCGTGAAAGGCGCTGGCCGCTTCGGCAGCGTCCTGAAAGATTTTATTGTCGATTTGAAATGCGCCCATCAGGGCCTTGGCAGTTTTGGGCAGGTCAGAATTCTGTTTGGCCATGAGGGTGCTCCTAGACGCAGAGTTGGTGTGAGTGGTGGTTTTTTGCGTGTGTGGAGTAGACGATAAATGCTGCACCGCGGCATTTCAAGCGAAAAATGCGGTGGTGCAGCGATTATTTTGCAAAAGTCTTTGGCATCAGAGCCTTACATAACGCCCCGGTGCGGGTTCGATCTCGGGGTAATCCTCCGAACCCAGCTGGCGTGCCGGGACGTTGCGCTTTTGATCGTCTTTCAGCCAGAGTGCCCAACGCCGCCACCAGCTCTTTTTCTCAAAGCTGGCATTTTCCAGCCAGAAATCAGGATCGTGCGGCGAATCGGGGTTATGCCAATGGCCGTATTTATCCTTGGCTGCCGGGTTGACGATGCCGGCGATGTGGCCGCTTTCGGACAGCACAAAGGTGCTCTCGCCGCGCACCTTGGCCAGCCCTTTAAACGTGCTTTTCCACGGCGCGATATGGTCCTGAATGGTGGAAACCGCGAAAATCGGCACTTTGATTGCGACCAAACGCAGATTTTCACCCAACAGCTCGAATTCCCCATTCACCAGTTGATTTTCGACATAAAGCTTTTCCAGATACTCGACCGCCATACGCGCCGGCAGGTTGGTCGAATCGCTGTTCCATTGCAGCAGATCAAACACCGGGGGCGCTTCGCCCATCATGTAAGAGCGCACCGACGGCCCGTAAACAAGATCATTGGCCCGCAGATAGCTAAAGCTTTTCGACATGAAATACTTGTCCAGATAGCCATGCTCGGCCACTTCTTTTTTGATGCCGACCAAAAAGCCCGGCTCCAGAAACGCGCCCAGCTCGCCGGGTTCGGCGAAATCGGTCATGGTGGTAAAGAAGGTGGCTTTGTTGACCTTGTGATCCTGCCCGGTCGCGGTCAGATAAGCCAGCCCGCAGGTTAGCAAAGTGCCGCCGATGCAGAACCCGACACAGTTGGCGCTGTCCTGCCCGGTGATCTTCAGCACGGTGTCCAGCGCCGTCAGCCAGCCCTCTTGCAGATAGGTGTCCATCCCGCAATCGGCATAGCTGGCATCGGGGTTGACCCAGGAAATCATGAACACCGTATGCCCCTGATCCACGGCATATTTCACCAGCGAGTTTTCCGGCCGCAAATCGAGAATATAGTATTTGTTGATCCAGGGCGGGCAAATCAGCAGCGGTTTGGCGTAAACCTTAGGCGTTGTGGGGCTGTATTGGATCAGCTGGAACATGCGGTTTTCGTAAACCACCGCGCCTTTTGTGGCGGCGATATCCTCACCCACGGTAAAGGCATCGGGTTGGGCCAGCGTCACTGCCAGCCCCTTTTTGTTTTTCTCAAGATCGCGCACCAGATTTTCCAGCCCGTCCACCAGAGACTGCCCATCGGTTTCCAGCGCCCGGTCCAGCGCATCCGGGTTGGTGGCCAGAAAATTGGTCGGGGCGAACATGTCGATCATCTGCTTGGCGAAAAAATCCACCTTTTCGCGCTCTTTCTGCGGCAAATGCGTCATGTTTTCGGTGATCGAGGAAATGGTCTCGCTGGCCAGCTGGTATTGACGGCGGATCATGCTGAAATAGGGGTTGCTCTCCCATTTCTGGTTTTTGAAACGCCGGTCGCGGATCGGGGGGTCTTCGGGAGTGTAGTCTCCGGTGGCGATGCTGTCTTGCATATCGGCCCAGTTTCTCAGGCTTTCGGTCCAGTAATGGATCTGAGCCTCCATGATCCGGGCCGGATTGCTGATCATTTCGGCAAAATAGGCCGCAGCGGCCCGTCTGTAAAATTGCAAATCAGGGGCGTCCAGATGGACATTGTGGCCCTCCTGTTCAGAAAGAGCCGCCACCATCCTTTGCGTCAGCGCGTTGATTTTATTGAGGTTTTCAGCAAGTTTATCCGTATTCGGTGTCGCAATATCAGGCATGAAGAAATGTCCATTTGCAGAAGTTATGAAGGCTACTTATACAATAGCATATGAATTGAAACGAGAATATTGCAAGAAGGGTCTGCCCCTATGACAATCTATGATATGAATGAAAGCCTGCGTCAGAGCAGCGCCTGGATGGGCGCGACGGCCAAGGCTTTCTGGCAAAACCCGATCTTTGCGCTCTCGCCCAGCCCGCTGCCGTCTTTGCTGGCCGCCTGGGGCGAAGTTACCGAACATGCCTGCGAGCGCATCGTGGCCAAGCCGGATTGGGGGATCGACAGCGTGGTCTCCAAGGGTCGCGATTATGTGGTGACCAAACAGACCGAGCTGGAGCATCCGTTTTGCGATCTGATCCATTTCACCGCGGATCGAGATCGTCCGGTGACGCGGCGGATTTTGGTGATTGCGCCGATGTCGGGCCATTACGCCACCCTGACCCGCAAAACCGTGGCCAGCCTACTGCCCAACTGTGATGTGTATGTGACCGAGTGGAAAAACGCCCGGGATGTGCCGGTGTCCGAGGGCAAGTTTGATGTTGAGGATTACGTTCAGCATCTGGTGGATTTTTTCAAATATCTGGGCGAGGATATTCACGTTATCGCGGTTTGTCAGCCGGTGCCTCTGGCGTTGGTGGCCACGGCGATGCTGGCGCAAGAGGGGGCGCCGACTCCGCGCAGTCTGACCCTGATCGGCGGCCCGGTTGACCCCGAGGCCAACCCCACCGGCGTGACCAATTTCAGCGCCAAAGTCACCACCGGCAATCTTGAGGCCAGCGTGATCCAGCCTGTTGGTTTTTCTTATCCCGGGGTGGGGCGCAAAGTGTATCCGGGGGCGACTCAGCTCGCTTCTTTCATGTCGATGAATGTCGACAACCACGCCGAGGCATTTCGCAAGCAGGTTTCTGATGTGGCGCAGGGCAATGTTGCCGACAGCTCCCGCCATGACCGGTTTTATGATGAATATCTGGCGGTGATGGATATGCCCGCTGAATTTTACCTGTCCACGGTCGAGCGGATTTTCAAAAACCGCGAAGTCGCCCGGAATTGTTTTACCGTCAAGGGCAAGCCGGTTGATATTACCCCCAATGCCGGCCATTACGGTATTTTCAGCGGCTCGACCTGGCGTGACGACATCCGCCCGGCGGTGTTGGGCTTTATCGACAAGCACAATAAACAGGCGGGCAAAAAGGCTGGCAAAGCCAAAACCGGCCAAAAGCCTTAAAGCGTTAGCGGATTGTAGCTGAAAAGAGGAGGGATTTATTTCCTCCTTTTTTGTTTTCGTTTTATATTACAATGCCTTATGTGTTTAGTTGCGATTCATTATCAATCTTATTTACAAATGCAAATAATTCTCATATTCAATTCGTATCTTTTCGATTTGCCAAAGGGAATCACCTATCATGTCTATTGCATTCAAACAGCTCCGCTCGGTCGTGATCGGCGCGCTTGCTGCCGCTCTGGTGGCCGGTGGGGCCAGCGCCGAGGATAAAAAATTCAAGGCCGTCACCACCTTTACCGTAATCGCCGATATGGCCAAAAATGTCGCTGGCGATGCCGCCATCGTTGAAAGCATCACCAAAGCCGGGGCCGAAATCCACGGCTATCAGCCCACCCCGCGCGACATCATCCGCGCTCAGGACGCTGATCTGATCCTGTGGAACGGCCTGAACCTTGAGCTGTGGTTCGAACAGTTCTTCTCCAACCTGTCCGATGTCCCCAGCGTCACCCTGACCGATGGCATCGTGCCGATGGGCATCACCGAGGGTGAATATACCGGCAAGCCCAACCCTCATGCCTGGATGAGCCTGAGCGGTGCTTTGGTTTATGTCGACAATATCCGCGATGCATTCGTGAAATATGACCCCGAAAATGCCGATATTTACCGTGCTAATGCCGAGAAATATAAAAAGGAAATCACCGATGCGATCGATCCGCTGAAGGCTGCGATCCAGCAGGTGCCCGCAGATCGGCGTTGGTTGGTGTCCTGTGAAGGTGCGTTCAGCTATCTGGTGCGCGACTTTGAAATGAAAGAGCTATATCTGTGGCCAATCAATGCCGATCAACAAGGTACGCCTCAGCAGGTTCGTAAAGTGATCGACGGTGTGCGCGCCAATAATATTCCATCAGTTTTCTGCGAAAGCACCGTGTCTCAGGCACCAGCCGAGCAGGTCGCGCGTGAAACCGATGCCGAATATGGCGGCGTGCTGTATGTGGACAGCCTGACAGAAGCCGATGGCGCTGTGCCCACCTATATCGACCTGCTGCGTGTCACCAGCCAAACCATTGCACATGGTCTGAATAAATGACGCAAGGCACGGGAATAGCTGCCCGGGGCGTGACCGTTACCTATCGTAACGGTCACACCGCGTTGCGGGATGCAACATTCGAGATCCCCACCGGCACCATTGCGGCACTGGTTGGGGTGAACGGATCGGGGAAATCGACTCTGTTCAAGGCGATCATGGGCTTTGTCAATGCCGCCAAGGGGCAGATCACTGTGTTGGACATGCCGGTCAAGGAAGCGCTGCGCAAGAATATCGTTGCCTATGTGCCGCAGGCCGAAGAAGTTGACTGGAGCTTTCCGGTTCTGGTCGAAGATGTGGTGATGATGGGCCGCTATGGCCATATGGGCTTTTTGCGCCACCCTAGAGCGGTGGATCACGAGGCCGTCACCAGTGCTCTGGCTCGCGTCAATATGAGTGAGTTTCGTTACCGTCAGATCGGCGAACTGTCCGGCGGGCAGCGCAAGCGGGTGTTTCTGGCCCGTGCCCTGGCACAGGAAGGTAAGGTTATCTTGCTGGACGAGCCCTTTACCGGGGTGGATGTGAAAACCGAGGATGCAATCATCAAGCTGTTGCGCGAAATGCGTGACGAGGGGCGGGTGATTTTGGTGTCGACCCACAATCTGGGCTCTGTTCCTGAGTTTTGCGACCGCACCGTGCTGATCAAGGGCACCGTGTTGGGGTATGGTCTGACTGAAGATATCTTTACCCGCGAGAACCTTGAACAAGCCTTTGGTGGTGTGCTGCGGCATTTCGTCCTGGAAGGCTCCGAGCTGCATGACGATGATGATGCCCGCAAGGTGCATGTTCTCAGTGATGATGAACGTCCATTTGTGATTTACGACGACGACAGCAACGGCAAGAAGGAGGGGCGACAATGATCGACACCCTGCTTCAGCCCTTTTTCTATGGCTATATGTTCAATGCTATGTGGGTCAGTTCTCTGGTGGGTGCGATCTGTGCGTTTTTGTCGGCTTATCTGATGCTCAAGGGGTGGTCGCTGATTGGCGACGCCCTTAGTCATTCGATCGTGCCGGGTGTGGCGGGGGCGTATATGCTGGGGCTGCCCTTTGCTTTGGGTGCCTTTGCCGCAGGCGGGCTGGCTGCCGGAGCGATGTTGTTTTTGAACGAACGCTCGGGTTTGAAAGAAGACACGATTATCGGGCTGATCTTTACCTCGTTTTTCGGGTTGGGGCTATTCATGGTGTCGCTGTCTCCGACATCGGTCAGTGTGCAGACGATCACCATGGGCAACATTCTGGCGATTACTCCGTCGGATACGCTGCAACTGGCGATTATCGGCTTTGTCACTCTGGCGATTTTGCTGGTCAAATGGAAGGATCTGATGGTTACGTTTTTTGATGAAAGCCACGCGCGCTCAATCGGGTTGAACCCGAATGTGCTGAAGGTGGTGTTTTTCACCTTGCTGTCGGCATCCTGCGTTGCGGCGCTGCAAACCGTGGGGGCGTTTTTGGTGATCGCCATGGTGGTGACGCCCGGCGCAACCGCCTATCTGCTGACCGACCGCTTCCCGCGGCTGTTGTTGCTGAGTGTGTCGATTGGGGCACTGACCAGCTTTGTCGGGGCGTATCTCAGCTTTTTCATTGATGGGGCAACCGGCGGTCTGATCGTTTCCTTCCAAACCCTGTTGTTTCTGGTGGCTTTCATATTCGCACCCAAACACGGTTATATGGCAGCCAGACGCCGCGCGGCCAAAGCATTGGAGGCAGAATAATGGAAACCTTGCTACAACCGTTTCAGTTTGCTTTCATGAACAACGCCTTTGTGATGCTGGCCATCATCGCGGTGCCCACCAGCCTATTGTCCTGCTATATGGTGCTTAAGGGCTGGTCGTTGATGGGCGATGCCATCAGCCACGCGGTTTTGCCCGGGGTTGTGCTGGCCTATCTGCTGAACATTCCACTGATCATCGGAGCGTTTTGTGCTGGCATGTTCTGTGCGCTCTCCACCGGGTTTCTGTCGCATAACAGCCGGATCAAGCAAGATACGGTGATGGGGATTGTGTTTTCCGGGATGTTTGGTTTTGGCATTGTATTATACACCAAAATCACCAGCGATGTGCATCTGGATCATATCCTGTTTGGCAATATGCTGGGTGTGGGCAGCCATGATCTGTGGACTTCGGGGCTGATTTCGGGCTTTGTCGGGTTGGCGATCATCCTGAAACGCCGGGATCTGCTGCTGCATTCCTTTGACGGGATACAGGCGCGCGCGGTGGGGCTACCGGTAGGGCTGCTGCATTATGGGCTGTTGACAATGATCTCGCTGACCATTGTTGCCACCTTGTCCGCAGTGGGCATTATCCTGTCCATCGGACTACTGATTGCGCCTGGGGCGATTGCCTTTTTGCTGACCAAGCGGTTTGAGTATATGTTGCTGATCGCGGTTGCCGTCACAATGGTTTCAGGGTTCGTTGGGGTTTATATAAGCTTTTTCATCGACAGTGCGCCGGCTCCGACGATCATTCTGATCCTGTCGGTGATCTTTATCGTGGTGTTTGTGCGCTCGGGCATTTTGGTGCGGCGTCATCAAGAGAGTGCGCGCCAGATATAGGGTCTTGGGGAAAGAAAGCCCCAATCATCCACGTTACCTCTGGATCACTTGCAATCCAGTTCGCGCCCGCCTTACTCAGGGCGGGCGCGAACCTACCGTTTCGATGGGCAGCAACCACATTTTCATAACTCCCCCGATCTTGAACTCTGACAGGTGATATGCCAGATCAAAGCGATGGATGAACAAGCTGCACAGATGAATATCCAGCATCTCGCCCCGGTGCTGAACGGGATGACGGTGGCCATCTATTTGCTCAACCGCAAACGCAAAGTGCTGTTTGCCAACCACGCCGCCGAGGCGCTGTTTGGCAAGGCCGCGCCGGGCATGGATTTCGTGCAGATCATCCGTCACCCCGATTGCCTGTCGGCGCTTGACAAAGTTCTGGGCCGCACCGCTCAGGCCGAGGCCACGTTTGAGCTGCTCCAACCCGTGCGCACCAGCTATCACGTCACCGCCAGCGCTCTGAATCCGGGGGATAAATCCCACGATATCCCCCGCGCCATTGTCAGCCTTGAGAATGTTTCGCATATCCGCGAGGCCGAACAAATGCGCAGCGAATTCGTCGCCAATGTCAGCCACGAACTGCGCTCGCCCCTGACGGCGCTGACCGGATTCATCGAAACCCTGCAAACCGCCGCCAAAGACGATGCCGCCGCCCGCGAGCGGTTTCTGGACATCATGTCGCGCGAGGCCAACCGCATGGATCGGCTGATTGGAGATTTGCTGTCTCTGTCCAGCGTCGAAGCCCGCAAACATATCCGTCCGCAAAATCAGGTCCGGCTGGGGCGGATTGTGGAACGCGCCATGGCGATTCTGGCCGGACCCTCGGGCAAAACCGAAGGTTTGATGACTCTGCACCAGCCCTCCGATCTGAATGATCTGGTCTATGGTGATGAGGATCAGCTGTTGCAGGTGGTCCTGAACCTGTTGGAGAACGCCCTGAAATATGGCAGCTCGGAACGCGGCGTGGATATTGGCCTGAGCAACCCGGATCATGCGGTGGGCATTGATGGCGCCCCCGTGGCGCTGACGGTCACCGATTACGGTGAGGGCATCGCGCCGGAACATCTGTCGCGCCTGACGGAGCGCTTTTACCGGGTGGATAACAGCCGTTCGCGGCAAAAGGGCGGCACCGGGCTGGGGATGGCGATTGTCAAACACATCCTGACCCGCCACCACGGGCAGCTGAAAATCGACAGCACAGTGGGTAAGGGAAGTCGCTTTACCGTCTTGCTGCCTCTGGTTGATTTGCCGATTTCCGATCAACCGTCATAAAACTGTAATATAACTGTCATAGAGCAGACACGCCCGGCCCTTAAACGCCATGGCAACGGTCCGCTGTGGGCTGTTTTTCATGTCCATCTCTATGCAAGGATTTCAGCTATGTCGAATATCAAAACCTCTGTCAGCGCCACGCTGGTTGCCGCGGGTCTGATGGCTGCTTTTGCCGGGTCTGCCCGGGCGGATGATCAGATCCAGATCGTCGGCTCGTCTACCGTTTTCCCCTTTGCCACCACGGTTGCCGAACGCTTTGGCAAATCCTCGGGCTTCAAGACCCCGGTGGTTGAAAGCACCGGCTCGGGTGGCGGGCTCAAGCTGTTTTGTGCCGGCGTTGCGCTGGATACCCCGGATATCACCAATGCCTCGCGGCGGATCAAATCCAGCGAAGTTGAAAAATGCGCCGCCAATGGGGTGAAGGATATTGTTGAGGTCAAGGTCGGCTATGACGGGATTGTCATGGCCAATTCGCGCGAGAACGCCCGGATATCGCTGAGCCTGCGAGACGTTTTCCTGGCGCTGGCCAAAGATGTGCCAAACGGGCAGGGCGCATTGCAGCCTAACCCCTATAAAACATGGCATGACGTCAACCCGGCGCTGCCGGATGTCAAGATCGAAGTCATGGGCCCGCCGCCCACCTCCGGCACCCGCGATGCGTTTGTTGAGCTGGCCATGGAGGGCGGTTGCAAGACCTTTGACTGGGTCAAGGCGATGAAAAAGCAGGACAAAAAGGCGTATAAAGCGCTGTGCCACACAATCCGCGAGGACGGTGCCTTTATCGAAGCCGGTGAGAATGACAACCTGATCGTGCAAAAACTTCAGGCCAATCCCAGCGCGCTGGGCATCTTTGGCTTCAGCTTTCTGGACCAGAATGACGATGTGTTGCAGGGCAGCCTGGTGAACGGAGTCGCACCCGAATTTGAGCTGATCGCCGATGGCAGCTATCCGGTCTCGCGTTCGCTGTTTTTCTACGTCAAGGCCGCGCATGTCGGCAAAGTCGATGGTCTGGCCGAGTTTCTGGCCGAGTTTACCAGCGAACAAGCCTCTGGCCCGGATGGCTATCTGGCCGATAAAGGTCTGATCCCGATGCCCGATGAAGAGCGTGCCGAATGGGCGGACAAGGCCAAAAACCTGACCAATCTGGAAATGTAACCCCAGCCCGGCGGGCAGCCCATAGGCTGGCCCGCCGGTGCCTGTGTTCATACCCAAACCTACAAGAGAAAGCCGTCAAATGGGTGATCAGTCCTCCGCCCCGTTCGTTTCTGCCAACCGCGCCCGCCGTCGTTTGGGCGAGTTGGTGGTTTATGCCCTGTTGATTCTGTCCTCGCTGACCGCGGTTGCGGTGACGGCGGGGATCGTGTTTTCGTTGGCATTCGAAGCCTTCCATTTTTTCCAGCTGATTTCGTGGCAGGATTTCCTGTTCGGCAGCAAATGGAGCCCGCAAACCGCGATCCGCGCCGATCAGGTGGGATCGGAAGGCAGTTTCGGTGTTTTGCCGCTGCTGGTGGGCACCATGCTGATTTCAACCATCGCCATGGTCATTGCCACGCCGCTGGGGCTGGCCTCGGCGATTTATCTGGCCGAATATGCCAGCCCGCGCAGCCGGGGGCTGATCAAACCGGTGCTGGAGATTTTGGCCGGCATTCCCACCGTGGTTTATGGTTTTTTCGCTGCTTTGATGATCGCGCCGT
The DNA here is from genome assembly GCA_002748285.1 of Rhodobacterales bacterium. Taxonomy (GTDB): domain Bacteria; phylum Pseudomonadota; class Alphaproteobacteria; order Rhodobacterales; family Rhodobacteraceae; genus Profundibacter. The sequence goes on from PDSA01000035.1 coordinate 33,183, forward strand.
TTATCCGCATGACAGGTTCCTCCGTCGGGCTTGAGATCGCCTCGGAAAGTGCGCTGGCCGCCGGGATTGCCATGGCGATCATGATCGTGCCGCTGATTTCGTCGCTGTCTGATGACGTGATCAACGCGGTGCCGCAGGCGTTGCGGGATGCGTCTTATGGGCTGGGGGCAACCCAAGCCGAGACCATCCGCAAAGTGGTGTTGCCCGCAGCGTTGCCAGGCGTATCGGGTGGGCTGCTGCTGGCTGCTTCGACCGTGATTGGCGAAACCATGATCGTGGTGATGGCGGCGGGTATGGCGGCGAATTTGTCGCTCAACCCGCTGGATGCGGTCACCACGGTGACGGTGCAGATCGTATCACTGCTGACCGGAGATCAGGAGTTTGATTCCGCCAAAACCCTGTCCGCCTTTGCGCTGGGGATCCTGCTGTTTGTTATCACCCTGATCCTGAACATCATCGCCCAGAAAATCGTCAAACATTTCCGAGAGCAATATGACTAATCCACTCACAGAACGCACCGCCGCGCTGCGCCGCCGCCATGCCGCCGAAGCCCGGTTCAAATATTCCGGCCTGCTGGCCATCATGATCGCCGTTGGCTTTCTGATCGTGATGGTGGGCTCGATCGCCTGGATCGGGGCGGGGGCATTCAAACAGACTCAGGTTCAGCTGAGCGTCTATCTCGACCCCGCCGAAATTGACGCCAACGCGCTGGAACAGGCCAATTACGGCAAGCTGATCAAATCCGCCCTGCGCAGCCGCTTTGCTGATGTCAAAAAGCGCAAGCATAAGAAAAAGCTCTATAATCTGGTCAGCTATGACGCCGATTATGCCCTGAAGCGCAAAGTCAGCGAAAACCCCGGCCTGATCGGGCAGAGCGTTACGATGTGGTTTGTGGCCTCCGATGATCTGGATATGCTGATCAAGGGCAATCTGGGCGCACCGGGTTCTGCCACCCAGCAGCGCTTTGATGCGATGCAGCTGGGGTGGGTCAAGGCTTTGCAACAGGATGGGGCGATCCGAACTGTGTTCAACCGCAGCTTTTTCACCTCAGGCGATTCTCGTGAACCCGAGCTGGCGGGCATTCTGGGGGCACTGACGGGCACCGCGCTGACTCTGCTGGTGTGCTTCGTGCTGTCCTTTCCCATCGGCATTTTGGCGGCGATCTACCTTGAGGAATTTGCCAAAAACAACCGCTGGAATGATCTGATCGAGGTCAATATCAACAATCTGGCCGCGGTGCCGTCCATCGTGTTTGGCCTATTGGGGTTGGCGGTGTTTCTGAATGTGTTTGACATGCCGCGCTCCTCGCCGCTGGTTGGGGGGCTGGTGTTGGCGCTGATGACACTGCCCACCATGATCATCGCTGCGCGGGCGGCGTTGCGGGCGGTGCCGCCTTCGATCCGCGAGGCCGCGCTGGGCATCGGCGCGACCCGGATCCAGATGGTGTTCCATCACGTTGCGCCGCTGGCACTGCCGGGGATGTTGACCGGAGCCATCGTTGGCATGGCCCGGGCGCTGGGCGAAACCGCGCCGCTGCTGATGATCGGCATGGTGGCGTTTATCGTTGATATTCCCAATTCGGTTCTGAAACCGGCCACAGTGCTGCCGGTGCAGATTTTTCTATGGGCCGACAGCCCCGAGCGTGCGTTTCTGGAAAAAACTTCGGCTGCGATCATCGTTCTGATCACTTTCCTGATCGTGATGAATCTGGCCGCAATCCTGCTGCGCAACAAATATTCTCAAAGGTTCTGATGTGATGAGCACACAACATACTTCCAACAAAATTCAGGTCTCGGCCAAAGACGTCAATGTGTTTTACGGCGAAAAACAGGCGCTGTATGACATCAATCTGGACATCCGGCGCAATAAGGTGACATCGTTCATCGGGCCTTCGGGCTGCGGCAAAACCACCTTTTTGAAATGTATCAACCGGATGAATGATCTGGTGGATATTTGCCGGGTGCAGGGGCAAATCACCATTGATGATCAGGATATTTACGCCAAAGAGGTCGATGTGGTCGCCCTGCGGGCCTATGTCGGCATGGTGTTTCAAAAGCCCAACCCGTTTCCCAAATCCATCTTTGAAAATGTGGCCTATGGGATGCGGATTCACAATATGGTCAGCTCCAAATCCGAGCTGGCGGACCGGGTCGAAGACAGCCTGAAACGCGCCGCCCTGTGGGACGAGGTCAAGGATCGGCTGGATCAGCCCGGCACTGGTTTGTCGGGGGGGCAGCAGCAGCGGTTGTGCATTGCCCGCACCATTGCGGTGCAGCCCAAAGTGATCCTGATGGACGAGCCCGCCTCGGCGCTTGACCCGATTGCCACCGCCAAAATCGAAGAGCTGATTTTTGAGCTGAAGCAGAATTTCACCATCATCATCGTCACCCACTCCATGCAACAGGCAGCGCGGGTTTCGCAGCACACGGCATTCTTTCATTTGGGGGAACTGGTTGAATTTGGTAAAACCACAGATATCTTCACCAACCCGGTCGATGAGCGCACGCAGAATTATATCACCGGTCGTATCGGATAAGGGGGCCACATTATGGCACACACGCATATTGTTCACGCTTTTGACAAAGACCTTGAGAAAATCCAGGGCTTGCTGCTGGAAATGGGCGGGCTGGTGGAAAACCAGATCGTCGATGCCATGACAGCCCTGACCCAGCGCGATGCCGAGCTGGGCCAGCAGGTGCTTGATAAAGACAAGCGCATTGATCAGCTGGAACATAAGATCAGCGAAAAAACCATCCGCCTGCTGGCGCTGCGTCAGCCCATGGCCGATGATCTGCGCATGGTTGTGGCGATCATGAAGGTCTCGGCCAGTCTGGAGCGGATCGGCGATTATGCCAAAAACATCGCCAAACGGCTGACGGTTCTGATGCAGACTCCGCCGGTTGGCTCGTCCGAAAAGACTCTGAAACGGATGGGCGAAATGGTGCAGCTGATGGTCTGTGACGTGCTGAATGCGTTTCTGAAACGCGATGTCGAGCTGGCCGCTGATGTGCGCCGCCGGGATAGGGATGTTGATCTGATGAACAACACCATGTTCCGCGAGCTGCTGACCTATATGATGGAGGATCCCCGCAGCATCACCGCCTGTATGCATCTGCTGTTCATCGCTAAAAACATCGAACGCGCCGGCGATCACACCGCCGGGATTGCCGATCAGGTGCATTATCTGGTCCATGGCACCCTGCCCGACGAAAAACGCAGCAAGGGCGATGTGACCAGTACCATGGAAGTGCCGCCGATCGAGGGCAGCTAACCCATGCCCGGCGCGCAGGACACTCCGCAGATTTTGGTGATCGAGGATGAGCCCTCTCAGATGGAGATCATCCGCTACAATCTGCAAAGCAGCGGCTTTCAGGTGTTGTCGGCCGAAGATGGCGAAACCGGGTTGTTGCTGGCGGATGAAAGCCTGCCGGATCTGATCATTCTGGATTGGATGCTGCCCCGTGTTTCGGGGATCGAGATTTGCCGCCGGCTGAAGCGTCAGAAAAACACCCAGCATATCCCGATCATCATGCTCACCGCCCGCGGCGATGAAAGTGATCTGGTGCGCGGGCTGGACACCGGGGCTGATGATTACATGGTCAAGCCCTATTCGGTGAAAGAGCTGATCGCCCGGGTACGGGCCACTCTGCGCCGTATTCGCGGGGCGGGGGTTGGGCAGGTACTCAGCTATGGCGATCTGGTGCTGGACCCGGTGCAGCACAAAGTCACCCGGGCGGGCAAGACGATCAAGCTGGGTCCGACCGAGTTCCGGCTGCTGTCCACATTCATGGAAAATCCCGGGCGGGTATGGAGCCGTGAAAACCTGCTGGATCGGGTGTGGGGGCAGGATATCCATGTCGAGCATCGCACGGTGGATGTGCATATTGGCCGACTGCGCAAGGCGCTCAGGCAAAAGGGTGCGGATGACCCGATCCGCACGGTGCGCAGCGCTGGTTATTCGCTGGATGCCGAATAGCGGGCGTTTGGATAGACGGGGGAAAGACCTCTGCCCAACCAAGCGCCTTTTCGAGCTGCCCCGCCCGGCCGATAGGCCGGGCTGCGCCTGCCTGCCCTCCGGCAGGCGCAATTACCCTTTCCTCATTTTGCAATGTCGTGGAGTCTTCACACACCGCGTTTGCTGCAACGCCCCGCATTCGCGCCTACCCAGGCAGGCGCAGCCCTCATTTCTTGAGCTTAAACGAAGCTCTGTAGAGGTCTTTTCATTGCAACCCATTTCGTTGAACACACCACGCCGCACAGGCTCAGCGCTGCCCGAAAACCTCCGCCCTACCCATAAGTCCGGGCCACCTGTCGCCCCGGCACATCCAGATGCGGCACGGCTCCGAACTGGCTCAGATACAGCTCGCCATCCACCCAGTCGAATTTATGCACCGACGTATTCATCACCCGCAAAAACACCCGGCTTTTCTTGAGCATATCCAGCCCCAAAGCCAGCGCCGCCAAGGTGGCAATCACCCCGGTTGACGTCACCACCAAAGTGCGGCGCCCATCCTTGGCCACATCGGCCAGAGCGTCGGTGATCCGCTGGCAAAACTGCTCATAACTCTCCAGATCAGCCGAGACCTCACCCGCCCGCCACACCTGCAACACTTGCGGCACATGCAGGGCAAAGGATTGAATATCATAAGGAATTTCAACCCCATGTGTATCGCGCAGGCTTTCAGACAGGCCGAAATAATCCAGCTCGTTCAGGCGGGGATCGGTGTCGTGGGGCAGTTCGGTCAGGCCCATGGATTGCGCCGTTTCGATCTGCCGGGTCAGGGTGCCCGAGATCAACCGCTCATAGGGCTCCAGCCCGCGCAGGCTCTGCCCCAGCCAGCGGGCCTGCTGATGCCCCAGATCGCTGAGGCTGTCATAGCTGGCCTCGTCTTTGGCCCCGGTCTGGGCCTGCCCATGGCGCACCAGTGTCAGTTCTACCACATCGTTTCCTTTGCGCGTTTCGGCCAGTTCTGATCATAGCTTTTGCCGTCAAATTCACCGCTGGAGCGTTCGCTGAGAATATCGCCCGGGCTGGGCAAACCGTCGGCATAATCCCCTGCTGTCCACAGCCCCGAGCGCATGACCGCGCGGGCGCATTGGATGTAGATTTCAGCGATGTCGATAACAATCACCACCTTCGGCTGGTGTCCGTTTATTTCAAACCGGGCCCGCAGATCGGCATCGGTGGTGATCCGTCCCCGCCCATTGACCCGCACCACATTATTCGATCCCGGCACCATGAACATCAGCGCGATCCGTGGGTCGGCAATCAGATTGCGCAGGCTGTCAATCCGGTTATTGCCCCGCCAATCCGGCAGCGCAAGAGTTTGAGGATCCAGCTCCAACACCACCGGCCCCTGATCGCCACGGGGCGAGCCATCGACTCCGTCGGGGCCAACCGTTGAGACCACGCAAAACCGGCTGTGCCCGATCCATGTTCGATAGGCCGGAGTCATCCGCTGGGCGACTTTTAGCAAAGACGCCTGGGCGGGCGGGCTGTAGATATCTTCCAACTCGCTGAGATTTTCCAGAAATTGCATCAGCCTTCAAACCCTGCTTCGGCCATCAAACGGTTTGAGTTTTCCTCAATCATCTGTTCCAGCTCGGCCATGAATGCAGCGCGGGTTTTGCCCGCCTTGATCGGGGGCAGATACTCGATCACTGCCAGACCGGGCTTGCGGTAAACGCTGCGTTTGGGCCAGAACAGCCCGACATTGGTCGCCACGGGGACGCACTCCATGCCGGTTTGTTCATAGAGCAGGCCGGTGCCGATCTTATAGGGCTTGGTCGCGCCGGGGGCGACTCGGGTGCCTTGCGGATAGATCACCAATTGGCCGGCGGAAATCTTGCCGCTTTTGACGTCATTCATCATTTTGCTGATCGCTTTGGAGCGGTCCCCCCGGCGCACTGGCACATTGCCCATCCGGCTGCCGAAGAAATGGAAAATCGGCATCAGATGCAGCTCGCGTTTGATGATAAAGCGCGGCTTGGGGGTGGAGGCGATGATCCGGTCATCCAGCCCAGAGTCCACAGCACATAGCGGCTGTAATAATACAGAAACACATAGACGGCTTTGGGCGTGATCCAAACGAAAGGCGAAAACACCAGCGCCACAAGCGGCAGGGTGATATACATCTGCACCGCGAAAAGCAGGCTTCGCAGCCATTGAATTGCATAGGCCATCACATCAGCTCCTGTAAACTGCGCAGCGCGGCGCGGCGGGTGGCCCAAAAGGCGACCGCTGCGGCCAGGGGCGGTATGACAAATGGCCACAGCCAATGCCAGCCCGAAAATCCCAGCCCGGTCAGAAATCCGCCCTGAGCCGAGGCATCTGGCAAAAACCAGACCGCCACCATGCCAAGCGCTGATCCGATCGCAGCACCGCTCAAGGCCCGCAGGGTGAACTGGCGCACGAAAGCTTTGGCGATATAGCTATCCGTGGCCCCGACAAGGCGCAGAACCCGGATCACCTGCGCATTGGCGGCCAGCGCGGCCCCGGCGGCCAGCGTGATCATGGCGCCGGTCGCCAGCGCGATCAGCAGGATCGAAAACATCCCCAATGAGCGCAGCCGATTCGCCGCCTTGACCAGCGGTTTGCGCCAGCGGCTGTGGTCATCCAGCACGGCGCCGGGGGCTTCGGCAGACAGGCGCAGGCGCAGGCTGTCGCTGTCATACCCATCGCTGTCCTCGATTACTTCGATCAGCTGCGGAATCGGCAAACTGTCAATCGGCAGATCGGGGCCGAACCACGGCTCCAGCAGCTTCCTCTGTGCCACTTCCGACAGCACTTCGGCCCGCGCCACCCCCGGCGTGGTGCGTAGCACGTTCATCACGGCTTGGGTCTGGGCCTGCATCTGGCCTTCGGGCGCGGAAATCCGCACGGTCGAGGAACGCGCCAGCTCCAGCGCCCAACGATCTGCGAGCCGCCCGGTGGCCAGCGACAGGGCCAGCGCAAACACCGCCAGAAACGCCATGGCGGCGGCGGTGAACAGGGTCAGATTGGCGGTAAAGCCGCTGGGCGGCACCACCTGTTTCGCCTGATGATCGCCTTTGAGCAGCGAAACGGTTTGTTCCACCAGATATGTCGTATCAATTTTCACAGATCTGCCCCCGCCAGTTGCAGTGATCTATTGCTAATGCGCAACACCCGGGCATTGACCTGAGACTTGGCCGCGCGGATCAGATTTAGGTCATGGGTGGCAATCATGATGGTCTTGCCCATCCGGTTCAATTCAATCAGAAGCTGCAATAGCCGCTGCGACATTTCCCAATCGACATTGCCGGTGGGTTCATCCGCCAGCACCACGTCGGGCGACATGATCACCGCCCGGGCCAAGGCCGCCCGCTGACGTTCACCACCGGACAATTCGGCGGGCAGCGCATTAGCGTGGTTGCTCAGCCCGACCCAGGACAGCAGATCATTCAGATTGGTCATATCCGTGGTCGTCTGACGCCCGCAAACCGTTAAAGGCAAAGCAACATTGGCCGCCAGAGGCAGATGTTCCAGAAACTGGCAATCCTGATGCACCACCCCGATTCTGCGTCGGTTGCGGGCAATATCATCGCGCTGCATGGTGCGGGTATCCTGACCGAAAACCTGCACGGTTCCGCCGGTGGCTTTCAGCTCCATATAGCATAGTTTCAGGAAGGTGGTTTTGCCAGATCCAGACGGCCCGGTCAGGAAATGAAACGATCCCTTGGCCAGCTTCAGCGAAATATCTGACAGCAGTTCACTGCCGCCATAGCTGTAAGAGACATTGTGCAGCTCGATCACAGGCGTGCCTTTCTTATTTCATTTTGTAGACAGTTGTGCCTAAAAATAGTAAATGTTTCAATATAAAGAACGTCTTAAAATGCTTTGAACTTGTGACAAGCCTTGTTAAAGAGTTCGCAATTGACCGGTTTGGCTGGTCTGCGAAATGGCGGCTATGGGGAATAAAATGCGCTTATCATGCCCGAATTGCGATGCCCGATACGAAGTGGATGATCGCATCATTCCCAAGGAAGGACGCGATGTTCAGTGCTCCAGCTGCGGCAAGACCTGGTTTCAGAAATCGGCCGAGCAGCTAAAGGCCGAAGGCACCCCCATTGTTCAGCCGCGCCGGCGCAAAGAACAACAGCGGCCTGAGCCCGCGCCCGCCGATCACGACGATACCCCGGATGACAGCGCCGCGCCTGAGCAGGTTGAAACGGACGGGCCCGCGCCCGAGCAAGAGCCCGAAGAGCCCCGCCCCGCCCCGGTCGCCGAGCCCGCGCCGCAGATGAAAAAGCCCAGCAAAGATGCGCTGGACATTCTGCGTCAGGAGGCTGCGCGTGAGGCCGAGGTGCGCAAACAGGAAACCCGCGAAAGCATCGAGACCCAAACCGATCTGGGGCTGGATCAGGCCGAGCCAGCCGAGGAACCTGCCCGCGACGTTGTCAAGCAGCGCACGGCGCGGATTCGCGGCATTCAGGGGCCGGTTGACAAGAATATCACCCCCGGCGACATGCTGCCCGATGTCGAAGAGATCAATTCTTCGCTGCGGGCGGAAACGGCAGAGGATCATTCTGACGAAGAACAGCAGCTGCTCGATCACAAAAAACGCCGCAGCGGGTTTCGCAGCGGGTTTGTGCTGGCGATCATATTGGCGCTGCTTGCGGTGATGGCTTATGCCTATGCGCCCAGAATCATCGAACAGCTGCCGGGCAGTGCGCCGTATTTGAACGGGTATGTCGAATGGGTGAATGATCTGCGGATGTGGCTGGATGGGTTGATCCGCGCGGCAACCGAGTGGATGTCGGATCAGGGATAGGTGTTTGGACCCGGCCCTATACCGGGTTGGGTGGTTCATCATCCGCTCTGGCGGCTTTGTGGGGGCGTGACTCTAAAACCGATCGAGCAGGCGTTTCAGATAGTCCAGTTCGACCTGCGGGCGCTGTTGGTTGCCCGACCGGCGGCGCAGCTCTTTCAGCAATTCGCGGGCGCGGCGGTAAACATCCTGTCCTTTGAGCAATTCATCCTGCGTGCCGGCATTGCGCCCCCGCCCGGCGGTGCGGCCCAGCGGATCCTGACCCATCGCCTGACCATTCTCACCCGGTTGCTGGCCGGACTGATTATCGGCCATGTCATTGCCCAACTGGCGCACCCCATCCCGCAACGCTTCCAGCGCCTCGGCCTGCTTGTCCAACGCGCCGGGCAGATCCTCATCGCGCAGCGCCTGTTCGGCCCGCTCCATGGCGCGACCGGCCTGATCCAGAGACCGGCGGGCTTCGTCCCCCTGTTCGCCCCGCGCCCCGGGCAGCGCCTGTTGCTGGCGGCGCAGCTGATCGCGCAGGGCTTGCTGGCGGTCGGCCAGTCCCTGTTCGCCCGGCTCTGCGTTCTGACCTTCGCCCCCTTCCGGGTCAAAGCGTTTCTGCAAATCGCGGAACGCCTCATCCGATAAATCCTGCTGATCGCGCAAAGTGTCCTTGAGATCGCGCATGGATTTCCCACCCGGCCCGCCGCCTTGTCCGCCTTGGGTGACGCGCAGATTTTCCATCAGCTCGTTCATGCGCTCCATCAGCTCTTGCGCCTCTTCCATGCGGCCCTGTTCCATCAGCTCCTGAATGCGGTCCATCAGCGCCTGCAATTCGTCCTGATTGAACTGAAACGGATCGCCCTGCGCCTGCTGCTGATCTTTGCCTTCGTCGTCTTGATTTTCGGCCAGCTGGCGCAGATAATTGTCGGTGGCATCGCGCAATTCCTGCATCAGCGCGTCGATCTCATCCTTGCTGGCCCCGTTTTTCATCGCTTCGGCCAGCCGTTCCTGCGCACGGTGCAGGCGTTCCTTGGCATCGGCGAGCGAGCCATCCTCGAACAGCTCGGCAATATCCCAGAGCGCATCGGCAATCTGATCGCGCTCTTTGGGGTCCAGACCGGTTTCGCGGCTGCTTTCCAGCTGAGTGACTGCCTGACGCAGCATCAGATAGCCGCTTTCATTGCGCACAAACCCATCGGGCCGGTGAGTGATGGCCCGCAACACCTGCGCCACCCGCGGCGCGTTTTGCGCTGACCACAGCAGATCGCGGCGCTGTTCGGCCACTGCGGCGGCCAGAGGCACAAAGAAGCGCCGTCCGGGCAGAGGCATATTACGCGCCGGGCTCTGGCCAGTCTGGCCTTGGGCATCCTGCACCTGCAAACGCAGGATCACTGGCAGGCCGGACCAAGGATTCTTGGACAGATCGCCGGTCAGCTCTTCGCTGAATTCGGCGCGTTTGGCGGCGGGGGGCAGGGGCAGGTCGAGCGTGATCGGATCGCGGGGCTCGGGCGTAACGGCCAGCCCATAGCGGCGTTGGAGCGCGTCCATATCCAGCGTGAACGTCGCCGTGCCGCCCTCAATCGCGTAATCATCGCCGGCGGTGAAGGGTTGGCGCATCAGGCCATCGGCTTCGCGGATCATCTCTCCGGCAAACGCGACGTTGGGTGGGGTGTCGGGCAGCAGCCGGATCGTCCATTGCGCGCCGCCCTTGCCCTGAATGCGCAGTTCGCCGGCCTGAGCCACGGTCAAGGCGTGGCTCTCGCCCGTGCCGCCCGCCGTCTGATCGGGGACGGGCAAAGGCTGACCGGAGATGGTTTCATGCAGCTTCAGCGCTCCGGCCCGGCCATAGAAACGCAGGGTCAGGCGGGCACCCTTTTGCAGCTGTAAATCGCCTTCGGGCAGGTCGTTCAGATAAAGGGTGGGCTTGCCGGTATAGGCTGGGGGCTCGATCCAGCCTTCCCAGCTGGCGGCGGCGATGGCAGAGTCCGGCGCGGTGATCCTGGCCAGTTCAGCCACCGAGGCGATGCGCTGAACCGAGCCAAATGTGAGCGCCAGCACAAACAGCAGCAAGGCCAGATAGCGCAGCGCGTAAGGGTCGTGGCCCGAAAGCGTCAGATCGGGGCGCACGGCGCGGATGCCCTGCAAACGTTCGGCAATCCGGGCCAGATGGGCCTGCCACACCGCGCGTGAGGCGTCATCGGTTGCGCCAATCGCCTGTGTGTCGGTCAGGGCGGTGATCGGGTGCCCGGGCAAAGAAGCATCCAGCCGGGTGCGGGCCTGGCCCTGGCTGGGCCAGACAAAACGGCGCAGTCCGTGGATCAGCGCCAGCAGCCCGGCCAGCAGCAGGATCAGCGCCAATGTCCGCGCCGCCCAGACCGGCAGCATATCCTGCGCCCCCAGCATCAGCAGCGCCAGCGTGGTCAGGCCCACCGTCCAGAGCGGCCAGAAGCTGCGCAGCACCCGTTCGCACAGCATCCCCAAACGGGTCAGACGCAAGGGTCTGCGCAGCCGTTTCAGGGCGGTGTCCTTGGGGCGGGCGCTGTGGGTCATGCTCTCATTTCTGTTACAGCCATTCGGGGATGATATCGCGATTGATCAGATCTTCCAAGCTGGGCCGGGCGCGGATCACGGCAAATTGCGCACCATCCACCAGAACTTCGGGGATCAGCGGGCGCGAGTTATATTCCGAGGCCATCACCGCGCCATACGCCCCGGCCGAGCGAAAAGCGATCAGGTCTCCGGCGCTTTGCTGCGGCAAATTGCGGGCCTTGGCAAAAGTATCCCCGGATTCGCACACCGTGCCGACAATGTCATAGTGCTGTTGCGCGGCCCCGGCGTGGGGCTCCTGCACCGGGATGATGTCATGATGGGCCTCATACATCGCTGGGCGGATCAGGTCATTCATAGCGGCATCGACGATCAGAAACTGCCGGTCTTCGCCTTGTTTCAGATAGATCACTTCGGTGACCAGAATGCCGGCATTGCCCGCGATCAGACGGCCCGGCTCGATCTCGATTTCGCAGCCCAGATCGCCGAGGATTTCCTTGATCATCTGTCCGTATTCGATCGGCAGCGGCGGGGCGGTGTTGCTGCGCTCATAAGGGATGCCCAGCCCGCCCCCCAGATCAAGGCGGCGGATGTTGTGGCCCTGATCGCGCAGGGTTTTGGTCAGCTCGGCAACCTTTTGATAAGCGGCGCGGTAAGGGGCCAGATCGGTGATCTGGCTGCCGATATGCACATCAATCCCGACCACTTCGATGCCCTTCATCCGGGCGGCCTCGGCATAGACCTGACTGGCGCGGGAAATCGGAATGCCGAATTTGTTTTCGCTTTTGCCGGTTGAGATTTTCTCGTGGGTTTTGGCATCGACATCGGGGTTGATGCGCAGAGCAATCGGGGCGGTGAGGCCCATGGACAGGGCAACCTGATTGAGCGTGGCCAGCTCGGGTTCGGATTCGACATTGAACTGGCGGATGCCACCGGCAAGGGCGGCCTGCATTTCGGCCCGGGTTTTGCCGACGCCGGAATAGACGATGCGTTCACCGGGCACTCCGGCGGCTTTGGCGCGGGCATATTCCCCGCCCGAAACCACATCCATCCCGGCTCCCAGATCGGCCATCAGTTTCAGCACCGCCTGATTGGAGTTGGCCTTCATCGCGTAACAGACCAGATGATCCGTTCCGGCCAGAGCATCATCAAACAGCCGGAAATGACGGCGCAGAGTGGCGGCGGAATAGAGGTAAAACGGCGTGCCGACATGGGCGGCGATTTCGGGGACTGAGACCCCCTCGGCATGTAAAACCGCGTTTTGATATAGAAAATGGTCCATCGCGCATCCCGATCCCTGCTGGTTTTCAGAAGCTTAACCGATAAGGATTATCGCTGAAATGACAAGGCCGAAAACGGCGCAGCGCACCGGATCTGCGTGGCGCAAGGTACCTAGCCGCCGGCGCGGCGGTAAGATTTGACCCTGGCCAGATCGCCGCCAATCATCGAAACCCGCTGCGCCATTGATCCCAGAGGATCAAGGCTTTTGTGGGTTTTCAGCATCGCCTTGAGCGCATTGCGGGCATTTTTCAGCCGGGCTTCGACCTGCGGGCCGAAATCGCCGCGCTGCATGGCCGCCAGCGCCATTTCATGTTCTGCCGTTCCCTGCACCGCCTGCGCCGAAGCCCGCGCGGCCCCCTGTTCCGAGGCCACCAGCATTCCGGCCTGCCCCGCCGCCTGAGGATACTGCCCGGCCCGCAACAGGCTATGGGCATATTCCAGCCGCAGCCGCGCCTGCAGCGGGCTGTTGCCATGGGTTTTCAGCATGTTTTTATAGGCGCGGATGGCACGTTTGTAATTGCCCTTTTCCAACGCACCGCGGGCCACGGAATAATCCCGGTGAAAGCCCGGATGCCCCGCCACATGGCCGCCTGACATCTGACAGCTGGCACCCATCATCAGCAGGGCCGTTACGATCAACCACGGTCTGACTCGGGGGAAATGCATCAATCGAATCCTTGAGCTGCTTACCCCCCTAGTATATAGCTATTGTCAAGAGGCACAAGAAGCGGCTGGGGATCGTGTGGGTTAATGCGCGGTTAGGTGAGTTGCTCGAAAATCCGGCAGGAGATAATGCGTGACTTCGATCGCCAGGACGTCTTTCCCCATTTTGCTGCTATCGGCCTGTGTGTTTGGCTATGGAGCCGTGCATTTGGGGCTGATCCTGACGGCCAAACCTTCTGAAAACGCGATTGAACAGGGGCCGGGCACCAATCCACAAGCCGCTCAGACCGCGCAAAAGGCCGGGGCGGATAAAACCTGGCCCGCCGCCTTTGGACAGGTCAAAGCCCAGCCGAAACAGGCCGCTGTGACGGTGGTCAGCAACAGCTATCAGCTCAAAGGGCTGGTCGCCGGGCGTGGGCGCAGCTGGGCGATTGTCAGCGGCAAAGAGGGCGATACGCTGGTGCATAAAGGCGATCAGCTGCCCGGCGGCGAACAGGTGGTGCGGATTGATGACAAGGGCGTCTGGATCACACAAGCCGGCAAAGAGCAGCTGATTGATTTTGAGACCGATCCCGACCAAAGCGCCCCCCAGCCCGCAGCGGCACAGGCATTTGCGGGGAACCCGGAGGCTCCGCTGCAAATGAAGGCCGATCTGGCGCTGGCCGATTTTCGCGGGCGCGATTTCTGGCGGGTGCTGGCCGGGGCGGGTGGAATCAAGATCGTCGAGATCAGCGAAGGGGTGATGGCGCAGGAAATATTGTGGGTGCGCAATGGGCAGCTCTATGATAGCATCGGCTTGCAGGGGGGTGACGTGGTGGTGTCGCTCAACGGGATCCCGGCGGGGGATACCGATGCGTTGATGAGCGCCATGCCGAAATTATTGGGCCAGCGTCAGTTCGAGCTTGAAATAATCCGCGCGGGGGCCGTGCGAACCATAACGGTGGATGTAAAGGATGACAGTTAGACATTGGATTTTTGCCGTGGTGATCAGCCTGGTGTCGACATTACAGGCGGCGGCTCAGATTGCGCTGGATTTGCGCGATGTCAATCTGCGCTCTTTCGTGCAGATCGTGGCTGAAACCACCGGGCGCAATTTCGTGCTGGACCCGCGGGTGCAGGGGGTGGTGACGGTGATCGCCCCCGACAAGGTTTCTCCCAGCGCGGTTTATGACATTTTTCTGCATGTGCTTGAGCTGAACAAGTTAACCATCATCGAAGGGGCTGAGGCCGACCGGATCGTGCCGCTTTCACTGGCCAAGGAATTGGCGCCGGGGGGCAAACCTTCGGGGGTCGGCGGGGCGTATGAGACCCGGGTGATCGAGGTCAAAAATGTGCCGGTGGCTGAAATCTCTGAAGTGATCCGCCCGCTTTTGCCGCCCGAGGCGGTGTTGTCGGCGGTGCCGGGATCGGGGTTGCTGATCATCTCGGACCGGCAGGAAAGCTTCCGGCGGATTTCAAAGCTGGTGCAAAAGCTGGACCAGCCGCGCCGCGATACCATCGAAACCATCCGGCTGCGCAGCGGCAAAGCGGCCGAGATGCTGACCGTGGTGCAATCGCTGGACATCACCCCGGCCGGGGCCAGCCTGTCGGCGGATAGCCGGGCCAATGCCTTGCTGGTATCGGGCCCGGCCGAGTTTCGCAGCCGGGTGCGGGCTGTGGTCAAAGGGCTGGACACTCCGCAACGCACCATCGCCACCCGGGTTGTGCGGCTGAATTACGCCGATGCCAAACAGCTGGAGCCAGTCGTGAAACAGGCCTTCGCCGATCGCGTCGATCATTTCGGCCATTCGGGCATTGGATCAAAAGCCCAGCCA
Source organism: Rhodobacterales bacterium (assembly GCA_002748285.1). Lineage (GTDB taxonomy): Bacteria > Pseudomonadota > Alphaproteobacteria > Rhodobacterales > Rhodobacteraceae > Profundibacter. Next base: position 48,265 of record PDSA01000035.1, read on the forward strand.
GGTGCTGATCGAAGCGGTGATTTTTGAGCTGTCGGTTTCGGATTTCGCCGATCTCAGCGCCCAGTTCGGGGTGTTGTTGAATGATGCCATAGGCGGCGGCGTCGAATTTTCGCTGGGGGGGCGGCCGACGCTGACCAGCCTTGTCAGTGCAGCGATTTCCAAAAAGGTGGTCAGCCCGGGCAGCGGCGGCACCTTTGGGGTGCACACCAGAAATTTCGGAGGCTTCGTGTCCGCGCTGACCAGCCAGGGATCGACCCGGCTGCTGTCCACCCCTTCGATTCTGACCCTGAACAATGAAGCGGCCGAAATCGTCGTGGCGCAGAATGTGCCCTTTGTCACCGGCAGCTTTGCCACGGTGGGCGATAGCGCGGTGCCGGACAAGCCGTTTCAGACGGTCGAACGTCAGGATGTCGGTCTGACCCTGAAGGTCGTGCCGCAGATCACGCTGGATCGCACCGTGCGGATGCTGATCACGCAGGAGGTCTCGAACCTGACCAATTCGGCCTCGGCCGCCGGGGGCGAGATTACCGCCAAGCGTAGCCTCTCGACCAATGTGCTGGTGCGGGATGAGCGGGTGATCATTCTGGGCGGGCTTTTGGAAAATGGCTCGGGCTCGGTCGGGCAGCGGGTGCCGGGGTTGAGCAAATTGCCGCTGATCGGCGGGCTGTTTCGTGGCCGCAATTCCCGCAAATCGCAGCGGGTGCTGTTGATGATGCTGCGGCCCAGCATTCTGGATTCCGATGCCGAAGCCGCCCGCCTGACCCGCAAGCTGGCGCGCGAAGCCAAGCGTATGGCCGCCGCGATGCAGCCGCTCAATGACGGGCAATATCCGGCGGTGCCTTCGGGGGCGTTCCCGTTTGACGGGGCTAATCTGAACCAGCCCTTTGATGCCGGTTTTGTCGATGATGTTGCCCGCAACCGTCGCTTCCCGCCTTTGCCCTCGCGTCTGGAATTCAGAAAGTAACCGCATGACGGATCTGGTGTTGCCGTTCAGCTTTGCCCGGGATCAGCAGGTGGCGCTGGAAGGTCGGCGTTTGCTGATCGGCCCGGATGCCAGCATGTTTGGCATCCGCGAGGCCCGGCGTCGCGCTGGCGGGGCGTTAGAGGTCACCCCTCTGGACAAGGCCGAATATGACAGCCGCATCGCCCGGCTTTATCAGGGGAATGAGAACGGCCAGCAGGCCGATCCTGAGCTGAGCTTTGATCTGGAAGACTCCACCACCGACACCGCCGCCGCCGATCTGCTGGAGGATGGCAGCCAGACCCCGGTGGTGCAACTGGTCAATCAGCTGTTGCGGCGTGCGGTGCTGGCTTCGGCGTCGGATTTGCATATCGAACCGCATGATGGGGGCTTGCGGGTGCGGATGCGTATTGATGGCTTTTTGCAGACTGTGCTGGATCGCAAGGATGTTCCGGTGCTGCGGGTGGTGTCTCGGCTCAAGGTGATGTCCGGGCTGGACATTGCCGAAACCCGGCTGCCTCAGGACGGGCATATCAGCGTCAAGCTGGGCGGGCGGGCGATTGATATCCGGCTTTCCACCCTGCCCGGAGATTACGGTGAACGGGTGGTGATGCGAATACTGGATCGCAATGCCGGGCTGTTGCCGTTGCAGGATCTGGGCCTGCGCCCCGGCCAGATTGACAGGTTGGAAAGGCTGGCGGCGCGGCCCAACGGCATCATTCTGGCCACCGGGCCAACCGGCAGCGGCAAGACCACCACGCTTTATTCCCTGCTGGCGCTGGCCAATGATGACGAACGCAACATCATCACGGTAGAAGACCCGATCGAATATGACCTGCCCGGGGTGTCGCAAAGCCAGATCAATTCGGAAATCGGTATGACCTTTGCCGCCGGTTTGCGTGCGGTGTTGCGTCAGGACCCGGACATCATTCTGGTGGGCGAGATCCGCGACCATGAAACCGCCAGTGTTGCGGCCCAGGCGGCGATCACCGGGCATCTGGTGTTTTCCTCGCTGCACGCCAATGGCTCGGTCGCGGCGGTGGTGCGGCTGCGTGATCTGGGGATCGACAATTACTCTGGCAGGCGCAGGGCTGTGAGCGCTGTTTGGGCAGCGGCTATACCGGGCGGGTCGGGGTGTTTGAAATCGTCACCGTGACCGAGGAGTTGCGCATGGCGATTGATCAGGGGGCCTCGGAACAGGCACTGAAGCAAAGCGCGCTGAGCTCTCAGGAAACCCTGTTCGGCGAAGCTCTGCGCCGGGTGCAAGAGGGCGAGACCAGCATTGCCGAGACCCTGCGGGTGGTCGGAGATGCGCAATGAAGGCGTTTTCCTATCAGGCCGTCACCGATAGCGGGCGCAAACGCAAAGGCACAGTGGTGGCAGAGAGCGAAAGCCAAGTGTCGCAGATTTTGCGCGGGCAGGGGCTGTATGCAACGCGCATCACCGCCAAGGCCCAGTCCAGCCGCAGAGGCCTGTTCCGCAAAGGGCGGATGAATGATGACATGCGTGCGGTATTCACCCGGCAAATGGCGGTGCTGCTGGGGGCCGAGCTGTCGGCGGATGCGGCGCTGGAAACCGTGCGCAGCTCGGGCACATCGGTGGCGATTGAAACCGCGGCGGCGGTGGCCAAGGCCGGGTTGATGGGGGGCTTGCCGCTATCGGCGGCTTTGCAAAAAACCAGTGCCGGGTTTCCGCCCTACTATCTGGCCTCGGTCAGCGCGGGCGAGATTTCGGGCAATCTGGCCTCGGTGTTTGAAAATCTGGCGGATTATCTGGAGCAGCAAAATTCCGACCGTGCCCTGCTGTCCACCGCCCTGATCTATCCGGCCTTTGTCGCCACGGTGGCGGTGCTGGTCTGTGCGGTTCTGATGGTCAATGTCGCCCCTGAAATCGCCGGGATGTTTGCCGTTTCCGGACGCGAATTGCCCGAGCTGACCCAGATCGTGATCGGGATCAGCGACTGGTTGCAGTTGCATTGGATTGCGTTGCTGATTGGGGTGGCTTCGGTGGTTATTGGCCTTGTTCTGGCGCTGCGTATTCCGAGCTTTCGCGATCGCTGGGATGGGATGCTGCTGCGGCTGCCGGTGCTTGGGCGGTTGCTGCGGCTGGCGGCGGCGGCGCAATATCTGCGCACTCTGGCGCTGGTGATCGGCAGCCGGCTGACGGTGATCGACGCGGTCAGCAGTGCCAGCGAAGTCCTGAATATCCGGCGTTTCCAGCAGCAGGCGGCGGCGGTTCACGACGCCATCGGCGCGGGCGAAAGCCTGAGCGACAGTCTGAAATACATGCCGCTGATCCCGCCGGTTTGCCGGCAGCTGATCCACGCGGGCGAGCAATCGGCGCGTTTGGGCAAGATGACCGAACGCTCGGCCGTGTTGCTGGAAAACTGGCTGAACACCGAGCGCAAAAAGGTGGTGGCTCTGCTGGACCCGCTATTGATGATGCTGGTCGGAGCGCTGGTTCTGGTGATTGTGCTGGCGATTTTGTTGCCGATCTTTGATCTGCAATCAGTGGTGTCGGGGTGACAGCCAGGCCGCCTCAAGCGGCGCGATCTGGTTGCCGAACAATCGACACCGCCGGCCTGTCGTGGTTATAACTTGGCCACCTGATCCATGAAATCCTGCCCGCGGGCCTCAAAATCCGGGTATTGATCGAAACTAGCCGCCGCTGGGGCCAGCAAGACCGTGTCGCCGGGCTGAGCCTCTGCCGCCGCTGCCACCACCGCCTGATCCATGCTGTGACATATCTGATAGGGGGTTTCGGTCAGTTGCGCGGCGAAATCCGGGGCGGATGCGCCGATCAGATAGGCCTTGCGCACATTTTGCAGATGCGGGGTCAACGCTGAAATGCCACCCTCTTTGCCCTGCCCTCCGGCGATCCAGCGGATATTGTCAAACGCCTCAAGCGCTTTCAGCGCGCTGTCGACATTGGTGGCTTTGCTGTCATTGACAAACCGCACGCCGTTTTTTTCGGCCACAACCTGACTGCGATGTGCCAGACCGGAAAAGCTGTGTAGCCCGGCTTCGACCACCTTGGGCGCAAGCCCCAATGTGCGTGCAACCGCATAAGCGCAGCAGGCATTTTGATGATTATGACGCCCCGGCAGATTGCGGATCTGGCGCAGATCAATCGAAGCCACCTGCCGGCCCTTGCGGTATTCCGACAAAAACCCCTTGCGGGCAAACACCGACCAGCCGGGCCCGGCCAGCTTGGCCTTGACCGAGACCCGGATCACCCGATCATCCTGCGCCCCTTCGCTCAGCTGACCGGCCAGAAATTGCCCTTCGGGTTGATCGACCCCGATGATGGCACGGTCGGGGCCGCCCTCAACAAACAACCGGCGCTTGGCGGCAAAATAGCCTCCCGGCCCGCCATGGCGATCCAGATGATCGGGCGAGATATTGGTAAATACCGCCACATCCGGGGTGAGCGAACGTGCCAGTTCGGTTTGATAGCTGGACAGCTCTAACACGACCACTTCGCCGTCATGGGCGGGGTCAATATCCAGCACCCCGCGGCCGATATTGCCGGCCAGCTGGGTCGGGCGTTTGGCGTGTTGCAGCAGATGATGGACCAGCGCGGCAGTCGTGGATTTTCCGTTGCTGCCGGTGATCGCAACAATCCGGGGCAGCACGTCGAAATCTGACCAGTGCCGGGTCGGGTAGGATTGAAAAAACAGGCCGATATCATTGTCCACGGGCACTCCGGCGGTCTGGGCCAGAGCGATAATGTCGTGCGGTTCCGGGTAAAGATGCGGGATGCCGGGTGAAACGATCAGGCGGCTGATGTCCTGCCAGATCGCCGGTTTGCGTAAATCCGTTGCGGCATATCCTTTGGCAGCGGCCCGTTCACGCGCGGCCGGATTATCGTCCCACACCAGCGGGATCGCTCCGCCGGCTTCGAGCGCAACCGCCGTTGCCAAACCCGAACGCCCCAAGCCCAAAACCGCAATTTTCTTATCTTGATAACCTTGAACCGGGATCATGTGTTTGGCCTTTTTCGTTGCTTATACCCTGCTTAGAGCGTTATGCGAAAAACCTGAATCACTTAATGCTGCCTGAAATCAAAGATTTCAACGCGTTAGGTGATGCTCTTTCTATCAGGTATTTCGTCAAACGCCAGAGGCACCAAAAATCATTTCGGCAATCAGGATCGGAATGGTTCGTGGCTGGCTTGGATTTGAAAATCCCCACCCAAAAGCCGCCCATTCTGAATTTATTGATGTCGGCACGGATAAAGCCTTGCCCCTGACCGTATTGCCGCTATTGTCGCGCTGGCATTTGAGCGCGGTTTCGCTTTTCCTCTGCCTGTTTGGGCTGGAAGAAATTGCCGGATGCGGGCGTGATGGAATGGTAGACATACCAGACTTAAAATCTGTTGGGCCGTGTGCCCGTGTGGGTTCGAGTCCCACCGCCCGCACCATTTATTGACCTGACCTTTTGAAATATAGCCAAACGACACAATCCTGATTGTGCCTTTCGGTTACAAGTCTCTGATTTTACGCTGATGCTTCGTGGATTTTGGGAATAAAAACCACTCTCGTCAGCTATACCAAGGGGATGCAGGAGGGTTCCTCGAAAAACATGGAGTGAACTACAATGACCACGCCCCAATACTTGCCGACGATGCCGGGGCCGGGCTTTGACGATGTGGACACGAGCAGCGGCGTCAAAATGATCGAAGCGCGTCTGGCGGAGGTCAGGCGGATGGATCCGAGCGTCCCATGGGTCAAACCCCGGATCAAGACGCTGGAAGAGAACCTTCGGAACGCCAGGAGGCTCAGGATTCCGTAAGTGATGCTGATTTTCTCGGTGCGCCGGGTGATGTGGTTGAGCCGTTGCGGGGCTTGATGCCCGTGGCAAAGAAGTGTGTGCGGCGCTATTTCCGATACCCCGCTGATTCAGGCTCTTGCCATGCGTCCCAACAGAGCCCCGTCCACGGACAAGAACCGTGTAACAGGCGGGTGCAGAAATACCCTCATTCCGAGCTTTGGGGTGTTATCGGCAAGCTTCTAATACGCAAGATTCTGGTCTGGTTCTTGCCATTCCCGATTTTGGCACATTGCGGGAAGGCGTTTGGGCGGTGTACAATGCGGGTAAGTGTCGCCGGGCCAAAATGATGGTCAATTATGCCTGATATTTCCTGATGGCATTAATGGATTTTGTCAATGTGCCAAGGACAACATCCCCCCGGAAACGCGGATGATCTTGCCGTCCAGCTCCAGATTTAGCAATTCGGGGGTGATCTTTTGGATGGGCAGCGCCAAATCTCGGACCAGTTGATCTTCGGCCACCGGGCTGGGGCCAAGCCGGGCAAGGATCTGGCTGTGCAGGTCCGCCGTTTCCCGCAAGCTGCGTTGTGGCCTGCTGGTATTATCGTATGGGGCACGGGCTGTTTCGGCCTCTGGCGGGCGCGTATGGGCCTTTGGGGTTGGGGCCTCTGAGGGGGTGCAGGGCTCGGGAAGGCCCAGCACCTCGATCACATCCGCCGCCGAGCGCACCAGAGTCGCCCCATCGCGCAACAGCACGTTGCAGCCAAAGGCGCGGGCGTCAAACGGATGCCCCGGCACCGCCAGCACCTCGCGCCCCTGATCCAGCGCGTTTTTCGCTGTGATCAGACTGCCGGAATGGGCGGCGGCTTCAACCACGATCACCGCCCGGGCCAGACCCGAGATGATCCGGTTGCGTCGTGGAAAATGACGCGCCTGAGGTGTCACCCCCATGGCGATTTCCGACAGCCGCAGGCCCGAATCCACGATTTGCGCCATCAGATTGGCGTTTTCCCTGGGGTAGGCCACATCCACCCCCCCGGCCTGCACGGCGAGGGTGCCACCCTTCAGGCTGGCCTGATGAGCAATGGTATCAATGCCACGCGCCAAACCCGAAACCACGACATAGCCGGCCTCAGACAACTCTCCCGCCAATTTACGTGCCATGCGCCCGCCCAAAGAGGACGCATTTCTGGCTCCGACCAGCGCCACCATCGGGCGGTGCAGCAATTGGCGTTGGCCAATGGTCCATAGAATCGGCGGAGCATCGGAAATATCGGCGAGATCGGCTGGGTAATCGGCTTCGCCATAGCACAGCATCCGGGCCCCGGCAGCGCGGGCAGCGCGCATTTCGGCGCGCGCAACGGCTTCGGGGCAGGGCTGGTAATCGGGCACCCCGGCGGCACGGGCGATTTCGGGCAAGACCGCAAACGCTGCGGCGGCGCTGCCATGTTCAGACATCAGCCGGAAAAAGGTCGAAATCCCAACCCGGCGTGAGCGCAAAAGGCGGAGCCACAATAGCCGGTTTTCTTCTGTGGTGGGGGGGGTGAGGGTGGGGTGAGAAGAAAATAAATTCTCGGCCATCATAACTCCGCTCTTTTGCTGGACTCACTATGGTCGCAAAGTGATTAACAGCCGATTAACCCTGCTACATTTTTTTGCCCGGATTC
>PDSA01000036.1 GCA_002748285.1 Rhodobacterales bacterium
TACTCACCGCCTCCACAGAGTGGGCCGTTAGCTCAGTTGGTAGAGCAACTGACTTTTAATCAGTGGGTCGTAGGTTCGAATCCTACACGGCTCACCACTGACACACCAGTCAAACACCGGTTTCGCAAGGATTTTTCCTAGCGAAATGAGGTGTCTGTGCAATCTGTGGTTGGGTTTGAGTGCGGTTAGAACATAACGTGAACCTTGTAACGAAACGGTCATTACAAGGACACGACATGCCACAGATCAAGTTCAAGGATTCGACACTCAAGACGTTGTCGGCAGACAAAACCACATGGTTTTCTGATCCAACCGCCAAGGGGCTACGGCTTTGCGTAACCCCTGGCGGTGTGAAGACCTGGTGGGTCAACAAATGGGATCCGAAGTCACAAAAGACGCGGGCTGTGAGGCTCGGCCAATGGGCAAGCAAAGGCACGCATTGCGCCTGGGCGAAGAAGCAGATGGGCGCGGCACTCCTCGATATTCAGGAAGGCAATGTTCACACTCGCGACGAGCGCGAGCTTGAAAAGAGCCGCCTCGGCATCCCGACGTTTGCTCAGGCCCTGGATCAATACATCGAACACCGCACGAGCGAGCGAGCGTCAGGCAAGGCACCGATGGTCGAGAAGACGGCGCAGGACTATCGCAACTCGTTCAAACTGCACTTCACGCGCTGGGCGGACATCTACGTTGACGAGTTGCCGATCCTCGAGATCAACCAATACCTCAACGCATTGCAGCTCAAGCGCCCCCATGGCGCGCGGACGGCATCCGTGGTTGCGGGGGCGGTTGTGCGGTTCATCAACCGGCTGTGCGCCCTCGCCCTGCCCATTCCGTCGCTGCTGGACAACACGACGATCAAGAGCCGCGTCGAGACCGGCAAGCTCGATATGACTGTTCCGTGGGCGGATCGCTGGGCTGAGATCGAGCAGATCGGCAATGAGCACATTCGCCTGTGGTGGATGCTGACCTGGTACACGGGCTTCCGGCAGGAGACGTTCCGCACGCTGACATGGGATCAGGTCGATCTTGAATCCGGCACGATCACGTTCCGTCGGAGCAAGCACACATATGACCGGCAGATCGCAATTTCAGACGATGCGGTCAGGTTGTTTAAACGCCTAGCCAAGATCAAGTACGAAGACTGCGATTGGGTATTCCCGTCGCGTCGGATCGTCGGTGAACGTCGTGGGCATCTTGGTCAGATGGATGCATTGGGAATGACAAAACCGGGCGACCTGCGTCACTTCTGGATGACTGCCGCACGCGAAGTCGCCCCGCGCCACGTTCACCGGTGGCTTGCCCAGCAGACCATGACCGACAACGACCTTCGAATGCTCGGCCACTACGGTGAACCGACGCTTGAGGAACAGAAGGCGGCGGCGAATGCGATTGCGGCGGCGATCAACACGCGATTGGGGGTGGCACCTTCATCCGTTGTTGATTTGCGCCGAGACAGTGCTTAGTTCAATGAGTACATGCCTCCACGCCTGGGTGTAGTGACCTGACCAGGTGTGAGGCCGACGCGTTAGCGGGCATTGCGCCCAGGAGCAGGAGACGCGGCGGTCATGTGGGTTCCACGCAAGGACCAGACACATGACCATTGACGAATTGGCGTCGCAGATCGACGCACTCCGGGCGGACCTAATCCGCTCAAACCCACCCCTGATAATGACGAGCCAGGAGGCCGCGACCTTCCTCGGCGTATCGGATGAAACGATGCTCCGCTGGCGCAAGGATGGTTTCGGCCCGTCATATTCTCAACCGAATTGCCGTGTAGTGCGCTACCTGCGCGACGACGTGGTCGCGTGGCTCGAGGAGAACCGGGGATGATCAGCAGAGTGGTATTGACGCCTGGAAACCGCTGCATCGTGTCGGTGCGCGGATACAAGATAGAAACGACCGTCAAGCAGGCGCTCAGCGAGAAACAATTCAGCAAGCAATTCCTGAACCAAACGGACCGCATCTGGTACCCGCTCGACGGGTTCCGGCGCATCATGCGCAAGCGGTTCGACGAAGCCGGTTATGACTTCGCCTCATCCAATCGACCTAACTATGGACGGGAGGCCTCGGATGTCGGTATTTGAACAAGGCAGCGAACTCCAAGTCTTCTTTCGTGGGCAGCAACGGATCGCCGCGTGGCTTGCGAAAAATCACAAGCCGGTGTCCAAAGCGACTTTGTCCCGTGCGCTCGGTGGCCACGACGCAGACAGCGACCTCGTTGACGCGCTCGACCGTCTGTTTGACGACGTGTCCCGCGACCCATGGTCCTTTTGCAAACCGCCGCCCGTTGAACAGATGACAGAATACGCGACCTGCCGGTGGTGGTATGACGCTCTCGAACCTGCGGTCGTCTGGTCGCGGTTCGAGCGTATCAATCAGTTTCCGTTGACGGGCAACGACCTGGAAGTCGTGCAAGCAGCCTATGACGATTGGCACGCACGGCTCGAGGCGGCTTGTGCGCGATACCAGGAAGATTACGACCTTGTCCGCTCGTTGCACTCAGACCTCAATCCGAAGTATCAATCCTGGTCAAAAGACCCCTGGCGTCTCGACGCTCACGGCTCGATAAAGCGGCGTATTGGATTCCCAGGACTCGCCGGTCGTTCACCCGAGGAAATTGGCCGCGCGTTCGCACTCGATCAACACGAGCTGCCTCTGCCGAATACCCAGAAGGCGCGTCTTGAATACGAGCGACCGTACTCGGTCCCCGTGGACGACTATGAGGCAGAGCCCGTCGGACCTTGGAACGGCGACGAGTTCGAAGGTATCGAAGAGGTGAAGGTGGACATTGACGGACGCTCAAAGCGCGCACGTCACCGCGTGTGCTTCTATTGGGATGGTCAGAGATACCTCGTTGAAGACGTCGAACCGTTCGCGATGATCGAGGACGGCGAATGGCGCGCACCGACACAGGACGAGCGTGATTTCCTGGAAACGGGAATGGTTCGAGAGACCAAGACGCGCGACGAGTTCGTGGCGGGCAAAGAGGCGTGGATTGATCAGGTCTGGGAAGAGCGTAAAGCCGAACGCGGATACCAGGATCAAATTGACTATCCGGATGGCATTCCGCGTTCGGCAATCGAGGAGCATTTCGCTGTCATGCTCGAACGATACGAAGACGGCGGCTACATGGCTGAGAAGGCACGAGAGGAGCGGCGTGAGTATTCAAGACGCCGCCTCGTGTTTATGCGCGGGCTGCGTCGGCGTCCTCTGAAAACAGATCAGCGATAAGGGCGCGCCGGGTGTCGTGATCGACACGGTGGCGCAACCACAAGTCTGCACGTTGCCGGTTCGTGAGTAGACCGGCACGTGCCAGGCGTTGGATCAGTTGACTTCTCATTGTTTTGGGCTCCGTGTTACGCGCAGCGTAGGGTGCAGTTCATATAGGAAAGCACGGCGAGTTGCGCGGTCGAGGATACGGTCGCGCAGCCACGTTGAAGTCAGGCCGGGGTCTTTCAGGACCCCGGCTTTTGACATGCGGGCGATCAGATTGGATTTGCGGGCTTGGGTTAGGGTGTCGGGGCTCATCGGGTCAGTCTCCGTTGTGTTGATGCTTCTGCATAGCACCCACGGGCGGCGGTATCCGACCGATTAAGCGGGTGGTGGATATAAGTCGCTTATATGGCTGCTGCGCGCGCTGCGCCTATATACGCGCGTAGAGACGAAAAGGCTTTCGTGAAACGGTGGTGAGTGTCCATAACACTTTCGTTTCACGCGTGACGTGGAGGCCCGTGCAGCATGCAGCGTCCGCAGCACCTGTAGGCATTACAATGGGTTAGCAGTAAATCGGCGTGCAGCAGGCGTGCAGCATTTGTGGTGTTTTGGGCAGGAAGCACGGTCTCACCTTATGATCTAGGCGGTGTTTTGATTTGAAACCTCGCGCACGCGCACGCGTAAAGGCTCTGGTTTTCCTGGGTATGCGCACAGATGTCCCTGTCTCCCGGCAGATATCCGTTCTCGGACCGCGTCGATCTTGGTTCAAGTAATCAGCAATGCGTGGGACTAGCCGAAAGCATGATGGAACATCAATCGGTTAGACGGTTCATCGCCTTGTAAATCGCGCAAATTACAAGGCAGCATAGGTTCTACACCTGACCACCCCTTTCTCTGCACGGCGAACACCGGACCCGGGCAAATTTAGAAGATCACAGTTTCCCAAATTCCCTAACCCTGCAAAAGCGCCCGTCTAAGGCGGTTCAACAGCGCTGCCCCCGCCATCATGCCCGCCGACCAAACAAACCGCATCAGCACCGCGCTCTGCCGCGCTCTGACCACGTTCCTGTCCCATCGTGTCCCGCGACCGACAACGCCGCCCAAGCATCCCGCATAAATCGACAAAAGACCTTAAACTCCGGTAACGCCGCCTCCGCGTTCCCTTTATGTTCTTTGTTGTGCAGCAAAGGCCCGTCGGCGGGTCGCTTGCACCAGGTTACTGGCATGACCTGCTTTTCAAGCCCGCCGACAACCTTTGAAAGGACAACACAGTGCACACTTTCCGCATCCTGAAAGCGCCTCATGGCTCCCGACTCCTGGGCGAAGACATCCACACCGCATCCCACCTGGATTATCCCCTGGAACCGACCGACCTGCATGACCTGATCCTGGCCGCGTTCAAGTCGCCGAACGATCAGCCTCGCGCTGAACTCAACGGCGTGATTGCCGACCGGACCAAGGAAGGCGTCCGTGTCCGCGTTGTCGCGAACAACTCCTGGACGGATATCCCGTGGCCGAGCATCGCACGAGGAATCCATCTGAAATGACCAAGATTCAACATCGCACCTACGCGGAACACCGCGCCGCCTATGACAAGATTCGAGACGTCGTCGCGGGCGAGGACCGGCTGAAGAAAGCTGCAACCCTGTACTTGCCTCAACCCGAAGGGATGACCCAGGCCCAGTACACGCGCTATCTCGTTGGCTCGTCGTTCTACGCGGTCGCCGAGCGGACCCTGCGTGGCATGGTCGGTGCGATCACGCGCAACGAGGCGGTCCTGGAATTGCCCGAGCGTCTCGAACCGATGCGGAACGCGGCGACCTTCGAGGGCAACAGCATGGACGTTCTTATTGAGGATTGCCTGCGCGAAACAATGTCCCTGGGCCGCTACGCAATGGTTCTCGACTATCCCGAAGGCACATCCTTCCCAGGCTCCGCACCGTTCATCTCGACCTTCGATGCCGAGTCGATTTTGGACTGGACGGAAAGCCTCGTCGATGGTCGCCAGAAACTGACCTACCTGCGCCTCCACGAGTTCAACGCCGACCTGGAAGACACGGGCGTCGAGCAACACCTGGTTCTGACCCTGGACCCGGCCTACACGGTTCGGCGCTTCCACGTCCAACACGACCGCGAAACGAACACCCGCGTTGAGGTGCAGGTTGGCGAAGACATCGTGCCCCAGATCAACGGTTCGCCCCTGTTCGATATTCCGGCGGTGATTGTCAGCCCCTACAACCTGAAAGCCGACGTTGAAAAACCCCCGTTCCTCGACCTCGTCAACATCAACCTCGCCCACTGGCGCGTGTCGTCGGATTACTACTGGTCGCTCTACCTCACGTCCCAACCGACGCCTTGGATCGCGGGTGCGATCAACGAGAAGAACAAACCGACGCAGATCGGCAGCGGCGCATTTTGGGTCCTGCCCGAAGGCGCAACAGCCGGAATGCTGGAATTCTCGGGCGCGGGCATCGCCGCCCAAAAGACGGCCCTCGACGACCTCACGGCCCAGATGGCGACCTTGGGCGCACGCATGGTCTACGACGGCAAGGGGCGCAACGAGACGACCGACACGGCCAAGCTCCGCACGCGGTCGGAATTGTCCTTGCTCGCCTCCTCCGTGAACATGGTGGAAGCCGGGATCACGAAACTCCTGCGCATCGCGGCTGAATGGACGACCCCGGGCTCAGCCGACCAGGTCAAGTTCAAGCTGCACCGCGACTTCGTGACGGCTCAAATGGACCCGGCTGTCCTCACGGCCCTGATCAAGGCGTGGCAGGCGGGCGCAATCAGCCATGACACGCTTTTGATGAACCTCAAGAAAGGCGAATTGATGGACGTCAATCGCGCCCTCGACGACGAGCGCGACCTGATCGAAGAAGACGACACGGTCCTGCCCTTCACAACGCTGCCCGCCGCCCAATGATGACCGACCCGACACATGGCATCCACGAGGCGCGCCGCCAGCCCGAGACCGACCTGATCCTGGCCGTCCTTGGGCGTGCAATCCTGGACCTGTTCGGATCGGTCGGTTTGACCTCGAACGATACCGAAAAAGACAACGCCCGCCGCGACGCCTTTTTCTTTCTCACGGAAAAGACCGGACCTTGGGCACGGAGGCGACGCGACCTCTGCGACGCCGTGGGCATCGACGGTGACGACATGCGGGACCGCGTCGTCCGAGTCCTGGACGGCGATGCGCTCGCCCTCGACGCCTACGAAGCCCGCTCGCTCCTGACCCATATCGGCGAGGCACGCGCGCTCTGGATTGCGCACAACGCGCCGAAGCCTGCGCGACGAACCCGCACCAAGCCAGCCCCCACGACCCAGCCCCGCGCGAAGGTCGGCAAGTATGCGGATGTGCGCGCGGCCCTCATGCCCCTGCTCAACCGCCCCATGACGTTCAAGGACCTGGTGCTCGCAACCAATGGCGACCTGTCCGACACGGTCATGCGGGACGTGTTGCGCACCGCCATAGCCAAGGGCGAAATCGTTCAAGACCCGAAGACATGGGAATACCGCACGGCACCTCATAAGGCGGTTGCAGAAGCGGCGGCATAGGTCCGAACGTCATTCCACAGAATGCAGGTTAGGCCGGTGTTCTGCTCCTTGTGATGAAGGGGCGGGTTCAGTGGCATGGCCCGCCCCAACACAAGGAACCAGACCGTGGCCGAAAACGACAAGCAAGCCGACGCCCTGATTGCGGCACTTGCACCCAAGATCGCAGAGGCGATCCTTCCCCAAATCACCGAATCTGTTGAGACCCAGATGAAAGGCCTCAAGGACAAGAACGACGAACTCTTGGACAAGATCGCGAAGCAGAAAGCGGGCGACGATCACAACGACCTGATGGCTCAAACCAAGAAGCTGCTCGCAGCCGCTGACTCGCAACAGCAGGCGCGGTTCGACAAGGATGGCAACTACCGCCCGCCGAGCCCGGATGACTCGATCAAGATCACGAAATCCGACGCCCGCGACGTGCGCAAGTATCGCGATGCGCGAGCCCTGGCCGAAAAGGAAGGCCGCAAGCTCGAGATTGTTGCGGACGAATGACCACCTCGGCCAAATCCAAAATCGACAAACTGCCCAAGGCGAAACGCGACGCCATCGTCCGCGATATTGTCCTTGGGCGGAAGTCGATGTGGGCGGCGTCGAAAGAGCTCGGGATCGCCGACACTTCGGTCGGGCGCTATATGGCGACCGTCACCGAGGAGGAGCGTCTGGGCATCATCGCGGCAGCGATGGGCGAGGCGAAGATGGCCGAGCTGCAAGAGCAGGCAGACCTGGTCAATCAGTTTGGCGAGGACACAGACAAGGACCTCAAGTGGGTCCTGCGCGAACTCAAATCGCTGCTATCTGATGCCAAAGGCGACGACGACAAGACCCTGGCCCTCGGCACGCTGAAGGAGTTGCGCCAAAGCCTCATGGCTTTGGCCGACCTCCACGGCAAGCTGAACAAGAAGATGGACGTTCACCTGAACCTGAACGAGTCCCCACAGTTTATCCAACTGCGCTCGATCATCCTCAAGGTGCTGAACAATCACCCAGCCGCGAAGCACGAGTTCCTGGACGAGATGGACCGGATGGGCGTGATCCAGGAACCGGTACTTGTCGATGACCGTGCATGACCCACACCTAAATTCCTTCCTCCAGGGACTGACTGTCAGCCTCGACCCGGTACGCCGCTTCCGGATGACAATCGGTGAACCCGATCCTTGGCAAGAGGAATTGCTCCGCACAGATCCTGGCACCAATGAGGAGGACCGCATGGTTCAGGCTCTGTGCGGACGACAATCCGGCAAGTCAACGACCTGCGGCTGCCTCGCCTATGACGACTTCTCGGTCGGCAAGACGGTGATCCTGACCGCGCCCAGTCTGCGCCAATCAACTGAGTTATTCCGGCGCATCCTGGAATTCAAAAACACGGACCCGTTCTGCCCGCCCATCGTGCGCCAGACGCAAACAGAACTCGAGGCCCACCCGTCGCACGGCGGGCGGATCATCGTCGTGCCTGCGACCGATCAGGCGCGGGGCATGACAGCCGACACGATCCTAGCAGACGAAGCCTGTTTCCTCGACGACGACGCGCTGACCGCGTTCTTCCCAATGCGGAAGGAGACCGGGCGCATTTTCCTGCTGTCCACGCCAAACCTGCGCCAGGGGTATTTCTATGAGACCTGGACCTCGGCCAAACGCGTGCGCCGCATCATGGCCCGCTCAATCGACATTCCACGCCGCCGCGCCCAGGTCGAGTTCGACCGCGCAACGATGTCCGAGACGACGTTCCGGCGTGAGCACCTTTGCGAGTTCGTCGGGTCGGGCACGCCGCTGCTGTCTTGGGACACCCTTGAGAAAACGAGCAACAACGAGGTGTCCGCGCTATGCCTGAATTGATCCACCTGAAAGACGGGCGCGTGACTCTCCCGAGCAACGCCGATCCAGCCGCTGCCGGAACCCAAGTCACTGGCTGGGTGCGCCATCACGTCGGCATGGACCTTGGACGCAACGACCCGTCCGCCATCGTCGTCATCCGCGACGAATGCTATCCGCAGTTCACGGGCCGCGGATTCGAACAGGAACTCGGCCCTCGGAAATGCACCGTCGTGTTCCAGGAGACCGTGCAACTGTACTCCTACACGGACCTCGCCGACTTCCTGGCACGTCGCCTCGGCCAAATCCCGAATTGGGCGCTTGCAATCGACGCCTCTGGCCTCGGTGCACCGTTCTCGTCAACTCTGGACAATGCCGGGATCGAGCATTGGGCGGTCGTCATGACCGCAGGCGCATCGCTGTCCAAGAAAGGCAAGGACGTGACCTGCGCGAAAACGATCCTGCTTGAGAACCTAGCCGTCGGCCTCGAGACCGGGGCCTTGACCATCGCACATGACCTCGAAGGCAAGCAGGACCTGCTGAACGAGATCGCATCGTTCGAATTGGCCTCAACCTCTGCTGGAAACTTGGTCCTGCAAGGCGGTGGCAAGGGCCACCACGCCGACCGCGCGATTGCGGCGGCACTCGCATACCTGTCTGCGACCCATCTCGAAACGACACTGGACCCTGTCACCCAACGGCTGCGTGGATGGGCATGACTCTCGAACAAGTGGCGACCACCGCGATCATTCTGGGAATTGCCTGGATTTGGTTCAAATAATCTCGGTTCTTGCGGTGCTCATTGTCGTCGCGTGGGTCGATGTGCCTTGAGATCGACGAGCCACCCGGTTTTTCGCGGCGCTGACGGGCGTCTCGGGATTTTGGGCATCGACATGCCCGGGCCCGCACTGACCCGCCTCAGCGACGCGCTGAATGGTGGCGTGAATAATTTGGGGTTGCTTTTGTAAAATCGGGTCGGTACGTTGTCCCCAAAACAACATGGGGCAGAGCATGCCGATTCCGAATCAAGCCGTCGTCAGGCCGATCATTGACGAAATCCGCGACGAGATCGTTGCCGCAATTCATGAAGCGTGGGACGACTGGATGGCCAGCGAACACGTTTCGGTCTGGCGTTGTAAGCGCAGTCGTGCGAATTTTGTTTGGGAACAGATCATCGACCGGGCACACACCGCGCTCCAAAGCCTCGACAACGTTCACATCATAGAGGCCACTGAAACGATGAAATTCCTGGTCCAGGATCAGGTTCTTTTTCGGGTCAAGAAAGCTGACGATGCAGGCCGCACCGCGAACGTGGCCACGCAGATGGCAATGGCTTTCCACGATCACGATCAAGACCTGTTCGGACTGCCGGAAGTCCAGCGCGTAGAAGTTGTCTACAAACTGAACAAGCTGGAAACGGCGATTGCAGACATCTGCGTTGTTGCGCGTGATGGCGACGCTGTGACTTGGGAATATAGCTTGCTCGACGCCGTAGACGTGGTTGCACCGCTGCCTATGCCCGAGCCGAAACCCGTGCGGCCCGCCGCCAATATCGTCAAACTCAAAGGCGCATCGGTCGAGCGCAAGAAACGCGACAAATAATGTCTACGGGGTTCAATCAGGACCTGCTGCGGATTGCGCGGCAGGCACGAGGATGGAGTCAGACCGAGCTCGCACGCCGGTCTGGTGTATCACAGGCAAATTTGTCGAAACTAGAAAACGGGCTGATCGGACCAACTGATGACGTGTTGGGTGGCGTGAGTGAAGCTCTTGGCTTCCCGGTTGATTTCTTCTTCCAGAACGACCGGGTGATTGGTTTGCCTATGAGTGTTCAATATCGGAAACGTGCCAGCGTCGGGCAGAAGGCGATTGAGCGCCTGGAAGCCGAATTGAACATCAGGATACTGCACATTCGTCGCCTACTCGATGCTGCGGAACTTGAGCCTGAACAGTCGCTCCCCCGCCTGGACGTGGACGAGTTCGGCGGTGACCCCGCGCGGATTGCCGATCTTGTTCGGCGGACGTGGCTTGTTCCATCCGGCCCTATTCGAGACTTGGTGTCCTGGGTCGAGCGGGCAGGCTGCATCGTCGTCCACTGCGACTTCGCAGCATTGAAGGTGGACGGCTTCACTGTTCAGATTCCCGACATGCCGCCGTGCATCTTCCTGAACCGCAACATGCCTGCGGATCGGCAACGGTTCAGCCTTGCGCATGAACTCGGTCATGTGGTCATGCATGGCGTGCCCTCGCCGGAAATGGAGAGTGAGGCAGACGCCTTCGCATCGGCGATGTTGATGCCCGCGCGAGATATTCGCCCCCAACTCTCTGGTCGCCGACTCACCATTCAGAGGCTCGCAAGTTTAAAACCGGTTTGGCGTGTCTCAATGGCCGCGCTGCTTTATCGTGCGAAGACGGTTGGCGCCGTGACAGCAAATCAAAGTCAATACCTATGGCGCCAGATGAGTGCGAAGGGGTATCGACGAACAGAACCTCCCGAGCTTGATTTCCCGATGGAGGAGCCGACGGTTTTGCCCGAGATCATCAGGCTGCACCTCGAAGACCTCGGCTACGGATTATCGGAACTTGCGGCGGCCCTACGGACAAACGAAGACGACTTGAGAGCCCTTCATCCGCTGCCGGGTGAAACGTCTCACCTTCGGGTGGTGAAGTAGCTGGGCGAGCAGGCGTTGTCCGCCCGCTCACCCGCCGACGCCTACTCGGCCGCTGTCGCCCGTCTCTGACGTGTGCGGGGCACGCGCCGCATCCTCACCGATACGACCCACGCATCTGACCCGACACGGGCCTCAAGCTGGCCGATAGTCGGCGGCTGATCGAAAACCACCTCGCGTGTGTCGCGCCCGTCGTCCGTCACGACGACGCAGCAACTCGAGATCGACGACAGGGCGTGCCTGCGGCCTTCGCGGACCTTTTCAGACAGGCGATCCGCTGCCTGTAGGTGAAGTCGGTTTATCAGTTGGTCGGTAATCATAGTTGCCCCCGAAATGAAAAGGCCGCTCCCAGTGAGCGGCCTTCATGTCGTCGGTGCCGCACCGCGGATGGTGCAACCGATCATTCGGAAAGTTAGTTGCAGGCGGCGACGCGTGCGTCCGCGCGAGACTGGCCCTTCTGCATGACAGGTAGGCGTTTCAGCCCCTTTGGCATCAGCAGGTAATACTTCTGGTCCTTGCGACGCTCGACGCCAAAGCCTGAGTTCTTCATGTCGTAGGAAAACGCCGACTGGACGGTCGAGCGGTTCCAGCCGACAGCCTCCATGAGCTGTTCCATCGTCGCGCCTTTCAGGAGCGCAGCCGCGAGCTTGTGCTTCTTCGAGCCCTCGGTCAGCGACGTAATGCTCTCGGCCTTCGGTACTGGCTCGCAGTAGACGTGCGGCTTAAGAACCCGTGCGTTCTTTGCTGCCGGTGTCTGCGCCTCGACCATCACTTGCAGGTCCGCGAGCTTTGTTCCTTTGAGTTGCGATGCTGTCAGAGGGGTGGCGAGTTTGGCATTGAGTTCGTTCTTGGTCATGTCGTGTCTCCGTTGCTATTAGGTCATGGTGATTGACCTATGACTCGCTTATCGGACCTGTCCTCGGCGGCGATCAACCGGAGAATGCAATCGACTCCCAGATCCCCGCGAAGTAGGGTGCCCAAAACGAATTGTTTAGGGGTTACAGGCGGATGGCACTACTGCATGACAAGGTGGCACAACTTCGAGCCGAACGCGGGCCTATGCCCGATGCGTTGCAAGGTGTGACGAAGGATCGGATTCGCGCGGTCCTGCAATACCTCGACCTTGGGTCGAACGCCGACTTGGTCGATTGCACCTTCGCCATGCTGGACGATCAGACGGCAAGCTGGTTCGCGAAGGCCCCCAAGGGGGCGACCATCGCTGACGGAGCGTCAACGGCTCACCTCGCCTGCCACATTGGCATCCTGCAACGGGATAGCGGCAAGCTGGATCGTGAGGGGCGCGACTACTGGATCAAGCCACTTCGCGAGTTGGGCGGGTTCGAGGCGATCACGCTTGAGAAGGGCGAGTTCATCCCCGGACACGTCAAGGCCAAGTCGCCCAACTCCTGCTATCGCCTCGACGAGGCGCTGAAGGCGGTCCTGAAGGCCCCTGACGTTGCGTGGCGGGACATGCTGGCGGAATGGGCACGAGACGACGTATCGCGCGAGCGGCGGGCTTTCCAAGCTGAGATGGCCGAGGCCGCGCGCAAACTCGTCGACTCCGGGCACGCCCACTTGATCAAGGCGAGCGTCGAGAATTACGCGCCGCGCTTCCTACCTGGCTACCAACTGCTCTACGTCGATGATGCGGACGGCGACCGCATTTCGGATGCCGAGCGCGCCAAGATGGCCGAGGCCGGGGTGGCTTTGACCTTGGAGGACGCGATGCCCGACGCGCTGCTCTGGAACCCGGAAACGGACCACCTGTGGGTGATCGAGGCGGTGACGAGCGACGGCGAGGTTGACGCCCACAAGGTCGCGCAGATAAACCGATTGGCCGAGCGTTGCGGCAAGGCGGGCGTGGGGTTCACGACGACCTACCGGACGTGGAAAGAGGCGGCTGCACGTCAAGGCAAGCACCAGAACATCGCCTATGACACGTTCATCTGGATTCAGGGCGACCCGGCGAAGCAGTTCAAGGTGACTGGCTAGAGCAGGTCGTCCATCGTCGTATCGCCGCGCCCTAGCGCCTCAAGCTGGTCGCGGCTCGGGTAGTGCAAGTTGCGCAGGTCGGTAGCGTTGACCTGCGTGTGCCCCGAAAAGATGCGGAAATACTGATCCACAGCGTCCGAGTTCAGGAAGGCCGCAAGTCCCTTGGCAAGGTCGAGCGGCAGTCCTTCGCCGTTCTCGTGGAAGTAGTTCAGGTGGTTCTCGAACCCAGCGCGTTCGCCGTCGTAGATCGTCGCGACAAGGCGGCGCTTCTCTTCCTTGGCCGTGAACCGTTTCGTCAGGACGAAGATACCCGCAGGGGTGATCAGCTTCGCCGTGTCGTCGTTGTCGGCCAGTGCGTTGTGCTTGCGGAAGTTCGGGAGCGGCCATTGGATGCCCCCGTCGTGGAAGTGCTGCGGGTAGATCAGCGGCACGGTATCGGCACCCGGTTCCTTGCGCAGGTTGTCCCGCGTTCGGAAATCGACGACGCGTCCGGTCGAGACTTTGATGCCCAGATCAGCCAGCACGCAGGGGAGCGCTTGAACGCTGTCGGCAAGATCGTTGCCCGACACAGGCAGCCGGATGAAGGCATGGCGATCAGACGGTCGCACAATGTCCGAGAAGGGCACGTTGCGCGGCTCGCTCTCGTCGGTCGATAGGGCAACGTCGCCCTGTTCCGCGCCCTTGCGCACGCGGAAGATCATGTTCTCCTGCAACACGTCGTCGTCCTTGAACGAGGATCGCCGGGACTCGAAGACATGCAGGTTCGAGATTGCTGACCCGGCCAGCAGCAGGCGGCGGAACGGCTCGTAGTAAGTCCCGTTGCAGAAGGAGCGCGGCGTGATGGCGACAATCTCGCCGCCGTCTTCCATCTGGCCGAGGGCGACGGCGACGAAGGCGGTGTAGAGGTTCACCGTTTCGATCCCGAGGGAGCGTAGGCCCAGTCGCCATTCCGAGGTCTGGTTGATCTTGCCGTAGGGCGGGTTGAGGATTGCGCAGTTGTAAGTGCCCTGCTCGCGAAGCAACGGCTCTGCCGATTGCAGGATATAGTCGTCCCGAATGACACGGCTCGTGAAGGCGATGCCTGCGCCCGCGCATTGATCCGCGCACGCGGCGAGCGTGTCGTCGAGGATCGAGGCAAGGCGCTCGTCCACCTCGTAGCAGGTCACGTGTATCGACATGGGGGGCACGTCGCGCCCAAGTGCCTCCGCGACGAAGGCGGCGGTCAGCGCACCCATGCCTGCGCCCGCATCGAGCAGGCGCACGTCATGCGGCAGCGCATCGAACAATTCGGCCATGAAGGACGCGATGCGACCGGGCGTCATGAACTGGCCGAGTTTCGACCGACGCTTGGGGTCGAGGGTGGGCGATACTTCGAGGCGGGTCTGGTCGATGGATTCGAGGAGCAACTGTTCTTCCTTTGTTTTCGACCATCATCGCATCATTGCACGAGCCTGCCAACCAGTGGTGTTGGCTATGATGCCAACAACTAAATCATGTAAGGCTGCCACCTTGTTACATCCTTGTAACGCGGCTCGGTTGCCTCGAAAAACCGCCTGTTTTCAATCCGGTTAGTCGCTAGCCGAAGGAACTTTTAATCAGTGGGTCGTAGGTTCGAATCCTACACGGCTCACCACTTCTCATAAATTGTGACGACTCGTGATGTTTGACCATTCGGGTCATGTTTTTGGTCATTCTGGTCGCTATGTTTGGTCACTCGCCAGGTTGAGCGTGGTGTCACATGGTTATCGGGACGGCGACTCGTGCTTGCATGGTTCGTGCTGCTACCGGTCGAACGCCTTACGGCGCAAGTGACCAATCCTGCAACGGCCAGCCGTCAGCGCTACGGACTTTGTGGAATTGCAGCACGGGGCATGGCACCATCCCGGCATGATCGAAATTCGTACTCTCGCCGATGACCATCCCGACCTCGCGCATTCTCCGCTGCTTCGGGGTGCTCTCCTGACCCTGCATTATGCGCAGGAGCACGGATCAATCGGGCTGACCCAAACCAAGGCCTTCAAGCGTGCTTTCGTCCATTGGGCCGTCGAAAATTTCGATTGGCCGGGCAAAAGCGCGGAAGAGATGTTTCGCTACAACAAGGTGATCAACGAATATGAGTTTGCACCGCTTGAGGTTTTGCACTTCCTGCTGATTTCCCTGCGTCTGGGCCGTCATTTCAAGGGTGAGTTTCGGCTGACCAGACGCGGCGCAAATTTGGCGCAGGCCCCTGGCCGCCTGTTTGCCGAGTTGATCCCGTACTTTGTGTTCCAGGTCGATCACGCGTCCTATGCGCGCTTCGACGAC
>PDSA01000037.1 GCA_002748285.1 Rhodobacterales bacterium
CTTTTGTAAAAAAAACGAAATAATCCAAAAAAAAGCAAAAAATAACCAAAACAAAACAAACAAAACCCAAAATAAATAAATAAAAACAATGCGTTAAAATGAGGGAACAACATATAGTCGTAAGCAAAACAACAAACACAATTGAAAAAAACGCCCCGGGCATACGCCCAAGGAGCAGAGAGCCCGTTTTTCATTTCGAACCATGGTGAGTGTTGTCAGCCGCCGTTTCCCTGATCCGTTTAAGAGTAGCAGTTCACATGCGATCCGGGCGGCAATCATTGCAGCTTCGCGAAACGGAAATGCCACCTGCCCAGATGCGGCAGGTGGCATGTTCGACCAGATCAGGACCGTGGTCAGCTCCCCCCCCGGCCACAGGTATAGCGCCGGGGAGGGATTGCGCATGAAAGGGCGTATCAGTCGGGCAGCCTGACAGGCCCCCATTCAGGATAGGCATCACAGGGCGATGGGTTTTCGGGATAAAACCCACCCCCCAGATGCCGGATAATGCCGGCAACCGCATTCAGCGATGTCTGCACAGCGCCTTCAACCCATGCCGGTGTCCAGCTGACTCCGTCCCCGGCCATGAAAATCCCGCGTTCCTGTGGCGGCAAATCGTCCTGCATGAAGTGGCCGAACATCCGGTAGTTATAGCGATAATGCCCCGGCAGCGCCCCTTTGAAAGCCCCCAGGAAATTCGGGTCGTTTTCCCAGCTGACCGTGATCGGATCCCCCAGAATATGCGCACGGATGTCCACATCGGGGTAAATCTGCGCCAGCGCCGACAGCGCCAGCTCGACCCGTTTTTCAACCGACAGCGGCAGCACCTTCAGCGCGTCGGTCATCCAGGAATAGCTGAGGCAAATAACCGAGGGCTTGTCCGGGCCGTTATCAAACAGATAGGTGCCGCGCGTCATCCGATCAGTCAGCGTCATCGACATGACATCGCGGCCGGTCTTGGGGTCTTTGTCTTTCCAGAACGGCCGGTCCACCATAACAAAGGTCTTGGCCGATTGCATATAGCGGGTCCGGTCCAGCGCCATCCACAGATCGTGGGAAAACAAGGATTCCTCGGTGTCGATCACGGTCGATAGCAAATGGCTTTGGCAGGTGACCAGCACCGCGTCAAAAACCTCAACCCGGTTCCATTGGTCGGTGACCTCAAACTTGTCGCCTTGCCGCCTGATCCGGGTCACCCCGCTACGGGGCGCTCCGCCATTGAGCTTGGCAAGCGTGGTGCCCCCGGGCCAATGGATGATCTGCTCAGGCGCATGTTCCCATAATTCATGCGGCACCTGCCCGACTCCGCCCACGATATAGCGCTGGTGGTCGTCGCATTCCGTCACGTTGACCCGCAGAATCTCCAGCATCGAATTGGGGAAATCGGAATCCCAGCCGCCCGTGCCAAAGCCGACTTGCCCAAACACTTCGCGGTGGTGAAACGACAGCCCCTGAAACGCCTTTGACGATGCGACGAAATCATAAAAGGTGCGCTCATCCCATTGCTTGATGATCGGGTTCCAAATGTCCTTGATCCGGGCCGGATCGCGATCCCGGATGGCCTGTTTCAGCGCGGTGAAATTTGCCCCCTCCTCCAACGCCTGATCATAGGCCCGCGCGACCTCGTGAAACAGCGGCGGCAGATCGGCGAGGGTTTCGGCGTAATGGGTCTTGCCCAGCAGATCAATCACGGTCGAACCCGCAGCCGGGGTCAGAGGGTTGGGGAAAGGTTTGCTCTCAATCCCCAGCATGTCGACATAGTGGTAAAACCCGGTCGAGGACACCGGAAAACGCATCCCCCCCAGCTCTGCGATCACGCCATCGGCCCCTTCAAAGAGCTGCGAGCGCAAGCGACCGCCAAATTGCCCGGCCTCGAAAACCACCGGCCGGGCACCAAGTTTCATCAGCTCATAGCCGGCGATGATCCCGGCCGCCCCCGATCCGACAATCGCCACCTTGGCCCCATGGGCGCTGTCGGGCAAATGGCCCAGCCCTTTGGGGTGGGTGATCCAGTCATCATAGGCAAAGGGAAAATCTGGTCCAAAAACAGAGATTTCAGTCATGGGATAGGCCTTTTTCATGAAGGGGTGCGTATAAATCCGGGCGACGGTCCGAAAGGTGGGTTTGCGAAACGCGACATTGGGCAAGGTGACTGTGGCTCAGCTCGGCGAACAGCAGCTGGGCGGCATCCTGAGAGGCGCGGGCCAGATCATGGCCGTCGGGGCCACAGATGCAAGACAAACCGCCATATGTGAACACCCCTTCTTGACCTGTGTAATTGGCATAGGCAACGTAAACCGCGTTTTCCTCAGCACGGGCGGGAACCAGACGGGTGGCGACACTGTCGAAAGGGATCATATTGGCGGTTGGGACCAGGATCAGATCGGCCCCTTGCAAGGCAAGGCTGCGGGCAACTTCGGGAAATTCGATATCGTAACAAATCGCCAGCCCGATGCGCCAGCCAGTGACCTCAAACACCCGCGACAGCGCACTGCCTGCGGTAAACTGAGCACGATCAACCTCACCATAAAGATGGGTCTTGTGATAACGCTGTTGTTCGGCCCCTGCCCCATCTATGGCGATGGCGGCATTATAAGGCCGCGCGGCCCCCGGCAAAGCAAGGCCGACCACCAGCGCCATCCGGTGCTTTTGAGCGATGGTTTTAAGCGCCGCAATCAGAGCCTCGGCCGAAGCGGCCAGCGTTGCGCAGCGCTCCCCCCCCACATTGTAACCGCCCAGCACCATCTCAGGCGCGAGCAGCAGATCTGCCCCCTCGCCATGGGCCTGCAAAACCGCCTGCTCCAGCGCATCCAACGCCTCTTGCGTGTCATGATGCGGCGTGGTTTGCCAAAGAGCGATTTTCAACGGCGCCTCCTGTTTAATCGGTCCTGTCTGTGTTCATCACGCGGGCTCTACGGTTTGCTCAGCAGATAGTCGCAGCTTACGGTGTCAAATCCCGTGATCTGAAAGCCATCAGCAAAGGCCGCCATCAGCGCTTCACGCACCCGCAGACGTTCGGAAATGGCCTGTGCCAGATCGCTGGCCAGCAGGGTCTCGAAATCGGTTGGAATGGCAATGCGCAGGCCATCACCAGCCGCAACACCCCGACCCGCAGCACGCTGCACAACAGCGGGCGCATCCAGCTGCCATTCCGCCAGCAAACGGTCCGAAGCAACACCGGCGTTGATGCCCGCCATTTTGCCATAGTAATCGCAGTAATAGGTTCCGGCCTGCGCCCCCAGCGTTGCGATGTTCAGGTTGGCATTGACCCGACGCAGCGGATCATAGGTCCAGCGCACTTTGGTGATGCCGCGTTCAAGGCACCAGTCGCGCTGATACCATTTCAGCTTGCGCCCCAGCCCCATGCCACGGCTGTCGGGATGCACGGCCAGCCGATGGGAATGCTGCGCATCCGGCTCACTGGTGGGAAAGCCGAACACAAACCCCAGCATCCGCCCATCCAGAAACGCCCCCGCGACCAGACCGCCCTCGTGCTGGATCGCCAGCATGATATCGGAGTTATCGGCAGGGTCATCTTCGCCCCAGACTTCGCGCTGGAACGCTTCAGAGCGTTTGAGTTCGGCGACCGAATTCAATTCACGGATCGTCAGACCGGTTGTGGGCTGGGTCATGCCTTGATCTCCTCAAAGTGATCGGTGACGGTTTGCAGATAGCCATGGTCAAGGGTCACGCCGATGCCCGCGCCATTGGCCGGCACCGGCATTTCGCCGGTAACAGCCTCAAGCGGTTCGTTGATGATGTCACGTTTGAAATAGCGGCTGGCGCTGGAAGTATCCCCGGGTTTGGTGAAATTCGCCAGCGTGGCCAGATGGATGTTATGCGCTCGGCCAATGCCGGCCTCAAGCATCCCCCCGCACCAGACCGGCGCACCAAAGGCCGCGCTGGTGTCGTGGATCGCACGGGCCGCAGCAAAACCGCCGACACGCCCGACCTTGATATTGATCACCCGCGCCGCCCGCGCCTCTAGTGCCTTGCGGGCGTCGCTGGCGCTGCGGATGCTTTCGTCCAGACAGATTGCGGTTTTTAACACCGCCTGCACCTGCGCATGATCGTGGATATCGTCAAAGGCCAGCGGCTGTTCGATGTAATCAAGGTTGAACGCATCCAGCGCCTGCAGAACCGGCAGATCAGCCAGCCCATAATCGGTATTGGCGTCCACGGTCAGCTTGATGTCGGGGTGGCGCGCGCGCACCGCTTCGATGAGTTTAACGTCATGGCCCTGCGCGATCTTGAGCTTGGTACGTTTATACCCGGCGGCAAGGGCTTCGTCGATGCGATCAAGGGTTTGCGCCACCGGTGCGATGCCCAGACTGACCCCGACATCCACAGCATCCCCAACCCCGCCAAGGGCCGCCTTGAGCGGAATGCCAAGGCTTTTGGACCAGAGATCCCAAAACGCCATTTCAACCACCGCCTTGGCCATCCGGTGACCGCGCCACGGCGCCAGATACGGCTCTAATTCATAGGGCGAAGCAAAGCTTTTGCCAATGATCGAGGGCAGCAAGACCTCGCGCAGAAACGCCATCGCGCCGGGAGTGGTCTCTTCCAGATAGTCCGGGGTCGTATCCATCACCGCTTCGGCGATCCCTTCCAGCCCTTCGCCCTTCAGCACCAATAGCGGAAAGGTCTTGCAGGTCATTGTGCCGGTGGAAATGACAAACGGAGTCAGCAATGGCAGGCTGACGATCCGCAATTCGGCCGCCTCAATGCGGATGGCAGTATTGGTGATGGCGGCGTTTGGATTTTGCGGCATGGTCTCAACCTGAATTAGGGATTGGATCGGGTTTCAGCGCCCGTGCTTAGCTGACCTTGGCGATAAAGCGCTGGAATTCTTCGGTTTTGGGATTGGTAAACATCTGATCCGGCGGCCCCTGTTCGGCAATCCGGCCTTCATGCAGAAACACAACTTCGGAAGAAACATCACGGGCAAAGCTCATCTCGTGGGTCACGACAATCATCGTGCGCCCCTCTGCGGCAAGAGACTGCATCACCTTCAGAACCTCGCCGACCAGCTCGGGATCCAGCGCCGAAGTCGGCTCGTCAAACAAAATCGCGTCCGGCTCCATCGCCAAAGCCCGGGCGATGGCGACGCGCTGCTGCTGCCCGCCCGACAACTGAGAAGGATACATATGCATCCGTTCGGCAAGCCCGACACGGCTCAGCAGGGCTTCAGCCTTGTCCCGCGCTTCGGCCTTGGGAATTTTCTGAACCTGCACCGGGCCTTCCATGACATTTTCCAGCACCGTGCGATGGGTCCACAGATTGAATTGCTGAAACACCATACCCAAACGGCTGCGGATGCTTTCGATCTGGCCGGCATTTTGCGGCTTGCCATTGCGCACCAGCACCTCTTCGCCATGCACGATCACCCTGCCCGACGTCGGCGTTTCCAGAAAATTCAGGCAGCGCAGAAACGTGGATTTGCCCGACCCCGAAGAGCCCAGGATCGAGATCACATCTTGTTTGTGCGCCTCAAGCGAAATGCCTTTCAGCACTTCGAGTTCACCAAAAAACTTGCGAATATCTTCGGCTTTCAAAACGGTTTCCGTCTGGGTCATCCTTGGCTATCCTCCACGGGGGCTGCGGCGGTTCGGGGGGTATTGTGGGCCTCGATATGGCGGCTGAGCCTGCGTTCCACCTGCCGCCACAGCAGCACAAACAGCGCGGTGATGCACAGGTAAATCACGGCGGCCCACAGATAGACTGAAAAATCAAACGTCCTTGAAAACAACTGCCGGGTGCGGCCCATAATGTCAAACACGGTGACCACACTGGCCAGAGCGCTGGCCTTCATCAACAAGATCACTTCATTGCCCAAAGCAGGCCACGCGATCCGGTAAGCATGTGGATACACCACACGGCGCAACGTGGTCACGCGGCTCATACCAATGGCTTTGGCGGCTTCGATTTCGCCACGATTCACCCCCATGATACCGCCACGCAGAATCTCGGTCTGATAGGCGGTCGAGTTCAGCGCAAACGCCAGCAGGGCACAGTTAAACGGGTCGCGAAAGAAGTTCCAAAGCCCCCATTCCATCAAAAACGGGCGAAACTGCCCAGAGCCGTAATAAATCAAAAACAGCTGGGCAAGGATCGGTGTGCCGCGCATGAACGAAATATAAATCCGCAACGGGGCTTGCAACACCATCGGCCCCTGCACCCGGATCAGGGCAAAGGCCGGCGCAAACAACGCCGCGATCAGCGCCCCAAGCAGCGTCAGCTTGATCGTCATCAGGGTGCCGTCCAGCAGCCGCGGCCAGTATTGGAGGAGAACTTCGATCGGGTTCATCTCATGCCCTCCGCACACCACGATTGGCGCGCCGTTCCATCCGCGCCAGAACCAGCTCTGACAGCAGGCACAGCACCCAATAGATCAGACAGGCCACAAGGTAAAAGGTAAAGGGTTGTTTGGTGACGCCCACGGCGACTTTGGTCATGCGCATCAGATCATCCAAGGCGATGATCGACACCAGCGCGGTGTCCTTCAGCATATTGATCCACAGATTGCCCAATCCGGGCAAGGCAAAGCGCCAAAGCTGCGGCAGCTGAATGCGGAAAAATATCTGACGCTGGCTCATGCCAATGGCGCGACCGGCCTCGGCCTGCCCCCCGTCAAGGGAGTTGAAGGCACCGCGGATCACTTCGCCGGCAAAGGCACCAAACACCATGCCCAAGGCAATCACTCCGGCAGCAAAGGGGCTAAAATTAACCGCTTCACTATCGGGGTTCCACCAATGGATGACGGAATTCAGCAACAGGCCGACACCGTTATAAACCACAAACAGCGTCAGGATTTCCGGCAATCCGCGCATCACGGTGGTATAGCCAAATCCCATAAAACGCAGGGCTTTCAGCCGCGACAGCGAAAGAAACGCCGCCAAAAACCCCAGCACGAGCCCCACGGGCAGCGTTACGATGGCAAGCTGCACCGTAATCGCCAACCCGCGCAGGATCTCGTCCCCCCATCCGGCATCGCCGTATGCAAAGAGCTCAAACAAATCCTGACCTTATGAACAGGGGGAGGTTTTGCATTACTTCATCGTGTAAACGTCGATGTCGAAATACTTGTTATTGATGGTCAGATAGGTGCCATCAGCGCGGATCTCGGCCAGAGCCTTGTTCAGCTTTTCGCGCAGCTCGTTATCTTCCTGACGCACGGCCATGCCTACACCTTCGCCCACAAAGTCCGGATCGGTGATCGGATCACCGGCCAACTCACAGCAAGACCCATCTTCGGTTTTGGTGGTCCAATCCAGCATTGGCAACATGTCACCCACCTGCAAATCAATACGACCACTTGCCATGTCCAGATTCGCTTCGTCCTGCGTTGGATAGAGGCGGATTTCGGCATCAGGATAGGTGGCTTCGGCGTAATCCGCCTGCGTTGTCCCGGACTGAGCGCCGATGATTTTGCCGGCAAGGGACTCATTGGTAAATTCAGTGATGCCGCTGCCTTTGGGAACGACATGGGTCATCGCCGCCAGATAGTAAGGGTCAGAGAAAGACACCTGCTTCTTGCGTTCTTCGGTGATGAACATGGAGGCAACGATCACGTCATATTTATTGGCCAGCAGGCCGGGGATGATCCCGTCCCAGTCTTGCGCCACAACATCGCATTTCACTTCCATACGCTTGCACAGCTCCAGAGCGATATCGACGTCAAAACCGGCGATTGTGCCATCGGATTCGATGTAGTTGAACGGAGGATAGGCACCCTCGGTGCCGATTCTCAGAGTGTCGGCGGTGGCCTGCGCCGCAAAACCGGCCGCCAGTGCCGCCGCTGCGATCATCATTTGTTTCGTATTCATTGGGCAATCTCCCCTTAAAGATTATCGTTATTATTGTTATGGTTTCACCACTCGCGCCCCCGGATCAACCCACAAGTCGCCCGGCACCGGAGCAATTATT
The DNA here is from genome assembly GCA_002748285.1 of Rhodobacterales bacterium. Classification (GTDB taxonomy): domain Bacteria; phylum Pseudomonadota; class Alphaproteobacteria; order Rhodobacterales; family Rhodobacteraceae; genus Profundibacter. The sequence goes on from PDSA01000037.1 coordinate 7,927, forward strand.
TGATCTTCTGCTTAAGCGATCTGCGGCATAGGGTCCAGAGTTCATTAACGACAAACCAATCCCCTGCCCCCAGAAACGGCCCGCCCGAGCGCCGCGAAATCGGGGCCAAACCTCTTAAAAAAACCTCGGGAGAATGCCGGATTGAAGCGCGCCTCGCACACACCAGACGCATTCGGTAACTCATTGTAAAAGCTTATAAAAAGCACCTCAAGGCCGAGCATATATGCTCCGAGCACACGGATCGGCGCAAGGATGCAACCGGCTCTGAACGCATCGCTCCCGGCGGCTCTTCAGCAATCCGAATCCCCGAAGCCGTCACCTTGTGAAGGCCTCAAAGAGCCCCGATCCCGGGACAGCTGCTGTTGCTTCATTCAACCCTGATGGCCTAGATTAAACCACGGCGGGCGCATTGCGCTCCAAATTGGAAAGGGCCGGAACCATGCAGATTCTGCGCCACAACGCACTTATTGACATCCCCTGGAAAAATGGCGGCGGGATCACGCGCAACATTGCTTTGGGAAGCTGTGACGGACAAACCGCGTGGCGATTAAGCCGCGCGGATGTTGCCGAGGATGGCGCGTTTTCCTCTTTTACCGGGCTGATACGGATTTTGACCGTGGTTTCAGATAGCGGCATGGTGTTGCAGCACTCTCAAGGGGGATTGGATGCCGACCCGTGGCAGCCCGTGCGTTTTAGCGGTGAACTTGACGTGTTTGCCCGGCTCAAAGGTGGCCCGCTGACGGATCTGAACCTGATGTTCGACCCCCGGCTATGCGATGCAGCGGTCACGCCCCGGCGCGGCCCGCTTGATCAGCCCGTGACCCCGCCCGCCACAGGCATGACCGCCCTGCATGTATTGGCGGGGCGGCCGACATTTGGCCCCTTGCAGCTTGAGGTTGGCGATACCGCTTTCCCCGTAGAGCAGACACAGCTGAAACTCGGCACCGGGGATGCGGTGCTGGAAATCCAGGTGCTCTATCTGGATCAGAGCAAACCCATCAAATTCGTCATAGCCGCGCGGTAAGCCGCCGTGATCTGATCGCGCCGGATGTGCCGCCCGCCCTTGACCATATGCCGCCCGGCGGACCAGACATCGGTAACGACATGGTCTCGGGCGGCAAAGGCCAGCCCATCCAAGAACTGATGCGGTTTCAACGCACAAAGCGCCAGATCAGAGCTGTTGATCGCCACCAGATCGGCCAGCTCGCCCGTTGCGATCTCGCCCTTGCCGCGCCCCAGAGCCTGCGCCCCGCCCTGCGCAGCCCCGGTATACAGCACGTCGCCAACCGAGCCTTCGCCAACAACCATCACATTGCGGGCCACATCGCGCAAACGCTGTGAATATTCCAAGGTGCGTAATTCCTCGGTCAGGGAAATCAGAACATTGGAATCCGAGCCAATGCCGAAAGCCCCGCCCGCCGCCAGATAGGACGGCCCGTTGAACGGACCATCGCCCAGATTGGCCTCGGTGATCGGGCAAAGCCCGGCAACGGCCCCGGATTTGGCCATGTCAGTTGTTTCCGCATCGGTCATATGCGTGGCGTGAATCAGGCACCAATCCCGGTTGACTTTGGCATTGTTCAGCAGCCACTCGACGGGCCGGGCTCCAAGCCACGCAGAGATATCTGCGACCTCTTTGGGCTGCTCGGCGATGTGAATATGGATCGGGCCGGTTGCACGCGCCCCCAGCACCTCGGCCAGATCATCAGGCGATGTGGCCCGCAGCGAATGAGGGGCAATGCCCACACGGCAATCCGCGGGCAGCGCACCAACCGCTTGTTCGGCTCGCGCCACCAGCGCATTGAACCGATCAACCGAATTGCCAAAACGCGCCTGCCCGGCCTGCAGCGGCACCTGCCCAGCCCCGCCATAGGTATAAAGCACCGGCAAATGTGTCAGGCCGATGCCTGTGGTCGCCGCCGCCGAAGCAATGCGGGCCGAAAGCTCGGCCAGATCATCATAGGGGGTGCCGTCTGGTTGATGATGCAGATAGTGAAACTCGCCCACACTGGCATAGCCGGCCTCCTGCATTTCAAGAAACACGAATCCGGCAATCGCCTCAATATGCTCAGGAGTCAGATGGCGGGTAAAATGATACATCAGGTCGCGCCATGTCCAGAAGCTGTCTTTGCCCGCCATGCGATATTCGGTCATGCCCGCCATGGCACGTTGAAAGCTGTGGCTGTGCAGATTGCCAAGCGCGGGCAGCAACACGTCAACGCGCGCATCTCCGGCCTGCGCATCCTGATCCGCTTCGATCCCGGTGATTGTCTGCCCCGAGATCGTCAAGCGCACATTACGGGCCCAGCCCGATGGCAGTTTTGCGTGTTTTGCGAAAATCATTTGACGGCCCTCCATATTTTTATGTATAGACATATAAGCATTATATCCGCATTAGAAAAGCAAAACCTCTATATTGGGCAAAAGAAATGACTGAAAATGATCGGGTCCTCGTTGATTTGAACGCCGCAACGCTGGATAGCAGCGCCACCCCTTATGGCATGATTGAAAACGCGGCCATTGTGATTGAGGGGGATCATATCGCCTGGGTCGGAACGCGGGATGATCTGCCCTCCGAATTCAGCGCTCTGCCCTCCGAATCGCTTGGCGGGCGACTGGTCACCCCCGGCCTGATTGATTGCCACACCCATATCGTGCATGGCGGGGATCGTGCCGTAGAGTTTGAAATGCGCCTGAACGGGGCCAGCTATGAAGAGGTTGCCCGCGCGGGCGGAGGCATTATCTCGACCGTGAAAGCAACCCGCAACGCCACCGAGGACGCCCTGCTGGCGGATGCTCTGCGCCGAGTTGACGTGTTGATTGCCGAGGGCGTGACCACGATCGAGATCAAATCCGGCTATGGCCTGGACACCGAAACCGAGCTGCGGATGCTGCGCGTTGCCCGCGCCGTCATGGCCAACCGCCCGATTCGCGTCAAAACCTCGTTCCTCGGAGCCCACGCCACCCCACCCGAATACACCGGCCGCGATGATGCCTATATTGACGACATCTGCATCCCGACCCTGCGCGCCGCCCATGCCGAAGGGCTGGTCGATATGGTGGATGGGTTTTGCGAAAGCATTGCCTTTGGCCCCCCCCAGATTGCCCGCGTGTTCGATGTGGCGACCGAGCTGAGCCTGCCGGTCAAACTGCACGCCGAACAGCTCTCTAACCTGGGCGGGGCCAAGCTTGCCGCCAGCTATGGGGCGCTTTCGGCCGATCATATCGAATATCTCGACGAAGACGGCGTGCGTGCGATGGCTGCGGCCGGCACCGTCGCCGTCATCCTGCCCGGAGCCTTCTACACCCTGCGCGAAACACAGGCCCCCCCTGTCGATCTGTTGCGCAAGCACGGCGTTCCGATGGCCATTGCAACCGATCTGAACCCGGGCTCGTCACCGCTCAATTCGCTGCTGCTGACACTGAATATGGGCTGTACCCTGTTTGGCATGACCCCGGAAGAGACCCTGCGCGGCGCCACGCAACACGCGGCCCGCGCCCTTGGCCTGAAGGATGTCGGCATGATCAAGGCCGGCCAGCGCGCCGAACTGGCGGTTTGGGATGTCAAACACCCCGCTGAACTGGCCTATCGCATCGGCTTTAACCCCCTTCACACCCGTATTTTCGGAGGCACATCTTGACCACACTCACGCTCACCCCCGGCGCCGTTACTCTGGCCGATCTGGAAAAAATTTTCCGCGAACAGGCCGCTGTGCGTCTTGATCCGGCCTGCCGGCCTGAAATTGAACGGGCCCATGCCCGCATTGCCAAGGCCGTGGCCGGTTCTGATGCGGTTTATGGCGTGAACACCGGCTTTGGCAAGCTGGCATCGGTCAAGATCAAGGCCGAGGATACCGCAACCCTGCAACGCAATCTGATCCTGTCGCATTGCTGCGGTGTTGGCCCGGCGATCCCACGGGCCCATGCGCGTCTGTTGATGGCGCTGAAACTGCTCAGCCTCGGGCGCGGTGCTTCGGGCGTCCGGCTTGAGGTGGTCGATCTGATCGAAGCCATGCTGGAAAAAGGGGTGACCCCGGTCATTCCGGCGCAGGGCTCGGTCGGGGCTTCGGGCGATCTGGCACCGCTGGCCCATATGGCAGCGACCCTGATGGGGCATGGCGAAGCCGAGTTTGACGGCGCCATCATGCCGGGGGACCAAGCCCTTGCCGCCGCCGGTCTGACCCCGGTTGAGCTCGGCCCCAAAGAGGGGCTGGCGCTGATCAACGGCACCCAGTTCTGCACCGCCTTTGCGCTGGTCGGTCTGTTCGGAGCCTGGCGGGCCGCGCATTCTTCGCTTGTCACCTCGTCGCTGTCCACCGATGCCATCATGGGCTCGACCGCACCGCTGGAACCCGAAATTCATATCCTGCGCGGCCATCGCGGCCAGATCGAGGCCGGCGACACCATGCGCGCCCTGCTCGCCGGGTCAGAAATCCGCGACAGCCACATGGCCGATGACGCCCGCGTGCAGGATCCCTATTGCATCCGCTGTCAGCCACAGGTGACCGGGGCTGCGATGGATGTGCTGCGTCAGGCCGCCCGTACCCTTGAGACCGAAGCCAATGCCGCGACAGACAACCCGCTTGTGCTGGTCGGGGCCGATCTGATCGTGTCGGGGGGCAATTTCCACGCCGAACCCGTGGGCTTTGCCGCCGATATGATCGCCCTTGCGGTGGCCGAAATCGGAGCCATTGCCCAACGCCGCATCGCGCTGATCGTCGATCCGGTTCTCAGCTTTGATTTGCCACCTTTCCTGACCCCCAATCCGGGCCTGAACAGCGGCTACATGATTGCCGAAGTCACCACCGCCGCGCTGATGAGCGAAAACAAACATCTGGCCAACCCCTGCGTCACCGACAGCACACCGACCTCGGCCAATCAGGAAGACCACGTTTCCATGGCCGCACATGGGGCCCGCCGTCTGGGGCCGATGATCGACAATCTGCACCGCATTCTGGGGGTCGAATTACTATGTGCGGCGCAGGGCATTGATTTCCGCGCCCCCATGAAAACCAGCGACACATTGCAGCGGGTCGTGACGCGGGTGCGCAAAGACGTGAAAACCATGGGCGAAGACCGCTACCTTGCCCCCGATCTTGAACGCGCCGCCGCGATGATTGCCAGTGGCGACATCGTCAGCGCCGCCGCCATCAACATGCCGGAGTTTGAATCATGACCCCCGTAGAGATTGTTCAGGGCGACAGCCCGATTGTTCTGGGCCTGCCCCACACCGGCACCTATGTGCCTGACGAAATCATGGCCAATCTGAACCCGCGCGGGCGCGGGCTGGACGATACCGACTGGCATATCCATACGCTCTATGACGGGCTGTTGGAGGGCTTAACCACAGTCCGGGCCACATTTCACCGCTATGTGATCGACGCCAACCGGGACCCGTCTGGCGTATCGCTCTATCCCGGTCAGAACACCACCGGCCTTGTGCCGCTGACCGATTTTGACGGCCACGACATCTGGATCGCCCCCCCCGATGAAGCCGCAGTGCAAGCGCGTCAGGCGACGTTTCACACCCCCTACCACATCGCTTTGCAGGCCGAACTTGATCGGGTGCGTGACATTCATGGCATCGCCATCCTGTATGATTGCCATTCCATCCGCTCGCAGATTCCGTTCCTGTTTGACGGCATCCTGCCCGATTTCAATATCGGGTCCAATGATGGCACCACCTGCGCGGCCGAAATCGAATCCGTGACCCAAGCTGTCTGCGAAGATGCGCCGGGCTATAGCTGGATCACCAATGGCCGCTTCAAGGGTGGCTGGTCGACCCGCCATTATGGCCGCCCTGATCAGGGGTTCCACGCGATCCAGATGGAGCTTGCCCAAAGCATGTATCTGACGGCGCAGGCAAGCCCCTGGAGTTATGACGCGGACAAGGCCGCCCGCTTGCGCCCGTATCTGACATCCATCCTGACTCAACTGGCCGCTTTGGCCCCTGCATTGAAAGGCACATCATGAGCGACCCCCGCAAAAACAACCGTGACATTTACCCTCCCACCGGCACCGAGCTGAACGCCAAAAGCTGGCTGACCGAAGCTCCCCTGCGGATGCTGATGAACAACCTGCACCCCGACGTGGCCGAAAACCCCCACGAACTGGTTGTCTACGGGGGCATTGGCCGCGCGGCGCGCACCTGGAAGGACTTTGACCTCATCGTGGACACGCTGAAGGATCTGGAAGCCGACGAGACCCTGCTGGTCCAGTCCGGCAAGCCGGTGGCCGTGGTCAAGACCCACGCGGACGCTCCCCGCGTGCTGATCGCCAATTCCAACCTCGTGCCCCACTGGGCCAACTGGGACCACTTCAACGAGCTCGATAAGAAGGGCCTGATGATGTATGGCCAGATGACCGCGGGCTCGTGGATCTATATCGGCTCGCAGGGCATCGTTCAGGGCACCTACGAGACCTTCGCCGAGGCCGGGCGCCAGCACTACGGCGGTGACCTCACGGGCAAGTGGATCCTCACCGGCGGCCTTGGCGGCATGGGCGGCGCCCAGCCTCTGGCGGCGGTGATGGCCGGGGCCTGCTGCCTCGCGGTCGAGTGCGACGAGCGCAGCGCCGACTTCCGCCTGCGCACCCGCTACGTGGACGAAAAGACCCATTCACTGGACGAAGCGCTGGAGATGATCGACCGCTGGACCAAAGCCGGCGAGGCGAAATCCGTGGCGCTGATCGCCAACGCGGCGGATGTCTTCCCCGAGATCCACAAGCGCGGTGTCCGCCCCGACATCGTCACCGACCAGACCTCCGCCCACGACCCGGTGAACGGCTACCTCCCTCAGGGCTGGACCGTCGCCGAATGGCGTGCCCGTGCCCAGACCGAGCCGAAAGTGGTCGAAAAGGCCGCCCGCGCCTCGATGAAAGTGCAGGTCGAAGCCATGGTTGCCTTCCATGAAGACGGCGTGCCCACGGTCGATTACGGCAACAACATCCGCCAGATGGCGCTGGAAGAGGGGCTGGAAAACGCCTTCGCCTTCCCCGGCTTCGTGCCCGCCTATATCCGCCCGCTGTTCTGCCGGGCGAGAACGAGAATCTGCACAACTGGCTCGACATGGCCCGCGACCGGATCGCCTTTCAGGGCCTTCCGGCGCGCATCTGCTGGATCGGGCTGGGGGATCGCCACAAGGCTGGCCTGATGTTCAACGAAATGGTCGCCAGCGGTGAACTGAAAGCCCCGGTTGTGATTGGTCGCGACCACCTCGACAGCGGCTCCGTCGCCTCGCCCAACCGCGAAACCGAAGCGATGAAAGACGGCTCCGACGCGGTCTCCGACTGGCCGCTGCTGAACGCGCTGGTCAACACCGCCTCGGGCGCGACCTGGGTGTCGCTGCACCATGGCGGCGGGGTCGGCATGGGCTTTTCCCAGCACTCCGGTGTGGTGATCTGCGCCGACGGCACGCCCGAGGCTGCCAAACGGCTGGAGCGGGTGCTCTGGAACGACCCGGCCAGCGGGGTCTGGCGCCACGCGGATGCGGGCTATGACATCGCCCTCGACTGCGCCCGCGAGCACGGGCTGCGGCTGCCGGGTATTCTGGGCAACTGATAACACAGCAAGGGCGGCCCCAACGGGTCGCCCTTTTTGCAGGAATAAAAGCATCCGCCGAAAAAGGCGGGGGAATAGGGAAAGGGAAAAGAGGAGGGCAGACAGCGATCGGCACCCCAATGGGAACCGGTCAAACGGGCAAACCGAAACCCGAAAAGGGAGGAAATACCATGAATTCAATTGTATTGGCCGTGTTGGTCATGATGGGCCTGAGTCTGGTCAGGGTGCCTGTGGTTCTGGCGCTAATTCTTGCAACCTTTGTCGGCGGGCTGAATGCCGGATTTTCGATCACCGAAGTCGTGACCCTGTTCGAAGGCGGGCTGGGCAATGGGGCCACCATCGCCTTGTCCTATGGCCTGTTGGGGGCCTTCGCCGTGGCGCTCGCGCGCTCGGGCATCACCCACCTGCTGGGAGAAAAGATCATCGCCGTTGTGGGGGCCAAAGGCACCGAATCCAATGTGCTTTATGCGCAGATGGTGCTCTACGGTGCCTTTCTGATCTGTGCCAGCCTGGCAGAAACGCTGGTGCCGGTGCATATCGCCTTCATCCCGATCCTGGTGCCGCCGCTCATGGGGGTGATGGACATGCTGAAACTGGACCGGCGCGCGGCAGCCTGTGCGCTGACCTGCGGCCTGATCCTGGCCTATATGCTGTTCCCGGTCGGCTTTGGCGCGGTCTATCAGCAAAACGTCCTGACCAAAAACATCAACATCGCGGGCTCGGAGCTGGGTTTTGCCATTGACGCATCCTCGGTGCCGCTGGCGATGCTGATCCCGGCACTGTTCATGCTGCTGGGGCTGCTGATTGCGATTGCCTTCAGCTATCGCAAGCCGCGCGAATACAAGCTGCGGGCGGTGGCCGCGCAGGAGGACAAGGAGCCGATTGATCGCGACCTCAAACCCATCCAGCTCGCGCTGAGCGGGTTGTCGATTATCGTCGTGCTGGGGGTGCAGCTTTACTCCGGGTCGATGATCCTGTCCGGGCTGGTTGGCTTTGCGATCCTCAGCTTTTCCGGGTCCTACAAGTGGAACGAGGTCGATGATGTGTTCGTTCTAGGCTTGCGGATGATGGCGCTGATTGGCTTCATCATGGTCACCGCACAAGGGTTCTCGGCGGTGATGAACCAGACCGGAGAGGTCCCGCAACTGGTCGAGGCCTCCACCGCGCTGATTGGCGATAGCAAGGGGATGGCCGCCTTCATGATGCTTCTGGTCGGGTTAATGATCACCATGGGGATCGGGTCATCCTTTTCGACGGTGCCGATCATTGCGGTCATCTATGTGCCGCTGTGCATCACCTTCGGCTTCTCGCCGCTGGCAACGGTAGCGCTGATCGGCACGGCGGGGGCGCTGGGGGATGCGGGGTCTCCGGCCTCGGATTCGACGCTTGGGCCGACCGCGGGTCTGAATGCCGATGGTCAGCATAATCACATCTGGGATACGGTCGTGCCCACCTTCATCCATTTCAACCTGCCGCTTATCATAGGCGGATGGATCGCGGCCATGGTGCTGTAAGAGCTGCGGCAAAAGCAGATGCGGCAGAGCGGGGGAGACATCGCTCTGCCATTGCAAGGGAGCTGCGTGCGGCAACAGGCGCTTTTGCGTCAGTAGCGCGTGGTCAGGCGATGGCCGGGCCGGTAGGTCAGCTTGACATAGGTCACTGCCTTGCCCTCCCACCATGTCGAGCGCTCAACGGTAAAGACAGGCTCGCCCACGGAACAGGCCAGGTAATCCGCCAGAGTCTGATCCGCCAACCCAGCCGATAAACTGATTTCGACATCCGAAAACGGGATCGTAGACACCAGCCATTCATTTGGCCCCACCTTGGAAAAATCGACGCTTTTGGCCTGTGGCAAGGCACACAGGCTGATCCATCTGTCTTCATACTGATATGGATCCCCGTCGGCATAATGCATACAAACCAGATGCACGACATCGGTATCATCCGATAAGTGAAGCCGGGCACGCAACCAGTCAGGGGCTGACACAACAGAGCGTCGGACGAAAGAATAGCGATATTCAGCACCTTTTTCCGCAATCTCGGCGCCGACCATCGGAATATCAAACCGCGCCTGCCGGAGGGGGGCCATCCGAACCCGGGTGCCTGCCTTTCGGCGCCTTTCGATCAGCCCGTCATCGGCCAGCTCGCGCATCGCACGGTTCACCGTGGCCCGCGCACAGCCATAATCTGCGGCAAGCTCGGTCTCATTGGGAATCAGGCTGCCCGGGGCCCATTCCCCATTGGTGATTTTCGACAGGATGTCGGATTTCACATCTTTGTAGGTGGCTTTCACTTTGGCTCGCCTCGTTCAGATTGTGGCTGTCTCACGGTTCGCGACAGCTGTTTTCACCCCGCATCCAACGATCGGCACAGCCGAACCGTCATGCAGAATATCCGCTGTCATAAATATAATCAGAGCTTTTGCATAAATCTAGACATAAGCGGCCTTACTCAGACAAAAGCGCTGCCAAAGACTCGATCCGGGCGGCCCGGTGGATCGCGGGCCGCCCATGTGTCAGATATCCAGAACCACCGGCCCTTTGGGACGCGCGCAACAGATCAGAATCTGCCCCTCTTCGGGCTGGTTCAATGGCTCTTCGAAATATTCAACCTCACCAGAGATCAACCCGCATTTGCACGCATTGCAGATCCCGGCCCGGCAACTGAATTCCGGGTGCAGCCCGGCATTTTCCGCCAGTTCGAGCAACGAGTCCGCCGTTCCATCCCAGTTGGCCGTCACATTGGAGGCCCGAAAGGTGATGTCTCCGCTCGCCGGCATATGCGCTGGCGCAGCGGCCGAGGGCTCGTCTTCTGCCGCCCAGGCATCGGGGTTGGTGATAAAGGTCAGCGCCTGAATGGTGGGGGCGGCCCGCGAGGCGGCCTTGCTGCTTTCCGACGCGGCGGGTTTTTCGGCCAGTGCGTCGAGCGAAGTCGCCTTGCCAAAGAACTCATAGGCGATGCGTTTCTTTGGCACCCCCAACTGTTGCAAAAGCTGATACATCGCCGCCATGAACGGCGTTGGCCCGCAGATATAGGCCTCATAATCGTCGATCGGGATGTGCTGTTGCAGGAATGCCTTGTCAATCACGCCCTCTGCATCGAACAGCTTGGCAGCACGGTCCTCAGCGCTGGGGGTGCGATAGACAAAAAGCGGGTGTATCCGCTCATTCGCACAGGACAGAACCTCGTCCCGGAGCGCATGAACCGCCCCGTTCTCGCAAGCGTGCAGGAAATACACCTCACGGGTGCTGTCACGCAGCCGGTGCAGCATCGACACCATCGGCGTCAGGCCAACCCCGCCAGAGATCAGCAACACCGGGCGGGTGCTATCCTCATCCAGAACGAACGAGCCCCGAGGATCAGCGACCTCAACAATGCTGCCGATGTCCACCTGATCATGCAGCCAGCACGAGCCAACGCCATCCGGCGCACCATTTTGCCCGGCCTCGCGTTTCACCGTGATCCGGTGATAGCGCGTTTCTGACGGGTTGCAGGACACGGAATACATCTTGCGCACCGGCTCATCCCCGCCGGGAACGCGCAGGGTGATGTATTGCCCCGGCTTGACCTTGCCAATGGGGGCACCATCGGTTGGTTCCAGATAGAACGAGGTGATAATCTCGCTCTCAACGACCTTATCCGCCACGCGGAATTTACGAAAAGCCCCGGCCATTTTACTGACTCAACTTTGCGTCAACCATGGCCTCTTCGGCGATCATCGCTTCCAGCTGCCGCCGGAACCGCAGCTGCCCGGCATCAATGCTCAGGTCGATATGCGGCGACGTCTTTTCCGTCATGCCGATCTGCACTTCGTTCAGCACCGCGCGGTCCTCTTCAAATGCTTCGCGCACATCTTCGCTCATCATCTTTGACAGCTCTTCATCGTCAGGGCGCACATTGCGCAGCTGGAACCAGTAATAGCGGGTCTCGGATTCGGTCGTGGGCGTCATGAAGTTATAGCTGTCCATGACAAAGGTCTTTTCATGCAGCGTGCCATCCACACCGCCCGTCCCCGCCGGGGTAAATACGGCGCGGATCAGGGCGTGGCTGGGGTAACGGACCTCGTAATGCTGAAGGCGGTCACAGTTGCCTTCAAATTCGATGACCTTTTTGTAAAACGGAGCCGGTTCGTGATCCATCATCCAGCGATGCACGATCACGCCGGTATCTGTTTTGGTCACCCGCAACGGGGTGTCCTTGGTCGCATCGGCGGCGAACGAGCTTTCATGCACCCAAGCCACATGCGTGGGGTCAAGCAGATTGTCGCACATCAACAGATAGTTGCAGTTCAGCTCCATCGCCGCGCCGCGGTTCATCCCCCATTCGGGGCTGTCGAAATTGGGAATGTCGATGATTTCCTCCGGGTCGGCAATCGCGGCATTGCCCATCCAGATCCAGACCAGACCGTATTTCTCATGCACCGGATAGGGGCGCACCCGCGCCGCAGACGGGATGCGCCCACCGCCGGGCGCCCAGACACATTGACCAGCGCAATCAAACGTCAGACCATGATAGCCACACTCAACATTGTTATTCTTGATCCGGCCCTTGGACAGAGGCAGCTTGCGGTGCGGGCAGGCATCTTCCACGGCGATGACTTCGCCCTCTTCATTGCGGAACATGCAGATTTTCTCGCCCAGCACGATAACCTGCTGTAATGCGTTGACGATTTCATCGCTCCAGGCGGCGACATACCAAGCATTTTTCAAAAACATGTGGCTTCCTTGCTAATTTGAGAACATTGGCTAAGTGCAGATATGAATAGCCCGATTGTGGCCCCGGGAAAACCCAACATCAAGCCTCAATTGTTTAGCTGACCTAAACAATTACTCGGGCGTTTCCGACAGCACCCAATTCAGGAATTTCCTGGAATGCTCATTTGCCATCAGCTGAGCCCCCCAACAGATGAAATAGGGTTCGGGCATAGTGATGCTGTGTTCGGACATCCTGACAAGCCGGCCCAACCCGATATCATCTGACGCAAAAGAGGATTGCGCCAGAGCAACTCCTTGCCCGCTGGCGGCGGCCTCCAATGCGGAACTCGACAGCGAATGCACCGAAACCGGCTTGTGGGTGGGCGCTGGCAGGCCCTGAGCTTCGAGCCAATGGCTCAGCCTTGGAAAGGTCGGATAATCCCGGCCCCAATCAATGTCGATCCAAGGGAGGTCTGCGATTTGTTCCGGGTCCAGCGCGTTGGGGTGGTTCTTGAGAAACTCCGGCGAACAGACAGGAAAGCACTCGTCCCGAAACAAGGCCCGCGCATAGGGAAACCCCCGCGCCGCCTTGCCGTAAGTCAGCCGAAACATATGATCCAGAAATTCGGGATAGGGCTCGATATGGGTGGCCTCTAACCGGATCGAGGCCCCACCACATTGCGCCTCGAAATGGTGCAGCCTTGGGTTGAGCCATTTGAGGATGAGCGTTGGCAGGCCAGAGATATGCACATCCAGATCGGCAACCTGTTGCGACAGCAATTCCTGAGCCTGCCTGAGCTTTTCAAACCCAGCCGACAAGACCGCGTGATAGGCCTTGGCTTTGGGCGCAAGCGAGGCCCGGCGGCCGTCTTTGACGATGAGGGGCATTTGCAGCTGTTCTTCCAGCAGCTTGATCTGCTGACTGATCGCCCCCGGCGTCACGCCCAACTCCCGGGCGGCAGCACGGACCGAGCCAAGCCGCCCAAAGCTCTCAAACGCGTGCATGGCACGCAGGGGGGGAAGAGTTGATTGCATAGCCTGCCTGTCAGCTTAGAGCCCCAGAGCAGATTCAGCATTTGCTGAACAGCACCACTGGAAATCTCGTTTGTCACGCATAATGCCGCGATTTGCCATATTAACAATAGACATAATAGCCCTCATAGCCAACCAGGAATTTTGCCATCTTGTGCCACCTGATCAGACCACGAGCAAAACAGATCCACAACCGTTCGCGCCGCTACCAAGAACCACGCCACCTTCGGCTGTTTCTGTTTGCATCAATAACGGTCGAACTCACCTCAACTGCGGTGCAATCTTGTTCTGGCAAGTCTGTGAAAAAACGTCATTTTTTGAATGCGCCTCGATTTGAGCAAAGGGTGAGTAAAAAGAGGCACGGGGCGATCAAAGACCGATATAGCCAAACGACACAATACTGATTGTGCCTTTTGGCTATAACTCTCTGATTTTACTCTGATACTTCGTGCATTTTAGGAGCAAAATCCACCCCCGTCAGCTATAACAGGGGCGATAAGGGCATCTTCGTCTGGATGATACGCGGTCTGGCCGCGGATCACTCGAATTTCCAGCGGTAGGCTTCACCCTCCATCTTCACCACCACCAGCAGGAACTTGAACGGTTCCACCGCCAGCAGCGCATGGGGCACTTCGGCGGGCATGACGATGGTGTCACCGGCTGTGAGCGTCTGGGGCACGCCGTCGATGGTGATCTCGACCTTGCCCTCAAGTATCTGCGCCATGGCGTCGCCGGGGGCGGAATGGGTCGACAGCCCTTCGCCCTTGTCGATCGC
>PDSA01000039.1 GCA_002748285.1 Rhodobacterales bacterium
CGCATGGGACCTCACATGTCGATGCCGTCATTCGGGTCAAGCGCCACCTGCCGGGCGATGCCCCGAACCTGACGGTTCAGGTTCTGCTGCCGGGTCGCGACTTCATCGGGTTCCGGGTCGGGGTCAAAGTCAAACTCATTGAGCGGGGCCTTATCGGTGGCCTCGTCCGCGATGGCGACATGATCCGGCAGGTCCGGCTCACGGCGGATGCCGGCATTTTCTTCGTCGGTGTCATCTGTTTCGGCAGCCCCGGATCCCGTGATTTTCGGCGCAGCGACCACGCGGCCTGACCAGTCATCGGTTTTGACGTCCACCGCAAACTTCGCCGGATCGGGCGGTGGCAGGATGCGGCTGTTGAACCGCGTGTCCTGATAGTATTTCGCCTTCTTGCCGCGGATCGGCGGGGTGCCTGCCACCATGACGATTTCATCGTCGGGCGGCAGTTGCATGACCTCGCCCGGTGTCAGCAGGGCCCGCGCGGTTTCCGAGCGCGAGACCATCAAATGCCCCAGCCATGGCGAGAGCCGGTGACCTGCATAGTTCTTCATTGCCTTCATCTCGGTCGCGGTGCCAAGCGCGTCCGACACCCGCTTGGCCGTGCGCTCATCATTGGTGGCGAAGCTCACCCGGACATGGCAATTGTCGAGGAACTGGAAAAGCTGGTCGCGGACTACAAGCGCGCATGTTCGGTGCGCGGTCCGAGAAGACCTGCCCGGAGCAGTTTGAGCTGGTGCTTGAAGACATCAAGGCTGCTCAGGAGGCTGTGCATGCCGCAGATGAAACCGACGCCAGGCGGATCAGTGGCAAGCCGCGTCCACGCAAGATCAACCGGGGGGCGCTGCCTAAGCATCTGCCGCGCATTGAGGAAGTGATTACACCGGAAAGCACGACATGCGCTTGCGGCTGCGAACGCCATATCATCGGTGAAGATGTCAGCGAACGGCTGGATATCGTGCCCGCCCAGTTCCGCGTGATTGTCACGCGCCGCCCGCGTTATGCCTGCCGCTCCTGTGAGAGCGGTATCGTGCAAGCCCCCGCACCTGCCCATCTGATCCCCGGCGGCATGCCGACCGAGGCGACGGTGGCGCATGTGATTGTGAGCAAATACGCGGATCATTTGCCATTGTATAGCTGACGGGAGTGGATTTGGATCCCAAAACCACGAAGCATCAGCGTAAAATCAGAAACTTATAGCCAAAAGGCACAATCAGAATTGTGTCGTTTGGCTATATCGGCAGGCGCAGATATGCAGCCGCCAGGGCATTGATCTGGACCGCTCGACCTTGGCAGCCTGGGTCGGCCGGGCCGCATTTGAGCTCAAGCCCGTCTATGACGCGCTGCTGGCCAATCTGAAGCTATCATCGAAGCTCTTTATGGACGAGACCACCGCGCCGGTTCTGGACCCGGGCAGGCGTAAGACCAAGACGGGATACTTCTGGGCCTTGGCCCGCGATGACCGACCATGGGGTGGTGAGGATCCACCCGGTGTGGCGTTCACCTATGCACCGGGGCGATCCGGGCAATATGCCGAGACCATTCTGAAAAGCTTCAGCGGCACCCTGCAGGTGGATGGCTATGCTGGCTATAACCGGTTGCTGAAGCGACCCGGCGACGGCATCCAATTGGCTTATTGTTGGGCGCATGCGCGCCAGAAACTGCACGAAGTTTCCCAAACCGGTACCACGCCGATTGCCGATGAAGGGCTGAAACAGATCGCTGCCCTCTATCGGATCGAAAAGGACATCCGCGGCCAAAACCCCAAGGCCCGCCGGGCGGCACGGCAGGAACGCTCAAAGCCGATCATTGATGCATTCGAGGTCTGGCTCACGGCCAATCGTTCCCGCGTGTCGGCCAAATCCCCAATCGGCGAGGCCCTGAAATATATCGCCAAATACTGGGGCGGGCTGATCCTGTTCCTCGAAGATGGGCGCATGGGCGCATCGAGCTGGATTCCAACGCCGTGGAACGGACGATCCGCCCTATAGCGCTCAGCCGTAAAAACGTTCTCTTCGCAGGCCATGACGCGGGCGCGAAAAACTGGGCCATGATCGCCTCGCTGATCGAGACCTGCAAGCTCAACGCTGTCGACCCCCCATGCCTGGTTGACCGCGTCTCTCACCGCCATCGCGCGAGGACACAAACAATCCAGTATCGACGTGCTCCTGCCTTGGAATTACAAAGGTCTGACGGGAGGACAGCGCCATTCGCATCATCGAATTGAAGATCACGCTTGAACACATCGAGCCTGCTGTCACCCGCACCTTGCAAGTGCCAGCTAGAGCGTTTGACGAAATACCTGATACAAAAAGCATCACTTAACGCGTTGAAATCTTTGATTTCAGGAAGCGTTAGGTGATTCAGGTTTTTCGCATAACGCTCACACATTCGCCTTGATCGCCTGCATCTGACCATCCAGGCCAGCCATGGGCTGGACCAACTCGCATCTCTACATGTTCGAGGCGGGTGGTGCGACCTGGGGGCTACCCGACCCGGACTTTGGCAGCGAGGATCTGCTCGCCAACAAGACCACCCTGGCTGAGCTGATCGAAGACACGGGTGCCCGCACGATCAACTACCTCTATGACTTCGGCGACAGCTGGGACCACAAGATCGCCGTCGGCAAGTTCAGCGAACCCGTCCCTGGCGAACTCTATCCACGCCTCAAAGGCATCGCTGGCCGCTGCCCGCCTGAAGACGTCGGCGAATTCCCCGGCTACGAAGAGTTCCTGGAAGCCATGGCCGATCCCAAACGCCCTGAACACGCCGATCTCAAACGGTGGTACGGCGGTGACTTCGACCCCAACACACCCGACAGCGACGAGCTCCGTCTCGCAATCCTCAAGCTCGCCAACCCGATCAGCAGGAGCAGAGAGTAGCTTGAATTTCTCCGAAAACTGTCCAAGCATTGGGGAGTAACTCACTCCTCCATTCCAACACGAGGATAAAATGGTGATCAAATTTACAAAAAAACAGAAAGTTGCTGGCTATCTGCAGGAGGACAACAGCTTTGCCGATTGGTATGTGGACGAATTCATGGAGGCAAACCTCAAGGATCTTAAATTCGGAATTGAGGACGCTGTTCTCAAGAAATGGGTTCTCA
>PDSA01000041.1 GCA_002748285.1 Rhodobacterales bacterium
TGAAAGCACGCGATCAAAGACGGAGCCGTTATAAAGCGCCGCCAGCATACCCGAGACGACCGCGATCGGTACAGCAATTGCTGCGGCATATCCGGCAAGGAAAAAGGTGTTCGCGGTGCGGTGACCAATAAGCTCGGATATGGGCCGTTGATTGGCCAGTGAGATGCCGAAATCCCCGGTCATGGCCCCAGCCAGCCATGAGAAGTAGCGCTCATGAACAGGGCGGTTCAGGTCATGTTTTTCCCGAAAGGCAGCAAGACTTTCTTCGGTCGCCGCCTGTCCCAGCATTTCGGTTGCAATATCGCCGGGCAGAAGCTCAATCGCCGCAAAAATGATGATTGTCACAATCCACAAGGTCAGCAACCCGATTAGCAAGCGTTTGAAAATTACCGAAAGGATAGGGGTCATGGCTACATTTTTGTCTGAGCAGAATTGGTTATGTGTAGACTTATACGGGAATAATGTCGTTCTGCATAGGATGATATCAGAAGGTATGCTGCATAGCCGTTTAGGTTCTCTCTGCGGTTTCTCTGTAACTTAATATAAAATCAACACAATGAACTGCCATTGATGACGTGAAACAAGGTTTGCAGGTAGCGTATACACGAGCGGCGTGGTGGCCTTCCATGCTGAGGATGATCCCTCGGAAGGCACAACAGGCAGCTGTGATGGCCGATTTCGAGAAGGCCGCCTTCACAGGGCTGGAAAGGGACCAGGCAAATATCTTTTGGGTGCGCCACAAGCACATGGGCAACGTGGAGCTACACTCCCTCATCCCGCGCGTGGAACTCTATGGAAACCGCTTGCCCAGCCGCGCCGCCATATGCTCGACGAAGCGCGTCTTGCCGCAACCAGTCGACCCCTTCAGAAGAAGGGACAAACCGTTAGTGTAGGCCGTCTCGAACAGGGCGCATTCGCCGTCCGTCTCCTGATGGAACGGCAGAGCGCTCAGCCCTGCCCGGACAGGCGCGCGAGCGCCGCAGGGTCGGTTACGGAAATCCGGCGGCGAGCGCTTTTGATGATCCCCGCACGCTCCCATGCGCTGAGCAGACGGCTTACGGTGTGGAGCGTCGTGCCGGTCATATCTGCGATGTTCTGGCGCGTAATCGGCATGTCGATGACAATCGCCCCGTCACTCTTTTGTCCTGATTGCTGAACCATGCGGGCCAGCGCGCAGGCGATGCGGTGTTCTACCTGCTGCGTTGCGATTTCAAGCATGTTGGTGGTCATCTCGCCAATGCGCCGACCGACAGTTTCATAGGTGTTGCGCGCAAAACTGGGATAGCGCGTGGCGAATGCGTTCCAGGCGCTGCATGGCCAACCGAGGACGATCACTTCGCCAGCAGCAATGGCGGTGGCGGGGTAAGTCGTTCGCCCAAGCGCCGGAGCAATTCCGATCAGCGATCCAGAGTGCAGATGCAGCACGATCATCTGTTCGCCGTCCTCGTTGATGCGCACGACACGCACATGCCCGTCAAGCAGCAGATAGAAGCGCTCGGCATCGTGACCCTCGTGAAATATCACGGCGCCATCCGCGAAGCGCCTGGGCGTTGCCAGGTCAAGAATTTCCCGAACCTCGGAGGTCTCAAGATCGGCGAAGGCGGGGAGATCCCGCAAGAACTCTGGATCGAGTCGCATCATGTACGGACCTTTGGATCTGTCACTCGAGGCGATTTAACGGGCACATTCGCCATGAGTCAGACTTTTTCGCATGGAACATTGCGATAGAACAACATCCGGATGGTGTCGAGGTGTAGCCTGCCCGCAAATCGGTTTGATTGCCGAGCAACAGAACGAGGGGGACAGGGCGTTAGACATTCAAAGCTGCGATGGTCATGGTGTCGTGGACAACAAGGCCAATCTGCGTGGACATCGGCACCGAACTGTGCAAGCCTTCGTCCTGTAAACAGGTGACTCGCGGTGCAATGATACAACCCGGGTCACGGTGGCTTGTATATATCGTGTAGCCATGTCTCCGGACGCAGCCAGATTCCCCCATATCTGAACACGCTTCAAAGGAGAAAGCACATGAAGAAAACCGAAAATCCCCATCTCGTGACCAACCGCCGCAATGTTCTTCGCGGGTCACTTCTGGCCGGTGCGGCCGCTGTGACCGGTGCCGGTGGCGCCATGGCGGCACAGCGCACACCGCGTCCGGTCGCGGGAGGGGCAACGGCTGCGCGCAACCTGCACAAGGTGTCCGAGCGGCAGACCGCAGACGCCACCGCGGCCCCGGCGGATCTGTCCGGGTACGAGCGGGTGAAGATGGAGCTGGTCGCGCCGCCCTTTGCGCCCAAGCACGAACAGGTTGCCACCGGCAAGCCCAAGATCATCGAGATCACCATGGAGATCATCGAAAAGCTGATGGTTGTCGATGAGGACACCGGGGCATCCGTCTGGGCGCTGACCTATAATGGCTCGGTCCCCGGTCCGCTGATCATCTGCCACGAAGGCGATTATATCGAGCTGACCCTGCGCAACCGCGAAGACTCGAACATGGAACATAACATCGACTTCCATGCCTCGACCGGCGCCCTGGGGGGCGGTGGCCTGACCCACGTCCTGCCCGGCGAAGAAACCGTGCTGCGTTGGAAGGCGACCCGGGCCGGGTGTTTCACCTATCACTGTGCGCCGGGTGGGGCGATGATCCCCTATCACGTC
>PDSA01000038.1 GCA_002748285.1 Rhodobacterales bacterium
GTGGCGGATGGTTGTGGGCCTTATTCCCAACCTTTTGAAACCTCTTGGAACATCCACCACCCGCGCGCAGGAATATTCGGCCGACAGGGTTGCCATCAAAGTATGCAATCAGCACGACAAGGCGATGGGCCTGCTGGCGGCCGGTCCGTGGATGTATGACAATGTGAATATGGAAGCCTGGCTGGACCAGTGCGAACAGGAACACCGCGAGCTTTATGTGCGGCTTGTTAACCTGATGTCGGATCATGCCGTGATGGTAAAGCGCTACAAGGCGTTGTGTGACATTGATAAACACGGGTTTACCTGCCACGGCGAGATGTTCTGACCATCCTGCTGCCGTTTACATAGATGATCTTCTACATTGGCCTGCTCTCGGAAAAGAGGGGCTGTTTTTTCTGTGATGAGTTCCGGGTGATGGTGCCCCGATCCGGGTCATGGTGCCCTGACCGGTTGGTTAATCAAAGCCCCTTCCTGTCCGGCAGGATTTGTAAGGCTTGGGGGAAAACAAAAACGCCGCCCGGCTTTGCAGCGGGCGGCGTTTGTTTTTGCTTGGGTGGGTGGGC
Source organism: Rhodobacterales bacterium (assembly GCA_002748285.1). Lineage (GTDB taxonomy): Bacteria > Pseudomonadota > Alphaproteobacteria > Rhodobacterales > Rhodobacteraceae > Profundibacter. The sequence goes on from PDSA01000038.1 coordinate 564, forward strand.
TTACATGCCCAGAGCCTTTTTCACCTGACCGATTACAGACTTGATCATATCTGGATTTTCAGCAGCCTTACTGACGGCGGCTTTCAGCGCAGTTTTTTTCATTGCGCCCAGATTAGAGCCGTCGATCATAGCGGTGATCTTGGCCGCATCAAAACCTTCGGGGGTAAGCAGCTTGCCCATCACCGCAGCACCGGCGGCCTCTTTGGCCATCCCGGCAACCGAGCCAGAAGCCGAGCCAGCGGTATCGGCAGCTTTGTCCATAGCGCCTTTGGCCGTATCAGCGGCACCACCGGCGGCCTTTTCGCCAGCCTCTTTGGCCATATCCGCAGCACCACCTGCCGCACCAGCGGCCTTGTCCATGGCGTCTTTAGCCATATCAGCCGCACCATCGGCAGCCTTTTCAGCGGCCTCTTTGGCCATGTCGGCAGCACCACCCGCTGCACCAGCAGCTTTGTCCATGGCATCTTTGGCCATATCAGCCGCACCATCGGCAGCCTTTTCAGCAGCCTCTTTAGCCATGTCAGCGGCCTTCTTGGCCTCGGCCGCAGCAGCCTCTTCCGCCGCTTTTACGGCCTCAGCAGCCTTGTCAGCCTCGGCGTTGGCCGCATCTGCGGTAGCCTTGGCCGCATCTTCAGCCAACTTTTTCGCTTCAGCAGCGGCTTTTTCGGCAGCGGCTTTTTCAGCAGCCATCTTCTCAGCTGCGGCTTTTTCAGCAGCAGCCTTTTCGGCAGCCGCCTTTTCTGCAACAGCTGCAGCCTCTTTGGCTACGTTCTGTTGATTTGTGTAATAATAGACACCACCGCCAACAATAATCAGCAAAATGGCAACAATCAGTGATTTCTTCATCTTGAATCCCTCAATTCATTTCCGGAATCGACCCGGACATATGCACCATATGACAGATACCGCCCAAATAGAAAAGCAAACAGGGGCAAATTCACAATTTATTCACCATTCCTAAGCGAATATACGCTTGTCAGCCCGGCGCAGGGCGTCTACTTTTACCGCACCAACACTGTTTATAACGAAAAGGAACAAAGTTATAGCCCGCAGACCCCACAATGCCCCGCCTCAGCGCGACACCGGTCCTCGTGTGAATGAGCGCATTACGTCAAATGAGATTCGTCTGATCGGCGCAGATGGTGAAAATGTCGGAGTCGTTGCCCCGGCCCGCGCCTTGGCCATGGCGAATGAAGCCGGTCTGGATCTGGTCGAAATCTCGCCCAATGCCAATCCGCCGGTGTGCAAGATCATGGATTTCGGCAAGTTCAAATATGAACAGCAGAAGCGCGAATCCGAGGCTCGCAAAAAGCAAAAAACCATTGAAGTCAAAGAGGTCAAGTTCCGTCCGAACACCGATACCCATGATTACAATGTGAAAATGCGCAATGTGTTCAAGTTTCTGGCCAATGGCGACAAGGTCAAAGTCAGTCTGCGGTTTCGGGGCCGCGAGATGGCGCACCTGAATCTGGGCCGCGAATTGCTGGAACGGGTGGCCGAAGATGTCAAGGAACATGGCAAGGTCGAGAGTATGCCCAAGATGGAAGGCCGCCAGATGATGATGATGATCGGGCCGCTGCCGAAATAGCTGCGCCGGATCTGATGTGGGACAGCCCCTGCCAGATGTGGCGGGGGCTTTTTTATGTGGACGAACGTCAACTCCGAACCGATATTTCAGACATTTACAGAGCAGATAACGTCAGTTTTTCGCAATTTGCAGAATATCTTCATGTGCCCCAGTCGCACCCCACCTGACGATTTCAGAAAGGATTGGAAGCAGTGCCTTGCCACTTGGGGCGAGGGAGTATTCGACCTTTTTTGGCACGACCGGATACTCCTTGCGCTTTAACAGCCCCAGTTCGGTCATGTCTTTCAACTCACGGCTTAGAATACGCGGTGTTATTGGTTTGCCCAACCCGCCCTTTTGCAACGAACGGCCGATTTCGCCAAAACGTTGCGGGCCATGATGTAAAACGCAAAGAATGTGCAGCTTGTAGCGGCCGCCCACAATCTTGTTGAACGCGATGGCTGGGCAAAGGGTGATATGGCTCATGTCCAAGCCAGTCAGCAGCGAAACTTCTGGACCTCGTTGCGTGCTGTCATTTGGTGCCATCACAAATCTCCATACTATCATTTTTGTCCGTATTTACGAAAACGTACTATTAGATGTAGCCTGGTATCAATTAAAAAAAGGGAGACAAGCCATGACGGATGCAGCGAACAAGGTGACGGCCACAACGGACCCTGTGTCCGGTGATGTTGAAGCCTCTGCGGTTTTCGACACCTCACCGGAACGCCTGTTTCGTGCCCTGACGACAAAGGAAATTTGCAACTGGTGGGTCAGACCGGGCGTATTCAATACACAGGAATGGACGGGCGATGTGCGTGAAGGCGGTCGTTGGGCCGCTGCCGGAGTTGGCGGCGGACAGCCCTACCAGCTCGAAGGCGAGTTCTTGACAATAGATGAGCCGCATAAGCTCACCCACACATGGAAACCAGTTGGTGCGCCCTTTGAACCTGCAATCCTGACCTACGATATAAAGCCACAAGCAGGCGGTGTGTGCCTAACATTACGTCATAGCGGCCTACCAAATATGGATATTTGCGAGAAAACACGTGTAGGCTGGGAAACAAGTCTTGTTCGACTCCAAGAAATTATATCGGCTGAAAAAGGCTAATAGTCTAAATGGCTTATGATGAAGACCTTGCAGCCCGCATCCGAACTGTTTTGTCGGACATGGGCGATCTGCGGGAACAGAAGATGATGGGAGCGCTGTGTTTCATAGTCAGCGGCCATATGTGCTGTGGTGTCACAGGGAATGCGCTGATGGTTAGAGTTGGGCGCGACAGTTATGAGGCCACTCTAACGCAAGATCATGTGCGGCCAATGGAAATGTCAGGTGGGCGCAGACCGCGAGGATTTATCCTCGTTGATCCGCCCGGCGTCGAAACTGACGATGCATTGCACCGTTGGATTGAATTGGGTTTGAACTTTATTTCCACTCTACCAGCAAAGTGAGAAACAGACTGATCTGATTCACCCGGGTCTGAAAATACAGCCATTCTATCGGGCGGCACGCACAGCAGCGAAGTCCTGCTTTTTTCTGTTTGTTATCCCTACCAGGCCCTGCTCGCAGCACTCCCATTGACGAAGGCAATGGGTCCGCCGCCAAACGCCAAAGCTTGATTGCGGGCTTGCGGGCAACGGCGACAATCGTTGCTACCCGATCCCATGCTTCGCAAAATGCTGATGGTAGAGTTCCTCGGCTTCCGGGGCACAACAGATCCATTACCACACCGCTTCAACCTGAATCCCGCCAAGGCGTTTCTGACCCACTGACCTAATCCTGGCGCGGGCCGCACGGCCACCACTTTGGCTGACAACTGGGGCCAGACCGAGATACGAGGCTACTCCCTCTGATCTGTTGAAATTCTCTGGCGAGAACAGCCCGGCCACCCCAAAACGAAAAAACGGCCACAGGGTTTCCCCCATGGCCGCTTTTTTCAGCAGTTCAGCGCCGTTTTATCCGGTGATGCTGCCATCATCCGAGCGCAGCTGTTTGGGCAGCACAAACGCCACCACGATAAACACCACACCCAGAACGATGCCCAGCACATCACCCGGCAGGCTGGAAATACCATCATATTTCGCCCCGGGCACCGTGCCCAGAGTGACTTTGCCCCCGGCGATCTTGTCCATCAGAAACGTGCCTTTGATCGAACCATAAGTGGCCATATAGGCCGCCGCGCCCAGCAATCCGCCCAGCACAAAGAAAATCGCATCCTTGCGCCCGGACGCCGCCGCAGCCACGCCAGTGCCCGGGCAAAACCCGGAAAACGCCCAGCCAAAGCCCAGCAGCAAGCCGCCGACAAACACCCCGATATAGGCGCTTTTGACCGACATATGGCCGACCTCGACCAGCCCCAGCATCTGCCCGCCAAACATCAGAACCGAGCCAACGCCGATGGCCAGCAGGATGGTTTTCATCAGATGCAGATTGGTCAGGTTCAGCATTTTAATGATCCAGTTCGGATTGGTCGCCCCAATCCGGTCCAGAACCGCGCCAAAAATCCCACCGATAATAAGAGCAAGCGTAATCGGAAACATGGCTTATCCTCTCTTGAACAAAATAAGGGCCGTGGGCACCGCTGCCGCGAATGCACCCAGAGCAAACACATAGCCCGACAAAGAGGTCTGCATCATCCCCGACATCATATGCCCCGAGGTGCAGCCCCCCGCCAGCCGCGCGCCGTAAAGCACGATAAAGCCGCCGATAAAGGCTCCGACATAACGCTTGGCCACGCTATCGCCGAAATTGGCCCGCCAGATCGCCGGCACCTGCCGTTCGGCGATGCTGTCACGTTTGCGCATCATCGCAGACGCCGCCGCGCCAATCGCCATGGCCAGCACAAACACAAAGCTGTAATTCAGCGGGTTATCAGCGTTCTTGGCGTATTTGCCCTTGGATTTCGCCAGATAAGGGTTGGACGAGGTATATTTGCCCTCGGCATCCTTGCTGATCACGGTTTCATCCACAGCGTTCCAGGCGATGGCGTCCAAAATTACGAATTGCGTCGAAACCCCGATGGGTTTGACAAGCAGAACGGCGGCGAAGAACACAATGCCCAACGCGACCCCTCCGATTTTCCAGTCTAATGTCATGTGATCGTCCCTTTCCCATTCACATTCCACATTCCTTACGACATTCAGCTCTTTGAATGCTGCGGTCGGTATGCGGCTTTGCTTTGATTTTGTCAATTCATAGCCCAAATGCCCGCCCCCTTGCCAGCCTGCATTGCCCTTGTTAACCTTGCCCCAGTTGTTTCGGATCACACATCCTTAGGTTTATTATGCCAAGCCCCCCGGATTTCATCGCGTTTCTCTTTGCCCTGAGCCCGGAGCCGTTCAAGATCTTCGCTCTGCTGGCCTTTTTGGGCCTGTCAGCCCTCTGATAAGGAATGCCGCTATGAGTTTCGATATGTGGGCCAGTTTCATCGCCGCCTCGGCGCTTTTGCTGATCATCCCGGGGCCGACGATTTTGCTGGTGATGTCTTATGCGCTCAGCCAGGGGCGGCGGGTGGCGGTGGCGATGGCCTTGGGTGTGGCCTGTGGCGATCTGATCGCCATGAGCGCCTCTGTTTTGGGGGTAGGCGCGTTGGTTGCGGCCTCGGCTCAGGCGTTCCTGCTGCTGAAATACCTGGGAGCGGCCTATCTGATCTATCTCGGGATAAGATTGCTGCGCAGCCCCCCGGCCCTGCCTGGCCAAACCCGGACCCAAACCAAAAGCCGCCGCGCCCTGTTCGCCCATGCCGCCGCCGTGACCGCGCTGAATCCGAAAAGCATCGGTTTCTTCATCGCCTTTGTGCCGCAATTCATCACCCCGGATCAGGCGCTGGCGCCGCAATTTGCCCTGCTGATCACCAGCTTTGTCACTCTGGCGGCGCTAAACGCGCTGGCCTACGCGCTGCTGGCCGACAGACTGCGCCGGGGTATTCGCAAACCGGCCGTGCTCAGATGGCTCAACCGCAGCGGTGGCGCGGCTTTGATCGGCATGGGCGTAATGGCCGCTCGTTTGCAACGCCAAAACAGTTGAAATTCAGCGATTCTCTCATCTCCGGCCAATCTCTGAACAATTCCCAAATCCTGCCTTTCCTTGTCTGGAATCTGGAAACAAAGCCACATTCCGTCCCATTTTTTCAAAGGCAAACCGTAATTTTTCCCAATTTGGTCTCGCAGATTTCCCCAAAAATGACTAAGTTGGACACCATATTTTTAATAACCAATACTTAGCGCTATACCTTTTTTCAGTGGGGGATCATTAGATGAAACATACCGTTAGCGGTAGTGCAGCCAGTGCCGAAGTCACTGACTGGCTCAACAAACTCGAAGACATAAGCGAAACCCACGGCTATTACGAAGCTTTGGGCGAGTGCCATCATGCGGTATTTACCGATGCGGGCCGAACCTTGCTGGTCAGCTTTGAAACCGTGGCCGGCATATTAGAAGACAGCGAGGATGATTTGCCGCTGGGCTTTGATCTGGTCAGGGAAAATGGCTGGTCGCATCTGGGAATTATCGCCAATGGCAATAGCTGGTTCCGCGATGCCGAACTTTACGACTATTTCGACCGGCTGATTGATAACGACTTTTTCGAGGAATATGATCAGGTGCTGTTCCTTGGCGCGGGCATGTGCGGTTACGCGGCGGCGGCTTTTTCAGTGGCGGCTCCGGGGGCCAAGGTGATTTTGTGCAACCCACAGGCCACGCTGGACCCACGGGTGACCGAATGGGACCACCGCTTTACCCAAATGCGCCGCACTTCCTTTACCGATCGTTACGGCTATGCCCCCGAGATGATCGACGCCGCCGATCGGGTGTTTCTGCTTTATGACCCCGAACAGAGGCTGGACGCCATGCACGCCGCCCTGTTCACACGCAGCCATGTGACCAAGCTGCGTTGCCGGCATCTGGGCCACCATATTTTGCAGGATCTGATCCACATGGATATCCTGCAACCCTTGATTGATTCCGTGATGCAGGATCGTGATCCCGCCACCCGGTTTCATCAGCTGTTCAGGGCGCGGCGGAATTATTCGCCCTATCTGCGCCGGCTTCTGGCTCGGCTGGAAGAGCGCGGGCGCCTGTCACTGGCCATCCAGCTCTGCCAGCATGTGGTCTCGACCATGAATGCCCCCCGGTTCCGCCGCCGTCTGGACGAACTGCAGGCCCTCAAGGAAAAGCAATCCCGAATGGTGCGCCGCAAACCCCGGGCAGAAGGGGCACCGACCCCGGTGATCGGTAAGGTGCGGGTGACGAAACGCAGCAAGGCTCCGCCCTCCTGACGCGTTTCTGAGGCGTTTTCCGGCATATGTTAGCGTTTTTTTCAGGCTTTTGCCCAATGATGGGGCCATAGCCAGAATGGGGATTCAAAATGCTGCTCAAGAAACGACTCGCCAGTGAAAAATTCGGCCGCAACACTCTGCAAGAATGCGAAGCCAGGCTGCGCAAATGCTTTCTCGAAACAGCCAATCCGGGAAAGACACCGGAGGATGGCGATGTGGTGGTGCAATTTCACACGCGCCGGGCCCGCCAACGCCCCAGCCAGCACCGAACGCCTTGATCTCTGGCTGGGCAAGGGCCAAATCAAGGCGCTGCTGATATTCAAAAACCGTTCCAAGGGCGCAAAAAGCCATGGCTTATGGCCGCATTATTGTGTAATCCGGCCCTATCATGACCGACATATTGCACCTGACCCGCCCCGATGACTGGCACCTGCATTTGCGCGATGGCGCAATCCTGCAAGCGGTGCTGCCCGAAACCACCCGCCATTTTGGCCGGGCCATCATCATGCCCAATCTGGTGCCTCCGGTCATCACCAGCCAGGACGCCGCCGCCTATAAACAGCGCATCCTCGCCGCCCTGCCCGAGGGGGCCGATTTCACCCCGCTGATGACGCTTTATCTGACCGAAAACACCGATGCCGATGATGTCGCCGCTGCGCACGCATCCGGGTTGATTTCCGCCGTCAAGCTCTATCCGGCGGGCGCAACCACCAATTCGGATTCCGGGGTTGCCGATTTTGACAAGGTTCAGGGCGTGTTTGAGCGCATAGCTGAAATTGGCCTGCCGCTTTGTGTGCATGGCGAAGTCACCGATGACAGCGTTGACATTTTCGACCGCGAGGCGGTGTTCATCGACCGGGTTCTGGATCCGATCCGGCAAAAACACCCCAATCTGCGGGTGGTCATGGAACATATCACCACCCAGAACGGCGTCGATTACGTCAAAAGTGCTGCGCAAAATCTGGCGGCCACCATCACCACCCACCACCTGATCATCAACCGCAATCACATTCTGGTGGGCGGCATCAAACCCGATTATTACTGCCTGCCCGTGGCCAAACGCGAACAACACCGCCTGGCCCTGCGCGCAGCCGCGACCTCGGGCGATGCCCGGTTTTTCCTCGGCACCGACAGCGCCCCGCACACCGATGCCAATAAATACAGCCCCTGCGGCTGCGCCGGTTGCTTCACCGCGACCAACACCATGCCCATTCTGGCGCATGTGTTCGAACAAGAGGCAGCGCTGGATCGGCTTGAAGGCTTCACCTCGCTGCACGGCCCCGCCTATTACGGCCTTGCCCCCAACCCGACCCGCATCACCCTACGCAAACACCAAACCGCGCTCAGCTACGGCAAACTGCCCACCGCCGAGGGCGACATCACCATTTTCGACCCCGGCTTTGAGCTGTTCTGGCAGGTCGAGCCCTGATCCCCCCATTCTGAAAGGCCCGGACATGATCCCTTCCAGCTATCCTTCGCAACAGGAAATCGCCCGCCTCAGCGCCAAAATGTTGTTGGAAATCAACGCGGTAAACTTCAATGCCGAGACACCCTTCACCCTGGCCTCGGGCCTGCCCAGCCCCACCTATATCGACTGCCGCAAGCTGATCAGCCATCCGCGCATCCGCTCGACCCTGATGGATTTCATGGCCGTCACCATCATGCGTCAGGCCGGTTTCGAAGCCTTTGACAACATCGCCGGCGGCGAAACGGCGGGCATCCCCTTTGCCGCGCTGGTGGCCGAGCGCATGGCCCTGCCGATGAGCTATGTGCGCAAAAAACCCAAAGGTTACGGCAAAAATGCCCGGATCGAAGGCGATATGAGCGAGGGCCAGCGCGTTCTGCTGGTCGAGGATCTGACCACGGATGGGGGCTCCAAGCTTTCTTTCATCGACGCGATTCGGCAAACCGGGGCCAGCTGTGGCCATACGGCGGTGATCTTTTACTACGGCATTTTCCCCGAAACCGAAAAAACGCTGGGGGATCAGGGGATTAAACTGCATTATTTATGCACCTGGTGGGACGTTCTGGCCCAAGCCCGCGAAATGGGCAGCTTTGATCAGGCCACTCTGGCCGAGGTCGAAAGCTTCCTGAACGCCCCGCGCCAATGGCAAGAGGCCCGCAAAGGTTAATTTTTTCCCGCCTGTGCCACCCGATCCCGCTAAATATGGCACCCGGCGGTGCGGCGTATCCCAGGTTTAGGCGCGCGCTTTTATCCACAGAGATATACAATTTGCCACTCCCCCCGACGGCGGCTATTCAGGATAAACCGCAGCACGCGCCACAAGAGGGGAAAAGATGAACGCAATCGGGCCGGTCGATACCAAAAACGACGAAACCGCCAGCACAGACACCCTGCCCCACAATATCGAGGCCGAGCAACAGCTGCTGGGCGCGATCCTGACCAATAACGAGATTTACGACCGCATCGCGGCGATCGTCGGCCCTCAGCATTTCTACGAGCCCGTTCACGCCCGGATTTTTGAGGTCGCGGTCAGCCGGATCAGCAAGAACAATCTGGCCTCGCCGGTGACGCTGAAATCTTTTCTCGAAGATGATGAAGGGCTGAAAGAGCTGGGTGGCCCGGCCTATCTGGTGCGTCTGGCCGGGGCGGCGATTTCGGGCTTTGCCGCCCGGGATTATGCGCAAATGATTTACGATCTGGCGATCCGGCGCAAACTGATCGGACTGGGGCAGGAGATTTCCGACAAAGCCGCCCGGGTTGATATTTCCTCCGAGCCCAAAGAGCAGATCGTCGAGGCCGAACAGGCGCTCTATGCCCTTGGCGAACAGGGCCAGACCGATAGCGGTTTTCAATCCTTTCTGCGGGCCGTCACCGATGCCGTCAATGTCGCCAATGCCGCTTATCAACGCGAAGGCGGGCTGGCGGGGCTATCGACCGGCCTGATCGAGATGGATAAAAAGCTGGGCGGGTTTCACCGCTCGGATCTGCTGATTCTGGCGGGGCGGCCCTCGATGGGCAAGACCTCGCTGGCGACCAATATCGCCTATAATATCGCCAAAACCTATCAGAAAGGCACCCTGCCCGATGGCAATGAGGGCGCGGTGAATGGCGGCGTGGTCGGGTTTTACAGCCTTGAGATGTCGGCCGAACAGCTGGCGGCACGGATTTTGTCCGAAGCCAGCGAAGTGCCCAGCGAACAGATCCGCCGCGGCGACATGACCGAAGCCGAATTCCGCCGTTTTGTCGACGCCGCCAAGGATCTGGAGGCCTGCCCGCTTTATATCGACGACACCCCTGCCTTGCCGATTTCGCAGCTGGCCGCCCGCGCCCGGCGGCTGAAGCGCACCCATGGGCTGGATGTGCTGTTTGTCGACTATTTGCAGCTGGTGCGCCCGGCCACCGCCAAAGACAGCCGGGTGAACGAGGTTTCCGAGATCACGCAGGGGTTAAAGGCGATTGCCAAAGAGCTGGACATTCCGGTGGTGGCGCTGTCGCAGCTGTCGCGTCAGGTGGAAAACCGCGAGGATAAGCGCCCGCAGCTGTCTGATCTGCGGGAGTCGGGTTCGATTGAGCAGGACGCGGATGTGGTGATGTTCGTGTATCGGGAAGAGTATTACAAAGAGCGCGAAAAGCCCGGTGATCATGAGTTGGAGAAAATGAGCGCCTGGCAGGCGGAAATGGACAAGCTGCATGGCAAGGCCGAGGTGATTGTGGGCAAGCAGCGCCACGGGCCGATTGGCCATATCGAGTTATCCTTTGAAGGGCAGTTCACCCGCTTTGGTAATCTGGTCAAGCCGTGGCAGCAGACGCAGGAAGATGAGGCGTTTTAGGGTGCTGCCCGTGCAATCTGAATGGCCCAAAAGCTATCGGGTATAAATGATTTCAATAAGTTAGGGCTTTTTTTGCCCCAGCTTTGCAGCATATCACGGAGGGCTGCGCCCTGCCTGGGCGGAACTGTTGAAAGGGGCACGCCCTTTGGCAAAGGCTGTTCCAAACTTAAGCGACCGGATCACCCAGCTTCAGCAATTCCCGGGCCTGCTGCCATGTGGCAACCGGCCGGTCATGCTTTTGGCAAATCTCTACCGTGCGCTGCACCAGAGCCGCGTTCGACGGCGCCAGAGTGTGCTTATCCAGCCGCACATTATCCTCAAGCCCGGTGCGGGCATGGCCGCCGCCCTGCACCGACCATTCATTCAGCACCGTCTGATTGCGGCCAATTCCAGCGGCGCACCATTGGGCCTCAGGTGCCAGACGTTCAACGGTTTTGACATAAAAATCAAAGGTTTCGCGATCCACCGGCATGGCGTTTTGCACCCCCATGACAAACTGGATATATAGCTGCCCCGGCAATTTCCCTGCCTTGGACATCGCCGCCGCCTGATGGATATGCGACAGATCAAAGGCTTCGATTTCCGGGATCACCTGATATTTGCACATCTCAGAAGCCAGCCATTCGACCAACTCAGGGGGATTTTCATAAACCCGGGTCGGGAAGTTGTTCGAACCCACCGACAACGATGCCATATCTGGTTTCAGCCGCAGCATCCCGCCACGCTCTTTGCCCGCGCCGGAACGACCCCCGGTTGAAAACTGCACGATCATCCCCGGACAATGCTTGCGCAACCCCTCCAGCAGACGGGCAAACCGCTCGGGGTCCGAGGATGGGGTTTCGTCCTCATTGCGCACATGGCAATGGGCGATGCTGGCCCCGGCCTCAAACGCGGCTTGCGTGGATTCGATTTGCTCTTCAATCGTCACCGGAACCGCCGGATTATCGGATTTGCGCGGCAAAGAGCCGGTGATCGCCACGCAGATGATACAGGGTTTTTCCGTTAGAGAAGTTGGCATCAGATCAAATATCCTTTTCATGCGCCGTTGCGCCATCGCAATCAGGCCGCTTCATTTCAAATCGGGCGGCGCAGCCTCACAACCTCGCCGCCCGGTGTCACCTTTCAGGCCGCTAAAGCGCCGGTTGGTTGCGCTCGGGCGTGGGGGCCAGTTGCAGCGCATTGGGCACCGTGACCGGCTCGCCATGCAGCACCCAATCGGCCGCCACCAGACCAATCACCGGGGCCAGCTGAATGCCATAGCCCCCCGCCCCGGCGGCGGTGATGATCGAGGTATCCTCCGGGTCAATCGGGCCGACAAAAGGGTAATTATCCTGCGTCACCGGGTAAAGCCCGGCCCAACCGCGCCCCAGACGCGCCCCGGGCAGATCGGGCAGCCGTTCCAGCAGCAGCTCGGCCAAGCCATATTTGGATTCATCATCGCATTGGTCGTTATAAGCATCCGGGTCTTCGGACGACACGCTTGAGGAGACATGGATTTCGGCAATCAGCTCCTTGTCATTTTCATGCCGGAAATTCAGCCCCGTGCCCTCGCCATTGACCAGATCCATCACCATCGGCATTTTGTATCCCAGCGGCTGATCCAGCAGGATCGGCACAGCTTCGTGGCGCATCGAGCAAATATGCAGCGTCTGACCAAACATTTCCGCCACCTGCGGTGCCCACGCCCCGGCGGCATTCACCACCATATCGCATTCAATCGGCCCCTTGCTGGTGTGCAGCACAAAGCCCGACCCATCGCGCTCAACGCTTTCCAGCTGACAGAATTGCCGCACCTTGCCGCCCAGATCCTTGACCTTTTGCGCCAGCATCATGCACAGCTCATAAGGGTCGATAAAGCCGTTATCCGGGCCAAACACCCCACCGGCCAGACCGTCGGTATCCATATGCGGCACCACCTCGGTCAGCTTGTCCTTTGGCACCACATGGGCGCGAAACCCGGCCTCTGTTTGCATCTGAACCGATTTTTCAAACAGCTCCATTTGCTCGGCCGTGCGGGCCAGCCGCAAATAGCCAATGCGGTTAAAGGTCAGCCCATCCTCTTTTTCCCAGCGGTTAAACGCGTCAAAAGAGTGTTTGCGCAATTCCACGTCAAAGGCGTTGGTCATCTGGCTGCCCACCACCCCGACCGAGCGCCCGCTGGAGCCTGAAGCGATGGATTGCGCCTCAAGCACCGTCACTTGCGCACCGCGCTCCACCAGACTGATCGCGGTCGACATCCCAAGGGTGCCGGCACCGATAACAACAACATTCGGGTTTTTTTTCATTATGTTACCCCATCTCAGCTTTGTGTTTTATGTATAGGCTTATCCGGCGCGGGCAATTTCCCCCAGCGTGTCCGAGATCGCCGCCAGAATGTTTTCCGCGTCTTGCTCGAGCATCGGCGTGGACAGGGCAAACAGGCCGTAATTCGCCGCCAGAACGCCGCGGCTCAGCAGCCCTTTATGCAGATGGTCCAGCTTTTTCTTCGCCGCCGCATCCGGGTAGACCGAGCGATAATCGGTGACCTCCTGATCGGTGAAATGCAGCTTGAACAGCGATCCCATGCCAACGCATTGCCCCACCAGATCATGCTGGCGGAACGCTTCATTGACTCCATCGCGGATCAGCCCGCCGATTTTGTCCAGATGGGCAAAGACCTCGGGCGTCAACCCCCGCATCGCCGCCAAACCGGCGCGCATCGCCACCGGGTTGGCGGTGAACGTGCCACCATGAGGCAGCGCCGGCTTGCCGCGGGTGGGGTCAAACACCTCCATCACCTCGTCACGCCCGGCAATCGCCCCGATGGGGAAGCCGCCGCCGATGATTTTACCCAGAGCGGTGATATCCGGGTCCAGACGCGGTTGGGCATCGGATCGACCAGCACGGCGGCGATCTCGGACCCATGGGCCTGCATCACCTGACGCACCGCGTCCTCGTCATTGAACGCAATGGCGATCACATCATCCACCACCCCTTGCGGCGTGCCCTTGGCATAAGCCGTCGAGAGCGGCATATTGCCCCAGTTTTCCGGGTTGCTGTCCAGACTGACTTCGGCAAAATCGTAAGAGCCGTGATACGCCCCCTCGATCTTGACGATCTTGGGCCGGTCGGTAAAGGCGCGGGCGGCTTTGATCGCCATCATCACCGCCTCGGTGCCGGAATTGGCAAAGCGCACTTTCTGATTGCCGGGTAGACGCTCCATCAGCAATTCCGCCAGCTCGATCTCATGCACGGTCGAGGCGCCATAAGCGGTGCCAAAGGGCAGCTGAGCCGCCACCTCTGACACCATCTCGGGCTGGCCGTGGCCATGGATCATCGAAGCGAAATTGTTGATGCAGTCGTAATAGACATTGCCATCCACATCCCACATCCGGCACCCCAGCGCCCGATCTGCATAGATCGGGAACGGGTCGAAATAGACCGTGGTGCGGGTGTTGCCGCCGGGCATGACCGCAATAGGTGCCGAGCCCGCCCTTGCCGCTCAGACCGGTGCCCTTCCAGCCGCAGAAAGGCTGCGAGCCGGGCCATGCACCGGTGGTCGCGCCGCTGGCGCGGTTGGCATAGAGCACCCCGGCTTCGGCGTGGTCGAGGAAATAGTTCAGCTCGTCCTGATCCTGAGTAAAGACGCCAGCGCAAAGACCATATTGCACATCATTGCCTTCGGGCAGCGCGGCTTTCAGGTCAGAGACCGCGCGCACGGCCAGGAAGGGCATGAACAGCTCGGTGCGGGTCAGGTCATGCGGGCCGTCA
>PDSA01000027.1 GCA_002748285.1 Rhodobacterales bacterium
GCCAGATCGACTTCTGGCACACTCCGAACCGGGCGGCGCGCTCGTATTGGTAGGCGTCGGGGTGGTCGCGAACGTCCTGAGCAAGCTTTTCGGGGTCAACCTTGCGGATTTTCCTGCGCTCATAAGGCCTTGGATGTAGGCGTTTCGACCAGCGTTTAAGCGAGGCAACGCCGACACCGAACCGCTCTGACGTTTCTTCGAAGCTCAGCCCTTCCTTTTCCCGGATAGAAAGAACGTGGCGGCGGAAAGAAATTGGATGGGCCATAGGTGCATAGTGTCATAAAATTACCGTTTAGCTATATTCCCAAAGACCTGAAGGCCGCAGGGTCCCGGTCTTGTGTCCCAACGAATGTGTATGCCTGGATGCGGGCGGCTGGTCTTGTGAATGATCATCTGGTGTCTTGTGATTTCCGGCTTATATGAGCAAAACTCTCTACTCGACACCGGCTATATTGTTCCCAGATCAATTATTGAACCCGATGCCGGAGCGACCTCTTGCTCGGGCTCAATGATTGTATGCGTTGGTGCAAAAGTTCAATATTCAGACGGCAGCAGGACAGTCAAAACGCGCCGGGTTTGCTCGGGATCTGCGGGGGCGTCCGAGCCGTAACGATAGTCGGTGTCGTAAAGATCGATGCGCCACCAGACCCTGATGCCGAACACGGTGATCACACCCATCTCGTGCAGGCCGTAGGGATCGGACTCCTGTTGAAAGGTGCTGTATTTCGCCGTCAGCGGCAGCGCCATGCGCACGAAGTCATCGCCATTCGCCATCACGCCGGGGGGCACAAACACCTTGCCTTCCAGACCGTCCGGACGGGCGGTGTCCTCAATCAGCGCATAGCGGAACCGATCGTTCTGCGCTGCGGTGATGGCGGTTTCAGATGCAATACTGGTCCGGGCCATGACAGTTCTCCCTGACGGGTGCCGGAAGCTTCTCTCCCGGCTCTCAACCCGTCACGGAACCCCCAGCCCGGCTCTGGCTCTAGGCGGCCATCCGTTTCGCTTCATCGCATCGCACGAACGCCAGCAGATAATCCGCAGCCTTGTTCGCACGACTGGCGGCGCAGAAGATCATCGCGACGATGACAAGTGACGTCTTCATACCAAATACCTTGCCCGGATTGACGGGATTAACTGGCGTCGATTGCAACGCGTTAAGCCAGAGCTTTGAGCATCAAATCCGCAACAGAAGCAACCGATGCGGGGTTTTGGCCGGTAATCAACTGGCGATCCCGAACGGCATGGGCGTTGAAGTTATCCGCGTTCTCAAACGCCGCACCTTGTTCACGCAGGGTGGTTTCCAACAGGAAAGGCACGGTCTCTGTCAGGCCCACTGCGGCCTCTTCTGCGTCGGTGAACGCATTGACCTTGTGACCGGCAACAACGGGCTGGCCGTCGGCCCGGCGGGCGCCCAACAGACCCGCAGGGCCGTGGCAAACTGCGCCGATCACGCCATCGTTGTCATATATCTTGCCGACCAGTGCGCCCAGCACCGCATTGTCTGCGAAATCGAACATCGTGCCGTGGCCACCGGGTAAAAACACAGCGTCAAAGTCACCCGGATCAAGGTCCGCAACCGCCGGGGTGTTATCCAGCTCGGCCATCGCATCGTCGTTGGTCAGAAACCGCTGCACGGCTGCCGGGCGCTCGTCCGGGGTGTCTTTGATGCTGCCGGGGTCAAACGGCGGCTTGCCACCCTGAATTGAGGCCAGTGTCACAGTGTGGCCTGCATCTTTCAGGGCCCAGTAAGGCGTCGCCATCTCATCAAAATAAAACCCGGTCGCTTTGCCGCTATCGCCAAGCGTGCCGTGGGATGTCAGAATAATCGCTACTCGTGCCATTTCAGCGTCCTCCAGAGATTGATACCTCAAGGATGCCCTCTGATGCCAGAATTGATAAATCGGATTTCCCGATTGTCAAAATCGTCAATCCAACGCGAAATGCAGTTTACATGCGGCACCCTGAACCTATGTCTGCTTCCCTTGAAAATTACATTTGATCAGGTCGCGAAACCATATCTGCGATGGATCCTGTTGTGCCGTGGACACCCAGGCCAGATGATTGACCACGGGGGACACATCAACAGGACAGGGATCAATTTCAAACCCACCAAAGTCTTGCAAGCTGCGCGCGATGAAATCGGGCACTGTGGCAATCAGATTATTGCCGGTCAGCGTTGCAAGCAGCAATGAGAACTGTGACAAGCCCACAGCGACATGGCGGCTGCGGCCCAGCTCTTCCAGCTTTTCATCGACGAAGCCCGTCAGATTGCCACGCGGAGTTACGATCGCATGAGGTCTGTCACAGAAATCATCCAGCCCGGTGACCGGCGGTTGCTTCGCGTCTCGTATAACCACCCATTCGGCGTTGAAAAGTGTCGTCACGCGTGTTGTGGCCGACAGATTGTCACGTAAATAGCCAACCGCAGTGGTGATTTCGCCCGTGGAAAGCATATCGGGCAATGTGCGAAAATCCCCGATACGAACCACCAATTCGCATTGCGGCGCTGTTTCTTGCAGGATGCGGGTCAGTTTTGGCAACAGGGCATAGGCAACGCCATCGGTACACCCCAGATGAAACGCGCGATGATCCTGACCCGGATCAAATTCCAGAGTCGCACCAACGGCTGCGGCCAACGCATCAATATGGGGCTTGGCTGTCCGAACCAACTCCAAAGCACGCACAGTGGGCTCCAGAACCCGACCATTGCGCACAAGAATTTCGTCGTCGAACACCTCCCGAAGTCTGGCCAGAATGCCCGATACCGTTGACTGGGCCAGATGCATCCTTGCCGCTGCCCGAACCGTGCTGCGCTCTTCGACCAAAGCGATCAGAGCCGAAAGCAGGTTAAGGTCGACACTGCCAAGACTTGTCCGACTAAACGCCATGTTCAAAGCTCCATACCAATAGCATCACACAAAGATCTTTATACCATAGCACACCCCGTGTTAATCGCTTCATCCGCGACACAGGTGGTAAAGGTCAAAGAAGAGGTCATGGGATTGCTCCGTTGCTAAGGTCAAGCCTGCCTGGAAAGCTGACGGAAGCGTGTCTGCAAAACACGCCCCGCATCCGCGACCAGTAAAGTGCAACCTCCCTCGACCACCGGACGGGCAAACCCTCAACCGCAATCCTGTGGCTCTTGGTGCATGCTGCCCCGCCTCACCACTACAACGCGAGAAGGAACGCAGGGCTGCGTCTCTGATCTGAGTCACGAAAAAAGGGGAAACTGGCGCACCCGACAGGATTCGAACCTGTGGCCTCTGCCTTCGGAGGGCAGCGCTCTATCCAGCTGAGCTACGGGTGCAACACCAAGCGCGGTTTAGGCTAAAGTTTTACCCACTGCAAATGGTTTTATGCACAATCCGCCGACAAACATGCTCGCGACCGGGCAAATAACACACCCCCACAAGTAAAAATCTTTCATCTTGCTTAATTCAGGCATGTTTGCTTAGATCGTCGGATAAAATGGCCGGCTAATGTGCACGGCCCTTCTGGGAGGATGATATGCTAAAATTATTGATGAGCGCTGCGGTTGGCGTGGCTCTGACGGCTTCTGCTGCTGTGGCACAGGAAAAAATGCGGATTTCGCTGCAACTGCCGCTGAAAAGCCATTTGGGCCAGAACCTGATGCTGTTTGAAAAAGAGGTAGAAGCACGCACAAACGGCGCGATTGATGTCGAAATTTACGACAGCGCCACGCTTTATAAAGATAAAGAAGTTCCCGCCGCCGTTGGCTCTGGTTCCATTGAGGCCGGCGTGGCCTCGCTGACCCGTTATGTCGGGGATGCACCGGTGGTGGATGTGTTCTATATGCCGTTCCTGCTCAATAGCGAAGAAAAGGTGCGCGCCGCCGTGGCCAGGGGCTCGGAAGTGCGCGAAACCATCGAAGCCGAGATCAAAAAGACCGGCGGGCAGGTGCTGTATTGGCAGGCCTATGGCGGGGCAATCCTGCTATCCAAGGGCGGGCCGATCCGCACGCCGGCTGATCTGAAGGGCAAGAAAGTCCGGGTGTTTGGCAAAACTCTGGGCGATTTCGTGACCGCTGCCGGTGGGGCACCAACGCTGATTTCCGGCTCCGAACAATATCTGGCCTATCAGCGCGGCACGGTTGATGTGGGCATGACCGGGGTTTCCGGTGTGAAGTCGCGCAAGCTGTGGGAGGTGATGGACACCATCACTCGGACCAACCACGCCGATATTGAATTTGTCGTTGTCGTCAATAATGACTGGTGGGACGGGCTATCGGACGAGATCCGCGGCCAGATCACCGAAGCCGCCGCAGTGGCGCAGGATGCGGTGCGCGACAAAGTGGCTTCGATCGAAGCCAACGCCTATGCCGAAGCTGAGAAAAACGGCATGACCGTCGTCGATCTGAGCGCCGATGAGCTGGCGCAGTGGAAAGCGGTCTCGCAGCCGGTTTATGACGCCTATCTGGCGGCGGCTGGTGCAGCGGGTCAAAAAGTTCTGGATGCCGCAGGCAAATAAAAGGAGAGCGCGCCGCGCGCCCGGGCGGGCGGCGCGCTTATGATTTCAATGCATCTCATTACGATTATGTCCCGATATGCGGGCCTGTTGGGGGCCTGTCTGCTGGCAGCGACCGGAGCGATGCTGACCTATGAGGTCATCGCCCGGTATTTTTTCATCAAGCCCACCATCTGGGCGGCGGAGCTGAGCCAGCTTTGCCTGATCTGGGGCTGCCTGTTGTCGCTGGGCTGGGTGCTGAATATGCGCCGCCATATCACGGTCAACGCCATCACAGGGCTGTTGCCGCCACTGGCGCAGCGCCTCTGCGTGGTGGTGTCGCTGTTGATCCTGATCACCTTTTCAACCATCGTCGCCTATTGGGGCTGGGACATTTTCCATGACAGCTGGATGCGCGGGCGCACCACCGGATCACTGCTGAACCTGCCCAGCTGGGTGGCCGAGCTTGCGGTGCCGGTGGGCTTTGCCCTGCTGACCGTTCAGGCGCTGGTCGAGCTGCTGTCGTTGCGCAGCGCAGATATTTCTTCTTTGGGAGCAAGCCACGAATGACCGTTGTTCTGATCTTGGCCTGCCTGTTCATGCTTTTGCTGATCGGCGTGCCTGTTGCCTTTGCCTTGGGGGGCATGGGGCTGGGCATGTTGATGCTGGGCGGGTTTTCTCCGCTGATGGCCCCGCAGGCGATGCTATCGACGCTGGATGGGTTCATCCTGTTGGCGGTACCGCTGTTTTTGCTGATGTCCAATGTGCTGCTCAAAGGCGGCGTCGGGCGGGATTTGTTTGCCGCCGTGCAGGCCTGGGTCGGCCATTGGCCCGGAGGGCTGGCGGTGGCAACCATCCTCAGCTGCGGGCTGTTTGCCGCGATCTCGGGCTCTTCGGTGGCCACGGCGGCCACCATCGGCACCGTGGCGATCCCGGAAATGGTCAATCGCGGCTATGACAAACGCTTTGTCTATGGGCTGCTGGCCGCCGGGGGCACGCTGGGAATTCTGATCCCGCCTTCGATTCCGATGATCGTGTTTGCTTTTGTCGCCGAAGAATCCGTGCTGAGCCTCTTTATGGCCGGAGTCGGCCCGGGGCTGCTGCTGATCAGCTTGTTCATCGGCTTCGCCATGCTGCATGCCCGCCTTTCCCCCGGCTATATCCCGGTGGAAAAAGCGACGGCAGAGCATCGCAAACAGACCTCGATCCGCGCCTTGCCGTCCTTTGCGCTGGCGTTGCTGATCGTGCTTGGCCTTTATTCCGGGGCCTTCACCCCGACCGAGGCCGGCGCTGTCGGCTTTGCCGCTGCGGTTGCGATCACCGCCTTCTGGCTGCGCAGCCTCACATGGGCCGCGTTTTGGGAAGCCGTGAAAGAAAGCGCCGTCACCACCACCGCCATCCTGCTGATCGTGGCCGGGGCCAAAGTGTTCGGCAAAGCCATCGCGCTTTATCGCATCCCGCAGGATCTCTCGGCCTTTATCGCCGCCAATATCGACGGGCCGCTGGTGTTCATCCTGCTGGTCAGCGTGGTGCTGCTGGTGATGGGGCTGGTGTTTGAAGCGCTGTCGATGATCCTGATCATGACGCCGGTTTTGCTGCCTGCGGCGGCCGCACTGGGCTTTGATCCGATCTGGTTCGGAATCTTCATGGTGATCATGGTGGAATGTGCGCTCATCACCCCGCCGGTGGGGCTGAACCTTTATGTGATTCAGGCGGTGGCGCGCACTTCGCTTGGCGAGGTTTCACGCGGGGTCTGGCCGTTTCTGGCGCTGATGCTGCTGTCGGTGGCCATCCTTTATGTGCTGCCGGGGCTGGCGCTTTACATCCCGTTCAACTGGTGAGGCCGACATGACCCAAACCGCCAAATTACGCGCCCTTCTGGCGCAGGATTGTTGCCACATCATGCCGTGCTGCTTTGATGCGCTTTCAGCCCGTCTGATCGGGCAGGAGGGCTACGATCTAACCTTCATGTCCGGCTTTGCCGCCTCGGCCAGCCGGATCGGAGCGCCTGATCTGGGGCTGATGAGCTATGGCGAGGTGGTCGATCAGGCCCGCAACATCACCGGCGCCATCGACATTCCGCTGATCGCGGACGGAGACACCGGCTATGGCAATGCGATGAATGTCAAACGCACGGTCAAGGGGCTGGCGCAGGCCGGATGTGCGGCGGTGATGATCGAGGATCAGCTCGCCCCCAAACGCTGTGGCCACACGCCGGGCAAGGCGGTCGTGGCGCGAGGCGAAGCCTTTGACCGCATCCGCGCCGCGGTTGATGCCCGGGAAGAGCTGCGCAGTGTGGGTCAGGACATCATGATCCTCGCCCGCACCGATGCCCGCCACGAACATGGGCTGAACGAAGCCCTGCACCGCGCCGAAGAATTCGCGAAACTCGGGGCCGATATCCTGTTCGTCGAAGCCCCCCATAGCGAGGCCGAAATGCGCCAGATCTGCGCCAGCGCTGCGTTGCCGCATATGGCCAATATCGTCGAAGGCGGCCACACCCCGGACCTGCCCAATGACGCGCTGCACGACATTGGTTATTCCATCGCCGCCTATCCGCTGACGTTGATGGCCAGCGCGATGCAGGCCATGGTCAGTTGTCTGCGCTCCATGCGTGATGATACCCGCCCCGGGCTGATGGATTTCGCCGAAATCCGCCGCCGGATCGGGTTTGACGATTATTACACGGATTCGGAAAAATACGCCTCGTCAAAGCGTGACGGGTAGGTTGATCGCGCCAAAGCGCCGGACCTACGACAGGAGACAGGAACGCTCTGCCATGCTTTTGGCATTCCCAAGGGAACCGTGCCGCTTGATGTTTCAGATGAAAAGCCGGGTGCCGTGATCCGCTGCGGCAAAAACGGCTGAGCAATGGCCGCCCTGGGGCGTTTTGTCAAACGCCATAAAGGGCTGTGTCTGGGAAAAAAGAAGCCCGAATCCGACCCGAACCAAGGCAAGAACCGGGCTTCATATACCTATTACCCAACCGAAAGGGCCTAAGCGTTGCTGCCAGATAGCTCTGGCCCTGCCATTCCCACGCGACAGAAACACAAAGAACCCCCACCCGAAACCAGCACTGGGTCTGCTGGCCACTCGTTACAATCCCAAAAACGCGGGATTGGATTTATATATGACAAAGCGTAATAATCCTATTAATGGGAAAAGAGATGGGCCTTTCCCCCTCGACAGGGCAATGGCCGGTTCAGGAGAGTTTAGATGGCTGACGTTAAAAAGTACCTCAAGAAACACACCGAGGCATTGGTCAAGGATGTTGGAATCGAAAATGCCTGCAAGCTGACCGGTAAATCCAAGGCGACGCTGGGCCGGTATTATTCGGATTCGGATGAACATACCGACCGCTTCATGCCGATTGACACCGCCGCTTGTCTGGAGAAAGAGGCTTCTTATCCGCATGTGACCTCGGCGCTGGCAGATCTGGCCGGGGTGACGATTTCGTTTCATCTGGAAAAGCGCAATGTTTCAGCAGAAGGCGGGGTGAATACCGATGTGATCGCTTTGTCTCAGCGCTTTGCGATGTTGATGTCGGAATACAGCCAGTCGATCGAGGATGGCATCATCACCATCAACGAGGCCAAACGCCTGCTGCATGAAACCTTGGCCCTGCAACATGTGTTGATGGATATGAAACTACATCTGGAAAAGGAACATGCTTAGGAAGGCTCGGTTCAGCCCGGTGCAGAGCTGTTAGCCGGGGTGTGTTTTAGACCCGCAACAAGGAGGCGTCACATCTTTGCTGCTCTGGCGTAGCCGAGGCCCGGCTCAACACGCCCGGGCCTTTGTCGCCGCCCCCCGATGGCTCGGCGCCCGTTTTGAGGGAGCTTGCACGACACAGGCCGGGACAATGATGTTCAGGGCGCATAGGGTGCCGGATTGAGCGCCTATTTACCTTCGGATTGCTCGACTTCAATCCGGGCCAGAAAACCGGCGGCGCCGATCTGGATGAAATAGGCAAACATGATCGGCAGGATAAAGCTGGTGCCGTAAGTATCGACACTGAACACCGCCAAAATCAGCGCCAGCGTGATATAGCGGGTGGCGATATGCCAGAACACGGCTTTGCCGTCCGGGGTCTTGTCGGTCAGCTTGATCGCCACTGTAAACACCACCGCATAGAATACCGCCGTAGCCAGCCCCGCCCGCAACAGATCCAGCGGTGCAACCTTGAACAACAGCTGTGAAGTGCTGAGCGAGAACAGGTAGAACACGATGCCAAACATGGTGGCTTTTGAGATCAGCTTTTGATGGGTGGCGGTAAAGCTGACCACAGCTGGGAAAAATTTCAGCACGATACGGCTGACCACAAAGGGGATGATGATCAGCAACACAAAAGGCGCAAAAGGTTTGACCTGACGCCCCGCCGCGGTGCCGTCCAGGGTACTGAGGTCAACCGAAGGGAAAAACCCGCTTGCCAGATCGTTAAATTGACCAAAGATCAGCGTCACCGGCAGCAGCAGTGCCAGATTGAGCATGAAGATCACAAAGCCCACCTTTACATTCGCTCCGCTGACCTTGATCCACATCATCACCATGCCCCCACCCGGCAGCAGCGCCAGCAAAAACAGCGCCGCGGCAATGCCGATATTCTGGCTGGTATAGCCGATGATCAGCGCGATGGAGGTCAGCAGCAGATAGTTGATCCAGATATTTTTGAAAATCGCCCCGCTATGGCTGCGGATGATAGCAAAATCGGAAAAGTGGAATTTGAACAGGCTAGGGGTGACCAGAAACAGCCCGGCAATCAGGCAAACGGCTGAGGAAAAGGTCAGCCCTCCAGTCAGTTTTCCAAAGGTCAGGCCAAGGATAATGGCGACGACGACAAGGGCAATCTGTTGCATGGGAATATCCTGTTCATGTTCGAGTCGGGAAATAGAGCCTTGCTGGCATAATGAAAAACCATAACATTCACAATACCAGATATGTCGCAAGGGCGAAATTTCGCGACCGGCCAAAATAGATTCAATTTTTTGCACAGAAAGGCAAATAATCCGCCGGGCGATGCCTTGCAGCCGTCAAACCCCTTACCTATATACCCCCTGAAGCACGACCGGGGTCGACGCCCCGGAGATTTTGGGATCGGTGTGCGGATGCTTGTTTACGGGGCCGTGCGCCACAACATCGCCTAACAAAAGGAAATATGAAACATGTCAAAAGTCATTGGGATTGATCTGGGGACCACCAACTCTTGCGTTGCGATCATGGATGGTTCGCAACCTCGGGTGGTTGAGAATGCCGAAGGGGTGCGCACCACGCCTTCGATTGTAGCCTTCACCGACGAAGAGCGTCTGGTGGGCCAGCCGGCCAAACGTCAGGCCGTAACCAACGCCAGCAACACTATTTTCGCCGTGAAACGTCTGATTGGCCGCCGCGCCAGTGATCCGGCGATCAGCAAATATCGCAAACAGGTGCCTTATGCGATTGTCGATGGCGGCAATGGCGATGCTTGGGTTGAAGCCAATGGCGAAAAATACAGCCCCAGTCAGATTTCAGCCTTTATTCTGGGCAAGATGAAGGATACCGCCGAAGCCTATCTGGGTGAAAAAGTGACACAGGCCGTGATCACCGTTCCGGCCTATTTCAACGACGCTCAGCGTCAGGCCACCAAGGATGCCGGCAAGATCGCTGGCCTTGAGGTGCTGCGCATCATCAACGAGCCCACCGCAGCGGCGCTGGCCTATGGTTTGGACAAGGAAGACAGCCAAACCATCGCGGTTTACGATCTGGGCGGTGGCACGTTTGATGTGACCATTCTGGAAATTGATGATGGCCTGTTCGAGGTCAAATCGACCAATGGCGATACCTTCTTGGGTGGTGAAGATTTTGACATGAAAATCGTCAAATATCTGGCCGATGAGTTCAAAAAAGAAACCGGCGTTGATCTGTCCAAAGACAAGATGGCGCTGCAACGGCTGAAAGAGGCCGCTGAAAAGGCCAAGATCGAGCTGTCCTCGGCTACTCAGACCGAAATCAACCAGCCCTTCATCTCGATGGACCCCAATGGCGGCCAGCCCCTGCACATGGTGATGAAGCTGACCCGCGCCAAGCTGGAAAGTCTGGTGGGTGATCTGATCAAGGCGACTTTGAAGCCTTGCAAAGAGGCTCTGAAGGATGCAGGCCTGTCCACCGGCGACATTGACGAGGTGGTTCTGGTCGGCGGTATGACCCGGATGCCAAAAGTTGGCGAAGAGGTCGGCAAATTCTTTGGCAAAGACCCACATAAAGGTGTGAACCCGGACGAAGTGGTCGCCATGGGTGCGGCCATTCAGGCCGGTGTTTTGCAGGGCGACGTCAAGGATGTGGTGCTGTTGGATGTGACTCCGCTGTCGCTGGGGATCGAAACCTTGGGTGGCGTGTTCACCCGGCTGATTGATCGCAACACCACGATCCCGACCAAGAAGTCTCAGGTCTTCTCGACCGCTGAGGACAATCAGAGCGCCGTGACCCTGCGTGTGTTCCAGGGCGAGCGTGAAATGGCCGCAGATAACAAGCTGCTGGGTCAGTTCAATCTGGAAGAAATCCCCCCTGCCCCGCGCGGCCTGCCTCAGATCGAGGTCACCTTTGACATCGACGCCAACGGCATTGTCGAGGTTGCGGCCAAGGATAAAGGCACCGGCAAAGAGCAGAAAATCACCATTCAGGCGTCTGGCGGCTTGTCCGATGAAGAGGTCGAAGCCATGGTGAAAGAAGCCGAAGAAAATGCCGATGCCGATAAAGAGCGCAAAGAGCTGATTGAGGCGAAAAATCAGGCCGAAAGCCTGATCCATTCGACAGAAAAGGCGATGGAAGAGCATAAAGACAAGGTCGATCCAACCACGATCGAAGCAATCGAGCTGGCGATTGCCGCGCTGAATGACGAACTGGAAAGCGAAAATGCCGACAAGATCAAATCCGGCATCCAGAACGTCACCGAAGCGGCGATGAAGCTGGGCGAGGCCATCTACAAATCCGAACAAGAGGCTGCGGGCAACGAAACCGAAGCCGACCCGGAAGAAGACGTTGCGCCGGTGGATGATGACATCGTTGATGCGGATTTCGAAGATTTGGACGACGATAAACGCACATAAGGCGTCTGACTGACGCCTGAGGTCGACCCGGATCATTCCGGGTCGGCTTTTGCGTTCCCAAAAAGGGGGACTATTCATGTCAAAGCGCGATTATTACGATCTGCTGGGGGTCAGCAAAGACGCTTCGGCCACCGAGATCAAAAAGGCTTATCGAAAGCGCGCCAAAGAGCTGCACCCAGACAGCAATTCCGACAATCCCAATGCCGAGGCCCAGTTCAAAGAGGTGAACGAAGCCCATGACGTGCTCAAGGATCCCGACAAACGCGCGGCCTATGACCGGTTCGGCCATGCTGCTTTTGAGGGCGGCGGCCCGCGCGGGGGGCATCCGGGTCATGGCGGAGATTTCTCTTCGGCGTTTTCCGATGTGTTTGATGATCTGTTCGGCGATTTCATGGGCGGCGGTCGCGGCGGCGGACGGCCCCGCGCCACCCGGGGCTCGGATCTGCGCTATAATCTACGCATCACCCTAGAAGAAGCCTTTGCCGGTCTGCAAAAAACCATCACCGTGCCGACCTCTGTGTCTTGCGCCGAATGCTCGGGCACCGGGGCTGAAAGCGGCTCTGAACCTGTGACCTGCCCGACCTGCTCCGGCATGGGCAAGGTGCGGGCGCAGCAGGGCTTTTTCACCGTCGAACGCACCTGCCCCACCTGTCAGGGTGCTGGGCAAATGATCAACAACCCGTGCAAATCCTGCAACGGGGTCGGACGCAAGGAAAAAGAGCGCTCGCTTTCAGTCAACATCCCGGTGGGGGTGGAAACCGGCACCCGCATCCGGCTGTCGGGCGAAGGCGAAGCCGGTCTGCGGGGTGGCCCGCCCGGTGATCTCTATATCTTTATCGACGTTAAGGAGCACGAGCTGTTCCAGCGCGATGGCGTCAACCTTTATTGCAAAGTGCCGGTCAGCATCGGCACCGCCGCGCTGGGCGGAGACATCGAAGTGCCCACCATAGATGGTGGCCGCAGCCGGGTGAAAGTGCCGGCGGGGTCGCAATCCGGGCGGCAAATGCGGCTTCGCGCCAAGGGCATGCCAGCGCTGCGGGGTAATGGCACCGGTGATATGTTCATCGAACTGGCGGTTGAAACGCCGGTCAACCTGACCACGCGGCAAAAGGAAATCATGCGCGAATTTGAAAACATCGCCGCAGATAACAACCCACAAGGCACCAGCTCTCGCCCGGCCTCAAGGCCGGGCTGCGCCTGCCTGCCCGCCCGGCAGGCGCAGCCCGGCGCTCTCTATGTTATGTGGTATTGTACAGAGCCCCCCGAAACCGGTTCATCCGGCATCGGGCATTTTTTACCCGGCGAAGTTAATTGTTTTTTCAATAAATTGATTCATCATTCCGGGCATGAGCCAGAGCAACCACTTTTCCGAAATGCCCCTGCCCCTGTTTCAGGGGGACGAGGTCACGCCCGCCCTTCACGCCGGGGCGCAACCGTCTTACATTCGCGACCACCGCAAACGGCTGCGAGAGCGGTTTATCAAGGGCGGGGCGGATGCGCTGCCGGATTACGAAATGCTTGAGCTGCTGCTGTTTCGTGCCATCCCACGCTGCGATGTCAAACCGCTGGCCTGGCGTTTGCTGGATAAATTCGGCGATTTCAACCGGGTGATCTCGGCCCCGGCCGAGCGGTTGCGCGAAATCAAAGGGGTGGGCGATGCAGTGGTGCAAGAGCTAAAAATCGTCGAAGCGGCAGCCCACCGTCTGGCACGTTCGAAAATCATGCACAAACACGCACTGTCCAGTTGGCAGGCGCTGCTGGATTACTGCCACACCACCATGGCCCACCGCGAGACCGAGCATTTCCGGGTGCTGTATCTCGACAATAAAAACATTCTGATCGAGGATGAGGAACAGGCCAAAGGCACGGTCAACCATGTGCCGGTTTACCCGCGTGAAGTGGTCAAACGGGCGCTGGAGCTGAACGCCTCGGCGCTGATTCTGGTGCACAACCATCCGTCGGGCGACCCTACGCCATCGGATGCCGATATCAGCATGACCATTCAGATCGAAAAAGCCGCGCTCAGCCTGGGGCTGACGCTGCATGATCATCTGATCATTGGCAAATCCTGTGAAATCAGCTTACGCGGGGATGGGTATCTATAGGCGCTCTTTCACCCAAACCTCAACCCGCCGGTTCACCTGCCGGCCCCACGGGCTGTCATCACAAGCCATCGGCATAGCTTCGCCAAAAGCGGCCAGCTGTAGGGAAAGCTGTTGTGGTCTGAGGGTTTTGGCCGCTTTCTGCACCGCCGCCCGCACCGCTGCCGCCCGTTTTTGGGCGATTTTACGGTTCACCTTGGCCGGCCCCTTGCCGTCACTGAACCCGACAAACAACAATTCGCGCCCATCATATCTGCCCGCCTCCAGCAACCGCGCCAGCAACACCACATTGGCTTTGGATTGCGCATCCAACCGGCTGGAACCGGGCTGGAACCGAAAGGTCAGGCTCAGGCGTTTGCCTGTTTGCAGGCGGGTGACCATGCGTTGCAGCTCGGCCAGATCGGTTTCCGGCCCCGCTGCGGCAATCGCATGGGCAAAACGTGCCCCTTGATCCGTTAGCGCGATTTCCTCCACCCGCTGATCGACAAACCCGGCGGCGCGCACCACATGCTGTGCCGATGGATCCTGCAGATAAGACAGAAACTCGCGGCCGATTTTGGGCAGGCGATAGGCCGGAAGGTAAAGGAACAGCGGCGCCGTCAGCGGGTAGTCTTCGGTTTTGACCGAGCGGGCGCTGGCCTGCAACCCGATGCCACAATCTGAACGAAAGCGCAGGATTTTGGCGTTGCCAATTTCGGACAACCGGCTGATGCCAATCGCAAACGGATCCGCCGCCACAGTATCAGCCAGTGCCGCCGCATCCTGATGGCGCGCGATGTCAGCGGCAAGCTCCAACTGGTTGGCTTCCATCACATCCTGTTGAAATCGTTGGGCTATTCCCAATGACGCCGCCGGAAGGTGCAGATAAACCGGCGCGTTGGGGCCGCCAATTTGCTGCCAGTTGCTGATCTCTCCGGCAAACAGCCGGGCCAGATCAGCCTGCGAGATCGCGCCCAGCGGGTTGTTCGGGGCCACCAGCGCCACCACAGCATCCAGCCCGACAATCCGTTGCCGCCGAGCCTCGCGCAAATGGCCCAGCCCGGCCTTGCGGGCGGCGATGATTTCCTTATCCGTCACCGCTCGGCTGGCCAGCACCATATTGGCCTCGCCCTTGATCAGCCGGGCAAAGCCATCTGCCGTATTCGACAGGGCAAAATGAAACCGGGCGACGGGTTTGCCAGCATCGGGGGATCGCAATTCATAACTGAAATGCAGATCGTCGCGGATGATCTGGCGCAGCTCAAAGCCGCTCTGGCGGGCAAAATCCGCGAGCAGCGCCGGCATCAGCTGCTGACCAATGGCCCGCGCCCCGGCAAGGGTGATCTCGGCCACATAATTTTCCAGATCGGGGCATCCCGTGCCGGCGCAGCTGACCGCAGTTTTTTCCAGTGTCATCGCGCCATAGGCCGATTTCAGGCGGTAAAACTCTCCGTCAAAGGACAGCAATGTGCCCGCGATTGACACTTTGCCATCACGCGAGGTCAGCACCACGTCTTGCGCCATAGCCGGACCGACCCATGATAAAAAAAACAGCAGCGCTGCACAGATTAATCGCATGATATTTAGCCACTCACCCTTGATCGCCGCTGATTTTCAAATCTTTTAGCAGGTTTTTCAGCACCAGGTCAGTGCCAATCTGATCACAGGGCGGCATTCTGATGGAAATATCGCCACCGCCGGATGTGCCATGCAGGGTTTGCGCCGCAAGCGCCTGATCGCAGTTCGAGCGCGTCACAGGTACCACAAGATGCAGGCGGATCGTGGTCCGGTGATGCACCCGCCCAGCGGGGAAGCTGTAGATTTCGGCCTGATGAGCATCGGCCATATGGGCGTTGCCCAGCCGGGTCAGATATCCGCCACGCCCCCGGAGCGCGCGAGCGGTGCTTTGCGGCTGTCCCGCCCAGAGATGGGTTTTGCGCCCGGAGCGGGCATTGAGTTCGAACACATGGAGTTGCAGATCATCCGAGCCGGACCATTGCAGCCCCACCCGGCGAAAATGCGCCGCTTCAGGCAGGCTGAGGCTGGTTATCACCGCCGCCGCATCGGCCAGCTTTAGCTCAAAGGTGGCCTGACTTGTCAGGGCGGGCACAGTCGCTGTGAAAGTGCCGATATTTGAGGTGGTGTCGCTGAAAACCAGCCCCTGATGGCGCACAGTCAAGGCGCGGTTGGGCAGGCAGGGCGCGTGCAGCTGCAGCACCGCCATGGCACCGGGGGCGGCATGGGCGGTCAACTTGACCTCGCAGGCCAGACCGAGCGGGCTGTAAGCCTGATAATCGGGGCGTTTCGGGGCGGTGTAGGGGCTGGTTGTCTGCCTGACCTGATCAGCTAACCCGGGAACCGGCCCGGCTGAGGGCGGCGGTAGGGGCGGCTCAGCCGGTTGCGCCGCTGCCAGAGCCCCCAGAAACGGCAAAAGGGCGGCGGCCAAGAGCAGCCGCACGCCCGCGCCTATGCCGCTTTTGCGCAAGCTTTACACCAAACGCCCGTGGCAATGCTTGAATTTACGGCCCGAGCCGCAAGGGCAAGGGGCATTGCGCGATGGGTTGCCCCAGCTTTCCGGGTCGTTTTCGTCAAACTCTGGCGCGGTTACGCCTGCCCCCCCATTCAAGCCGGCGGCCTGTTGCTGGGCCAGCATTTGCTGCATCATTTCCTCTTGCTCTTCGGGCGAGAGCGGACGGATTTGCGACAGCTGTTGCGTGACGTCTTCGCGTAAGGCGTTCAACATACTTTCAAACAGTTGGAAGGATTCGTTTTTGTATTCGTTCAACGGATCACGCTGAGCATAGCCCCGGAACCCAACCACCGAGCGCAGATGCTCCAGCGTCAGCAGATGGTCGCGCCATTTGCCGTCAATGGTTTGCAGCAAAATCTGCTTTTCAATGCTGCGCAGAGCCTCGGGGCCGAATTGCGCCGCCTTTTCGGCCATCAGCTTGTCCGCCGCTTCGCACAGGCGTTCGATGATCGCTTCGTCATCCACGCCCTCTTCTTTGGCCCATGCAATGACCGGCACATCCAGACCCATTTTTTCGATTGCCGCAGCATACAGACCCTCGGTATCCCATTGATCCGCATAGGTTTTGGGCGGGATAAAGGTGGTCACCAGATCCTCGGCCACCTGATGGCGCATATCCTGAACGATTTCGGAAAGGTCGCTGGCTTCCATGATTTCGCGGCGCTGAGCAAAAATCACCTTGCGCTGATCATTCATCACATCGTCAAATTTCAGCAACTGCTTGCGGATGTCGAAATTGCGCCCCTCGACCTTGGCCTGTGCCTTCTCCAGCGATTTGTTGACCCAAGGGTGCACGATGGCTTCGCCCTCTTTCATGCCCAGCTTGCCCAGCACCGCATCCAGCCGCTCCGAGCCGAAAATCCGCATCAGATCGTCTTCGAGCGACAGGAAAAACGCCGAGCGCCCCGGATCGCCCTGACGGCCCGAGCGCCCCCGCAGCTGGTTGTCGATCCGACGGCTTTCATGGCGTTCGGTGGCCAGAACGAACAGGCCGCCGGCCTCGATTACCTTGGCTTTTTCCTCGGCATGTTCGGCCTCGATCTTGCTGCGCAGCTCTTCGGGGTTGGCCTCGGGATCGGCGGCCAGAGCCTCCATCACGATCATATCGACATTGCCGCCCAGCTGAATATCAGTGCCGCGCCCGGCCATGTTGGTGGCGATGGTCACCGCGCCCAGCTTACCGGCATCGGCGACGATTTTCGCCTCTTGTTCATGGTGGCGGGCGTTCAGCACGTTATGCTTGATGCCAGCGGCTTTGAGCATGTCCGAGAGCATCTCGGATTTCTCAATCGAGGTGGTCCCCACCAGAATCGGCTGCCCCTTTTCATGGGCTTCCTTGATGCTCTTCACCACCCCTTCATATTTCTCGCGAGCGGTGCGATACACTTGATCATGATCGTCCTTGCGGATCACAGGGCGGTTGGTAGGCACTTCGACCACGCCGAGCTTGTAGATTTCGGCGAATTCTTCGGCCTCGGTCAGGGCGGTGCCGGTCATGCCCGACAGTTTGCCATAGAGCCGGAAATAGTTTTGGAACGTCACCGACGCCAAGGTGACGTTTTCGGGTTGGATCGGGCAGCCCTCTTTGGCCTCGATCGCCTGATGCAGCCCGCCCGACAGCCGCCGCCCGGCCATCATCCGGCCGGTAAATTCGTCGATCAGCATCACCTCGGTGCCGCGCACGATGTAATCTTTGTCTTTGGTAAACAGTTTATGCGCCCGCAAGCCCTGATTAGCGTGATGCACAATGGTGGTGCTTTCGGGATCGTAAAGCGTCTGATCCTCGGGCAGAATGCCGGCTTCGTGCAGGATTTTCTCGATAAACTCGTTGCCTTCCTCGGTGAAGGACACTGTGCGGTTTTTCTCGTCCAGCTCGTAATGCGCATCGCCCAGCTGCGGGATCAGCTTATCGACGGTGACGTAAAGATCCGAGCGATCCTCGGACGGGCCGGAGATGATCAGCGGGGTGCGGGCCTCGTCAATCAGGATCGAGTCGACCTCGTCCACAATCGCGAAATGATGGTCGCGCTGCACCATCTCGGCCAGCTCGGCTTTCATATTGTCGCGCAAATAGTCAAAACCCAGCTCGTTATTGGTGGCATAGGTGATGTCGGCGGCATAGGCGGCGCGGCGTTCTGCGTCGGACATGTTGGGGTAAACCACCCCAGTGGTTAGCCCCAGAGCAGCATAGACCTGCCCCATCCATTGGGCATCACGCTTGGCCAGATAATCATTGACGGTGACGATATGCACGCCCTTGCCCGTCAGCGCGTTCAGATAGGCGGCGAAGGTGGCAACCAGGGTTTTGCCCTCGCCGGTTTTCATTTCCGAGATATTGCCCTGATGCAGAAAAAGCCCCCCCATCAGCTGGGTGTCAAAGGCCCGCAGACCCAGCGCACGATGGGCGGCCTCGCGCACATTGGCAAAGGCCTCAACCAGCAGATCATCCAGCTTTTCGCCCTCATTGGCGCGTTTGGCCAGCTCTTGGGTTTTCTGCTTGATCTGATCGTCAGACAGCTTTTGAAACTCGGGCTCGAGCGCATTGATCTTTTCGATCAACGGTCGGGTGGCCTTGATCTTGCGGTCATTGGGGGTGCCGAAGACTTTTTTGGCGATGGTGCCGATACCTAACATATTTTCCCTGCCTAACTGATCTCATCTGGTAAATCTTGTGTGACAGTCCCTTGCCCCGCAACGCCGTCCATTCTACATACGAACGACGAAACGCAGCCCCGGCTGCCACCAAAACCCTTTGGCGATGTAAGCAGCTGGCATAGCAGTGTCAATGTTGTGCGCCGCCGTGCAACCCGATCTGAGGAAAAATAGATGTTAAAACGCAATAATTTTCTGCTTGGCGCAATTTTCGCGGCGGCTCTGGCGCTTCCGGCCAGTGCAGATGGTCCTGATGCGGATACGGTGGTGGCCACGGTCAATGGCACCGATATTACGGTCGGTCACATGATCGTCGCCAAGGGTGCCCTGCCCCAGCAATATCAGACCCTGCCCGCCGATGCGCTGTTCGAAGGGGTGCTGAACCAGCTGATCCAGCAAACTCTGCTGTCGCAGGCGATGCAGGGTGACACGCCCAAGCGCATCACTTTGAGCGTTGCAAACGAGTTGCGGGCCTTGCGCGCCGGGGCGGTTCTGGACAGCAAGATTACCGATGCGGTGACACCCGAAGCGCTGCAGGCTGCTTATGATGCGCGTTTTGCCGATGCCAAACCCACCAAGGAATTCAACGCCGCGCATATTCTGGTCGAAACCGAAGACGAAGCCAAAGCGATCCGCAAAATGCTGGAGGAAGGCGCTGATTTTGCCGAGCTGGCCAAGGACAAATCCACCGGCCCATCCGGGGCCAATGGCGGCGCGTTGGGCTGGTTTGGTCCGGGCATGATGGTCAAGCCGTTCGAAGAAGCCGTGATGGCGCTGAAACCGGGCGAAATCTCAAACCCGGTGAAAACCCAATTCGGCTGGCATGTGCTGATCCTGAACGAAACCCGGCTGAAAGACGCCCCCAGCCTGGACGCCATCAAGGCCGAGCTGGAAGCCGAGATTCAGCAAGATGCGGTGAAAAAAGTCATCGAGGATCTGACCGCCAAGGCCAAGATCACCAAGGCAGAAAAAGACAGCATCGCGCCAGCTGTGATCAATGATAACAGCCTGATCGACTAAAACGCTTTTCGGGGCTGGTGCAGAACCGGCCCCGCCCAAAACAGGATGATGGATTTATGAGCGCCGTTTCCCCTCTGGCCCCGAAAGGGGGCTTTCCCGATCTACCCTGCATTGATGGGGTGTCTTTTGCCGCGCTGGCCGCCGGGGTGCGGTATCAGGGCCGCGATGATGTAATGTTGGCGCATTTGTGTGCGGGCTCGACCATCGCCGGTGTGTTCACAAAATCCGCGACACGGGCCGCGCCGGTTCTGGATTGTCAGGACAAAATCGGCCTCGACAGCGATGCCGGGGCCGCGATCATCGTTAATTCTGGCAATGCCAACGCCTTTACCGGGCGCGGCGGGATCGAGGCGGTGCAGGCCGTTACCGGGGCCGTGGCCGATGCGCTGAACCTGCCGCAAAGCCGGGTGTTTTCGGCCTCGACCGGGGTGATTGGCGAAGCGCTGCCTTATGAGCGCATCACGTCCAGCATCGCCGCCCTCAAACAGGGTCTGTCGCCCAGCCGCATCGCCGATGCCGCCGGTGCGATCATGACCACCGACACCTTTACCAAGGGCGCGGGCGCGGTGATTGAGGGCGATGGCGGGCCAATCCATATCGCCGGCATCGCCAAGGGCTCGGGCATGGTGGCACCGGATATGGCCACCATGCTGGTTTATATCTTTACCGATGCCAAAATCGCCCGCCCGCTGCTGCAACAGATGCTGAGCGATCTGACCGATAAGACCTTTAACTGCATCACCGTGGACAGCGACACATCGACTTCGGACAGCCTGCTTCTGGCCGCCACCGGGCGTTCACAAGCGGCTGAGATCACCGCCGTCGAGGGGCCGTTCTATGACGCGCTGCATCAGGTGATGCTGGATCTGGCACAACAGGTGGTCAAAGATGGCGAAGGGGCCAGCAAATTTGTAGAGGTGCGCATCACCGGGGCGCATGACGATGCCGATGCGCATAAGGTGGGCATGGCGATCGCCAATTCTCCGCTGGTGAAAACCGCCATTGCCGGGCAAGACCCGAATTGGGGGCGCATCGTGATGGCGGTGGGCAAATCCGGGGCGCGGGCCGACCGCGATGCTTTGTCGATCCGCTTTGGCGATGTGCTGGTGGCGGAAAAGGGCTGGGTGGCGCCGGGCTATCGCGAGCAGGACGCGGCGGCGCATATGCAACAGGACGAGCTGCTGATCAGCGTTGATCTGGGGATCGGATCGGGCAAGGCCACGATCTGGACCTGCGATCTGACCCATGGTTATATCGAGATCAACGCGGATTATCGCTCATGACGGTGCTGCTGGTCTCAGCGGTGGCGCTGATTGACGTCGAAGGGCGGATTTTGCTGGCGCAACGGCCCGAGGGCAAATCCATGGCCGGGCTGTGGGAATTCCCCGGCGGCAAGGTGGAACCGGGCGAAAACCCCGAGGCGGCGCTGGTGCGCGAGTTGAAGGAAGAGCTGGGGATTGATACCTGGTCCAGCTGTCTGGCCCCGCTGACCTTTGCCAGCCACGCTTACGAGGATTTCCATCTGCTGATGCCGCTGTTTGCCTGTCGCAAATGGCAGGGGATACCGGTGGCCAAAGAGGGGCAGACCCTGAAATGGGTGCGGCCCAACCGGCTGAGGGATTACCCCATGCCGCCGGCAGATTTGCCCCTGATCCCGATCTTGCGCGACTGGCTTTAGGGCCAAAAGCCATCCGATCTCAGGCGATGCAGAGGCCGCGCCCCGCCTAAGCCGCGGCCCCCAGCAACTGTTTGCCATTTTGGCCATGGATATGAGCGGTGATGATCTGACCTTCGGGCTGATCGCTGTCAAACACCACCTCGGTGAATTGCTCGGTCCGGCCCATACGTGGGTTTTCCATCAGGATGCTGTGTTGCTGACCGATTTGATGACGCAAATGCTTGATCAACTGCTTTTTCCCCGCCGCCCGCAGCTGTGCCGCCCGGGCTTTGATGATAGTGCCATTGACCGGCGGAATCCGCGCCGCCGGAGTGCCTTGGCGGGCAGAATAGGGGAACACATGCAGCCAGGTCAGATCGCAATCGGTGACCAGCTTTAACGAATTCTCAAACATCGCATCCGATTCCGTGGGAAAGCCAGCGATGATATCGGCCCCAAAGGTGATATCCGGGCGCAATTGGCGGGCTTGTTCGGTAAACGCGATGGCATCCTCGCGCAAATGGCGGCGCTTCATGCGCTTCAGAATCATATTATCGCCCGCCTGCAACGACAGATGCAGATGCGGCATCAGCCGGGGCTCGGTCGCGATGGCGCACATCAGGTTGTCATCGGCCTCGATGCTGTCGATCGAAGAAATCCGCAGACGCGGCAGATCCGGCACCAGCCGCAAAATCCGCATCACCAGATCACCAAAGCGCGGGGCCGCAGGCAAATCCGCGCCCCAGCTGGTCAGGTCCACCCCGGTCAGCACCACTTCGTGATAGCCCTTATCCACCAGCCGCTTGATCTGATCCACCACCACTCCGGCAGGAACCGAGCGCGAATTGCCCCGGCCATAAGGAATAATGCAAAAGGTGCAGCGGTGATCGCAGCCATTTTGCACCTGCACATAGGCCCGCGAGCGGCTGCCGAACCCGTCGATCAGATGGCCGGCGGTTTCGGTGACCGACATGATGTCATTGACCTGCACCCGCTCGCTTTGGCCGATAAAATCGGGGCCGAACTGCGCCCAGGTGCCGGGCTGCATTTTCTCGGAATTGCCCACCACCAGATCGACCTCATCCATTTTGGCAAAGGTCTCGGGCTCGACCTGAGCCGCACAGCCGGTGACGATCACTTTGGCATCCGGGTTCTCGCGACGCAGGCGGCGGATTTCCTGACGCGATTTGCGCACCGCTTCGGCCGTGACCGCGCAGGTGTTGACCACGACCGCATTTTTCAGGCCCGCCTGCCCGGCCAGATCCTTCATGGCTTCGGATTCATAGGCGTTCAGACGGCAGCCAAGCACCCCATCCGCGCGCCAGTCGATCTGCAAGCGACCGCCATCCAGGTCGATCTGCACCTTGCGCCCCGTCAGCCCCCGCCGCGCCGCTGCCACCGCAGTTGCGCATGAGGACGAGCCCGAGGCCAGCGTAATCCCCACCCCACGTTCCCAGACTCGCATACGGATTTGATCGGGGCCGGTGATCTGGGCGATCTGCACATTGGTGCGCTGCGGGTAAAGCGGGTGATGTTCATGCGCCGCGCCGAATTCGGCCAGATCAATGGCGGCGACATCTTCGACGAAAAAGGTGCAATGCGGGTTGCCCATGCCGGTGGCGGTGGGGGCACCCTCAATCGGCAGCATCACGGTCTCGATCTGCCGGGCCAGCGGCACATCCTTCCAATCCAGCTGCGGCTGCCCCATATTGACCGAGGTCAGCCCGCCGCCAGCATCGCGAGCGAACAGATCGCCATGATCGCTGCTCAGATGCAATTCGCGGGCACCGGTTTGCTGCATCAGATAGCGGGCGATGCAGCGGGTGGCGTTGCCGCAGGTGCTGGAGCGGGAGCCATCGCTGTTAAAGAATTGCAAATGCCCGTCATGTGAGCCGGCAGAAATCACCGCCAACTGGTCGAATCCAACGCCCATATGCCGATTCCCAAGCGCCCGGGCCAAATCAACAGACACGACATCGCCCTTTCCGCGAGAATCAATCACCACGAAATCATTGCCCAGCCCGTGCATTTTCATGAACGGCAGGCTGATATTTGCATATTGAGCGCCCATAGGGGCCATATAGCGAGGGTTTTTAAGAAATTCCAGTAAGGGATTAAAAAAGGTTACATTTCGGGGTTGACCCCGGCGCTTCACCTACCTAATTAAGCGCCTTGTGTGGGCCGGTAGCTCAGTTGGTAGAGCAACTGACTTTTAATCAGTAGGTCCCGGGTTCGGATCCCGGCCGGCTCACCACTTTGGCTTCTGAAGAATGCTACGAAGTGTTTCACCTGTACTCAAGAAAAGGCCGTGCCTGTTCCGCGTTGTCATGCTGATGCCCTGGACGATGATTCTCGGGACTCGACGGATTGGATTCTGCTCCGCCAAATCTGTGCCGCAGCACTGACATGGCTTTGGTTCGCAGTTGGGTGGCGAAATCACAGAATTACAATCATGCTATTGGGCTATAAGTCTTTGATTCTAAGCTGATGCTTCATGAGCTGTGAGCGCGAAACTTATCCCATCAGCTCTGCGCATTCTACGCAGCACATTTCAGACCGCAAAAAGGCGCAAAATGTGCTACAATGCCTTGGTCACTCCGATGGTTTGAAAGGCTGATGTCATGTTGCGGTTTCGTCATATCCTACTATTGCTCATCACAGTGCTGGCGGCCTGTGGCACTGTCGATTTCGACAAAGCGCCCGTGGGGCGATTTGAGGGGTCGCTTTTGGTGATGTGGGTGAGGGAAGGCAATCGCTTGGGAGATGGGCGTTTCGTGTTTGTCCCGAGCCGCACAAATCCGCTCACTTTTCACCGTAACAAGCCCGGCGCGGCAGTGACGCGCATACGACCGGAAATGATGTATACTGATGGCGGGTCAATTCCGAAGGCCGGACAGCTTTTCAATGGTTTCTCGCCCTGGGGTTATGCGCCAGCTTATATGATACATGACTGGCTCTTTGTTGCGCGCCACTGCCTGAACGATGGTGCTCCGAGTGATGAAGAGCGAAAGATAGCCAACATGGCGTTTCAAGAAAGCGCCGAGATTACGGCCGAAGCGATCAAGACGTTGATTGCATCGGGAAAGGTTAAGAAGAATGATGTTGCTCCGAGGGTCATCGCTGGCGTAGTTGCGGGGCCTTTCGCCTATGAGCGTTGGGTGCTGAAAGGGGCTTGCTCGGGCGATCGGGTTTCACAGGAGCATCGCGCAGAAGTTGAAAAAGCGTTTGCACAACGCGCCGGGGTTCGGGTGCTCAAATCCGGGGTTGCTCCGGCAAAGATCATTGCCGAAATATCATTCTGACAACCGGCTTTTCTGAATACCCGGCCATACCGAGATTTTTGACCGGGTGATGTGATCCTGCCGCTGGACGGTTGTGCAGGGGGACAGCACTTTGGGCCGCTCGGGCGGGGGTAAAAGCACATCCTTTGGCATGGGGCCGCCGGGCATGGTTCGGGCCAATGTAAGCCCCCTGCCCGCAACGAAAAGCCCCCGCACCAGATGGTGCGGGGGCTTTGTTGTTTATGATTTGCGCGCTGTTACTCGCGGCTCTCGGGTGTGTCGCCCATGGCACTGTCGCCAAACACGTCACCGCCCACGACATCATCCGCAGCCGGGGCCGCCAGGCGCACGGCCTCTTCGGCCTCTTTGCGGCGCTCTTCGATCACCACATTGTCGCGCTCCTGCGCAATTCTGCGGGTCTTCATGGTCGAGCCCCCGGTGCCCGCCGGGATCAGACGGCCAACGATGACGTTTTCCTTCAGACCAACCAGCTTATCGCGCTTGCCCTGAACCGAAGCTTCGGTCAGCACCCGAGTGGTTTCCTGGAACGACGCCGCCGATACAAAGCTGCGGGTTTGCAGCGATGCCTTGGTGATCCCCAGCAGGATCGGCTCGCCCTTGGCTTCGCGCACGCCCTTGTCACGGGCTTTGGCGTTGGCTTGGTCGAACTCTGCCTTGTCCACATGCTCGCCTTTCAGCAAGGTGGTCTCGCCGCTGTCGGAAATCTCCCATTTCTGCAACATCTGGCGCACGATCACTTCGATATGCTTATCGTTGATCTTCACCCCTTGCAGACGGTAAACGTCCTGAACCTCGTCGACCATGTAGTTGGCCAGAGCCTCAACCCCCATCACCGCAAGAATATCATGCGGAGCCGGGTTGCCGTCCATGATGTATTCACCCTTTTGGATAAAATCACCCTCGGCCACTGGGATATGCTTGCCCTTGGGCACCATATATTCCACGGTCTCCAGCGCATCATCGACGGGCTCGATCGAAATCCGACGTTTGTTCTTGTAGTCGCGGCCATAGCGCACATAGCCGTCAATTTCAGCAATGATCGCGTGGTCCTTGGGCCGGCGCGCCTCGAACAATTCGGCAACCCGGGGCAGACCACCGGTGATGTCCTTGGTCTTGGCACCTTCGCGCGGAATACGGGCGATCACGTCACCGGCTTTGATTTCGTCGCCATCTTCGACCGACAAAATCGCATCCACCGACATGGCATAGGTCATCGGGTGACCACCAGCGTTCAGCACAACATCGCCGTTTTTATCCAGGATCATCAGCTCGGGCTTCAGATCGTTGCCTTTGGGCGCGGTGCGCCAGTCAACCACGATTTTCTGAGTCATCCCCGTCGCGTCATCGGTTTCCTCGCGGATCGCGATCCCGGCCACCAGATCGACATAGCGCACGGTGCCGGATTTTTCGGCGATGATCGGCAGGGTATAGGGATCCCACTCGAACATCTTGTCACCACGCTCGACCTTCTGGCCCTCTTTGACATGCACGACCGAGCCATAAGACAGCTTGTGATGCGCACGCTCCTGCCCGTTTTCGTCCACGATCACCAGCTGCATCGAGCGGCCCATGACGATCATCTGACCCGAGGCGTTTTTCAGCAGATTGGCGTTTTTGAACGCCACGGTGCCGGCCTGAGAGGCCTCAAGGAACGACTGTTGCCCCCCTTGCGCAATCCCGCCGATGTGGAAGGTTCGCATGGTCAGCTGGGTGCCGGGCTCGCCGATGGACTGCGCGGCGATGATGCCCACCGCTTCGCCCAGATTGACCTGCGTGCCGCGGGCCAGATCGCGGCCGTAACAGGCGGCGCAAACCCCATCTTCGGCCTCACAGGTCAGCGGGCTGCGCACCCGCACGGTGACCAGATCAGCCTTGTCGATCGCATCGGCCATGTGTTCGTCAATCAGCTGGTTGCGCTTGACCAACACTTCGCCGGTGGCCGGATGGGTGATGTCTTCGCCCGCCACGCGGCCCAGCACACGTTCGGCCAGAGAAGCAACCACCTCACCATCATTCACAGCCGCCGCAGCGGTGATGGAACGGTCGGTGCCGCAATCTTCTTTGCGCACGATGCAATCTTGCGCCACATCGACCAGACGGCGGGTCAGATACCCCGAGTTCGCGGTTTTCAGCGCCGTATCCGCCAGACCTTTACGCGCCCCGTGGGTCGAGTTGAAATACTCAAGCACGGTCAGACCTTCCTTAAAGTTCGAGATAATCGGCGTTTCGATAATCTCGCCCGAAGGTTTGGCCATCAGACCGCGCATCCCGCCCAGCTGTTTCATCTGTGCGGGCGAACCACGCGCCCCGGAATGGGCCATCATGTAAACGCTGTTTGGTTCCAGCTCGGCCCCGGCATCGTCGACCCGCATGGCCGACATTTCGCCCATCATCGCATCGGCCACCTCGTCAGAGCATTTCGACCAGGCATCAACCACCTTGTTATATTTCTCGCCCTGTGTGATCAGGCCGTCCATATATTGCTGCTCGAACCCTTTGACCTGATTGCGCACATCATCAACGATGGTCCATTTGGTATCCGGGATCAGCATGTCGTCCTTGCCAAAGGAAATCCCGGCCTTGAACGCCTCGCGGAAGCCCATGGTCATGATCCGGTCACAGAAAATGACACTCTCTTTCTGGCCGCAATAGCGGTAAACCGTGTCAATCACCTGCTGCACTTCGCTTTTGCGCAACAAACGGTTGACCAGATCAAACGGAGCCTTGGCGTTCAGCGGCAACAGAGCCCCCAGACGAATGCGCCCCGGCGTGGTTTCAAAGCGCCTCATCACCTCGTTGCCGTCCTCGTCGATCTGCTTGATACGGGCGGTGACTTTGGCGTGCAGATGCACTTCGCCAGCATCCAGCGCGTGTTGGACTTCGTCAGCATTGGCAAAGATCATGCCCTCGCCCTTCATGCCCTCGCGCATCATGGTGACGTAATACAGCCCCAAAATCATGTCCTGAGACGGCACGATGATCGGCGCCCCGTTGGATGGCGACAGCACGTTATTGGTCGACATCATCAGGACGCGGGCCTCAAGCTGTGCTTCAAGGCTCAGCGGCACATGCACCGCCATCTGGTCGCCGTCGAAATCGGCGTTAAAGGCGGAACAGACAAGCGGGTGCAGCTGAATGGCTTTGCCTTCGATCAGCACCGGCTCGAACGCCTGAATGCCCAGACGGTGCAGGGTCGGCGCACGGTTGAGCATCACCGGATGTTCGCGGATCACCTCATCCAGAATGTCCCAGACTTCGGGGCGTTCTTTTTCCACCAGCTTTTTGGCCTGTTTGACGGTCGAAGACAGCCCCTTGGCCTCAAGCCGCGAATAGATGAACGGCTTGAACAGCTCCAGCGCCATCTTTTTGGGCAGACCACATTGATGCAGCTTCAGCTCGGGCCCGGTCACAATCACCGAACGGCCCGAGAAATCCACCCGTTTCCCCAGCAGGTTCTGACGGAACCGGCCCTGTTTGCCCTTGAGCATATCGGAAAGCGATTTCAGCGGGCGTTTATTGGCCCCGGTGATCACCCGGCCGCGGCGGCCATTGTCAAACAGAGCATCCACGGATTCCTGCAACATCCGCTTTTCGTTGCGCACGATGATGTCCGGCGCGCGCAGCTCGATCAGCCGTTTCAAACGGTTGTTGCGGTTGATCACCCGGCGATAGAGATCGTTCAGGTCAGAGGTGGCAAAGCGCCCCCCATCCAGCGGCACCAGCGGGCGCAGCTCGGGCGGGATCACCGGCACCACCGTCATCACCATCCATTCCGGGCGGTTGCCGGATTCCAGGAAAGCCTCGACGATTTTCAGACGTTTGATGATCTTTTTCGGCTTCAATTCACCGGTGGCCACGGCCAGATCGGCCCGCAGCGCTTCGGCCTCGGCCTCCAGATCAATCTGGCTGAGCATCTCGCGGATGGCCTCGGCCCCGATCCCGGCGGTGAACGCATCCATGCCGTAAGCGTCCTGAGCATCCATATGCTCTTCTTCCGACATCAGCTGACCATATTGCAGATCGGTCAGACCCGGCTCGATCACCACATAGTTTTCGAAATAAAGAATGCGCTCAAGATCGCGCAGGGTCATGTCCAGCATCAGACCGATGCGGCTGGGCAGCGATTTCAGAAACCAGATATGCGCCACCGGCGCGGCCAGTTCGATATGGCCCATACGCTCGCGGCGCACTTTCTGGAGGGTCACCTCGACCCCGCATTTTTCGCAGACAACGCCGCGATATTTCATGCGCTTATATTTGCCGCACAGGCATTCGTAATCCTTGATCGGGCCAAAGATACGCGCACAGAACAGACCGTCACGTTCGGGTTTGAAGGTGCGGTAGTTGATGGTTTCGGGTTTCTTGATTTCGCCGAAAGACCAGCTGAGAATACGCTCGGGCGAAGCCAGCGAGACCTTGATCTCGTCAAACACCTTGGGCGGGGTCAGCGGGTTAAATGGGTTGTTAATCAGTTCCTGGTTCATTTTGATACCTCAAAAATTTGGTTGCGGATGGGTGGGTGATGGGGCGTTGCGGCCCCTACTCTTCCCCTTCCGCATCCAGGAGTTCCATGTTCAGGCCCAAACCGCGGACCTCTTTGACCAGCACGTTAAAGCTCTCAGGGACACCGGCCTCGAAATTGTCATCGCCCTTGACGATGCTTTCATAGACCTTGGTCCGGCCAGCCACGTCATCGGATTTGACCGTCAGCATTTCCTGCAAGGTATAGGCCGCGCCGTAAGCTTCCAGCGCCCAGACCTCCATTTCCCCGAAACGCTGGCCACCGAACTGGGCCTTGCCGCCCAGAGGTTGCTGCGTGACAAGGCTGTAAGGCCCGGTTGAGCGTGCGTGGATCTTGTCATCGACCAGATGGTGCAGTTTCAGCAGATATTTGACACCCACGGTGACCGGACGGGCGAATTGCTCGCCGGTGCGGCCATCATAGAGGATCGACTGCCCCGAGGTCTCAAAACCCGCGCGTTTCAGCGCGTCATTGACGTCATCCTCTTTGGCGCCGTCAAACACCGGCGTGGCAATCGGCACCCCACGGGTGACATTGCCCGCAGCGGTCAGCAGGGCGTCATCATCCATATCCTTGATGCCCTCTTCATAGGCGTTATCGCCATAGGCGACGCGCATGGCTTCGCGCACCGGGGTCAGATCGCCCGAGCGGCGATAGCCCTGCAAGGCTTCGTCAATGTCCTGACCCAGACCGCGTGCGGCCCAGCCCATATGGGTTTCCAGAATCTGCCCGACATTCATGCGCGACGGCACACCCAGCGGGTTCAGACAGAAATCAACCGGAGTCCCATCGGCCAGAAACGGCATATCCTCCATCGGCACAACCTTCGAGATCACACCCTTGTTCCCGTGACGCCCGGCCATTTTGTCACCCGGTTGCAGCTTGCGCTTGACCGCGATGAACACCTTGACCATTTTCATCACGCCCGGAGGCAGATCATCGCCGCGGCGCACTTTTTCGACCTTGTCTTCAAAACGTGCATCCAGCGCCCG
Organism: Rhodobacterales bacterium; assembly: GCA_002748285.1. Taxonomy (GTDB): domain Bacteria; phylum Pseudomonadota; class Alphaproteobacteria; order Rhodobacterales; family Rhodobacteraceae; genus Profundibacter. Next base: position 30,306 of record PDSA01000027.1, read on the forward strand.
TTTCTGCGCCTCATATTGCGCGTGCAGGGCTTCGACCTCGGCAGCGTCCTTTTCATCGGCCAGCGCCAGTTGCCACCATTGACCTTTGGAGAGCATTTCCAGCAATTCTTCGGTGATTTCCGATTTTGCTTTCACACCCCTTGGCCCTTTGACGGCCACCTTGCCCAGAATCATGTTTTTCAGACGGGCATAGGTGTTGCGATCGAGAATATGCAGCTCGTCATCGCGGTCACGGGCCAGGCTTTCGACCTCTTCACGTTCGATCTGCAAGGCGCGTTCGTCCTTTTCGATGCCGTGACGGTTGAACACCCGCACCTCGACCACGGTGCCGAAATCGCCGGGTTTGACCCGCAGCGAGGTGTCGCGCACATCCGAGGCTTTCTCGCCAAAGATCGCCCGCAGCAGTTTTTCTTCGGGCGTCATCGGGCTTTCGCCCTTTGGCGTGATTTTGCCGACCAGAATATCACCGGGCTGCACTTCGGCGCCGATGTAAACGATCCCGGCCTCATCCAGATTGCGCAGCGCTTCTTCGCCGACATTGGGGATGTCGCGGGTGATTTCCTCTGGGCCCAGCTTGGTGTCGCGGGCGGCGACTTCGAACTCTTCGATATGCACCGAGGTGAACACGTCATCGCGCACGATGCGCTCGGAAATCAGGATCGAATCCTCGTAGTTGTAGCCATTCCACGGCATGAAGGCGACGATGATGTTCTTGCCCAAGGCCAGCTCGCCCAGATCGGTCGAGGGGCCATCGGCGATCACTTCGCCCTTGCCCACCTTGTCGCCAACCTTGATCAGCGGACGCTGGTTGATGCAGGTGTTCTGGTTCGAGCGCTGGAATTTGCGCAGGCGGTAAATATCTACGCCGGGGTCGCCGATTTCCAGATCTTCGGTGGCGCGGACCACGATGCGGTTGGCGTCGACCTGGTCGATCACCCCGCCGCGACGCGCCATGATGGCCGCGCCGGAATCCCGGGCCACGACCCCTTCGATGCCGGTGCCCACCAGCGGCGCTTCGGCCTGCAACAGCGGCACCGCCTGACGCATCATGTTCGAGCCCATCAGCGCCCGGTTCGCATCGTCATTTTCCAAAAACGGAATCAGCGAGGCCGCAACCGATACCAGCTGTTTTGGGCTGACGTCGATCAGGTCGATGTTATCCCGCGGGCTGAGCTGATATTCCCCGGATTTACGCGAGGACACCAGATCATTTTCAAAACGCCCTTCCCCGTCCAGATGCGCGTTGGCCTGCGCCACGGTATGGCGCATCTCTTCGGTGGCGGACATGTAATGCACTTCATCCGTCACCTGACCCTCGACAACCTTGCGATAGGGGGTTTCGATAAAGCCGTATTTGTTGACCCGGGCAAAAGTGGCCAGCGAGTTGATCAGACCGATATTCGGCCCTTCCGGCGTTTCGATCGGGCACATGCGGCCGTAATGGGTGGGATGCACATCGCGCACCTCAAAGCCGGCGCGCTCGCGGGTCAGACCGCCCGGGCCAAGCGCCGAGAGGCGGCGTTTATGAGTAACCTCGGAAAGCGGGTTGGTCTGGTCCATGAACTGGCTGAGCTGCGAAGAGCCAAAGAATTCACGCACCGCCGCCGCAGCAGGCTTGGCGTTGATCAGATCCTGCGGCATCACCGTGTCGATTTCCACACCGGACATGCGCTCTTTGATGGCGCGTTCCATGCGCAGCAGGCCGACGCGATACTGGTTTTCCATCAGCTCACCGACCGAGCGCACCCGGCGGTTGCCAAGGTGGTCGATATCATCCACCGCGCCCTTGCCATCGCGCAACTCGACCAGCGCCTTGATGCAGGCCACGATATCTTCGCGGCGCAGGGTGCGCTGGGTGTCTTCGGCGTCCAGATTCAGACGCATGTTCATTTTCACCCGGCCCACAGCGGACAGATCGTAACGCTCGCTGTCAAAGAACAGGGTATCAAACAGCGCCGAGGCGGATTCAACGGTGGGGGGCTCGCCCGGGCGCATGACACGGTAAATATCCATCAGCGCGGTGTCGCGGCTCATGTTTTTGTCCACCGCCATGGTGTTGCGCATGTAGGGGCCGACATTGACATTGTCGATGTCCAGCACCGGAATTTCGGTCACGCCAGCATCCAGCAGCTCGATCAAAGTGCCGCCGATCACATTGCCTTCTTTGTCCAGCTCTTGCGTCAGCTCATCACCGGCCTCGACATAGATCGCGCCGGTTTCTTCGTTGATGATGTCCTTGGCGACATATTTGCCGATGATCTGGTCAATGGGCAGCAACAGCTCTGTCACCTTGCCTTCGTCAATCAGCTTTTTCACCGCCCGCGGGGTGACTTTTTTGCCGGCTTCGGCGATCACTTCACCGGTCTCGGCGTCGATCAAATCATGCGTCGGACGGGTGCCGCGCACCCGGTCGGGGAAGAACTTGGTGGCCCAGCCCTTGTTCTTTTTCAGCTTGTAGGTCACGGTATCGTAATAGGCATCCATGATCTGTTCCTGATCCAGCCCCAGCGCATAAAGCAGGGTGGTCACAGGCAGTTTGCGCCGGCGGTCGATGCGGGCAAAGACGATATCCTTGGCGTCAAATTCGAAATCCAGCCACGAGCCGCGATATGGGATGATGCGACAGGTGAACAGCAGCTTGCCCGAGGAATGGGTTTTGCCTTTGTCATGGTCAAAGAACACACCCGGCGAGCGGTGCATTTGCGAAACGATCACCCGCTCGGTGCCGTTAACCACGAAAGTGCCGTTGGGGGTCATCAGGGGCATATCGCCCATGAACACGTCCTGTTCCTTGATGTCCTTGACCGATTTGGCGCCGGTATCTTCATCGATATCGAACACGATCAGACGCAGAGTCACCTTCAGCGGCGCCGAATAGGTCATGTCGCGCTGCTGACATTCCTCAACATCGTATTTGGGCTTTTCCAGATCGTATTTGACGAACTCCAGAATGGCAGTTTCGTTGAAATCCTTGATCGGGAAAACCGACTGGAACACACCGTTGATGCCTTCGCCATCCATTGGCTCGGACTGGTCGCCGGATTTCAGGAACAGCTCATAAGAAGACTTCTGAACCTGAATCAGGTTCGGCATCTCAAGAACTTCGCGGATTTTGCCATAGTATTTACGCAGCCGTTTTTGGCCAAGATAAGAGTGCGCCATCGCTGTTGTCGCCTTTCAATTTGTTCGCTGGTGTATGGCTGTCTGGGCACAGGCACACACCACATTCGCGAACCGGGTCATGGTCTATTCTCGCACGGGCCTCCCATCGGCCCTGCTCTCGTACCGTGAACCAGGTCTTGGAAAAGGTTTCGGGTAAAAACCCTTTCCAAGACAGGCTCGGCTGAACCCGAAATTGATCGGATTCAGCCAGATTTTTTTCAACATACAGACAGGGCAAAACGCCCCGGCTGGATTATTTGATTTCGACTTCGGCGCCAGCTGCTTCCAGCTTGGCTTTGATGTCGTCGGCTTCGGCCTGATCGACACCTTCTTTGACGGCTTTGCCACCTGCGTCGACCAGCTCTTTGGCCTCTTTCAGGCCCAGGCCAGTGATGGCGCGGACTTCTTTGATCACGCCGATTTTCGACGCACCAGCCGAAACCAGGATCACGTCGAATTCGGTTTGCGCAGCAGCAGCATCGCCACCGGCATCACCACCGCCAGCCATGACAACAGCGCCACCGGCAGCAGGCTCGATGCCATACTCGTCTTTCAGGATTGTTTTCAGTTCTTGTGCTTCAAGAAGGGTCAGCGCCACAATCTCTTCAGCCAGTTTTTTCAGATCAGCCATTTTACTGTCTCTTTCGTTTTAAATTTGTGTTCCAACGCTATGGGGTATCCACAGGCCGGTCATTTCAGTTGCTTTATGCAGCCTTGTCTTCGATCGTAGACAAGATACCAGCGATGTTGCTTGCAGGCGCGCCAACGGCACCAGCGATGTTGGAAGCAGGCGCACCAATGCAACCAGCGATCGAGGCAATAAGCTCTTCGCGGGAAGGCATGGATGCAACGGCTTTCACACCGGCAGGGTCCAGAGCGTTCTCACCCATTGCCCCACCCAGGATCACGAATTTATCGTTTTCCTTGGCAAAGCCCTCAGACACCTTGGCAGCCGCCACGGGGTCTTCGGAATAGGTCAGAACAGTCATGCCCGTCAGGTATTGACCAATGCTTTCGCAAGGCTTTCCGTCAAGGGCAATTTTGGCGAGCTTGTTTTTGGCAACACGCACAGAACCGCCTGCTTCGCGCATTTGCGCCCGCAGTTCCTGCATATCCGCAACTGTAAGACCGGCGTAATGTGCAACCACAACAACGCCAGAGCTGTCAAAGATTTCGCCGAGTTCAGCGACTACGGCTTCTTTTTGTGCTCTATCCACAGTTTTACTCCAATTATGGAGAGGTTTCCCCCTCCGGCTCAGTTTGTGCCCTGCAAGGATGCAGGACGTTTCGGGTCCAATTTTCCGGGTCCCGAGGCCAAAATCACCCGAGGAAATCTCCTCGCATAAAATTATGTCTCGTTTCCCATCTCAGGAAGGAATTAACGGGCCTTGGCCCAACCCTCCGTCTCGGACAGAACAGAGCCTTGCGGCCCTGCTATCGGACAGGCGAAAAACTCCGCCTGCCAAATCTCATCTGGCGGGGATCGCCCCGCCACAGGCTTAGTTACCGGTGCCGTTGGCGACATCAATCGTCACGCCCGGGCCCATGGTGGAGCTCAGCACGATCTGCTTCATGTAAGTGCCTTTCAGCCCGGATGGTTTGGCCTTGGCAACCACATCGATGAAAGCACGGATGTTTTCCACCAGCTTGGCTTCGTCAAACGACACCTTGCCAACACCGGCGTGAATCACGCCCTCTTTTTCCACCTTGAATTGCACCTGACCACCTTTGGCAGCCTCAACCGCAGCGGCCACATCCATGGTCACCGTGCCAACCTTGGGGTTTGGCATCAGGTTGCGTGGACCCAGAACCTTACCCAGACGGCCAACAACCGGCATCATGTCTGGGGTGGCAATGCAGCGATCAAACTCGATCTTGCCGCCCTGCACGGTTTCCATCAGATCTTCGGCACCGACGATGTCGGCCCCGGCCTTGGTGGCCTCTTCGGCCTTGGCGTCACGGGCAAATACCGCCACGCGAACCGTCTTGCCGGTGCCATTTGGCAACGTGACAACCCCACGCACCATCTGATCGGCGTGGCGGGGGTCGACACCCAGATTCAGGGCAATATCAACGGTTTCGTCAAATTTCGCTTTGGCATTGGCCTTGACCAGCGCAACAGCTTCTTCAACCGTCAGATTTTCCTTGCCGGCAAATGCCTTGCGGGCCGCAGTCGTTCTTTTTCCAAGCTTTGCCATGATTATTTCACCTCAATGCCCATAGAGCGTGCCGAGCCCATGATGATCTTGACCGCAGCATCAATGTCGACCGCATTCAGGTCTTTCATCTTGGCTTCGGCGATTTCCTTGACTTGCGCCATTGTCACGGTGCCCGCAATATCGCGGCCCGGATTGGTGGCACCAGATTTCAGCTTGGCAGCTTTGCGCAGGAAATAAGACGCAGGGGGCGTCTTGATGTCCATGGAAAAGGATTTGTCCTGATAATAGGTGATCACGGTGGGGCAAGGGGCACCGGGCTCAAGATCCTGAGTCTTGGCGTTGAACGCCTTACAGAATTCCATGATATTGATGCCGCGCTGACCAAGCGCCGGACCCACGGGGGGGGACGGGTTTGCTTGACCTGCAGGCACTTGCAGCTTCATCGTGCCGGCCAGTTTTTTAGCCATTTGGCTTCTCCTGTTTTTTTCAACATCCCTGATGACGCGTCATGCAGGGGTTCGGGTTGTGTGGTTCGGATTGATGAGCGCGCTCACCGCCCCTCCCACAGTGTCGATGGCCCCAAAAGGGAACCACCACATTCAGTTTCAGGCCTCTTTGCTGACCTGGGTAAATTCCAGCTCGACCGGGGTTGCCCGGCCAAAAATCGAAACCGTCACCTTCAGGCGCTGGTTGTCTTCGTCGACCTCCTCGACCATACCATCAAAGCCCTCAAACGGCCCATCGGTGACCGAGACCTTTTCGCCGATCTCGAAAAACACCAGCGTGCGTGGCGATTCGGCGGTTTCCTCGACCCGGTTCAGCAGCGCGTTGACCTCAGCATCGCGCATCGGCATCGGGCGGCCTTGCGGGCCCAGAAAGCCGGTGACGCGGTTGATCGAGTTGATCAGGTGATAGCCCTTATCCGACATCTCCATGCGCACCAGAATATAGCCGGGCATAAAGCGGCGCTCGGTCGGCACTTTTTTGCCGCGGCGCACTTCGATCACCTCTTCGGTGGGCACCAGAACCTCTTCGATCTGATCCTGCAGGCCGGCCTCTTCGGCGGCACTTTTCACCTGTTCGGCAATCTTTTTCTCATAATTCGAAAGAACGCTTACCGAATACCACCGCTTTGCCATCTCGTCATTGTCCTCTGTCAGGCCGTTTCTCAGGCCACCCACCAACCACGCCAAAGCGCGAAAAATTCATATACCACAAACAGTTATCAAACCGCCCGTAAAACAAAAAAAGCAGCGTGCAAGCCGAATCGCTGCACGCCAGCCCTTTGTGACGCCGTTTGCACTACAACCGAAAGCGGTTTGTTTCAAGTGCTTATGGCGAAATTCCTTCAGCTGAAGATTTGCAGAACCGACTTCAAACCAAAGCGGATCATCAAATCAACCAGCGTGAAAAAGGTCGCCGTCAGGGCGGCCAGAATAAAGACCATGGTCGTGGTCAGCATCACCTCGCGGCGGTTTGGCCAGACGACCTTGGAAACCTCCAAGCGGACCTGCTGGATAAACTGGATAGGGTTTGTGCGTGCCATGGTTTAAGCGTCCGTATTTGTCCCGTAATGTGCCCCGTATCTGCCCGCAAACGGGCCAGGATCGTTTGCAGATACGCCTTTGATCCGGGAATATCAACCCCGCTTTGGCATCGCGGGGCTGTTTTCAATCCGCCATGCGCCCGGGGCCGATGCAACAGAACGGCCCCACAGCCCCGGCTACAGCATCGCCGGCACCACCTGATCCGGTGGGCGGTGGCCATCGGCGAAGGTCTTGATGTTGATGATCACCTTTTCGCCCATCTCGATGCGCCCCTCCACCGTGGCCGAGCCCATATGCGGCAGCAGCACCACATTATCCAGCGTGCGCAGCCGTGGGTTGACCTCGGTGCCACGCTCAAACACATCCAGCCCGGCCCCGGCGATCTCGCCATTGCGCAGCATCCGGGTCAGAGCATTTTCGTCGATCACTTCGCCGCGCGAGGTATTCACGATCACGGCACTTTTCTTCATCAGCTTCAGGCGCCGGGCATTCATCAGGTGAAAGGTCGACGGCGTATGCGGGCAGTTGATCGAGATCACATCCATCCGCGCCACCATCTGATCCAGACTTTCCCAATAGGTGGCCTCCAGCGCGGCTTCGGTATCGGCGTGCAGGCGCTTGCGGTTGTGGTAATGCACCTGCATCCCAAACGCCCGGGCCCGCTGCGCCACCGCCTGACCGATGCGCCCCATGCCCAGAATGCCCAGACGCCGCCCCCGGATGCGCCCGCCCATCAGCGCCGTCGGAGACCAGCCTTGCCATTTGCCGGACTGCATCAGAGCCAGCCCTTCGGGAATGCGCCGCGTCACCGCCAGAATCAGCGCCAGAGCCATATCGGCGGTGTCCTCGGCCAGCACGCCGGGCGTATTCGACACCAGCACCCCGCGCTGGCGGGCGGTCTGCACGTCGATGTGATCCACCCCGGCACCGTAATTGGCAATCAGCCGCAGCTGCTCGCCGGCCTGCGAAATCATCGCCGCATCGATCGTATCACTCAGGGTCGGCACCAGAACATCGGCGTGTTTCATGGCGGAAACGAGTTCATCCCGGCTCATCGGGGTGTCGTCATCGCGCAGCTGGACATTGAACAATTCTTTCAGGCGGGTTTCAACCTCTTCCGGCAAGCGTCGCGTCACGACAACACTTAAGCGTTCTGCTGGCATATTGGCTTTCCTTTGACTTTCCTTGGCATCTGTTTTGTGTAAGATGACCGATCATGCGGCAAGGCACAAGAACCCTGCTGAAAAGAATAGGCAAAAAGGGCATTTCCGATGAAGGGCAGGATCTTCAGAACCGTGATTTCGGCTGTTGCTTTGTGGGCAGCCATTGCGGCAACACCGTTGGCGGCAGAACCGGCGCAAAAACGCGGGCCGGTGACCAATCTGCCGCTGCCGCGTTTTGTCTCGCTCAAAGCCGCCGAGGGCAATGTGCGCCGCGGCCCCAGCCTGACCCATCGCATTGATTGGGTATTCAAGCACCGCCACATGCCGCTGAAAATCGTTGCCGAATATGGCCACTGGCGCCGGGTCGAGGACCGGGACGGCATCGGGGGCTGGATGCATTATTCGCTGCTCTCAGGGGTGCGCACGGTGATTGTGGAGCGCGACATGCTAACCCTGTTTGCCCAGCCTGACAGCAAATCTCTGGAAAACGCGCATCTGGAAATGGGCGTAATTGCGCGGCTGGGCAGTTGTGATCCGCTCTGGTGCCGCCTGAGCGCCGATGGCCAACGCGGCTGGGCTCGCAAAGACGCCCTTTGGGGGGTGGCCCCAGATGAGATTCGGGAATAATCCGACAGCGCCCACCCTTTGAAAGAGCTCTGCACAAGGCCGCGCCCCTCTGATCTGCCTCGCCCGGCGTGTTTGACATTACAGGTTTGACATTACAGGGCATATTGCAGGGGTCTTATGAACCTGACACACCAAGCGGCCCAAATGCCCCGAGAATGCTCAAGGCATCGCGGGCCACTCCCACCCTTGCTTTAAAGTCAGGCCACCCTAAATCAACCCCCGCCCCCGCAGCAACGCCTCGGGCGTGGGCATCTGACCCCGGAAAGCTTCATAGAGCTGCGCCGGATCCTTGGTGCCTCCGGCAGACAGGATATGCTGCTCCAGACGCTTGGCCATTTGCGGATCAAACGGCCCGCCGGCCTGTTCAAACGCTTCGAAGGCATCGGCATCCATGACTTCGCTCCACATATAGCTGTAATAGGCGCTGGCATAACCATCGCCGGAAAACACATGCGCGAATTGCGGCGTGGCGTGGCGCATGGCGATGGCATCGGGCATTCCGATTCCGGCCAGAACATCGGCCTGTCGAGCCATCGGATCAACCGGTGCCGGGCCGTTGTGAAATTCCAGATCGACCAGCGCCGAGGCCAGATATTCGACCGTCTGAAACCCCATATCATAGTTGCCCGCCGCCAAGAGCCGCTTGAGCATATCCGCCGGCATCGGCTGGCCGGTGTCGACATGGGTGGCAAAGCGTTGCAGCACTTCGGGCACCTGCAGCCAATGCTCAAACAGCTGGCTGGGCAATTCGACAAAATCACGCGCCACCGAAGTGCCGGATATGCTGCCATAGGTCACATCCGACAGCATCTGATGCAGCGCATGGCCGAATTCGTGAAACAGGGTGCGGGCATCGTCAAAGGACAGCAATGCCGGGTCGGATTTGTTGAAATTGCAGATGTTCAGCACCACCGGGCGCTGTTCTCCGCCCAGCTTTTTCTGCTCGCGCAGGGCCGAACACCACGCGCCCGAGCGTTTGGAGGGGCGGGCAAAGTAATCACCGATGAACACGGCCAGATGCTCACCGCCACGCGTCACCTCCCAAGCGCGGGCATCGGGGTGGTAGAGGCTGGCATCCATCGGCGCAAACTCCAGCCCAAACAGACGGTTGGCGCAGTCAAACGCGGCCTCGATCATCCGATCCAGCTGGAAATAGGGCTTGATCCGGCTTTCATCCAGATCATGCAGCTGCTGGCGGCGCTTTTCCGCATAATAGCGCCAATCCCAGGGTTCGAGATCGCCATTGATGCCGTCCTCATGCAGCAGTTCGGTCAGGATCGCCTGATCCCGCTCTGCCGCCGTTTTGGCCGGCTGCCAGACCTGCATCAACAGATCGCGCACATTTTCCGGCGTCTTGGCCATTTCGACATCCAGCCGATAGCTGGCGAAATCGTCATAGCCCAGCAACGCCGCCCGCTCGGCCCGCAGCGCCAGAATTTGCGCGGCAATCTCGCGGTTGTCGGTTTCGCCGCCATTGGCCCCGCGGGCGGTAAAGGCCTGATAGACCTGTTGACGCAAAGCCCGATCCGGGGCGCTCTGCAACAGCGGAGTCACCAGCGAGCGGGCCAGACTGATCACCGGTTTGTCCCGCCCCATATCCTGCCCCGCCTGCGCCGCGGCGCTGCGCAGAAAATCGGGCAGAGCGTCCAGTTGCTCTGGGCTCAGCTCCAGAACCCAGTTGCGCTCATCCTCCAACAGGTTCTGGCCAAACCGGGTGCCCAGAACCGCCAGCTGCTGCACGATCTGTTTGAGCCGGTCGCGCTGATCCCCCTGCAACTGAGCCCCGGCCCGCACGAAAGAGCGCCGCGACAGCAGCAAAACCCGCTGTTGTTCGTCGCTCAACTCCAGCTGATCGCGCTGCTGCCAGAGGGTTTCAACCCGGGCAAACAGCGCCTGATTCAGACTGATTTCCGAGGAATACGCCGCCAGCTTGGGGGAAAACTCGCGCTGGAGTTGCTCGCGAGCCAGATTGCTGTCGGTGCTGGCCAGATTGTAGAACACCGACAGAACCCGGCGCAGTGGCTGACCGGCCTGCTCGAGCGCTTCGATGGTGTTGGCAAAGCTGGGCGTTTGTGGGTTGTCGGCAATGGCGGCGATGTTGGCGCGGGCCTGTTGCAGAGCGTGCTGGAAGGCCGGGGCAAAATCATCGTCGGAAATCTGATCAAAGGGGGGCAGTTCAAACGGGGTGTGCCAGTCGGACAAAAGCGGGTTGGTCATCGGGGTCTCCTTGATTTGCGGGCCACGCTAGGGGCGGCCGGGGGCAAGGTCCAGCCCCTTTTAGGGCAAAGCGGATTTAAGGATATTTCTGCCGCATTTTCCGTTCCAGACGGCGCAACAGCAGCGACAACGTCACCGTCATGATCAGATAGAGCAGTGCCACCACGTTATAGGTCTCGAAATAGCGGAAATTGCCGGCCGCAGTGACTTTGCCCAGCTGCGCGATGTCCAGCACCCCCAGCACCGATACCAACGAGCTGTCCTTGATCATGGCGATAAAATCATTGCCCAGCGGCGGCATGATGGTGCGAAAGGCCTGCGGAAACACGATAAACCGAAACCGGTGCCAGCCATTGAGGCCCAGCGCCTTGGCAGCCTCGATCTGCCCGGGATCTACCGACAACAGCCCGGCGCGAAACACCTCGGCGATGAAGGCGGAATAGCCGATCATCAGCGCAATGATCGCCCGCCAGATCAGCGGGAAATCCCGGCTGCGGATTTGCTCCAGCCCCAGCGCATCCAGCAGCCAGTTCAGCGCCGCCACCATCGCCGGGCCAAAGGCAAAGGCGACATAAAGCAGCAGAACAAGGATAGGGATGCCGCGGATGATCTCGATATAAAACCTTGCCATCTGGCGCAGCAGCAAAAACCGCGACATGCTGGCCACCGCCAGCAGCAGCCCCAGCACCGACGCCAGCGCAAAGGCCACCAGAGTGACAAAGATCGTGATCCCGATCCCTTTGGACAGGGTGGACAGCACCTGCGCATAGAGATCATCAGCCACCACCTGATACATCAGATAGGCCGCAATCGCCAGCGCAACCACCAGCCAATAGGGGAAATCCCGATCCTGTGGGGGCGTGTTGATCATCGCAGGATGCCCAGGCCGGTTGCTCTGTTAGCTGCCAAATTTATAATCGAGGAACCATTTTTTGTTCAGCGCATCCAGCGTGCCATCGGCTTCCATGCTGGCAATCGCGGCATTGATCGGCCCCACCAGATCCGAGCCCTTGGGGAAGATAAATCCGAAATCCTCAGAGCCCAGCTTTTCGCCGATAATCTTAAGCGCCCCATCCGAGGCCGCCACATAGCCATTGCCCGCCGTGCCATCGGTCAGCACCAGATCGACATCATTGGCCCGCAGCGCCTGCACGGTGGCGCCGAAGGTCTCCATCAGCTTGATGCGCGGATTGGCCTCGTTGCCGTCCAGCACCTCGTAAACCCCGACATAAAACGGCGTGGTGCCGGGCTGAGCGGCCATCAACAAATCGTCATTGGCGGCAAAACTTTTGGCATCGGTAAAGCGATCCTCATCGCCGCGCACCAGCATGACCATTTCGCTGCGCATGTAAGGGTCTGAAAAATCCACCTTTTCCTTGCGGTCATCGCGGATGGTAATGCCGGTCATCCCCAGATCGAACTGCCCCTGCGAGACCGCCGGGATCATCGCATCCCAGCTGACATTTTCATAGACCACGGTGATATTCAGCCGTTTGGAGATTTCCGCCATCGCGTCATATTCCCAGCCAATCGCCTGCCCCGAGGACGGATCGACGAATTGCAGCGGAGGATAGGCGTTTTCGGTCACAACAACCACTTCCTTGCCGCCCAGATCGGGCAGATCAGCGGCGATTGTGGCGCTGCCGATCAGCGCAGTGGCCATGGCGGCGAGCGTTGCAATAATCTTCATGATCATCCCCTTGGGTTTGGCTGAGCTTTCGCGGCCAGTATGGGTAATATCCCCCCCGGCGCAAGGTTTTTGTGGCACAGGTGAGGGGGAAGGAGACATGCGGTTGTTTTTTTGGGGGGGAGCAAAACTTCTCTGTATCACAAAGGTTGATACACAAAACGAAGGGCTGCGCCTGCCGGGGGGCCGGCAGGCGCAGCCCGGCCTGACGGCCGGGCGGGACACAGATGGCAAAGCACCAGCTACCCCGCCTCGCCCCCCTTATGCGCACAAACCGGGCAATCATCGCGCCGGGTCAGCCTGATCTTGCGGCTCTCGGCAAACAGCGCATCATAAATCAGCATCTCACCGCGTAAACCCGCCCCTGCCCCGGTGATTTCCTTGATCGCCTCCAGCGCCATCATCGCGCCGATCACCCCGGGCAAAGGGCCGGCGACTCCGGCCTCGGCACAAGACGGCGCAAGCCCAGGCGCCGGAGCCTCGGGGAAAATGCACTGATAACACGGCGTGCCACGTGCGGGATCGTAAAGGCTGATCTGCCCCTCCCACTGGCTGATCGCCCCGGCAATCAACGGAATCGACTGCGCCACACAGCTGCGATTGACCAGATAGCGGGTCTGGAAATTATCGCTGCCATCCAGCACCAGATCATAATCGGCCAGCAGCTGGGCCGCGATCCCCTCCTCGAACCGCCGCTGATAAGGCAGCACCTCAATATGCGGGTTCTGCGCCAACATGGCGGCCTGAGCGGAAAACACCTTGGCCATGCCAATATCTGCATCGCGATGGATGATCTGACGTTGCAGGTTGGAATTATCCACCACATCATCATCAATCACCCCAATCCGCCCCACCCCGGCGGCGGCCAGATAGAGCAACACGGGCGAGCCCAGCCCTCCGGCTCCGACCACCAAAACCCGGGCCTGTTTCAGCTTTTTCTGCCCCGCCCCACCGATTTCGCGCAACATGATGTGGCGGGCATAGCGGTTCAGCTCGGTCTCGGAAAATGTGGGTTCTTTGGGGGTGTCTGTCATCTGCTCAACGCGTTGCTTGCCTTTGGCCTTAAACAACCGCAACAGCGCCCAATAGGCAAGCCCCACGGCCACCACGCCACCGGTCAGCAGCCAGCTGCGCAATGAACCCCCGATCATATCGCGCACCCAAGCACTGTTGGGCAGCAGCAAATGCAGACCCAATATCACGCCATAAAGCAGCGCCAGAGCCCCCCAGCGGGCCCGGAGCGACACCTTGAACAGAGCCCCCAGCAGCCAGATGAAAACCGCCAGGCCAAGGACAAACATCAGCCCTGCCCGGTCGAGCCAAACCCGCCTTGGCCGCGTGCGGTATCCGTTAAATCTTCGGCCAGTTCCAAATGCGCCTGCACCACCGGCGCCAGCACCATCTGGGCGATCCGGTCGCCATGGTTGATGTCAAACGCCTGCTGCCCGGCATTCATCACGATCACCCCCAGCGGGCCGCGGTAATCGCTGTCGATCGTGCCGGGGCTGTTGGGCAGCGTGATGCCGTGTTTCAACGCCAGACCCGAGCGGGGCCGCAGCTGGATTTCATAACCCAGCGGAATTTCAAGCCGCAACCCGGTGGGCACCAGCGCCCGCTCGCCCGGTTGCAGGCATATCCCGTCCCGCTCTGCCGGCGCGAAATTGGCCCGCAAATCGGCCCCCGCCGCCCCGGAGGTCTGATAAACCGGCAGACCCAACGCCTGATCCGCCTCTGCCAGCCACGTCATTTTCACCACAACCATCACATACCCCTTTTGATATGGCGCGACCAAAACAGGCCAAAGCGCCAGATATTCCTTTTAAATCAGCTTATTGCAAAACCCGGGCGATCTCGGTCGCCAGTTTTTCGGCCACCTTGTCCTTGCCCATGCGCGGCCATTGCTGCACCCCATCAGACGTGATCAGCGTCACCGCATTTTCGCTGCCGCCCATAATGCCGGTTTCGGGTGATACATCATTGGCCAAAATCCAGTCACACCCCTTGCGCTTGCGCTTTTCGATGGCGTTCTGGATCACCGCATCGGTTTCTGCGGCAAAGCCCACCACCAGCTTGGGCCGCCCCTGTGTCATCTGCGACACCGTGGCCAGAATATCGGGGTTTTCAGCGAATTGCAGCACCGGCAACCCGCCTTTGCCGTCTTTCTTGATCTTGGAGTCCGCCGCATTCTGCATCCGCCAATCGGCCACCGCCGCGGCAAACACCGCCGCATCGGCGGGCAGAGCCTGTTGCACCGCGTTCAGCATCTGTTGCGCGGTCTCAACCCGGATCACCCTGGCCCCTTGCGGCGGCGGCACATCCGCCGGGCCGGTGACAAAGCTCACCTCGGCCCCCAGCGCCAACAGAGCCCGCCCGATCGCCGCCCCCTGCGCCCCGCTGGAGCGATTGGCAATATAGCGCACCGGGTCAATCGGCTCATGCGTTGGCCCCGACGTCAGCAGGATATGCTTGCCCGCCAGCGGCCCATCGCCCAGCGCGGTCTGCACAGCGGTGACGATCTCGGCCGGTTCCGCCATCCGGCCGGGGCCAAATTCGCCGCAGGCCATCTCGCCCTCATTGGGGCCAACAAAGCCGATCCCATCCCCAGCCAGCACCGCCACATTGCGCCGGGTGGCCGGGTTTTGCCACATCTGCACATTCATTGCCGGGGCCAGCAGCACCGGCGTATCGGTGGCCAGCAGCAGGGTCGAAGCCAGATCATTGGCCAGCCCCGCCGCCATCTTGGCCATCAGATCGGCCGTGGCCGGGGCCACCACCATCAGATCGGCGATGCGCGACAGCTGGATATGGCCCATCTCGGCCTCATCGGTCAGATCGAACAAATCCTGATAGACTTTGTGCCCCGCCAGCCCGGACACCGATAGCGGCGTGACAAAATGCTGCCCGGCCTTGGTCAGCACCGGCACCACCTCAGCGCCTTCAGCCCGCAGCAGCCGGATCAGCTCCAGCGATTTATAGGCCGCAATGCCGCCGCCGATGATCAAAAGAATACGCTTATCCGCCAGCATCTTGTCCCTTTCCTTGAACCGTTACGCCACATTAGGCCCAGCTTGGGCCCGTTTCAACTGCCGATCCGCGCAGCGCTATTTGGCAAAGGCCAGACAAGGGTCTTCGCGCTCTGCCGCCGCAGTCTCAAGCCAGAGATCATAGCGCTTTTGCGGCTGAGCCGGGGCCTCGAGCAGCGCCACAGAGAGCAGCGAAAGCCCGCTATCAGCCGCTTGCAACGCTGCCGGCACCGCCCAGTCATAATGCGCATGCCCTGCCCCGGCGATCAGCACCACGGGCGCGCCCACCTGCTGATGCGCCCTGAGCAACGCATCGGCAAAAGCGGCATCGCGGATGCGCTGCGCTTCGATCATGCCGCCCATGGCTGCAAGCGGCATCGCCCGGCAATGGGCCTCGAACTGTTCCTGTTTCCGCTGTTCAAGCTGAGCCTGCGGCACTGGTTGATCCAGCCCATATCTCGCCGCTCCGGGTCCGAAAACCGCAGCGGCCCCTTCGGAATAGGCCTGCCGGACTTTGCCCTTGGGCAGGGCGGCGCCATAGATTTTGGCATCGCCCAGCGCAGCAAAGAGCGGCGCATAGAGCGCGAAATCGGGCCAGCCGCTATTGGCCCAATCCAGTGCTTCGGCCAGCGCCGGTGGGTTGGCCAAAAGCGCAGGCGTGATCCGGGCGGCTTGCTCGGGCGAGAGCATCTCAAACACCACCGCCTTGGGTTTGAGCGCCCTCAGGACGCGGGCCTGCGCCTGATGATGCAGGGCGTTGTCGTGGGTCTCGCCCAATATATAGAGGTCCGCCGGGGGCAGATGGTCCAGATCTTGCAGCGTGATCTGACCGGCATGGGCCGGGGCGAACAGCGCCAGAGCGGCGATGATGGGGGCAAGGATTCGGCTGATGCGAAGAACGGAAGGGCGTGCGATTTGGCCGAGGTTTTGAATATGTTTCATGGCCGCAGTTTACCCTCGCAGCCGCGCAAATGCCAAGAGCGCAGATTTGCCCTTAACCTTGATCGGCGCAGTTGCTATGATTCCCCGCATGACAGAGCTAAACGCAACCCATCCCAAACTGACGCTGGTGATCGGCGGGGCGGCTTCGGGCAAGTCGGTTTTTGCCGAAGGGCTGGTGCAGCAAAGCGGCCTGAACAAAATCTATCTGGCCACCGCTCAGGCCCATGATGGCGAAATGGCCGCCAAAATCGCCCGCCATCAACAGCAGCGCGGCACGGGCTGGCACACCATCGAAGCCCCTCTGGACCTGACCGCCCCCCTGAACAGCACCAGTGCCGCAGATATGGTGCTGCTGGATTGCGCAACCCTGTGGCTGACCAACCATCTTCTGGCCGAAAGTGACCTGCCGGCGGCGCAACAGGCGCTGCTGGACGCACTGCAAAACTGTGCCGGCGCGGTGGTGGTGGTCAGCAACGATGTCGGAGCCGGGATTGTGCCGCAGAACGCTTTGTCACGCCGGTTCCGGCAGGCTCAGGGCGAGCTCAATCAGGCTCTGGCCGCGCGCGCTGATCTGGTGGTGCATGTCATCGCCGGCCTGCCGATGCTGCTGAAAGGAGACTTGCCGAAATGACCGTCTGGTGGTGGATAAGACACGGGCCAACCCATGAAAAAACCTTTGTCGGCTGGCGCGATGTGCCCGCAGATCTGTCGGATACCGCGCAAATCGCCCGGCTTGACGCCTATCTACCCAAAGACGCGCTTCTGGTGTCCTCGGACCTGATCCGCGCCAGCGCCACGGCGGATGCGATACAGAAAACCCGCACCCGCCTGCCCAACACGCCGCAGCTGCGAGAGTTCAATTTCGGCGATTGGGACGGGCTGAAATTCGACGAAATCAGCCGCCGAAACCCAAAACTGAGCCGCGCCTATTGGGAAACCCCCGGCGACATCGCACCGCCCAATGGCGAAAGCTGGAATCAGGCGGCGGCGCGGGTGAATGGGTTTGTGCGCCAGATCAACGCTACTTACCCGGATCAGCATATCATCGCGGTAGCGCATATCGGGGTGATCATGACACAGGTGCAAATCGCCGATGGGCTGAGCGCCTGTGAGGTGGTCTCGCACAGTGTCGACAACCTTTCGGTCACCCGACTGGAGCATCACAACAACAGCTGGAAAGCCTGCACGATCAACCACTTACCGTGACAAGTCAGGCAGAACCGCCAACAAGGGCGAGCAAAACAGGTCTTGCCCAGACCGGAGTTTGCGCCTACTCCATTCACCATGACTTATGATTTGTATCTCGGAGACCACTCCTTTTCCAGCTGGTCCTTACGCGGCTGGTTGATGTTTGAAAAATTTGCCATCCCCCACCGTAATCACATGGTCGGGCTGTATGACGGCACTTTGCAACAGGATCTGGCCGCCCTTGCCCCGGCCCGGCTGGTTCCGGTCATGCGCACCCCGCAAGGTGACGTGGTGGGCGATAGCTTGGCCATGGCCGAAACTCTGGCCGAGGCCCACCCCGATGCGGACCTGTGGCCCTCAGACGCATCCGTCCGAATTTTGGCCCGCTGGCTGGTGGCGGAAATGCATTCCGGCTTCGGCGCATTGCGCGCTGAATGCCCCATGCAATTGCTGTGCCAATATCGTGGCTTTTCGGTCTCGCCCGGGGTGCAAAACGATCTGGACCGTTTGGGTGAGCTGTGGACGCTGGCACGCAGCCGCTTTGGTGCTGACGGGCCATGGTTGTTCGGCAGCTATTCGCTGGCAGACGTGTTTTATGCACCGGTTGCCGCGCGCATCGCGGGCTATGATCTGCCCGTCGATGATCAGAGCGCAGCCTATGTCAGAACCCAACTGACCGACCCAGCCTTTCGCCAATGGCGGGCGATGGGGCTAACCAAACGCTATGACCCCGTGCCTTATGCGCTGGATTTGCCGCAACGGGATTGGCCGTTTGCCCAGCTTTAGGCTGGAATCGTCGCCACCGACACGCCCGAAAGTGAATGCAGGGGCTCACTCCTGAACCGCGCCAGTTTTCCCATGGGGCAGCCGGCGGGTGCTTACATCGCCACCAGCCGGCCCTCTTGCAAGTCCAGCCGATCAGGGGCCAGCGCGTCCCGGAAGGTAGGTGAGTGGCTGACCAGCAGGATCGCCTGCGGCAAAGCGTTCAGGATCTCCAGCAGCCGCGCTTCGTTTTTGGTGTCCAACGCGTTGGTGGGTTCGTCCAGCAGCAGCGCTTCGGGGTCCATCGCCAGCACGGTTGCCAGCGTCACCAGCCGCTTTTCCCCGCCTGAAAGCTTGTGCGTGATGCGGTCGCGCAGATGCATCAAGTCCAGATCATTCAGCACCTGATCGACGATCACCAGCGCTTCGTCGCGGGTCTTGCCCAGATTGAGCGGGCCAAAGGCGATGTCTTCGGCCACGGTGGGGCAGAACAGCTGATCATCGGCGTCCTGAAACACCAGCCCGATGCGGCGGCGCACCTCGTGAAAATCAGCCTCGGCACTGCGGGGCTGGCCGAAGATGTTGACGATGCCCGAAGTCTGCCGTTTCAGCCCCAGCGTGATGTGCAGCAGCGTGGATTTGCCCGAGCCGTTCGGCCCGGTCAGGGCCAGCCGTTGGCCGGGGTGCAGCTCAAGGCTGGCACCGGCCAGAATCGGCGCGTGGCCGGGATAGGCAAAGTGAATGTCTTGGAGCGAAATGAGTGTCATGCGAAATCCAGAATGATCAGGCACAGGCACAGGCAGCCCAGCCCGGTGGCAAAGATAATGTCGCGGCCCGACAGGGTAAATTCCTGCAACAGCAGCATCCGGCCGGAAAAGCCCCGGCATTTCATCGCGCCCAAGATGCGTTCAGACCGTTCAATCGCCCGCACCAGCATCATGCCGACCAGATAGCCAAAGCTGCGGTAAGTGTGCCAGTTCGAGCCCGGGCGAAAGCCGCGCACCTTCATCGCGCCGCGCAGGCGTTGGTATTCTTCGCGCAGCACCTCGATATAGCGGATCGTGAACATCAGCAGATGCACCAGTGTTTCCGGGCAGCGCAGCCGGTGGAGCGCGTGGCCCAAAGTGACCGGCTCCATCGTGCCGACCAACACCATCAGCGACAGGATCACGGCGTTGGCGGTCAGGGCGATCTCGATGGCTTTCCACAGCCCCTGCCAGCTGGCGGTCAAGCCCCAGATGGTAAAAA
Organism: Rhodobacterales bacterium; assembly: GCA_002748285.1. Taxonomy (GTDB): domain Bacteria; phylum Pseudomonadota; class Alphaproteobacteria; order Rhodobacterales; family Rhodobacteraceae; genus Profundibacter. The sequence continues at coordinate 50,031 of PDSA01000027.1, forward strand.
TCGGATCCCCCGGCAGGGAAAAGGGCAACAACACCAGCATGAACAGGATGAACCCATCCATCATCGCCATGCGTTTGAGGGTCTCGCGCCATGGCAGGCGCGAGGCCAGCAGCAGCGCCAGCGTGATTGCCAGCGCCAGCGACAACGCCGGGATCGAGGACAGTGCCACCGTGACCACGCCAAAGACACAAGCCATGATGATACGCATCCGCGGATCAAGCGGCGCGATCAGCCCGCCGGTCTTGACGCCGGCCTTGGCCAGCGTCTTGTCCTGCTCCCCCAGCGCGTGCGCCATCAGGAGGTCAGCTTGCGCCGTGCCGCAATGTAAAAGCCCAGCCCAAACAGCCCGATGATATAGCCGATACCGCCCAGAATGGTCTGGAAATCGTTATGCTCACGATAGGCCGAGATTTCCCGGCGCAGCGGGCGGATTTCGTCCCGCACCGCCTTGGCGATGGCCTGACGTTCTTCGTCGCTGAGCGAAGCCACGGTCACGCCCCCCGCCACAGGGGCCGCATCGGCAGCCGGTTTGGCCGCAGCCGTGGCGGCGGTGTCAGCGGCAACGCCGAGAATTTTCGCCACATCTTCGGCAGACATGGTGGCCTTGGCCACATGCCCCGCGCCCAGATCGGCAAAGAAGGTGTGCGCCACTGGCGCGGTCGGGGTATAGACAAAGAACCCATCGGCATCGGTGGTGGCCCGGCCCAGTTCGGCCCCATCCGGCCCGGTCACGATGACTTCGGTATTGGCGGCCATGTCGCCGTTGGAAAAGCCGATCTCGCCTTCAATGGCGCTCCCGGCGGGAAAGACCCCGGCAATAACCTTATGTGCCAGCGCAGGCAGCGGGGCACAGCAAAGGGCGAGGATAAGGATGATCTGTTTCATGCGGATGCTCCCTTGGCGAACAATTCGGGTTTGACCTTGCGCGCCAAAAGCACGGCAAAGCCAGTCAGGACGGCCTCGATGGCCATGACGGGGATATGGGCGAAAAACACCAGTTTTGCGGCGGGCAGGAATTCATCCCCCGACAGCGCCAGCGAAATCGCGACCATGGCCGTGGTAGCGGCAATCGCAAAGGCTCCGCCAATGCCACCCCAGATGGCCCCGGCGACAGGCGTGCCACGCCCGATCATGGAGCGGAACAAAAGCCCCGCCAGCACTGCGGGAAAGGCGATGTTGAGCGTATTGACCCCCAGCACCGTCAAGCCGCCAAAGCCGAAAAACACGGCCTGTAGCAACAGCCCGACAAACAGGGCCGGAAAGGCGGCCCAGCCGAGCAAAAGCCCGGCCAGACCGTTGAGGATAAGATGCACCGATGACGGGCCGATCGGCACATGGATCAGTGAAGCGACAAAGAAACTGGCCGACAGCACCCCGGCGGTGGGGATGCGGTCCAGGTCCAGCGATTTCAGGCCCATGGCGATACCACCGGCGGCAGCAACGGCCCCGCCGATCACCACCGGGTTGGAGAGGGCTCCGTCAACGATGTGCATATGTTGTTACTCCATATCCCAGGCGCGGATCCAGATCACGGCATCCTGGCTGAGCTCCTTGCCCTCATGTTCGGTCGCAGGGCCAGAACCCAGCGCGGCAAAGCCCCAATACCCGGCTTTGGGCACACCAAAGGTGAAGTAACCATTGGCATCCGAAATCGCCACGACAGCGCCGCCGGCCATTGGCGAAACGGTCGGCTTGGACGAGGCCGAAGTGTTCATGTCGGGCTCGGCCGCCATGTATTCGATCTCGATTTCAGCACCGGCCACAGGCTTGCCTTCAGCCAGAACCTGACCGGTGAAGGTGCCCCCTGCGATGATGTTGTAAGGCTTGTTCAGCGGCACGATTTCGGTTGGCAGGCCCACAGGGTTCATCCAGTCGGTCGGCAGTTCGTTGCGGTTCAGAAACGCCTTGGCGATCTGCTGGATATAGATATCCTCGGACCCTTCATAGTAAGGGGCAGGCACCGTCACCATGACGTAATCGCCCGACCGCTTGACCGGAACCGAGCCCTTGAACGCCGCGCCTTCGTTTTCACCGCCGGTAAAGCGCACGGGCTTGAGCGTGTCTTTCAGGTCGGTCTTTTTGCCGTTGTGGATCATGTAGAATTCCTGCGGCATGTCCATATCCATCACATGGCCGTTTTCGAACGGATGCCAGAAGATCAGCTTGACCGGCACATCGCCGGGTGCTTCGATCAGGGTGTCGGTGGTGTATTCCAGCAGAAAGTGGGCCTGTGCCATTGTCGGAATGGCCAGTGCGGCGGCGGCCGCGCAGAGCAGCTTTTTCATGAAGTCTCGTCCTTATTGCGTCGTGCCAACCCCGGCACGGTTTTTTAAAAAAATTGTGGCGATGAGGTGAACAAAACCGCCCCCCGGCTGGGGGTTACACGGCCTGACGCACACCCCGGCGCCGGTTGATCCCCTATGCGGGGCACAGTCTGGCAGGTCTCCTGACTTGCGGGTCGTCGCGCCGGGCTGGCCTTCCCGGGGAACCCCCAGTGGCATATCAACCCTGCTCGCCGCTTACAGTTGCGGGGGCAGTTGCGGAATTGGGCCAATGATCAAGACGTTGCTCAATAACAGGCCCGCACCGCATTCCCTATTGCTTCCGAGGCGGACCCCGGAACCGGACATGGGTTTTACCTTGCCAGACTCCTCTATTGGCCGTCAACCTCGAACTTGCGCCGGCGGTCTGCCTTGTTTGTGTTCGGAGCATGTTCAGAGAAACTGGCTGGTTGCAAACAGTCCACTTACCCGGCTTTGGCCAGATGCTGTTGCACCGCCTCCAACACCGCTTCCGGTTGTTCTTCGGCCAGAAAATGACCGGCCTCAATCGCGTGACCCTTTGCATTGGGAAACCAGACCCGCCACGTCTGCACCGGGTCAAGGTGATGCGCGACCACGCCCTTGCTGCCCCACAGGATCAGGCAGGGCTGCGCCCGGGTCTGGCCCAGATCGGCCCGATCATGGTCCAAATCAACCCCGGCCGCCGCACGGTAATCTCCGCACCAGGCGGCCACTACATCCGGATTGCGGGCGGTGCGCTCATATTCGGCCATGGCCCGAGGGTCGAATAGTTCGGCCGAACCTGACAACCCCAGCAGCGCCGCATGCAGAAACCCGATTGGATCGCCATTGATCAGACGGCGCGGCATCGGGTCGGGCTGGGCCAGAAAACTCCAGTGGTAATAGCGCCGCGCCAGCCAGTCATCCATCACCCGCCACACATCCAGCGTGGGCAGGATGTCCAGCAGCACCACCGAAGCCACCGCTTCCGGGTGATCCAGAACCATCCGATGCGCGGTGCGGGCGCCGCGATCATGGGCCACCACATGAAAATGACGATGCCCCAGCCGCCCCATCAGCGCCACCATATCCGCGGCCATCGCCCGAAACGAAAAATCACCCTCTCGAGCCACGGAGTCGCCATAGCCCCGCAAATCGGCGGCCACCACCTGATGGGTTTCCGCCAAAGGCCCGGCAATTTTGTGCCACATGGCATGGGTCTGCGGATAGCCATGCAACAGCAACAGCGGCGCCCCCGAACCGCCAATGCGGGCGTGAATCACCGCTCCGGGCAGCGCCATGTCGATTTCGTCAAAGCCTTGGAACAACATGGGCCGACGCTATCGCCCTCTGCGGCAAAACGCAAATCCCGGCGCGGGGCGGTGGCCTCAGAGTGTCTTGCTCATCCAGAAATTGCACAGCGCTGTGCCGCGCCTCATCACGCTCTGCGGACGGTCCACCTGCCAGCCCATACGGGCAAAAAACGGTTTGGCTTTCAGACTGGCCTGCGTTGTCAGCCGGCGGATGCCCCACGCCCGGGCCTGACGCTCGATGGCCTCATACAGCAACCGCCCCACCCCCTGCCCCATCACATCCGGCGCGACAAAGGCCAGATCAATAGAACCGCCGTCATCCAAAGTCATAAAGCCCAGCATCACGCCATCGCGCTCGGCCACCACGCCGTTCACCCCGTCAAAACGCCCCTGCCAGACGTGCGGATCAGGCTTGTGCCCTGCCCAAGCGATGCGCTCTTGTTCAGAATACACATCCGCCGCGCCCTGATGCACCGCGTCAAAAAACAGCCGGGCAGCGGCGGCGCTGTCTTGTGGGCGTAAAGGGCGCAGTTGCAGGGGCATCGGGTGATCCTTGGCAGTGGTCAACAGAGGCGTCAGAGCCCCGGATACAGCACTTCAGAGCATCGCTCAATCCTGTCCCCTCTTGAAAAACCCAGCCCCGACGTACAGCTTGAATATGAGGGGGCCGTTATACGCCACCCGCGGGCGGCCCCAGACAGCGAAAGGAGGATCGCATGGGTCGGGAAGTCAAACTGTTCAAAAGCGAAGAACGCCAGAGCAGGGAAAGTGTCTGCGCCTTTCTGCGCCAGATGGCGGATAAAATTTCGGCGGGTCAGGTGACTCTGTCACAGGGCAAAGAGTCGATCACGCTGAACATGCCGGAAACCTTGATTCTGGATGTGCAGGTCGAAGATGAGGACAAGCGCCGCAAAGGCACGCAGCACAGTCTTGAGATTGAGATCAAATGGTTCGACGATATGGCCGGTGGCGGCCCGCTGTCGTTGAGTTGAGGACACGATCTGAATGCCCTGACGGGTCTTGGTCTTGCGTTTTTCGGGGCCGTTCTTTTGTCGCTTGGGGGGGTGTTATCGCTGACCGCTCTGTATTCCCGGGTCGGCTGAGGGGTGCGGTTGCTCTGTCATAACGCCTTGCTTTGATCCCGGACGGCGCATCGGGGAGAGCCAAACGAGGTATCTCAGCTGCATAGAGCCCGCGCCGTGTCGTGGGATGTTTCCGTGGATGAAGAACATCACTTATTCGTCTGCAGGGTGCGTTCTGGCAACACGATACGATGCCTATCCGCGTCATCTGGATGCGCTAATTTTCCGGTGCCCGCGGCGCGGAAAATTAAAATGCGCCGCAAACACCTTGAAAAGCGCTTCGTCTTTCCCGATATAGGGTAAGAGTGTGACCATTTTGCGTGGTTACTGACTGATTTTGCTGAATCTGGAGGTTTGCATGGCTAACTTTAACACGATCCAAACCGGTGCAATCACCCGCACCGCCGAGATCGACGCAGGGCTGCGCGCCCATATGAACAAGGTCTATGGCACCATGTCCGTTGGCCTGTTGCTGACATTTCTGGCCGCTTGGGCCGTGGGCACCAATGAAATGATGATGATGACCCTGTTCACCGGAATCACCCGCTATGTGGTGATGTTCGCTCCGCTGATCATGGTCTTTGCCTTTGGTGCGTTGATCAACAAACTGTCTGCCGCCGGCGCCCAGCTGTTCTTTTATGTGTTCTCGGCCGTGATGGGTGTTTCCATCAGCTATATCTTCATGGTCTTTACCAGTTTCTCGATTGCTCAGGTGTTCCTGATCACCTCAATCGCTTTCGCCGGCCTGTCGCTCTATGGTTACACCACCAAAAAAGACATCTCGGGCTGGGGCAGCTTTTTGATCATGGGGGTGATTGGTCTGATCGTGGCGTCGATCGTCAACCTGTTCCTGCAATCGTCCATGGTGATGTTTGCGATTTCGGTCGTCGGGGTGCTTATCTTTGCCGGTCTGACCGCCTATGACACGCAAAAGATCAAGAACGACTATCTGGCCCACGCCCATTACGGAGATACCGAATGGCTGGGCAAAGCTGCCATCATGGGCGCGCTGAGCCTGTATCTGGATTTCATCAACATGTTCATGATGATGCTGAACCTGCTGGGCAACCGCGAGTGATCTGAAGCGCTACAGAACTAATTATCAGGGTCGCTCGGGAAATCGGGCGGCCTTTTTTTGGCTATAGGTTGAGAGTCTATTCTTGCCGGCCTTTCATTCGGGGCCGGGTCAGGCAATTGGCGCAGCAACGCGGTTTTCATCGGCAAGGATGGTGAAGAGCTGACATTTGCGCGAGCTTCTGACCAGTTTTGCGCAGCTATCGCTTTCCCTATGGCCAAACGGCAATCATGATTGTGCCTTTTGGCTATCAGTCTTTGGTTTTACGCTGGTGTTTGGTGGATTTTGGGATCGAAATCCACTCCCGCTTCGCTATACTCGCAAATCAGCGCGATACGCCGCTCTCTTCAAAATGGCGGGCAATAAACTGCGCTGTCGCACGCAGCGCCTGCCGGGCTTCGGGCAGCCAGCCATCGAAAATGTGCCAGATATGGGGCAGGTCTGGCCAGACCTCATGCTCGACACGTGCTCCTTGTGCCCGTAAATGCTCGGCCAGACGCAGCGTGTCATCACGCAGGATTTCCGTTTCCGAGACCTGCAAAAACACTGGCGGGCAATCAGGGTATTGCGCCAAGAGCGGCGAGACATCCGGGCGGCTGGGATCGGCATCCCCCAGATACATGCCGCGCAATTCCTCAATGCGGGAAACCGGCAGCAACGGATCACGCTGGGCATTTTCCCGCAAAGACGCCCCGGTCAGCGTTAAATCCGTCCAGGGCGAAAACGCAAATGCAGCACGCGGGGGGTGGCCTTGGGCGCATAAATCCGCCAGCAGGGCAAAGACCAGATTGCCACCGGCGCTGTCGCCGCCAATCACGATATCCCGCGGGTCATAGCCGCGCTCCAGCAGAGCCTGATAGGCGGTTTTGACATCGTTTAACGCATCCGGGAAATGGTGTTCGGGAGATCGGCGGTATTGGGGGGCGCACACTCTGAGGCCGCTCAAACGCGACAGTCGGGCCAGCATTTTTTTGTGGGTCCAAGGCCTGCCGACCACAAAGCCTCCGCCATGAATGTAAAAAATGACCCGGCGGGGATGCACCTGACCGGCGCTGATCCATAAGGCGCGGGTGGTGTGCTGCTGTGCGCTGAGATCATCCGGCAAATAAAGCGCGAAAGGCGGGGCACGGAACAGCAGCCGCGCCACGCGGGCAAAGCGGCGGCGGCCCTGATTGGCGTCATGGGTGCGCAGCAGCTGACGGCGAGCAATCTGGCGACAGGCCATATTCAGCAATTTGCGGCGATAGCCCATTCAGCCAGCCTTTTTTGCCTCGATCGCCTGCCAGATTTGCGCGGCAATGTTGCTGCCATCAAAGCGCTCAAGCTCAAGGATTCCAGTGGGCGAGGTCAGGTTGATTTCGGTCAGGTAATCGCCAATCACGTCGATTCCGACGAATATCTGACCCTTTTCACGCAAGAGCGGACCAATGGCCGCGCAAATTTCCTGATCGCGCGGTGTCAACGCGCATTTTTCCGGTCGCCCGCCCACATGCATGTTCGAACGGGTCTCACCCGGGGCTGGCACGCGATTGATCGCTCCGACCGGGGCACCATCCACCAAAAGAATGCGCTTATCCCCGTTGGACACATCCGGCAGAAATTGCTGCGCGATCAGGGGCTCGCGATTCAGGCCGGAAAACAACTCGTGCAGCGAGGCCAGATTGCGGTCATTTTCATCCAACCGGAACACCCCTGCCCCGCCATTGCCGTAAAGCGGTTTGATGATGATGTCGCCATAGTGGTCTTTAAACTGTTTCAGGCTGTTCAGATCACGGGCGATCATGGTCGGCGGGGTCAGATCGGGAAATTGCAGCACCAGCAGCTTTTCCGGGAAATTGCGCACCCAGAACGGATCATTCACGACCAGAGTTTTCGGGTGAATCATATCCAGCAAATGGGTGGTGGTGATATAGCCCATGTCAAACGGAGGATCCTGACGCAGCCAGACCACATCCCAATCGGCCAGATCAATATCTTGCTGTTCACCCAAGGAAAAATGATTGCCCTTCTGGCGTTGCACCTGCAACGGCCAGCCCCGCGCCATCACCCGGCCTGCCTGGTACGACAGCTGATCCGGTGTGTAGTAAAACAGCTGATGCCCACGGGCCTGCGCCTCTTCGGCAATGCGAAAGCTGCTATCCCCGTCAATGTCAATCGACTCGATCGGGTCCATCTGAATTGCAACCTTTAGTGCCATATCCGTTCCTCATCTGTTGCTGATCCTTACATGACCCAGACCGCGCTCAGGTGCAATGGTTATGGCCCACAATCCTCAGAATGCCGCCTCAATCACCTGGACCTCTCCCATCTCGTTGACCAGCGCCACATCAAAGCGCACATCGGTATTCTGACCATTGGGTTCCCCCGCCAAAAACTCGGACGCTGCCGTATAAATCCGCTGCATCTGACGGTGCGTCACCCGCTGGGCGGCGCGGGCAAAGCTTTTGCTTTTCTTGACCTCGACAAAAACCAGCCCATCCCCATCGCGGGTGATCAGATCGATTTCACCACCTTGCCCCCGCCAACGACGCCGCGCGATCCGGTGACCGGCGCGGGCATAATGACGCGCAACCGATTGTTCCGCCGCCACACCCGCATGATACGAAACCAAACCTGTCATTTTTCATCCCTCTGCATGTCCAAAGCCGCCTGATATACCTTGCGCCGGGGCACCCCCAGCGCCTGAGACACCGCCGTGGCCGCATCCTTGATCCGCATGGTTTTCAGAGCTTCCTGCAAAGCCTGTTCGACCGATTGCCCCGACACCGCTGCCGCGTGCGGGCGGTCAACCAGAACCACGATTTCCCCCTTTACCGAGCGTTGGGAAAATGCCGTTTCCAGTTCCTGCAAGGTGCCACGCGTCACTTCTTCAAACCGTTTCGTCAATTCACGACAGACCACCGCCTGCCGCTCTGGTCCCAAGCATTGCACCAAATCCTTTAACATTCCCTGAATGCGTTTGGGTGATTCGTAAAAAACCAGCGTTCCGGGCACTTCGGCAAAGCCTCCCAGGAATTTTTGCCGCGCCCCGGTGGCATTGGGCGCAAACCCGGCAAAGAAAAACCGATCCGTTGGCAACCCTGACACCATCAGCGCCGCGATCACCGCTGAGGGCCCCGGCGCGCCGATCAGGGGCAAGCCAGCCTCGATCACCGCCCGCCCCAGCCCATAGCCGGGATCGGCCACCAGCGGCGTTCCGGCCTCAGAAGCGTAAGCCACCGATTTGCCCTGTTTTATAAGCTTCAGCAGCCGAGGTCGGACCTTTTCGCCATTGTGATCGTGATAAGCGATCAGCAGCCTATCGCCCAGCGCAATTCCGTGAATATCCAGCAGGCGGCGCAATGTGCGGGTGTCCTCGGCTGCGATCACATCCGCTGAAGCCAGAATATCCAGCCCCCGCAAGGTAATGTCACGCGCCGCCCCAATCGGAGTGGCCACGAAATACAAACCCGCAACAAGTTGCCTCTTTTCAAAATTCACCACTTTCCGGCCCTTCACAGCGTTTACTATTTTTCTGCAACCCCTTAGGCTTGTCTCATCTTGAAGCGTTATGTGCAAGGAAGCGGGGATCAGCCTATGTTTTCATTTTTCAGTAAACCAAAGAAAATTGTCAGCCAATGTGTTGCCGTATTTGCCATTCTCTGGCTGGCCGCCTGTCAGCCCGTCAGCACCGGTGGAGGCCCGTCGATTAACACCAAGGCTCCGGTTCCGGTGGCGCTGTTGGTTCCCGGGGGCTCGGCCAAGGCCAGTGACAACATGATCGCCAAGAACCTTGAAAACGCCGCCCGTCTGGCGATTTCCGATCTGCATGGGGTCAAGATCGACCTGAAGGTTTACAACACCGCTGGCAACCCTGCGCAGGCTGCACAGGTTGCCACCGCGGCTGTGAATGATGGGGCCAAGATCATCATCGGCCCACTCTATGCCGAAGCCGCCAATGCTGTTGGTGTCGCCGTGGCCAAGCGTAATGTCAATGTGCTGGCCTTTTCCAACAATACCGCCATTGCCGGGCGCAATGTGTTCGTGCTGGGCCATACCTTCCAGAACACCGCGAACCGTCTGGTCGGCTATGCCAAACGCAAAGGGCTGGGCCGGATCATGGTGGTTCATGCCAAAAACCCCGCCGGTATTGCCGGCAAAGAGGCCGTGCTGCAAGCCATTTCCGCAAAGGGGGCGGTGTATTCGGGCGTTGGCTCTTATGAATTTTCGCAAAATGGCATCACCGCCGCTGTGCCGAATATTGCCCGCAGCATCCGCAACACCGGGTCGCAATCGGTGTTTTTCACCGCTGACACCGCCGGCGCACTACCGATGCTGACGCAAATGCTGCCCGATCAGGGTGTCAGCCCCAGCACCACCAAATTCATTGGCCTGACCCGCTGGGACATCCCTCCGGCCACTCTGGCGCTGCCTGGCGTGCAGGGCGGCTGGTATGCGGTGCCACATCCGGGGATGACCACCAAGTTTAACGCCCGCTATAGCGCGGCCTATGGCACCCCGCCGCACCCGACTGCGAGCTTGGCCTATGACGGGATCGCCGCGATTGGTGCCTTGGTGAAAGCCGGCAAGCCCAATGCGCTGGCGGTGTCCGGCCTGACCCAGGGCGGCGGGTTCGTCGGCGCGAACGGTATTTTCCGTCTGCTTGCCAACGGCACCAACCAGCGCGGGCTGGCCGTGGTCGAGATCCGCAACAGACAGCCGGTGATCATTGATCCCGCCCCCAGCAGCTTTGGCGGGGCGGGGTCGTAAGCGATCAGGATGCAGATCAACCAGAAACTCTATGCGCCTGACAGTCTGATCTGTCCGGCGCATCGGATCTTTGACACCGATGCCGCCGCAGCTGCCCTCAAGACGGCTGCCGCCGCCGGTGATCAGCGCCAGATCCGTATGGCAACGGTTGACTATCTGCGACAGGCCCGCAGCAGCGGCAATCAGGCGATTGAGCACGCCTTTGCCCAGCACCCCTTCGCCGCCGATCTGGTGCGCCGTTCTTATGCCTATCTGGCCGATTGTCTGGTGCAGAGCGCCTTTGACGTTGCCAGCACCCACCTGCATCCGGGCGCGAACACGACAGATGACGAACGTCTGAGCATTCTGGCGGTCGGGGGTTCGGGCCGGGCCGAAATGGCGCCGCATTCCGATATCGACCTGCTGTTTCTAACCCCCGACAAGCTGACCCCCGGAACCGAGAGCATCATTGAATACATGCTCTATATTCTGTGGGATCTGCGCCTGAAGCTCGGCCATGCCAGCCGCACCATCGCCGATTGCATCCGGCTGGGGCGCGAAGATTTCACCATCCGCACCGCTTTGCTGGAGGAACGCTATCTGTGCGGTGACCCGGCGCTGGCGGATGACCTGAAACAAACCCTGACCGAGCAGCTGTTTCGCGGCACCGCGCCGGAATTCATCGAAGCCAAACTGGCCGAGCGCGACCTGCGCCACATCAAACAGGGCGGCCAGCGCTATATGGTCGAGCCCAATGTCAAAGAGGGCAAAGGCGGTTTGCGGGATCTGCAATCGCTGTTCTGGATCGCCAAATATGTGCATCAGGTCGATGATGTGGGCGAACTGGTCGGGCTGGGGCTGTTTCGTCAGGATGAATATGACCGCTTTGCAAAGGCGGAAAATTTCCTCTGGGCCAGCCGCTGCCATTTGCATCTGATTGCCGGGCGGGCTCAAGAACAGCTGACCTTTGATATGCAGGTCGAGGTGGCAAAGCGCATGGGGTATAAATCCCATGGCGGCCGGCGCTCGGTCGAGCATTTCATGCAAGATTATTTCCGCCACGCCACCCATGTCGGCGATCTGACTCGCATTCTGCTGACCGCGCTCGAGGCCCAGCACGTCAAACAGCAACCCCGCCTGAAACGGCCATTCCGGGGCCGCAAAAAGACCCGGGCCAATTATAAGATCGAGCAAAACCGCCTGAACATCGCCGATGAGGCGGCATTTTTGCAGGATAAGCTGAACATCCTGCGTCTGTTCGAAGAGGCTTTGCGCACCGAAATCCTGATCCACCCAGACGCGATGCGGCTGGTGACTCAGAACCTTCATCTGATCGACGATGAGATGCGCCATGACAAGGAAGCGCGGCGGATTTTTCTGGACCTGCTGCTAAAACACGGCAACCCCGAACGCGCCCTACGCCGGATGAACGAGCTGGGTGTGCTGGCCGCCTTTATCCCCGAATTTGCCCCGATCGTGGCGATGATGCAGTTCAATATGTATCACCATTATACGGTGGACGAACATACGATTCAGTGTATCTCGACTCTGGCGCAGATCGAACGCGGCGAGCTGACTGAAGAGCTGCCGATTTCCTCCGAGCTGATCCGAACCGGCGTCAATCGCAAGGTGCTGTATGTGGCACTGTTTCTGCATGACATCGGCAAAGGCCGGGACGAGGATCACTCGATCCTGGGGGCGCGTATTGCCCGCAAGGTGGCCCCGCGGCTGGGGCTGAAACCGGCGCAATGCGAAACCGTGGAATGGCTGGTGCGCAACCATTTGCGCATGTCCGATGTGGCGCAGAAACGCGACATTTCCGACCCGGCCACGGTGCGCGGCTTTGCCAAGGCGGTGAAAACCGTTGAGCGGCTCGAATTGCTGACCCTACTGACCATTTGCGACATTCGCGGTGTCGGGCCCGAGACATGGAACAACTGGAAAGCCATGTTGATGCGCAACCTCTATAACGACACCCGGCAGGCGCTGGAAAATGGTCTGGAAGATTTCAACCGCACCAACCGCCGGATCGAAGCGCAAAAAGCCCTGCGGGCCGCGCTGCCTGATTGGAGCAAAAAGGATCTGCAAACCGAAACCCGCCGCCATAACAGCGATTACTGGCAAGGGCTGCGCGGCCATGCGCATGTCACTTTTGCCCGCTTGCTCAAAGACCTGCCCGAGGGCGGCATTGCCATCGACCTGACCCCGTCCGAGGATCGCGACGCTACCCGCGTTTGCTTTGTGCTGTCCGATTATCCGGGGCTGTTTTCACGCCTGGCCGGAGCGCTGGCGCTGGTCGGGGCCAATGTGGTCGATGCCAACACCTATACCAGCAAGGATGGCTATGCCACGGCGATTTTCTGGATTCAGGACAATAACGGCGCCCCATACGAGGGCGACCGTCTGGAGCGTCTGCACGCCACCCTGATGCGCACCCTCAAAGGTAACACCATTGCCGATGATGTCCTGCAATCGCGCGACAAGCTGAAAAAACGCGAGCGCGCCTTTCGGGTGCCCACCGCCATCACCTTTGATAATGAGGGCAGCGAGCTTTACACCATCATCGAAGTCGACACCCGTGACCGCCCGGCCCTGCTCTATGATCTAACCCGCACGCTGGCCAATGCGGATGTCTCGATCGCCAGCGCGGTGATTGCCACCTATGGCGAACAGGTTGTGGATACGTTTTACGTCAGGGATATGCAGGGGCAAAAGCTGGAAGATCAGGATTTTCAGCAGGCGCTGAAACAACAGCTGCAACAGTCCATCACCACCGGCAGCCTAAGGGCGCGGGCGCAATGAGCCTGAAAAACAAAATGCTGGGCGGGTTTATGACGGTGGGCTTCTGGACCTTGCTCAGCCGTATTCTGGGCTTTGCCCGCGATATGATGATCGCCGCCTTTCTGGGCACCGGCCCGGCGGCACAAGCCTTTATCGTGGCGTTTTCGCTGCCCAATATGTTTCGCCGTTTCTTTGCCGAGGGCGCGTTCAACACCGCCTTTGTGCCGATGTTCACCAAAAAACATCAGGCCGGAGAGGATGCCCATGGTTTTGCCCAGGATGCCTTTAGCGGGCTGGCAGCAATCCTGATCGGGCTGAGCGTTCTGGCCATGGTGCTGATGCCGTGGCTGGTCTGGGCCATGGCCGCCGGGTTTGTCGGGGATGAGCGCTTTGATCTGGCCGTCAGCTATGGGCGGATTGCCTTTCCCTATATTCTGTTCATCTCGCTGGCGGCGCTGCTGTCGGGGCTGCTCAATGCGCTGCACCGCTTTACCGCCGCCGCCGCCGCGCCGGTGTTGCTGAATGTGATTTTCATCATCGCGCTGGTGCTGGGCCGGGCGCTGGAGGCCGATATCGGGCTGCTGCTGGCCTGGATGGTGCCGGTGGCCGGGGTTGCACAATTCGCGCTGGTCTGGGTGGCGGCGAAACGAGCGGGCTTTGCGCTGCTGCCACGCCGCCCGGTGTTCACGCCCGAGCTAAAACGCTTGGCCATCATCGCCGCCCCGGCCGCGCTGGCCGGAGGGGTGGTGCAGATCAACCTGCTGGTCGGCCGTCAGGTGGCCAGCCAGTTTGAGGGCGCGATTGCCTGGCTCTATAACGCCGACCGGCTCTATCAGCTGCCGCTGGGGGTGGTGGGCATCGCGGTGGGCATTGTGTTGTTGCCGGAACTATCGCGCCGTTTGCAGGCCGGAGATGGGGCGGGCGGACAGCAAGCCTTTTCCCGAGCCGGAGAAATCTCGCTGGCACTGACCATCCCGGCAGCGGTGGCGCTGATCGTGATCCCGATGCCTTTGGTGCAGGTGCTGTTCGAGCGCGGCAAATTCGGCCCCGACGACACCGCCGCCACCGCCGCAGCGGTGCAGATCTATGGCCTCGGCCTGCCGGCATTTTTGCTGCAAAAAATCTATCAACCGCTGTTTTTCGCCCGTGCCGACACCAAAACCCCATTTTACTATGCGGCGATTTCCATGCTGATCAATGCCGGCTTTGCCATCGGGCTGGCCCCGGTGATCGGCTATCTGGCCGCCGCCATCGGCACCACTGTGGCCAGCTGGGGAATGGTGATTTTGCTGTGGCTGGGCAGCCGCAATATGGGCGACGCGGCGCGGTTTGATGCCCGGTTCAAAGCCCGCATCTGGCGCATCCTTGTCGCATCGCTGCTGATGGGGGCCCTGTTGCTGGGGGCTCAATTGGTGCTGAACCCGATGCTGGCAGCGGGGGCGTGGCGCTATCTGGCGCTGGCGCTGCTGGTCGGGATTGGCATATGCGGCTATTTCGGCGCGGGGCAGGTGATCGGAGCCTTCCGGCTGGCCGAGTTCAAATCCAGCCTGCGCCGTTCATAGCGGACTCTGCAAAACCGTTAAGACTTGAAATAGCTAAACACCGCCGAAGCCGTCCACCCTGCGACAATCGCGATCAGCAGGGACATCAAGCCATAATAAAGCGGTTTGTCATGGGCCAGAGTGTAGAGCCAGCGCTCCAGCCCCACCTTGCGCACATCCAGCGTAGTTTCGAACACATCCACCACATTCATGTTGCGGGTGATCAGAATCCGCGCCGTATATTCCCCGGCCGTCAGGTTCGAGGGCAAATCAATCGAGGTGCGAAACAGTGTATCCGACATGAACTTCACCGCCCCCTCCCGCACCGAATACAACCCGTTTTCGGTGCGAATCCGCATCAGCGCATCGGCAAATTCGGTGCTGCCTCCCAGATCCAGCTGGGTGCCGACCGAGGCAATCGCGCGGCGGATCGACACCTTGCGCATCAAATCTTCGGAATCTTTCAGCGATTCAGCCAGCGGAGCGGTGGTGGCGATAGCGTAAAAGCTGGGAACATTCTCAATCCGGGCCGAATCCGAATTCACCCAGATGCCCAGCTTTTTATCCTTGCGCCGCACCATCTCTGTCTTGGGCGGCCCCTCAACCGTGACGATGACCTGCAACGCGCCATCTGTCGGCACCGGAGCCTGACGGCTGACCGCCCCAAACACCAAAATCTCGGACCCGTCAAAGGTGGCCGAAATCCCAACACGGCTTTGCGACAGATCAGCCACGATCCTTTCCGCCTGAACCGACATCGCAAACAACAGCAGAAACAGCAGCAGCCGGATCATCTAATGCCCCCCGCCTGCGCCCAGCGAGTAAAGCTCGGACGGTTGCAACAAAAGATCAAGCGCCAGTTTGACACAAACCCCCAGCACCAGCAGCGCCAGCAGAACCCGCAGCTGCTCGGCCTTCAGCTTGACCCCGATACGGGTGCCGATCTGCGCTCCGACAACCCCGCCCACCAGCAGCAAAACCGCCAACACGATGTCCACCGTATAGTTGGTGGTGGCGTGCATCAAAGTGGTAAAGCCGGTGACGAAAATGATCTGAAACAGCGAGGTGCCAATCACAACCTTGGTCGGCATCCCCAGCAGGTAGATCATCGCCGGCACCATGACAAAGCCGCCGCCGACCCCCATGATCGCCGCCAGCACCCCAACGGCCACCCCGACCAGCAGCGGCGGGATCACCGAAATATACAGCCCCGAAGTGCGGAATTTCATCTTGAAGGGCAGGTTATGGATCCAGTTGTGCTTTTTGCGCTTGGGCACGGCCCCGGCTTTTTTCGAGCGCCAGATTGCATTCAGGCTTTCGACGAACATCAGCGAGCCGATGATGCCCAGAAACACCACATAGCTAAGCTTCACCAGAAGATCGACCTGCCCCATGCTGCGCAGAAAGTTGAACAGCTGAATCCCCAGATAAGCCCCAATCAGGCCACCAATCAGCAGCACCACGCCCATCCTGAGGTCAACGGTTCTGCGTTTGAAATGCGCCAGAACGCCGGAAAAGGACGAGGCCACGATCTGGTTGGCTTCGGTCGCCACCGCCACCGCCGGAGGGATGCCGATGAAGAACAGCAATGGAGTCATCAAAAACCCGCCGCCCACGCCGAACATTCCCGACAAAATCCCCACCATGCCGCCAAGGCCCAGTAGAAGAAACGCGTTTACCGATACTTCGGCAATCGGAAGGTAAATTTGCATGGCCGCTTCCCGATCCAGACAGGCTCTTTCATCAAACTGGGGCGTAGTTTAACAGGAAAAGCCCGGTGCCTCAAAGGTGTTAACGCAGGATTAACCAACTTTTCCGGGACCAAAGCGGCGTTGAGGACACAGAAGCGGTATTCTTTGGTGGGCGGAGTGATGTGGATTAGGCTGGGGGGCGTTAAAACATGGGGCCGGATCCCAAAATCTGGAGGTCGGGCAAAACGGTAGGTTCGCGACCGGCCCGAGGGCGGCTTTCGGATTGCACGGGCGTTTCTGTAAAAACCGACCCGAAGCATCAAGAACATCCGCTGCGTTTCGCGACCGCCCTGGAGGGGCCGGTCGCGAACCGGATCGCAAGCGATCGGGGGAAATTCCCCCCGCTATCGCTCTTTCACATAAGGCTCCCCGCCCGCGCGCGGCGGGACCGCTTTGCCGACAAACCCCGCCAAAATCACCACCGTCAGGATGTAAGGTAGAGCCTGGGTGAACTGCACCGGGATCTCGAACAGATCAAAGACGTTGATATTGGGGTAAAGATTGCTGATAGCTTCGAGCAGGCCAAACAGTAGGCAGGCAAACAGCGCATACCAAGGCCGCCATTTCGCGAAAATCAGCGCCGCCAGCGCGATATAGCCGCGCCCGGCCGCCATCTCGCGCCCAAAAGCAGAAGCTTGGGAGGTGGCCAGATAGGCTCCGCCCAGCCCGCACAGCACCCCGGTGATCATCACCGCCGCATAGCGATAGCGGATCACCGACACGCCGGCAGTATCAACCGAAGCCGGGTTTTCGCCCACCGCGCGCAGGCGCAGGCCAAACCGGGTGCGAAACAGAACCCACCACGTCAGCGGCACCAGCAAAAAGGCGATATAAACCAGCGGCTTTTGCCCGGACAGCACATCGGCATAAAGCGGCCCGATCAGGGGCAGATCGCGCAGGGCATCGGCAAAGGGCAAGGTGATTTCCTGAAACCGCGCGGTTTTGGGCAGGGGTGGAGTTTGGCCGCCCTGCCCGAACCAGGCGTGCCCAATCACCACGGTCATACCCGAGGCCAAAAAGTTCAGCGCCACGCCCGAGATCAGCTGATTGCCGCGATAGGTGATCGAAGCCATCCCATGCAGCAGCGAAAACAGCATCGAAGCCGCGATTCCCGCCAGCGCCCCCAGCCAGACATTGCCGGTTTTATAAGCCACCGTGGCCGAAAAGAACGCCGAGATCAGCAGCTTGCCTTCCAGCCCGATGTCAAAGATGCCGGCGCGTTCGGAATAGAGCCCAGCCAGACAGGCCAGCAACAGCACCACCGACAGCCGGATCGTCATATCCATGGTCACAATGACCTGCAAGAATGTCTGTGCAAACTCCATCAGCCCGCCCCTTTTTGCTGACGCGCCCGCAAGAACATCCGTTCAACTGGGCCGCGCACCATGTAATCCAGCGCGCCGGTGAACAGGATGATCATGCCCTGAATCACCAACACCACTTCGCGGCTGATGCCGGGCATTTCCCATAGCAGCTCAAACCCGCCTTGGGCCAACATGCCAAATAACAGCGCTGCGATGATGATGCCCACCGGATGATTGCGCCCCATCAGCGCCACGGCGATGCCGACGAATCCGGCCCCTTCGACGAATTCCTTGATCAGCCGCTCTTGCTGGCCCATCACCGCATTGACCGCCAGCATACCGGCCAGTGCGCCGGAAATCATCATCGCGATGATGGTGATTTTCACCGCCGAGATCCCGGCATATTGCGCCGCCCCCGGGCTGAACCCAAAGGCGCGGATCGCATAGCCCAGCCGGGTGCGCCACAGCAAGAACCACACCAAAACGGCGCAGAGCAGCGCCAGCAGAAGGCTGATATTGACCGGCGCATTTTTGGAAAACGGAATGCCGAACAGCGCCAGAAAATCATGCAGGCTGGGCAGATGAGCCCCTTCCGGAAAGCCTCTGGTTTCGGCATTTTGCGAGGCCGGGTTTTTCATGATCCCGTTCAGCAGAAACCCCATCACCGTGGCCGCGATATAGTTGAACATGATGGTGGTGATCACGATATGGCTGTCGCGTTTGGCCTGCAAATAGGCCGGAACCGCCGCCCACAGCGCCCCGAACAGCGCCGCGCCGATCACCGCGAAAGGCAGCGCCAGCGCCCAATGCGGCCAGTCAAACGCCAACAGCACCACCGCCACCCCGATGCCGCCAATCGCCGCCTGACCTTCGCCGCCGATATTGAACATCCGGGCATGAAACGCCACCGCCACCGCAAGGCCGGTGAACATGTAATTGGTCGCGTAATAAAGCGTATAGCCAATGTTCGAGCTGGACCCCAAAGAGCCCCGAACAATCACCCAAACCGCCTGAAACGGGTTTTCGCCAATCGCCAGCACCACCAGCCCCGAGGCGGTCAGCGCCAGCGCCAGGCTGATCAGAGGGATCAGGAACACATCGGCCCATCTTGGTATCTTATCCATCCGCCATCCCCCCTTTGTCATCCACCCCGGCCATCAACAGCCCCAGCTGTTTTTCGTCGGTGTCTTCGGGCAGACGCTCGCCCATGATGCGCCCGTCAAACATCACCAGGATTCGATCCGACAGCGCCAGAATCTCTTCCAGCTCGACACTGACCAGCAAAATCGCCTTGCCCGCATCGCGCAAATCGACAATCTGCTGGTGGATGAATTCGATCGCACCGATGTCAACGCCGCGGGTGGGCTGGCCGATGAGCAGCAGATCCGGGTTGCGTTCGATCTCGCGGGCCAGCACGATTTTCTGCTGATTGCCGCCGGAAAAGTTCCGGGCCAACAGCCGTGGATTCAGCGGCCGCACGTCAAAACGCTCCATCTTTTCACGGGTGTCCTGCTGGATCGCCGGATTGTCCATCATCAGCGCGTTCTTGTTATAGGCGGCTTCGTTGTGATAGCCAAAGATCATGTTTTCCCAAGCCATGAACTCCATGATCAGCCCCTCGGCCTGACGGTCTTCGGGGACATGCGCGATGCCATGGTGACGGCGGGATTGGGCATCGGCGCCCTTGCCGCTCAGATCAAGCGGCTGGCCGTTCAGCCGCACCGAGCCAGTGGCGTCCATATAACCGCCCAGCACCTCGAGCAGCTCGGTCTGGCCATTGCCTGAAACGCCGGCAATGCCGACAATCTCACCGGCCCGCACCTGAAACGACACCGATTTCAGCCGCTCAACGCCTTTGTCATCAATGACTTGCAGCTTGTCGACCTCAAGGATCGGCGCCCCCGGCTGCGCGGGCGTTTTATCGACCTTCAGTAATACTTTGCGGCCCACCATCAGCTCGGCCAGATGGGTCGGGCTGGTGTCGCTGGTTTTCACCGTCGCCGTCATTTCGCCACGGCGCATCACCGAAACCGTGTCGGTGACCTCCATGATCTCGCGCAATTTGTGGGTGATCAGGATGATGGTCTTGCCCTCATCCCTCAGCCCCTTGAGGATGCGGAACAGATGATCGGCCTCGGCCGGAGTCAGCACCCCGGTGGGTTCGTCCAAAATCAGAATATCGGCATGGCGATAGAGTGCTTTCAGGATCTCGACCCGTTGCTGATGCCCCACCGACAGGGTTTCGATCATCGCATCGGGGTTCACGTTCAGCTCATATTCATCGGCCAGAGTTTTCAGCAATTTGCGGGCCTTGGTCAGGGACGGTTTCAGCAGCCCGCCATCCTCTGTGCCCAAAATCACATTTTCCAGAACCGTGAAGTTTTCCACCAGCTTGAAATGCTGATGCACCATGCCAATCCCTGCCGCAATCGCGGCCGAGCTATCAGGGATCGGGGTGCGTTTGCCGTTGATGAACACCTCGCCCGCATCGGCCCGGTAAAAGCCGTAAAGGATTGACATCAAAGTCGATTTCCCGGCCCCGTTTTCGCCAACGATGCCATGAATCGAACCTCGGGCCACGGAAAGGGAAATGTTCTTATTGGCCTGCACCGGGCCGAAAGCCTTGGAGATTCCGACCAGTTCAAGGGCGGGAACGGCAGGATCATCTTGCCGTTCCGTGTTATGTGTCTGCATCGTCAAAGGTTATTTGATCGGGCAGCTATTGTCGGACATGTAATCATGCACCTTGATCTCGCCAGCGATGATTTTCGCCTTGGCGGCCTCGACCGCGGCCAGCATTTCGGGGGTGACCAGATCCTTGTTATGCTCGTCCATCGCATAATCAACACCGCCCTCGGCCAGACCCAAAACATTGATGCCCGGCTTCAGATCGGTGCCGGCGCTGAACGCGTTGAACACCGCCACATCCACGCGCTTGAGCATCGTGGTCAGCACCTGACCGGGATGCAGGTGGTTCTGGTTGCTATCGACACCGATTGACAGGATGCCTTCATCAGCGGCGGTTTGCAGCACACCCAGCCCGGTGCCCCCAGCTGCGGCATAAACAACATCCGCGCCCTGAGCGATCTGCGCCCGGGTCAGCTCGCCGCCCTTGACCGGGTCATTCCAGGCCGCAGGGGTGGTGCCGGTCATGTTCTGGATCACGGTCGCATCCGGGTTGGTCGCCTTGACGCCCTGCACATAGCCACAGGCGAATTTGCGGATCAAAGGCACATCCATGCCGCCGACAAACCCCACCGTGCCGCTTTTCGACGCCAGCGCGGCCATCACACCAACCAGATAAGAGCCCTCATATTCCTTGTAAACAATGGATTGCACATTGGGCTTGTCCACCACCATATCAATCAGGGCGAATTTGGTATCGGGGAAATCGCCTGCCACGGCCTCAAGCGACGAGGCAAAGGCGAAACCGGTCATCACCACCGGGTTATAGCCCTTTTCGGCAAAGCGGCGCAGAGCCTGTTCCCGCTGCGCTTCAGAGGTCAGCTCGATCTCGCGAAAGCTGTTGCCGGTTTCATCGGCCCAGCGTTTCGCACCGGTATAGGCCGCTTCGTTAAAAGACTTGTCGAACTTGCCGCCCATGTCAAAGATGATCGCCGGATCAGCGATGGCGGCACTGGCGCTCAGGGCCACTGTGGCCGCCGCAGTCAGGGCTTTTTGCATAAGGGTCATGAATTTTCTCTCCCGGAATTGTTACACGGATTACCGCTCAAAGCGCCGCAACACCCGTAAGAGCAATGCCAAAACGCCCAGAAACATGACAGTAATTAAGCCGCCCGGCCAAAAGGATGGCAATAGCTATTTCACATTTACCCACAACTTAGCGCCGGATTTGCGCCCGCAGACAGGATATCATGCCAATCCGGCTTAGATAAGCGATTTGCGCAGGCACAGCGCGTCCCGGAAATCGCCCTCGGGGGTGCGGTAATAATCGGGCCGGCGACCAGATTCGCGATAGCCCTCAGCCTGATACAGCGCCAGTGCCGCGTGATTGTCACTGGCGACCTCCAAATGCGCCAGCCGCGCCCCTTGCGCCCGGGCGTGTTGCTCAAAGGCGCGCAACAAAGCCCGCCCCTGCCCTTGCCTGTGCAAGGCAGGCTCGACCGCCAGAGTCAGCAGCTCAACCTCATCGGCAATCACCCGGCCCAGCGCGAACCCCGCCGGGCGGGTTTCTAAAAACACGCCATAAGAACCCAGCAGCCCGGCAAATTCCTCGGCCCGCCACGGGCGTGGGGTGGTAAAGCATTTACGGTGCAGGGCGGCCAGTTGCTCAGCTGTCATGCAAAATCACCGGCGCCGGATCGCGCGGCGGGGCTGCATCCGGTGCGCGCACATATAACGGCGCGGGGCGGGGCAGATCGGGAGTTTCAAAACGCTGCGCCGCGATCCGGGCAATCGCGGCGGCGCTAAGCGGTTGGTCGGGGCCGATCAGCTGTTGGCCAGCGCTGTAAGCAGGCAGATCGCCCAGCCGGATCAACTCGGGCTTGCCCTCGCCTTGATCGGTCAGCGTTTGCACATAGACCATACCGCGATGCGCGGGCACGGCCGAGACCACCGGCCCAGAGGCGTCAATCGCCTGCGCCTGAAAGGCCGAGACCCCCACCGCCGGCACCCCCAGCGCCAGCGCCAGCCCGCGGGCGGCGGAAACCGAAATGCGGATGCCGGTGAAATTGCCGGGGCCAATGCCTACTCCGATGGCGTTCAGATCGGACCAAGTGATACCCGCCTGTTGCAGCAGTTCCTCCAGCACGTCAAACAGGCGCTCGGCCTGACCTTTGGCCATTTCCAAGGTGTTTTCGGCCACGATCTGATCGCCCGCCAACACAGCTGCGGCGATATGCGCAACCGATGTGTCAAAGGCCAGAATCAGTGGTTTACAACTCAACCGCCCGCACCTCGGTGACCTCGGGAATGAAATGGCGCAGCAGGTTTTCAATGCCCATTTTCAGGGTCACGGTCGAAGACGGACAGCCGGCGCAAGCGCCCTGCATATGCAGGTAAACCACCCCATGATCAAAGCCGTGAAAGGTGATGTCTCCGCCATCCTGAGCCACCGCCGGACGCACGCGGGTATCCAGCAACGCCTTGATTTGATTAATAACCTGACTGTCATCATCATCGTCGTGATCGGCATGGCCGGTGTTTTCGGCATCCCCGATCAGCACGGGGTCACCGGATTGGTAATGCTCCATGATCGCGGCCAGAATGGCGGGTTTGATATGTTCCCAAGCGATGCTGTCATCCTTGGTCACGGTGATGAAATCCACGCCCAGAAACACGCCCATCACGGCATCCACCGCGAAAATCCGTTTGGCCAGAGGTGATTTTTCCGCGTCCTTGGCCGCCGGGAAATCTGCCGTGCCCGAAGGCAGGACCTCCTGCCCCGGCAGGAATTTCAGCGTTGCGGGATTAGGTGTCGATTCAGTCTGGATAAACATATGGCATACCTTTTTGTCTGCCCACAGATATGCGCTGGCAAGGGCTGGCTGTCAAGTGGGTTTAGAATTATTCTAATCTATCAGGTGATGGCTTCGAGCCGCTCTTTGGTCATTTCGCCGGGCACGATGGTGATCGGGATCGGCAGGCTGGCCGCGGATTTCATCAGATTGGTGATCAGCGGCCCCGGCCCCCTTTTGTCACTGCCCGCCCCCAGCACCAGCACCCCGATTTCAGTATCATCGGCGATCTGTTGCAACAGCTCCGTCACTGGCTCGCCCTCGCGGATCACCAGCTCGGGGTCGACACCCTGACGGTCGCGCATCCATTTGGCGAAAACCTCGAAATGCACGCGGATGCTCTCGCGAGCCTCCTCACGTATGATGTCACCCACCCCGATCCAGTGGTTGAACTCGTCGGGCGGAATGATCGACAACACCTCAACCCCGCCGCCGGTATGGGCCGCCCGCATCGCGGCAAAGCGCATCGCATTCAGGCATTCGCGGCTGTCATCCAGCACCACCAGAAATTTACGCATGTTTTCCTCCTTTGGATATGAGGAATAATGGACCAGACCGGGCCGCGCTGCAAGCTTTGCCTTTCGTGGGAGTCGGTTCGTTGAGCGGGTGGGAACTCCCGAGAAGAAACACGCAACGGCAGGCTGGCGACCGCCCTGAAGGGCGGGCCAGTCGTGAACCGGATCACAAGTGATCCGGGAACTTTTCTGATCAGTGGGGCTTTGCTGCCCTTACCCGACCATGCCGATAATGCGTTTCACATCCGCCAGAATGGGCTCAGCAATCGCCCGCGCCTGATCCGCCCCTTTGCACAAAATCGCGTCGATCTCATCGGGTTGCTGCATCAGTCGGGCCATCTCGGCATTGATCGGCGACAGCTGCGCCACCGCCAGCTCGGACAGCATCGGTTTGAACTGGGAAAACTGCTTGCCGCCAACCTCGGCCAGCACCTGCTCAACCGTCATATCCGCCAAAGCCGCATAGATATTCACCAGATTGCTGGCCTCAAGCCGCCCCTCCAAGCCCTCAACCTCGCTTGGCAGCGCATCGGCATCGGTCTTGGCCTTGCGGATTTTCTGAGCGATCTTGTCAGCATCATCGGTCATATTGATGCGGCTGTTATCAGACGGGTCGGATTTCGACATTTTTTTCGAGCCATCACGCAGAGACATCACCCGCGTTGCCTCGCCCTCAATCACCGGCTCGGTGATCGGGAAAAAATCGACCCCGTAATCATGGTTGAACTTGGCGGCAATGTCGCGGGTCAGCTCGATATGCTGTTTCTGATCCTCGCCCACCGGCACATGGGTGGCGTGATAAATCAGAATATCCGCGGCCATCAGGGTCGGGTAGCTGAACAGCCCGACCGAAGCATTTTCCCGGTTTTTGCCGGCCTTGTCCTTGAACTGAGTCATCCGGTTCAGCCAGCCAATCCGCGCCACGCAGGAAAAGATCCAGCCCAGCTCGGCATGGGCGCTGACCTGAGATTGGTTGAACAGGATAGATTTGCTGGGGTCCAGCCCGGCGGCAACATAGCCCGCGCACAGCTCGCGGGTGGCGTGGCGCAGCTTGTCCGGGTCTTGCCAGACGGTGATGGCGTGCAAATCGGCCATGCAGTAAATGGTTTCGATGCCGCTGTTTTGCATTTCGACAAAGCGCTTGATCGCCCCCAGATAATTGCCCAGCGTTAACCCGCCCGAAGGCTGAATGCCCGACAGCACCCGTTGTTTACGTTCTGCACCCGTTGTGCGAGATGTTTGGACCACCTCTGTCATAATAATCTCTCCATTGTGTTGCACCGTCTGGATTCATCCGGTGTTTTCGCTTAACCACAGGCGCAAAGGGCCGTCAACCAATGGAGCCACCAAGATGAGCAGCAATCCCAATATTCCCCCTCTGAACCCCGTGCCGCCAGTGGTGGTGGCGCTGGCGCTGGCGATTTTTGCCATCGAGGCGGCGCAATATGTCTGGGGGCTGGGGCTGATGGGGGGCACGACGGGGCTGGATCACCACCCCGAGATGATCCGCGATTATGGGATCTCGGGCTATCTGGTCAGCCGGATGATTGAGCTGGGGCGCTATCCGCCGGAATATCTGATGCGCTTTGTCACCTATGCTTTTGTCCATGCGTCCTTTACCCATATGCTGTTTGCCTGCGTGCTGCTGCTGGCCTTTGGCAAATTCGTTGGCGAAGTGATGCGCCCATGGGCGGTTCTGGTGGTGTTTTTCGCCGCCAGCATTATCGGAGCGCTGGTTTACGGGTTGATCATCGACAGCCGGATGCCGCTGATCGGAGCGTATCCGGGGGTGTATGGGTTGATCGGAGCCTTTACCTTTTTGCTCTGGGTCAGTCTGGTCAGCCATGGGGAAAATGGGTTGGCGGCGTTTAGCATGATCGGGTTTTTGCTGTTGATTCAGCTGGTCTTTGGGCTGTTTTTCGGGGCGGGGCCGGATTGGATTGCGGATGTTGCCGGCTTTGTCACCGGGTTTGTGCTGTCGATTTTTATCTGCACCGGCGGCTGGGCGCGGGTTTTGCAGAAATTGCGGCGCAATTAGGCAAGGGGTTGGGGGCAATCCCTGATCAGAAAAGACCTCTGCATCACTGTGTTTGACCTAAAAAACGCCGGGCTGCGCCTGCCGGGGGGGCATCCCTCACACCTTGCGAAACGTCATATAATGCGGCGTGCGCCCTTCCCGCAGCGCTTTTTGCTCATACCGGGTCGAGAGCCAATCCGCCCAAGGCTTGCGCCAATCTTCCGGCCCTTCAGCCAACCAGATGAAATCATCACGCGCCATCATTTGCTCCATGGTCTGGCGCACATAATCCGGGATGTCCGTGGCCACCCGGAATATCGCCCCCGGCTTCAGCACCCGCGCCAGAGGGTCCAGATGCTCAGGCGTGACAAAGCGGCGGCGGTGATGGCGAGCTTTGGGCCAAGGGTCGGGATAGAGCAAAAAGGCCCGCTCAATCGACGCCTCTGGCAACACGTCAAACAGATCACGCACATCGCCCGGATGCACGGCCACATTGCTCACCCCGGCCTGACGGATCTTGCCCAGCAACATCGCCACGCCGTTGATATAGGGCTCGCAGCCGATGATGCCGACATCCGGGTTCTGAACCGCCTGATGCACCATATGTTCGCCGCCGCCAAAGCCGACCTCCAGCCACACGGGCCCGCCCCCAAACAGCGCGTTCAGATCAAGCGGTGTGCGCTCGGGGTTGTCCTGCCAGCTGACGGCGCCGGGCGACAGTTTCGCCAGATCCTCATCCAGATATTGCTTTTGGCTATCGCGCAAGGCTTTGCCCCGGATGCGGCCATAAAAATTGCGAAACGGGCGTTTTTCAGTCATCGAACAAATCCAAACAAGAAAGGCGGGCAAATTGCCCACCTTGTTTTCATCAAACAGCGCCAGGCCAAACCCTGAGGGCGCGTTTACACCGCCTTTTTCAGGGCTTCAACCAGATCGGTTTGCTCCCAGGAAAAGCCGCCATCAGCCTCGGGCGCACGGCCAAAATGGCCATAAGCTGCGGTGCGGGCATAAATCGGCCGGTTCAGCTGCAATTTCTCGCGGATGCCCTGTGGGGTCAGGTCGATCACCTGATCAATGGCTTTTTCGATCACGGAATCATGCACTTGCCCGGTGCCGAATGTGTCGCAGTAAATCGACAAAGGCCGGGCAATCCCGATCGCATAAGAAAGCTGGATCAGGCATCGGTTGGCCAGCCCCGCCGCCACCACGTTTTTCGCCAGATAGCGCGACACATAAGCCGCCGAGCGATCCACCTTGGTCGGGTCTTTGCCCGAAAACGCGCCGCCCCCATGCGGCGCCGCGCCGCCATAGGTATCAACGATGATCTTGCGCCCGGTCAGGCCAGTATCGCCATCTGGGCCACCGATCACGAATTTGCCGGTGGGGTTGACCCACCACTCGGTGGCATCGGTCAGCCAGTCGGCGGGCAGAGTCTCGCGGATATAGGGCTCGACAATGGCGCGGATATCGTCCGAGGTCTGATCTTCGTCATAATGCTGGGTGGACAAAA
This sequence comes from Rhodobacterales bacterium, assembly GCA_002748285.1. Classification (GTDB taxonomy): domain Bacteria; phylum Pseudomonadota; class Alphaproteobacteria; order Rhodobacterales; family Rhodobacteraceae; genus Profundibacter. The sequence goes on from PDSA01000027.1 coordinate 77,407, forward strand.
CGATCGAGGTCACCTCAACCGGTTTGCCATTCTCATAGCGCAGCGAGATTTGCGATTTGGAATCCGGGCCCAAAGTCGGCTCAGACCCATTTTTACGCACCTCGGCCAGACGGCGCAAAATGGCATGGGAATAGAGGATCGGAGCCGGCATCAGCTCGGGCGTTTCATCCACGGCATAGCCGAACATGATGCCCTGATCGCCCGCGCCCTCGGCCTTATCGGCGCTGGCATCGACCCCTTGCGCGATATGGGCGGATTGCGGATGCAGCAGGTTGGTGATCTCGGCGGTTTTCCAATGGAAATGCTCTTGCGCGTAGCCAATATCCTTGATGCAGTCACGCGCGATGCTGTCTACCTTGCCCAGATATTCATCCAGCTTGGTCTTGTCCGATAGGCCAACCTCGCCGCCAATTACCACCCGGTTGGTGGTGGCAAAGGTTTCACAAGCCACGCGGGCCTGAGGCTCCTCGGCCAGAAACGCATCCAGAACGGCGTCGGAAATCCGATCGCAGACCTTATCGGGATGCCCCTCTGAAACGGATTCAGAGGTAAAAGTGTAATTCTTGCGGGACATAGGTAGTGCTCCAATAATAAATCATGAACACCGCCACGTCAGGAAGCCGTTGTGGCGGTTTGTATATCATCGCATACGATCACCACCTGTATTGGTCAATCATTAACTCTGCCTTCTGGAGAACAAAAGCCCGGCTGTGGCAATCAGTAGCAGTATGATCAGCGGGGTATCGCCGGTTTTGGCATAGATCGTCGCCGGCAAAGCCGCCGGCAGTGGCGCATCGACAAAGCCCGCCTGCCCCAGCGCCAGCCGGGTGGTGATCCGCCCGCGCCCGTCAATCACTGCTGAAATCCCGGTATTGGCGGCCCGCACCATCGGCAAGCCCAGCTCGATGGCGCGAAACCGGGTTTGTGCCAGATGCTGCTGCGGACCGGTCAGATTGCCAAACCAGGCGTCATTGGTGATTTGCAGCAGGAAATCACCGCGCGGCGCGCCGACCACCTCATGCGGGAAGATCGCCTCGTAGCAGATCAGCGGCAAAGCGCGGCCCAAGCCCGGCAGATCGAGCAACCGCAGCCCCGGCCCCGCGCCAAAACCGAAACCGTCCTGATCCGCCAGCCCGGTGATCCCCAGCCTTTTGGCCAGAGCGGCGGCGGGGATATATTCGCCAAACGGCACCAGATGCGCTTTGTCATAGATGGTGCTGACCACGCCATCGCGATCCAGCACCGCCAGAGCGTTCAAATAGCGCGGACCGTCGCGGCGCTGGACGCCAAACACCACGGGCGCTCCGCCCGCGGCTTCGGTCATTTGCGCCAGCGGCCCGGTGCTGCGGTTCAGAAGGTAAGGCACCGAGGTCTCCGGCCAGATGATCAGGTCCGGCCGGGGTTTGGCCGCTGCGGCAGTCAGGCTCAGGCTGCGTTGGAAAAACATCGGGACCAGCATCGGATCCCATTTCTGATGCTGCGGCGCATTGGGTTGGATCAGGCGCACAATCGGCGCATCGGGGCGCGGCACAGGCGCGGCACCGGCCAGCCACAGCCCATAGGCCAGCAGCCCGGCAAAGCCAGCCAGCAGCCCTGTCAGCGCCCCCCAACTGCGCCGCCGGATGCCTCCGACCAGCGCCCAAACACCGAGCAAAGTCAGCAAAGTCAGCCCGTGTGGGCCGATCACGCTGGCCAGCTGATCCAGCCCGCGATCCAGCCAGATATAGCCCAGCAGCCCCCAGGGGAAGCCGGTCAGAACATAGCTGCGGGCCAGTTCGGCCAGGGTGAGGAACACCGCCAGCGCCAGCAAGCTGCCCTGCTTTTTCGCCAGCCCAAAAGCCAGCGCCCAAAACAGCGCCAGCCCGGCAGCCAGACCGACCAGTGCAAAAGGAGCCATCCAGCCATGACGGGCGACATCAACCAGAAAGGGCTCAACAATCCAGTTCAGCACCAGCCCGAAATAGCCGGTGCCAAAAGCCCAGCCCAACCAAGCCGCCTGCCGGATGCTGACGGTGGTCAGGAACAGCCCGAACACGGCCGACAAGCCCAGTATAGCAAACCATGTCTGTGCAAAAGGTGCCTGCCCCACCCCCGTCAGCAGGCCGAAAAACAGCGCCAGCACCGTCTTGCGGCCCATGCTCTGCTGGAGCAACCCGCTCAACGGATCATTCACCTTCGGGCTCGGACCCGGCATCGGGTTTGGCGGCGATTTTGACGTTATCCCCGGCAGGCACCTGCGCATTCCCAACCCGCACCCGCAGCCGTTTGATCCGGCGCGGATCGGCATCGACCACCTCGAATTCCGCACCGTTGGGATGGATGACCACTTCGCCCCGGGCCGGCACATGGCCGCAGAGCAAAAACACCAGCCCGCCCAGCGTGTCGATTTCGTCATCCTCTTGGGACAGGCGCAAATCCACCCCGATTTCTGCCCCGAAATCCTCTAGCGGGGTGCGGGCCTGCGCCAGATAGCAGCCGGTGGGTTCTTTGACCCAGAGCTGATCCCCTTCCAGATCATGCTCATCCTCGATCTCGCCAATCACCTGCTCGATCAGATCCTCAAGCGTCACCACGCCATCGACCCCGCCATATTCGTCAATCACCAAAGCCATGTGAATCCGCTCGGTCTGCATCTTTTGCAGCAACACCCCGATCGGCATCGACGGCGGCACATAGAGCAAAGGGCGCACCAGCTTTTGCAGCGAAAACTGCCCGGCGCTGTTGTTAAACCCGTGTTTCAGGGCGAAATCCTTGAGGTGAACCAGCCCGGTCGGCGTGTCCAGCGTGTCTTTGTAAACCGGCAGCCGGGTCAGGCCGGTTTCGCGAAACAGCTGCACCAGATCGTCTTTTTTGATGTCTGCGGGCACAGCGATGATTTCGGCCTTGGGCACGGCAACATCCTCAACCCGCAGGCGGCCCAGATTGAGCATTCCGTGCATGGCATCAGGGGACAGAGCCCGACGCGCCGGGGCCTCGGGCCGTGTAGTGGTCGGGGCGCCGCCAGTATCTTTCGGGCTGAGCGCGCCGACAACACGCTCCAAAAAACCGCGTTTGATGACTGTCTGGTCCTTTGGTTGATCCTCCGGCGCGCCATGCGCTGCGCTGGAGGATCCCTCTGCTGTGTCGCCCATCTTTTCCTTTTCCAAGTTTGTCTAGCCCCTATATGGGTCGGCAATACCCATTTTGCCAAGAACTTCGGTCTCAATTGTTTCCATGATCAGCGCATCCTGATCGGAGATGTGATCATAACCCAACAGATGCAGCACTCCATGCACCAGCAAATGCGTGACATGATCACAGATCGGCTTGCCCGCAAGGCGGGCCTCGCGCTGGCAGGTGTCATAGGCAATGGCGATATCGCCCAGCTCCTGAGGCGGGCCGTTCGGGTCACATTCAGGGGCCTGCGGGTGCTGGCCGGGGCGGGCACGTTCCTCGGAAGGCCAGGACAGAACATTGGTCGGCAGTGGCTTTTCGCGGAACTGCCGGTTCAGATCGGCAATCCGGGCATCATCGCACGCCAGCAGGCTGATTTCAAAATGCTGCGCCGGAATGCCCAGATGCTGCAAAGTGGCAATGCTGGCGCGTTCGGCCAGCTCTTCGATATCCAGATCCAGCCAGCGTGAATCCTCGATATTGACCTCGATCAGATCAGTCATCATCGGCTTCATACGCCTCGATGATTTTGACAACCAGCGGGTGGCGGACCACATCTTTGGCTGTGAAATAGTTAAACGAGATCTCATCAATATGCCGCAACAGCCGTTCGGCATCGTGCAGGCCGCTGCGCTGGCCGCGTTGCAGATCAACCTGACTGCGGTCGCCGGTGATCACCATGCGGCTGTCCTTGCCCAGCCGGGTCAGAAACATTTTCATCTGCATGGTGGTAGCATTCTGTGCCTCATCCAGCACGACAAAGGCGCTGGACAGGGTGCGCCCGCGCATAAAGGCCAGCGGGGCGATTTCGATCTTTTGCTCTTCGATCAGCTTGGCCAGTTGCTTGCCCGGCAAAAAATCGCTGAGCGCGTCATAAAGCGGCTGCATATAGGGGTCGACCTTTTCCTTCATGTCGCCGGGCAGAAAGCCCAGCCGCTCGCCAGCCTCGACCGCAGGGCGCGACAGGATGATCTTATCCACCCTGCCCTCGATGAACATATTCACCGCCACCGCGACCGCCAGATAGGTCTTGCCGGTGCCGGCGGGGCCGATGCCAAAGACCATCTCATTGGCAAACAGCGATTTGACATAGGCGCGCTGTGCCTCGGTGCGCGGCTGGATCAGCTTTTTTCGGGTTCTGATCTCGACCTTGCCGGTGCCCGGCATCGTGAGCTGATCGCCATCCCGGATGTCAGAAGCCACGCCCATGCGGATTTCCTGTTCTATATCAGAGGGTTCCAGCTCTTGCCCCGCTTCCAGCCGCAGATAGAGCGCCTCGAGCAGCCGGGCGACCTCGGCGCAATCTTCCTGTGGCCCCATCAAAGCCAACTGGTTGCCGCGGCGGGCAATCTGAATGCCGAATTTATGTTCGAGAAAAGCCAGATTGCGGTCAAATTCGCCGCATAAATCAATCAGCAAACGGTTGTCGGCAAATTCCACAAATTGTTGTCCGGCAGGTTCTGCCAAGGTTTCGGTGCTAAGGCCCAATCAGCCCTCCATCTGCTGAATCACCCGGCGATTTTGCCAAGCGCCGCTGGGCAGCGCAAGCACCTGTTTGCCGCTTGAAAAAACAAAACGGCCCGCAGGCAAATGCCCGTGGCCGTTTCAGTTTGTATCTCATCCGCAAAACCTTACAGATAATCCGGGAAGATCGAGCCCTTCTTGAACGGACCGGTCACCACATTTGGTGGGTTCACGCCGGAACAAACCGGGGTGCCATCGGGCTGCAACCGGGCCATGGCGTAGCCTTCGACCCCGTTATCAATCATCCACACATCGCAGCCATCCGGGTTCACCCAGACACCGGCGACCATTTCGCTGAGGTGACGTTTGTCATAGCCTTTATCAACCGATTTATCCGGCCCGACCTGACGCAGCCCCTCGCCGCCTTCACAAGCCGCCAGCACCGAGACAACTGCAATCAAACCAACTGTTTTCAACATCTTCATTTCAACACCCCTAGCGCAAGCAGTAAATTTCGACACGGCGGTTTTGCTTCATGCCCGCAGCCGTGCTGTTTGTGGCACGCGGTTTGCGCTCGCCAAAGCCTTTGACATCGACGATGCGTGCCCCGATCGAGCGCCCCACCTTGGCCACCGCATTGGCGCGGCGTTTGGACAGGCGCATATTGTACTCATCAGAGGCGCGCGCATCGGTATGGCCGTAAATCAGATAGCCAAAGGCGTTGGTGGATTTGAAAAACTTTTTCAACGACTCCCGACCCGCTGGGCTGATCGCAGAACGGTCGGTGGCGAACAGATGATCGGTGGGCACTACCCCACACGCCTCGCGCCGATGACAGACCGGAGTCCCATCCCGGTTGCGCCGGTTATCGCCATAGCCCTCGGCACCGTCGTCCATCACCCAGTGTTCGCACCCATCAGGGTCAACCCAGATGGTTGGAATATAGACCTCGCCAACACGTTTGTTACCATCTGGACGCACTTTACCATCTTGCGCTTGCAACGGCGCGGTTGAAACCGACACCGCCAATGCGGCAACAGCCAGCCCCCCCAATACGCCTTTCAATGTTTTGATCATCATATGAACCACACCTTTGGCCCCGTTGAGCAATTCTGGGCCTTCAATTATTTTCCTCAGGTTTCACAGCCGGGCAACCCGAGCAGTTGCCTGCATTACCGCAGCAATTCTTACTCAAATTCGTGCAAATGTGAAGCAAGAAATGCTAAATGTAGTCGCATTGCCCCATATATTGTGTCTATTTTACTGTTAGTACATCCAAAACGCGGTCATTTTTGCAATTTCAGAAACACTGCCCGTATCGTGCCGATTCAGCTTGCGATTGGCACCGCGCCCAGCGAATTGGCCTTGCTGTCGGTCACCAGAACCCGGTGGATTTCACCGATCTGCATATGTGGCGCGTTAATATGGACCGCGTGCAAATGCTGGCTTTTGCCGATCATCTGCCCTTCCTGCCGCCCTTTCTTTTCGATCAGCACATCCACCTGCTGCCCGACCATGGCCTGCTGCAATTCGCGCTGCTGTTGGGTCAGCAGAGCCTGAAGCCGCTGCAACCGCTCATCGGCCACCTCGGCGGCAACAAAAGCACGTTCCGCCGCCGGCGTGCCCGGGCGGGCCGAGTATTTGAACGAATAAGCCTGCCCATAGCGCACCTGGCGCACCAGCTCCATGGTGTCTTCGAAATCGGCATCTTCTTCGCCGGGAAAACCGACGATGAAATCGCCCGAGATCAGAATATCTGGGCGTGCGGCACGGATGCGTTCGATCAGGCGCAGATATTGCTCAGCCGTGTGCTGGCGGTTCATGCCTTTCAGCACCTTGTCGCTGCCCGACTGCACCGGCAGATGCAGATAAGGCATCAGCTTGTCACAGCTGCCATGGGCCTCGATCAGATCATCGCTCATATCGTTGGGGTGCGAGGTGGTGAAACGGATGCGATCCAGCCCGTCAATTTCGCTGAGCGCCCAGATCAGCTGCGCCAGAGTCCAATCCTCACCATTATAGGCGTTCACATTCTGCCCCAGCAGGTTGATCTCGCGCACGCCACGATCCACAAGATCGCGGGCTTCGCGGATGATCCGCTGCGGCGGGCGGCTGACTTCGGCACCGCGGGTATAGGGCACCACGCAAAAGGCACAGAATTTGTCACAGCCCTCCTGCACCGTCAAAAACGCAGCCGGAGCACGTTTGGGCAGCGGGCGTGCGGGCAGTTTGTCAAATTTGCTCTCCAGCGGGAAATCGGTGTCCAGCGCCTTTTGCCCCTCATCGACCTTTTGCATCAGATCGGGCAGACGATGATAGGCTTGCGGGCCGACCACCAGGTCCACCAGCGGCTGACGGCGGATAATCTCGGCCCCTTCGGCCTGCGCCACACAGCCAGCCACGCCGACCTTGAGATCAGGGTTTTCGGCCTTCAGCCCCTTATAACGCCCCAGCTCGGAATAAATCTTTTCAGCGGCTTTTTCACGAATATGGCAGGTGTTGAGCAAAATCATATCCGCCCCCTCGGGCGTGTTGACCTGCTCATAGCCCGAACCGCCCAGCGCTTCGGCCATGCGTTCACTGTCATAGACATTCATCTGACAGCCATAGGTTTTGATAAACAGCTTTTTCGTGTTTGACATCTCAGGGTACCATTTTTCGCACGTTTCAGGCGGTCCTCCATACACAATGCAGCCAAGGCTTGCAATAAAGTCAGAATTAACCGAATCTGATGCAAACCCGCATATAAGGGAACAGGCCAGACGATGCAGTATAATGATTTGAACGATTTTTTAAAGACCGGCAGCGCGGCGCTGACCAAAGGGCCGGTGGCGCTGATTCTGGTTGAGGATCTGATTGAGGTAGAGACCTGCATCCGCCACCATCTGCAGCTGGGCTTCAAACAAGTGCTAGTGTTTGGCCCGCCCGAAATCAGCCTGCCCGAGCGTATCGCCAAGGTGGTGCATCTGATCCCCTATGACATGACCGCAGATGCGGCGCTGCAAACGGCGGTGAACAGCATCATCAACGTCGCCCCCGGGCAATGGCTGTATTATTGCTATAACGCCGAATATCTGTTCTTTCCGTTTTGCGAATCCCGCACGGTGGGCGAGATGCTGGCGTTTAGCGCCGAAGAGCGCCGCAACAGCATCCTGACCTATGTGATTGACCTCTATGCTGCCGATCTTGAGCAGTTCCCCAATGCCGTCTGCCTTGAGGATGCGCATCTGGACAAATCCGGCTATTACGCGCTGGCCCGCCCCGACCCAGCCAATCACAACCATCCGAAAACCCGGCAGCTAGATTTCTTTGGCGGGCTGCGCTGGCGGTTTGAAGAGCATATCCCGGCGGCAAAGCGCAAAATCGACCGGATCGCGCTGTTTCGGGCCAAGCCCGGACTGAAATTGCGCGAGGATCATTGCTTTAATGATGAGGAATACAACACCTATTCCTGCGAATGGCACCATAATATCACGGCGGCGATCTGTTCTTTTCGCACGGCAAAGGCGCTCAAGCACAACCCGGGATCAACCTTTGATATTGACAATTTCCGCTGGCACAATTCCTGCAAGTTCGAATGGCATTCGCAGCAGCTATTGGATCTGGGGCTGATGGAACCGGGGCAGTGGTTTTAACTTTCAATTGGGGCGTGAGGGTGTCCTGCCGGCGCGTTTGCATGGCACATCTCAGCCCCCTTGCCCGCCCCTCTGTCATTGCCTTTGGATCAACCTCCCTGAAACACTCGCGTTTCATCCCTTTTTACCGGGCTCTGGGGATTCTCTCATCCCGCATTACTGCGCCTCACTCGGCCCTTTGGCAACGGCTTGCAAAAACACCCGCACTGCGGCCTCGAATTCGCGCGGCTTTTCCGCGTGCAGCCAATGCCCGGCACCGGGGATGCTGGCAAACCGGGCCTTGGGGAACAAGGCTTTGATCTGCGGGCGATGCGCGGGCTGCACGTAGTCTGAATTGGCCCCCGACAGAAACAGCGTCGGCCCGGTATATTGGGTGTCAAATTCCGGGAAGCCCATGATCTTGGGCATCTCAGCCTCCAGCACATCCAGATTCAACCGCCAGCGTTTGGCCTTCAGATCCAGCGATTGCAGCAAAAATGCCCGGGTCGGGGCATCCTGAATATGCGCCGCCAGCGCCTGATTGGCCTCTGAGCGGGTCTCGTATTGGCTTAGATCCAGCCGCCGCAGCGCGTGGATGATCTGCACCTGACTGTGCTGATACACCACCGGCGCAATATCGGCGACGATCAGACTGCGCAGCATCCCGGGATGGCTCAGCGCCAGCGCCATCGCCGCTTTGCCGCCCATCGAATGCCCCAGCAGATCGGCGCGCCCTCCATGGGCGGTGATGATTTCGGCCAGATCGCCGGCCATATCGGCATAGCTATGGCTGCTCTGCCAGGGGCTGGCGGCGTGGTTGCGCATATCCACCGCGATCACTTTGCGCTCTGAGGACAGCTTTTTGGCGATTACCCCCCAATTTCGCGCCGAGCCATACAGCCCATGCACGATCAGCAGCGGCGGCTGCGGGCTGATGGGGGCGGTTTGAGGCGGGATGATAACAGAGTTGAGCATGGTCCCCAGCATAGCCCAGCCCTCGCCCCTGTGCCAGAGGCGGTTTGGTTTCAGCCCGAGGCAGGACGGCACGGCATGAAAGCCCCTGTCTTATTCAGCAGCGCAGCTGTCCGGCCAACAAAAAACCGCCCCACATCTTGCTGCGGGGCGGTTTTTAATGTCTGCAATGATGCGCCGATTATTCGGACATCAGCACCGGAACGATCATCTGATGCAGGATGGTTTCGGTCACACCGCCAAAGGCTTTTTCACGCAACCGCGAATGGCCAAAGGCGCCCATCACCAGCAAATCAGCCGCCGAATCCGAGATATAGTTCTGAATGATGGTATCCACCGACAATTCCGGGTTCACCTTGACCACCACCTGAGCATTCACCCCATGGCGTTTCAGATGCTCCACCAGGTTTTCCCCCTGCGCCCCACCAAAGTCAGAGCTGCGCTTTTTCGGGTTCACTACCAGCACGTCAACAGATTTGCGCGCCTTGAGCATCGGAATCGCATCATTCACTGCCCGCACCGCTTTTTTACCGCCATCCCAAGCGATCACAGCCCGGCGCACTTTTGTTTCGTAGCGACCGATATAAGGCACCACATAAACTGAGCGCCCGGAATTATGCAGCACATTTTCCAGCAGAGATTCCTGAAAATCCTTGCTCTTGCTGTCCGGGTTGGGCTGGCCGACAAAAATCAGATCGGCGTGGCGGGCAAAAAACGCCATCCGGGCCGGAGCCTTGGTGCCGGGGCATTTGATGATCCGGCTGGCATATTCAATACCGGCCTCTTTGGCCGCAGCTTCGAATTTCTCAACCGCACTTTCAGCCGATTTCTGCACGATCTCTTGCTGGGCCTGAGTCAGTGAGCTGGGGAAATCAATGCCGATATAGGTTGAAATCGTCGATTCCAACGCCAATGCGATCCCGGTCAGGCGCGCCCCTTCACGTTTGGCCAGCGCAACGGCACTTGCAACGCGCTCGGCACAAACTTCAGTATCATCGAGATGGACCAGAATATCTTTGTAGGACACGGATTGGGCTCCTTAACTTTATATTATCTTTGCATTATGCAAGCTGTTTCAAATAGCATTCATAGAGGAATTGAACATAAATTCAATTATTCTTTGCCCCTGCCACCCAGTTTGGTAAAATTTTCCGAAACGCCCGCGCCCAATCCGGCCCGGCACAGAACCGCTGCAAGGGGTGTATGGCCCTTGCCATCGCGGCGTAATTCTTTTATACGCGCGCTGTTCGATGGGTTTTGGAACCATTTCAATGGGCAGGGTCGGAGTCGCTCCGGCCCTTGTTGTATCTCAAACACCCTTCGGGCCAAACCTGAATGAAACAGACCGGCGGAGCCAACCGCGCGGCCAGAAAACGTAATTATAAGGAAACCGAGACCACATGGCTCAATCAGTATCTATGGAGGATTTCGAAGCCCTCCTTGAAGAAAGCTTCGAAATTGACACCCCCGCCGAGGGCTCTGTCGTAAAAGGAAAAGTCATCGCAATCGAAAGTGGCCAGGCCATTATTGATGTCGGCTATAAAATGGAAGGCCGCGTTGACGTCAAAGAATTCGCAAATCCCGGTGAAGCCCCTGAAATCGCCGTTGGCGACGAGGTCGACGTGTTTCTGCGCATGGTCGAGAACTCGAAGGGTGAAGCGGTCATCAGCCACGAAATGGCCCGCCGCGAAGCCGCCTGGGATCGTCTGGAAAAAGCCTATGCCGACGAAGAGCGCGTGGATGGCGCGATCTTTGGCCGCGTCAAGGGTGGCTTTACCGTTGATCTGGGCGGGGCTGTGGCCTTCTTGCCCGGCAGCCAGGTTGATGTGCGCCCCGTGCGCGATGCCGGCCCGCTGATGGGTCTGAAACAGCCGTTCCAAATCCTGAAAATGGATCGCCGCCGCGGCAATATCGTGGTCTCGCGCCGCGCCATTCTGGAAGAGAGCCGCCAGGAACAGCGCGCCGAAGTCATCGGCAAGCTGGCCGAAGGCGACACTGTCGAAGGTGTGGTCAAGAACATCACCGAATATGGTGCCTTCGTCGATCTGGGCGGTGTGGACGGGCTGCTGCACGTCACCGATATGGCCTGGCGCCGGGTCAACCACCCCTCGGAAATCCTGTCGATTGGCGAAACCATCAATGTTCAGGTCATCAAGATCAACAAGGAAACCCACCGCATCAGCCTTGGCCTGAAACAGCTGCAGGATGATCCATGGTCGCTGGTCGAAAGCAAATATGCGCTGGAAACCGTGCATAAGGGCCGCGTCACCAACATCACCGATTACGGTGCTTTTGTTGAGCTGGAGCCCGGCGTTGAAGGTCTGGTTCACGTTTCCGAAATGTCGTGGACCAAAAAGAACGTGCATCCGGGCAAGATCGTTTCCACCAGCCAGGAAGTCGAAGTCATGGTGCTGGAAATCGACAGCGCCAAGCGCCGTGTGTCGCTGGGTCTGAAACAGACCATGCGCAACCCATGGGAAGTGTTCGCTGAAACCCACCCCGCCGGCACCGAAGTTGAAGGCGAAGTCAAAAACATCACCGAATTCGGCCTGTTCATCGGTCTGGAAGGTGACATTGACGGCATGGTTCACCTGTCTGACCTGACATGGGAAGGCCGCGGCGAAGACGTGATTGGCGACTACCACAAAAATGACGTGGTCAAGGCGGTTGTCACCGAAGTTGACGTTGAAAAAGAGCGCATCTCGCTTTCGGTCAAGGCACTGGGAGATGATCCGTTCCAAGGTGCCACCGATGGCGTCAAGCGTGGCTCGATCATCACGGTTGAGGTAACCTCGATCGAAGATGGCGGTATCGAGGTGACTTATGAGGGCATGAAATCCTTCATCCGTCGCTCGGACCTGTCGCGTGACCGCGCCGAGCAACGCCCCGAGCGTTTCGGTGTTGGCGACAAGATCGACGTGCGCGTCACCAATGTCGACAACAAAACCCGCCGTCTGGGCCTGTCGATCAAAGCTCGCGAAATCGCCGAAGAAAAAGAAGCCGTGGCACAATATGGCTCTTCGGATTCCGGTGCATCGCTGGGCGACATTCTGGGCGCAGCTTACAACAGCACAGCACTGATGCCGCCCTTTTGGGTCAGCGACAAAATACCGGCCGAAATCAGCGTATTAGCCCGCATTTTACCCATTTTTCTATCGTATTTTATTTCTAAATCGTGAATATTTGCCTATACTCAACGCTACAAAACGATGCCGGTGCCGATTTATCCGGGCCGCATCGGGGATGGTGAACGTAAGAGGGGATGGGAAAGATGATCAGGTCGGAGTTGATTCAGAAAATTGCGGATGACAACCCGCATCTTCTTCAACGGGACGTTGAGCGCATCGTTGCCACCATCTTTGAGGAAATCATCGCCGCCATGGCCCGGGGTGACCGGGTCGAGCTGCGCGGCTTTGGCGCATTTTCGGTCAAGAAACGCGATGCCCGGGTGGGCCGCAACCCCCGCACCGGCGAATCCGTCAATGTCGAAGCCAAATATGTGCCGTTTTTCAAAACCGGCAAGCTGCTCCGCGACCGGCTGAACGGCAAATAATCTATACCATTTCATTCAGAGGCCCGGCCCATGCGCTATATTCGTTATATTCGCTATGCATTCTATCTGCTGATCGGCATTTGCCTGTTCACCCTGGCCATCGCCAATCGTGGCCTCGTGACGCTGCATTTGCTGCCCGAGCAACTGGCCGGTTTTGTCGGCCTGCCCAACACGCTGCAAATGCCGCTGTTTCTGGTGATCTTTGCCGGGGTGGTTATCGGGCTGATGGTCGGCTTTGTCTGGGAATGGAGCCGCGAATACAAAATCCGCGCCGAGGCCAATCGCAACCGGCGCGATGCCAAAGACCTTGAGCGTGAAGTTCAGCGCCTGAAAACCGACAATCCCGAAGAGCAGGACGAAATCCTTGCCTTGCTTGAGAGTTCGCCAAACGCCGCCAAACGCGGTTCATGAGTGGCATCAAAGTCAAAATCTGCGGCCTGAGCCGCCCCGAAGATGTCACCGCCGCCGCCATGGCCGGGGCGTCTTATGTCGGTTTCGTGTTCTTTGAAAAATCGCCGCGCCATGTCAGCATTGCACAAGCCAGCGCTCTGGCCCGCGCCCTGCCATCCCCGCCCACCCGGGTGGCACTGACAGTGAACGCCGATGATGCGCTGCTGGATGCCATCACCTCTGCCGTGCCGGTGGACATGCTGCAACTGCATGGCAGCGAACCCCCGCAGCGGGTCCGCCAGATCAAGGCCCGCTATGGCCTGCCGGTGATCAAAGCCATCGGCATCGCCAGCCCCGTCGATCTGACCACGGCCCACAGCTATGCCACCATCGCCGATCAACTGCTGCTGGACGCCAAACCACCCAAAGACGCCCCCCTGCCCGGCGGCAATGGCCTGGCCTTTGACTGGCAGCTGATCGCCAATCAGCGCTGGCCGATTCCGTGGATGCTGGCCGGAGGGCTGGCCCCCGAAAACGTGGCCGAAGCCGTGCGGTTGACCGGGGCGACTCAGCTGGATGTGTCCTCGGGCGTGGAGAGCCGCCCCGGGGTCAAGGATCACACATTGATCGCGGCCTTTATCAACGCCGCAAAAGGAGAAACGCCATGACAACCCCGCCCAACAGTTACAAAACCGGCCCGGATGAGCGCGGTCGCTTTGGCAATTTCGGGGGTCGGTTCGTATCGGAAACCCTGATGCCGCTGATCCTGTCGCTGGAGGCCGAATATGAACGCGCCAAAACCGATGACAGTTTTTGGGCCGAAATGGATGATCTGTGGACGCATTACGTTGGCCGCCCCAGCCCGCTCTATTTTGCCGACCGGCTGACGGCCGAGCTGGGCGGCGCGAAAATCTACCTGAAACGCGACGAGCTGAACCACACCGGCGCCCACAAGATCAACAATGTTCTGGGGCAGATCATTCTGGCCCGACGCATGGGCAAGACCCGCATCATCGCCGAAACCGGCGCCGGCCAGCATGGGGTAGCGACCGCCACGGTCTGCGCCAAATTCGGCCTGAAATGCGTGATTTACATGGGCGCGCATGATGTTGAACGTCAGGCGCCCAATGTGTTTCGGATGCGTCTGCTGGGGGCCGAGGTGGTGGCTGTGACCTCGGGCCGGGGCACGCTCAAGGATGCGATGAATGACGCGATGCGCGACTGGGTGACCAATGTGGACAACACTTTTTACTGCATCGGCACCGTGGCCGGGCCGCATCCTTATCCGGCGATGGTGCGGGATTTTCAGGCGATCATCGGCAAAGAGGCCAAACAGCAGATGCTGGCCGCCGAGGGCCGCCTGCCCGATACGGTGATTGCCGCGATTGGCGGGGGCTCGAACGCGATGGGGCTGTTCTTTCCGTTTTTGGATGATGATTCGGTCAATATTATCGGGGTCGAGGCCGGCGGCAAGGGGGTGAATGCCAAGAACGAGCATTGCGCTTCGCTGACCGGAGGCCGTCCGGGCGTGCTGCATGGCAACCGCACCTATCTGATGCAGGATGAGGATGGGCAGATTCTAGAGGGCTATTCGATTTCCGCCGGGTTGGATTACCCGGGCATCGGGCCCGAACATAGCTGGCTGCACGACATTGGCCGGGCGCAATATGTGGCGATCACCGATGTCGAGGCGCTGGCCGCGTTTGAAAAATGCTGTGAATTGGAGGGCATCATCCCGGCGCTCGAACCCTCGCACGCGCTGGCGCATGTGATAAAGATCGCCCCGGAATTGCCCAAGGATCACCTGATCTGCATGAATATGTGTGGGCGCGGCGACAAGGATATCTTTACCGTGGCCCGTGCGCTTGGAGTCGAGATGAACACCGGGGCATAATATCGGGAGGAACGGCATGGTGTGATTGCGACTCACACCAATGCTGGACAATCCGGGGGCGAAGGCCGTGATGCGGTCAACACACCAGATCCTGCCCCCAGAGCAGAGATCGCCGCGATCACACCATGTCTTTGCCGTTTTTGGCGCTGACGGCGGCGGAGTTATTGAGCTGAATGCAGCCCTGCCCGTGGCTACAACTTACCCCCCGTCCGGCGCTCGGCCGCCAGTTTGCGGGCATAGCCGGACTGGATGATTTCGACCGCCACCAGCACGATGATCGAGAAATAGAAGGTGGTTTTGGACATCGGGATCAGCGCATGGCCAAAGATTTTGAGCTGCAAGCCATCATCATGCATCGCGTGCGCCGCCGCCGGTCCGGCTTCGCCCAGCAACACCACCCCGACGATCAGCAGGATGAACAGGCCCAGCACCTCATACATGCGGTTCTTTTCCAGAAATGCCGTGACCCCATCGGCCAGTGCCAGCATAGCGATGCCCGATAGCACAATCGCTATGGCCAGAACCGGGAACACATCTGTGATCGCCAGTGCCGACAGAACCGAATCAAAGCTGAAAATCAGGTTCATGATCACAATCATTGCGACCACCTGCACGGCGGATTTGCCTTTTTTGCCGCTGACATCGTGGTCCAGATGTTCCATCGTCAGCATATGGCTGATTTCCTTGACCGCCGTATAGATGATGAAGATCCCGCCGATGATGAATACCATGGTGGCAAAATTCACCCCGCCTTCGATCATGCCGGGCTGCTTAAACACATAAAACGGTTTCGACATGGCGGCGATCAGCTTGATCATCACAAACAGCAGCACCACCCGCAGGATCACCGCGATGATGATTCCCCAAAAACGCACGGATTTTTGCTGATGGGCCGGGGCGCGTTTGCTTTCGATGCTGATGTAAAGCAGGTTGTCAAAGCCCAGAACGGCTTGCAAAAAGATCAACACCAGCAGATTTGCGGCGTTTTCGATGGTTAAGAGATCGGCCATGATGCGCGCTCCTTTTGGTTTGGGGTGTTATCGCTTCATATCGCCCAAACCCGGTTTTGCAAATATGAAAGACATGGTGAGCTGTCTATATAGACAAACAAAGCTGTTTCAGCGTATTGTTCACGCCATGCTTGAGTACCCTTCCAAGGGCTCCAAAAGGGAAACGATGTCAGGACGCGGCCTTCGAAAACTCGCCTATACTTTGCTGGTGGCAGTGATACTTTATGTTTCGCTGTTTGGAGCATCGTGATGGCCCGGCGTTTTGGAGGAAAATTCAGCCCTGATGGCAACACCCAGCCACCGTCGCCGGTGCGTAGCGCCCCCGATTCTGACTGGCGGGCCAATCTGCTGTTCTTTGTGCCGCTACCACTGGTGTTTCGCGCCTTTTTCAGCGATCCGGTGGGGCTCGGGCTGAACCTGATGGCCTTTGCCGCGTTGATCGCCGCCGCATGGCTGACCCGCGAAGGTCTCAAGGCCCGCACCGCTTATGAGCAGCGCAAAGTGGCCCGGCACCCGGCCCTGCCCCGAATCATTCTGGGCTCGACCTTTACCGGAATCGGGCTGTTTGCCGCCGGGATGGCTTCGGGGGTTGGCTCGGTCATGGATATGGTTGCCCCGCTGATTTTCGGGGGGCTGGGGGTGGTGCTGCACAGCCTGTCCTTTGGGCTTGATCCGCTGACCAATAAGGGGATGACCGGCATGGATGGTTTTCAAAACCAGCGGGTCGCAAAGGCGGTGGATCATGCCGAACAGTTGTTGTCGCAGATGTCAGAGGCGATTTTGCGCAGCCGTGATCTGCAACTGCAAGACCGGGTGGCCGCATTTCAGAAAACCGCCCGGCATATGTTTGAAACCGTCGAGCAAGACCCGCGTGATCTGCGCTCGGCCCGCAAATATCTGGGCGTCTATTTGCAGGGGGCCCGCGATGCCACGGTGAAATTCGCCGATCTCTATGCCCATAATCAAGATCCCAAAGCCCGGCAGGATTACCTGGCGTTGCTGGATGATCTGCAACAAAATTTCGCCACCCGCACCGAAAAACTGCTGCTGGATGACCGCAGCGATCTGGATGTGGAAATCGAAGTGCTGCGCGAGCGCCTCAAACGCGACTAACCCATTTTCGGGCGCAAATGCCCATTGTATCAGGAGTAAACATAACATGACCCAAGCAACCCGCGAAAAGGCCGAACAAACCCTGACGGCCGTGCAAGAAGTCACCGCCGTGGTGCTGCCCGAACCGGCGCAAGAGCTGATCACCTTGCAGGATGCCGATCAGCCGGTTGCTTCGGAAATTGAAAAGCGCATGGCCGAAATCGACATGAGCAACACCAATTCGATCATCTCTTTTGGCGCGCGCGCTCAGGAGGAATTGCGCGAGATCAGCCAATCCATGCTGACCGATGTGCGCAACAAAGACCTTGGCCCCGCCGGCGACAGCCTGCGCGATATGGTCACCACCATCCGCGGCTTTTCGGTTTCGGAACTGGATGTGCGGCGCAAGCGCTCTTGGTGGGAAAAACTGCTGGGCCGCACCGCGCCTTTTGCCAAATTCCTCGCCCGGTTCGAAACCGTTCAGGGCCAGCTGGACAAAGTCACCGATAATCTGCTGGATCACGAACACAAGCTGCTCAAAGACATCAAGTCCCTGGACAAGCTCTATGAAAAAACGCTGAGCTTTTATGACGAACTGGCGCTTTACATCGCCGCCGGTCAGGAAAAACTGCGCGAGTTGGACGAAAGCACCATCCCCGCCAAGCAGACCGAACTGGATCAGACCCCCGAGGACAAACAGGTTCTGGTGGCGCAGGAACTGCGCGATTTGCGTGCTGCGCGTGATGATCTGGAACGCCGGGTGCATGATCTGAAGCTGACCCGTCAGGTGACCATGCAGTCTCTGCCCTCGATCCGGCTGGTGCAGGAAAATGACAAATCTTTGGTGGCCAAGATCAACTCGACCCTGGTCAACACCGTGCCGCTCTGGGAAACCCAGCTGGCGCAGGCCGTGACCATTCAGCGCTCGGCCAATGCCGCCGGGGCGGTGCGCGAAGCCAATGATCTGACCAATGAATTGCTGACCGCCAACGCCAAGAACCTGCGCGAGGCCAACAAGGTGGTGCGCGAGGAAATGGAGCGCGGCGTGTTTGACATCGAGGCCGTGAAACAAGCCAATGCCGATCTGATCGCCACCATCGAGGAGAGCCTGCAAATCGCCGATGAGGGCAAAGCCAAACGCGCCGCCGCCGAGCAGGAATTGCAGCAGATGGAGGCCGAGCTGAAAACCGCTCTGGCCTCGGCCAAGGCACATAAGAACAAGGTTGAGCTGGATATGGACGACAGTGGCCCTGACGCGGCTGACGACTAAACCGGGAAAAGCGGCATGGACTGGAACGTAAAACGGATTGCTTTGTTGTTTGCCCTCGGCCTGTTTGGGCTGAGTGGCTGCAACATGACGGCCCCGCGCCAAACTCCGCCCCCTGCGCCGCGCCCGGCAAAGCCTGCAAAACCCACCGCTGCCCCGCAATCCGCCGCCAGTCAGCAAATGGCCCAACATCTGGCCCGCTTGCAGGCCGATCTGCGGGTGCAGGGGCTGCTGCGCACCGATGGCGGTGGCCCGGATGTGCCGTTTTACCAGCGCGATCTGGTCAATAATTTCATCCGCATCGCCATGTTTGACGAATACACCGCCAATAATGGCAGCATCGTTGCCCGGCAAACCGAAAGCAAGCTGCGCCGCTGGGAACAGCCGATCCGCATGAAAATCGAGTTCGGCGCTTCGGTGCCGCTGGAGCAACGCAGTCAGGATACCAGATATATTCGGGACTATATCAAACGTCTGGCCAAGCTGACCGGGCTGTCAATCCGGCTAAGTGACTATAAACCGAATTATCACGTTCTGATCCTGAACGAGGACGAACGCCAAGCTGTTGGCCCGCGCCTGCGCCAGCTGGCCCCGGGCATCAGCGGCGCGTCCGAGCGCACCATCACCCAGATGGCCCCCTCCACCATGTGTCTGGTGTTTGCCTATTCTCAAGGGGAAAACAGCTCGGCCTACGCCAAGGCCGTCGCCGTAATCCGGGGCGAGCATCCCGACCTGCTGCGCCATTCCTGCATCCACGAAGAACTGGCCCAAGGGCTGGGGCTGGCCAATGACAGCCCGCAGGCGCGGCCTTCGATTTTCAACGATGATGAGGAGTTCGGCCTGCTGACCTATCATGACGGTCTGTTGCTGAAAATCCTTTACGACAAACGCCTGCAAACCGGCATGACCGCGCTAAAGGCCCGCCCGATCGTCACCCAAATCGCGGCCGAGCTGATGGGGGCCAGTATCTGAATGCATACCAGTATCTGAACGCATAATTGACAAGGATTGAAATATGGGAATTCTGGATTTTCTGACCGGCGAATTTATCGACGTCATCCATTGGGTTGATGACAGCCGCGACACCATGGTCTGGCGTTTTGAACGCCATGGCCACGAAATAAAATACGGTGCAAAACTGACGGTGCGGGAAGGCCAGTCTGCCGTCTTTGTGCATGAAGGCCAGTTGGCGGATGTGTTCAGCCCCGGGCTTTACATGCTGGAAACCAACAACATGCCGATCATGACCACCCTGAACCACTGGGATCATGGCTTTCAGTCTCCGTTCAAAAGCGAGGTTTACTTTGTCAACACCACCCGTTTCAACGATCTGAAATGGGGCACCAAAAACCCGGTGATCTGCCGCGATCCCGAATTCGGCCCGGTGCGGATTCGCGCCTATGGCACCTATGCGATCAAGGTCTCTGACCCGGCGCGCTTCCTGCAGGAAATCGTCGGCACCGATGGCGAATTCACCATGGATGAGATCAGCTATCAGATCCGCAATATCATCGTGCAGGAATTTTCCCGCGCCATCGCGACCTCGGGCATTCCGGTGCTGGACATGGCCGCCAACACCGCCGATCTGGGCAAGCTGATCGTGGCGCAGATCAGCGATACCCTGCAGCAATACGGGCTGACAATGCCCGAGCTTTACATCGAAAACATCTCGCTTCCGGTGGCGGTTGAGGCCACGCTGGACAAGCGCACCTCGATGGGTCTGGCCGGTGATCTGGGGCGCTTCACCCAGTATTCCGCCGCCGAGGCCATGACCACCGCCGCCGCCAACCCCAACGGAGGTGCCGGCATCGGGGCCGGGCTGGGCATGGGGATGGGTGTGGCGATGGCTCAGAACCTGCAAAACCAGATGAGCCCGCAGACGGGGCCATGGGGCGCGATTCCGGTGCAACCACAGGCCACGACGCCTCCGCCGCCGCCTCCGCCGGTGGAAAAGCTGTGGCATCTGGCAGAAAACGGCAAAACCAAGGGGCCGTTTTCCCGCGCCGATCTGGGCCGGATGTCAAGCGAAGGCAAGTTGACGCGCGACAGCCTGGTCTGGACCGCCGGGCAGGATGGTTGGAAAACCGCCGATGAAATCGCCGAGCTGGCCCAGCTGTTCACCATCATGCCGCCTCCGCCGCCCGGGGCGTAGCCGGCATGACCGACACCACGCAGGAGCATCGCTTCCCCTGTCAGCAATGCGGCGCAGATTATCGGTTTGCACCGGAGGAAAACCTGCTGGTTTGCAGCCATTGCGGCCATCAAACCACCATTGATGGCCATGGCACACAACCGATTGTCGAGCTGGATTTCCAAAAGGCTCTGGCGGCACAGCTGCCGGACGCCGATCTGGAAGATACCCGCGCTGTGCAATGCCCCAACTGCGCCGCCAAATTCGAGTTCGATGCCGATATCCACGCCGCCCAATGCCCATTCTGCGCCACTCCGGTGGTGACCGATACCGGCACAACGCGCCAGATCAAACCCCGCGCCGTGCTGCCCTTTGCCATCGAAGAACGCGATGCCCGTCAGGCGCTGATCAACTGGCTGGGCGGGCTGTGGTTTGCCCCCGGCGGGCTGCAACAATATTCGCGCAAGGGGCGCAAATTGCAGGGGGTATATGTGCCCTATTGGACCTATGATGCGGATACCAAAAGCAGCTATACCGGCCAGCGCGGCACGGTGTATTATGAAACCCGGATGGTCACCCGAAACGGCAAAACAGAGGCGCAGCAGGTCGCCAAAATCCGTTGGCGTCCGGTCAGCGGATGGGTGGCGCGGTTTTTTGACGATGTGCTGGTGCTGGCCACAAAAAGCCTGCCCAAACGCTATACCGATGCGCTCGCCCCTTGGGATCTCAGCCAGCTTGAACCCTATCAGCCCGAATATCTGGCCGGGTTTCAGGCCGAGGGCTATACCGTCCCCCTGACCGAAGGCTATGACGAAGCCCGTTCGATCATGCAGCGCACCATCGAGCGGGATGTGAAATTTGACATTGGCGGCGATCGGCAGCGGATTCACAATATCGAAACCCGGATCAAAGGCGTCACCTTCAAGCATATCCTGCTGCCGGTCTGGATGGCGGCCTATAAATATCGCGGCAAAACCTATCGTTTCGTGATCAATGGCCATAACGGGCGGGTGCAGGGGCAGCGGCCCTACTCGACCTGGAAAATCGCCTTTGCCGTGCTGGGGGTGGCGATTGTCGCGGCCGGGGTCGGGTATCTGATCGCCGCGCAGCAATAAGGGAGATTGACCATGCGGGCACTTATTCAACGGGTCAGCCGGGCTTCGGTTACGGTTGACGGCCAGATCATCGGCAAAATCGGTGCCGGGCTGTTGATTTTCGTCTGCGCCATGCAGCAGGACACAACCGAAAATGCCGAGGCGCTGGCGGCAAAGATCAGCAAGCTGCGGATTTTCACCGATGAGGCCGGCAAGATGAACCGCTCGCTGCTGGACACAGGCGGCGCGGCGCTGGTGGTCAGTCAGTTCACTCTGGCCGCCGACACCACCCGCGGCAACCGCCCCGGTTTTTCCACCGCCGCCCGGCCCGATCTGGGCAATGAGCTTTACGAATACTTTGCCGATCAGATCAGCGCCTTGGGCATCCCCACCGCCAGGGGGCAGTTTGGGGCGGATATGGCGGTCAGCTTGCTCAATGACGGGCCGGTGACAATCTGGATGGAGATGTAAGGCCCGATGCAAACCCGCAGAGCCCGCCCCAACCCATGACCCAAACCCGCGCCACAGCCATTGGGTTTACCGCCATCCTGTTGTGGTCTTTGCTGGCAGTGCTGACGGTAAAAGCCGCCCCGGTGCCGCCTTTTCAACTGACCGCGATGTGTTTTCTGACCGGAGGCCTCATCGGCCTGATCTGGACAGCCAAAACCGGCGGCTTTACCCGCTTGCGGCATGTGAACTGGCGCATCTACACCTTTGGCACGGCCGGGTTATTCGGCTATCATTTCCTCTATTTTTCCGCCCTGCGCCGCGCCCCCGCCGCCGAAGCTGGCCTGATCGCTTATCTGTGGCCGCTTCTGATCGTGCTGTTGTCGGGCTTTTTGCCCAATGAACGGCTGCTCAAGGGGCATATTGCCGGGGCAATCATCAGTTTTGCCGGGGCTGCGATTATCATCCTGCATGGCAGCACCGGGTTTCAGGCCCAAGCCATGTCCGGCTATGCTCTGGCCGGGCTGTGCGCCATCACATGGGCAGCGTATTCGGTCATTTCCCGCCGTCTGGGCAATATCCCGACCAGTAGCGTGGCGGTGTTCTGTCTGGCCACCGCAGCGCTTTCAACCGGAGCGCATTTCGCCTTGGAAACCACAATCTGGCCGCAGACGACCATCGGCTGGCTCGCTTGTCTGGCTTTGGGGGTGGGGCCGGTGGGCTTGGCGTTTTACGTCTGGGATTTTGGCGTCAAGCACGGAAACATCCAGCTTCTGGGCGTCGCATCCTATGCGGCACCGCTGTTATCCACCTTTATTTTGGTCTTGGCAGGGGCCGCCACCCCCAGCTGGGCGCTATGGGTCGCGGCAGTCTTGATCACCAGCGGCGCTGCGCTGGCGGCAAAATCAAGCAGATAGTCGCTCAATCTCTTCCTTCAGATGCAGCTTCTGCTTTTTCAGGTCAGCAATCACCAGATCATCCGAACCGGGCCGACGCTGTTCCTGCTCGACCAAATCCGAGAGTTCCTTATGTTTTTTACGGAGTTCTTCCAAATGTGAACTCATGCTCATATGCTGTTCTCCCTTAGCTTGTTTGTCGCACCTTCAGTCGACCACAGATCATGGGGTTTGTCACGAGAAATAAATGCCCCAAGCCGACCCCGGCGAGAAAACACCATAAGGATTTATTTTTGATGAACAGCCGCCAAATCCAGCCCCGCCCCATGGCGCAGCACCTGCCGGATTTGTGGCGTATAGCTTTCGCCATCCTTTTCATGGCGCTCCCCCTGATGCATCAGCAGCGGGGCCAACAGCTGAAAATCCGCACGGCTGCCCTTGCGGGCCTGAAGGATCACCAGCCCGGCGGGCCGGTTCCGGCGCGCACTGATCGGCAACACCCGGACCGCGCCCAGCCGTTGATCCAATGCGCCCAGAAGCTCGGGCAGGCGGCGGGCATCCTGAATCACCGTCAGCACGCCTTTGGGGCGCAGCCGCCGGGTCGCCACCGCCAGCCAATCCGCCAGCGCAATCTGTTCCCGCAGGGCCAGATCACGGCCCCCATCTGCGGCACTGGTGCCATGCGCAGACGGGTAATAAGGCGGATTCATGATGACGTGGTCAAAGCTGGCCTGTCGCAGCGCATCGGGCAGTTTGCGCAAATCGGCCTGATAAACCACCATATTCTGGCCATTGGCCGCCGCGTTTTGTCGCGCCAGATCGGCATAGCTGTCCTGCAACTCGACCCCCGACAGCGCCAACCCCGGCACCCGCGCCGCCAGACACAGGCTGGCCACGCCGGCACCGCAGCCCAGCTCCAGCACGCTCTGCCCCGAAACCACAGGCACGCTGGCGGCCAGCAGCACCGGATCGACCCCGGCGCGGTATCCGATTTTCGGCTGTAAAATCCGTATCTTACCACCCAGAAACAGATCGCTGCTTAACGTGTCGGGATCAAAAACCATCTAGTATTTCATTCCAAACTCGATCCCGTTATCGGCCATCACCTGCTGCGCTGCCGCCAGATCCGCATCCGCCACCATCAGCCGCCTTGGAAACAGGCCGATGCCACCTTCGAGAATGCTCATATTTACGTCCATTTCAAAGCAGGCTATACCCTGCCCCTGAAGGAGAGATTTGGCGAATGTGACAATGGTCACATCGGTGGTTCTCAGTAATTCTTTCATACCGCAAACACATAGAGGCAAACCGGCCATTTTGTCCAGCCGACCAAGCAAAGGGTGATACGATTGACCAAATCCGTTGACAAACCGCATGAACGCCTCAGCGCCCATCTGGCCGAGGAAATGGATCAGGTCAACGCGCTGATCCGGCAGCGCATGGCCTCGCGCCACGCGCCGCGCATTCCCGAAGTCACCGCCCATCTGGTCGAAGCCGGCGGCAAGCGTCTGCGCCCGATGCTGACCCTGGCCACCGCCCGGCTGTGCGGCTATGACGGCCCTTATCACATCCATCTGGCGGCAACGGTCGAGTTCATCCACACCGCCACCCTGCTGCATGATGATGTGGTCGATGAAAGTGGTCAGCGCCGGGGCCGGCCCACCGCCAATCTGCTGTGGGATAACAAATCCAGCGTTCTGGTCGGCGATTATCTGTTTGCCCGCAGCTTTCAGTTAATGGTCGAAACCGGCTCGCTCAGCGTGCTGGACATTCTGGCCAATGCCTCGGCCACCATTGCCGAGGGCGAAGTGCTGCAACTGACCGCCGCTCAGGATCTGGCCACCGATCAGCGAATTTACCTGCAGGTCGTGCGGGGCAAGACTGCGGCGCTGTTTGCCGCGGCCTGTGAAGTCGGCGGGGTGATTGCCGGGGTGGATGAGGCGCAGATCAAAGCGCTGGCGGACTATGGCGATGCGCTGGGGATCAGCTTTCAGATCGTGGATGATCTGCTGGATTTCTCGGACAGTGCGGTGATCGGCAAGAATGTCGGCGATGATTTCCGCGAGCGCAAGCTGACCTTGCCGCTGATCAAGGCGATTGCCAAGGCGGATGAAACCGAGCGGGCGTTCTGGAAGCGCGCCATTGAAAAGGGCGATCAGCGCGAGGGCGATCTGGAGCATGTGTTGGAGCTGTTGCACAAACATGACGCCCTGACCGAGACCCGCCAGATTGCGCTGGACTGGACGCAGAAGGCCAAGGCGGCGCTGAGCGCCCTGCCCGAAGACCCGATCCGCGACATGCTGGCCGATATTGCCGATTATGTGGTGCAGCGCATCCGCTGAAGCGATTATCCGGCGTTTGGCATGTTAGCAGACGCGCTGCCTAACACTACGGATTTCAACACTGCCCCGCCCGGCGTGTTTGACACAGGCTTTACGCAGAGGTCTTGTTAAACACCCGCGAGGGGTGCAACTCGCCGGCTTTGTAAACCCCGACCGCAACCGCCTCACCATCCAGCGAAGCCCAAGCCTCGTCGCCATACTCAACCCCCGAAGCCAGCACCATCGCCGGGTTGCCATGGCGCAAACGCGCGGCCGACTCCGGTGAGCAGTGCAATTCGGGAAGATCATCCAGCCCTTGCTCCAACGGCAACAGGTATTGATCCAGCTCGCCGGTTTTGGCCAGTTCCTCGACGGTCTGCATCGAAATGCCATCCCTGGCCTCAAACGGCCCCGACCAGACCCGGTGCAGCGATTGCACATGCCCGAAACAGCCCAGCTCTTCGCCCAGATCGCGGGCAATCGAGCGCACATAACCGCCCTTGCCGCAAATCATTTCCAGCACGATATGATCGGCATCGGGGCGCTCGACCAGCTCCAGCTCTTCCACCCAGAGCGGGCGGGCGGCAAGTTCAAGGTCTTCGCCATCGCGCGCCAGCTTGTAGGCGCGCTGCCCGTCGATCTTGACGGCGGAAAACTGTGGCGGCACCTGCATGATGTCCCCACGAAACGCGGCCAGAGCGGCACGGATTTCGTCATCCGTCGGACGCAGATCAGAGGTGGCGATGATCTCGCCCTCAGTATCATCGGTGTTGGTGGCCTGCCCCAGCCGCACCACGAAACGATAGGCTTTCTGCGCATCGGTGATGTAGGGCACGGTCTTGGTGGCTTCGCCCAGCGCCACCGCCAGCACACCGGTGGCTTCGGGATCGAGCGTGCCCGCATGGCCGGCCTTTTTCGCATCCATCGCCCAGCGCAGCTTGTTCACCACAGCGTTCGAGGTGATGCCCGCAGGTTTATTGATGATGATCCAGCCGGAAATATCGCGGCCCTTGCGTCTACGTCCCAAGATCGGCTCCTTCGTGAATGAACTTAAGAGGACCGCGTTTAATCGGCGCGGCCAGCCGCGTCAATGTCGATCACGGTGCCCACAATCACCCCCAGCGCAAAACCGCTATCCGAGCGCCCCAGATCGGGGGCAAACAGGCGTGAGACTTTGCCGTCAAAATAGAGCGCGTTGGGGGTGTGCAGATGGTCTTTGAACAGCGAACCGAAATCGTGGAAATTCACCGGATTGTTGGAAATGGCAAAAACCGCCTCTTGGCCATCGGCCCGCACGCCAACCCCGTTGCGGATATAACGCGAATCGGAATGGCGCAAAAAGCGGTGATGCAGCTTGTTGTCGATCACCAGCATCGGGCCGGATTGGGTGGCATAATCACAATGCGGTTTCTTGCGGTCAAAGGCACGGGTTTCGATCACCGCAAACCGGGTTTTGTCAAAGCAGAACACACCATTGGGTTTCAAACCGAAATTCCCGAAATTGCCGCCATCGGCAAGCGGCACCTGATGCTGACCGTTTTCCACAAACAGCCCCACCGGCGCACGGTTCTGGTGATACATCCCGGCATTCATCGCAAAGCCAAGCGTTTGACCGTCGGCCTTCAGATCGTCCAGAATGCTGTAAAACCCCCCATACAGCGCCCCGCCCGGATCGCTATGCCACAGGCGCAGATCATCGCCGATCTGCACCCGACAGATCGTATAGCTGTTGGATTTATAGCTGATATCCTCGCACTCGGCCGCAGCAAGCGAGGGCAGCAGGCAGAGCGATATGAACGCCAAAATCCGCTTCATGCGTCCCCATCAGTGTCGCGGCGCACACTGTCTTGGGCCAGTATCCGGCGGGTTTCATCCATGCGGTCAAAGGTCTCGTCAATTTCAAACCGCAGCTCGGGCGCGTATTTCAGAGCGACGATTTTCGATACCGCCCGGCGGATCTCGTGACGGTTTTGACGCAGCAATAGCAGCGCCTGTTCCTTATCCTTGCCCCCCAGCGGCAACACATAGGCCGTGGCCACGCGCAAATCCGGCGAGGTCCGCACTTCGCCCACGGTGATCGAGATGCGGTTCAGATCGGGGTCGTGGACATCGCCACGCATCAGAACATCCGACAGGGCGCGGCGGATCAACTCCCCCACCCGTAGCTGACGTTGAGAAGGCCCGCGATGGGCGTGCGATGCGGAATGATGTACAGGTTTTACCATATCCGTCATCTAAGCTGCTTGTGTGTTCTGTGCAAGGCGGTCAAACTGGGCAAAACACAAAATAGCGAGGGTAAAATGGCTGATTTGGCGGGAATCGTGATTAACGGGGCTTCGGGGCGCATGGGGCAGATGTTGGTCAAGCAGGTGATCAACAGTGCCGGTGCGCGTCTGGTTGGCGTTCTGGAGCGCCCGGGGCATGACTGGATCGGGCGGGATATTGGCGAGGCCATGAGCGGGCCGGCGCTGGGGGTAACCGTCAGCGATGATGCGCTTGCGACCATGGCCAAGGCGCAGGCGGTGATTGATTTCACCACCCCGGCAGCCACGGTTGCGCTGGCCGAGCTGTCGGCGCAGGCGCGGGCGGTGCATGTGATCGGCACCACCGGTTTTTCCGAGGATGATCTGACGAAACTGCGACTGGCGGCGCGTCATGCGGTGATCGTGCGGGCGGGGAATATGAGCCTCGGGGTCAATTTGCTGGTGCAGCTGACCCGGCAAGTGGCGGCGGCTTTGGGCGAGGATTTCGACATTGAGGTGATCGAAG
This sequence comes from Rhodobacterales bacterium, assembly GCA_002748285.1. Taxonomy (GTDB): domain Bacteria; phylum Pseudomonadota; class Alphaproteobacteria; order Rhodobacterales; family Rhodobacteraceae; genus Profundibacter. Next base: position 105,474 of record PDSA01000027.1, read on the forward strand.
CCCATCACCGCCACAAGGTCGATGCGCCCTCGGGCACCGCTCTGATGCTGGGACAGGCGGCGGCGGATGGCCGTGGGGTGGAGCTGAGCCAAGTGCAGGAAAGCGGTCGCGATGGCATCACCGGCGCACGCAAAACCGGAGGGATCGGCTTTAGCGCCATTCGCGGCGGAGACATCGTGGGTGAGCATGATGTGTTGTTTGCCGGTGAGGGCGAGCGCATCGTGTTGCGTCATGTGGCCACGGATCGGGCGATCTTTGCCCGCGGGGCGCTCAAGGCCGCGCTGTGGGGGCAAGGGCACAAGCCGGGCTCTTATGACATGCTGGATGTGCTGGGGATGCGGACGGGCGGCTAAGCCAACTGTGTATTTCAAACAAAAACCGCCGGGATGCGCCTGCCTGGGTAGGCGCTCACGCTCGGCGTTGCAGCAAACGCGGTGTGTGAAGACTCCACCACGTTGCAAAATGTGGAAAGGCTGATTGCGCCTGCCGGGGGGCAGGCAGGCGCAGCCCGGCCCTGAGGCCGGGCGGGACGGTTCGAGGGGGTGTAGCTTTATGCGAACACCCCTTACAGGTGATCCACCACCTGCAAAACCTGCGCCAGCTTATCGACCTCGCCCATCCAGTGCTGCAACACTCTGGGATCGCTGGGAGCGGCGGACACTCCGGCGGCGATCTCACGGTTCAACACCGCCTCAACCGCCAAAGACACCGGCACCGACACCAGTCGCGCCATCGCACTGCCGCGAATATCGCCAAAAGCGTCCATCACATAGGTCTTGTGATAAACCGCCCGGCCCTCCTCCTCGGCCTTGAGCATCACACACATCACCACCCGATCCGGGTCGTCTTCACCATAGGCGTTATCGGCCCAGAGCTGATCAGACAGCCGCCGCAGCTGCTCGTCATCGGCGGTCTCGATCTGCGTAAACACCTCGCTCCACGCCTCGGCCCAGCCTTTCAGGCGCAAGGTGCCACGGACGAATTCCCTGATCGGCCAATCCGCATCAAACTGGTAGTCCACGATGAAGGGGAGCGAGTCGCGATTGGGATAAACCTCGAAGGTCTCCGGCACCGGCAAAGGTGCGGCGTAATTGCGGATCGCGTCCCAAGGCCGCGCCACATCCAGCGGGCTGTAGTTGCGGATCGAACGCGATGGCGATTGCAGCGCTTTCAGCACCCCCAGCGGAGACCAGCTGAACTTGTAACGAAACGGATTCGGATGTTTCGGCACGCCGCCGCAATAGGATTTGAAGCTGATCGAATTGTCAGGCTTGTAACCGGCTGAATTGCGATAATCCGCCACCAACCAATGCGCCATCAGATGGTCAATCCCCGGATCCAGCCCGACCTCATTGACCAAAGCCACCCCGGCCTGACGGGCGGCGGCGTCCAGATCGCGCATTTGCGGCGAAATATAGCTGGAGGATACAAAATGCGCCCCCTTCTGGATGCACAGCTCGGCCAGCTTGGGATGCCAGTCGCCGGGCAGCATCGACACCAGCACATCCCCGGCCTGCAACTCGGCCGCCAAGGTCTCAAACGCAAATGGGATGATCCGGCGGGTGATGTCGCCCACGGCGTCCTCGGCCTTGTCGACCGAACGGTTCCACACCGTGACTTCGTGCCCGGCCTTGATCAGACGTCGCAAACCGGGAATGGCCGAAAGCCCGGTGCCGCACCAATGAATTGTCATCTGTTTTTGCCCCCTACTCTCATCGGTTCCTCAAATCTCTGCGCTATGGCGGATAAAGTCGGCCTTGGCACGGCCCCAAACCCCGGCCTCAATCTGCGGCAGCTCCAACAAAGAGCCCAGCAGCTGGCCGGCATAATCCTGACTGGCCTCAACCGGCAGCATCGAAGGCAGATTGTCAATCGCGGTCACATCCAGCACCGGGTCAGAATGCACCCGAAGGGCGGGGTGCTCCCAGCTGGTGGTGTGGTTGTAAACCTTGATCGGAGAAAAATCGCTGTCCGGGTCACAGGCCACATCGCCGATCACCGACAATTTGCGCGGCGCGGTCTTGGCGCTGGCCGGCACAAACACCGGAGTCCCCGGCCCTGCAAGGATGCAATTCACAAACACCTCATGCTGCAAAATCTCGGGGAAAGGGCCACCCGAGGCGGTCTCGGCCATGTCCCATTTGCTGGTCTGCACCCCGACCGCCTGACACAAATCCGCCGCCCCGCTGCCCACACGGCCCAAAGCGCCGATGATCAGCGCCCGCGGCCGCGCCTGCCCGGTGGCGTCGAGCGTCTGCAGCACATCCTCCAGCAGAGCCTCCTTGCCGCTGTAAACCCCAACCGCGGGGCAAATCCCGCCCTGTTGCTGCGCCGCCCAGCATTTCAGCGACACCGCCGCCCCGGCAAACCCGGCCCAATAGCCAAACGCCGCCACCCGGCGCCCGTTTTCATCCACCAGATATTCCAGATCATAAAGTGTGCCGCCGCCAGCCTTGAACCGCTGCAACAGCACCTGCCCCGAAGGCTGCCCCTTATAGGCATGGCCAAACATGATGTGGCGGTGTTTCAGCGGGCTGCCATCTGCGGGCAGTTCTTTCAGCCCAAAGATCACCGCATCCGCCGGCGCATCCGGCCAGCTGTTTTCGGCCGCGATCTCGCAGCCGGCCTGCACATAGCCCTCAATCCCGATCGCCCGGACCGAGCTTTCCTCAACCGTCACCCGGATCCCAGCCTTGAGCAGCGCCGCCGCCCCTTCGGGGGTCAATCCAACCCGTTCTTCATGTGGACGTTGCTCGGCACGAACCCAGAGATGTGTCATGATATGATCCTTGTGAAAATGTGGTTTTCTGGCTTGATCATAGTTAACATCACGGGCCGGAATATATCCAGAGTTTGTTTGCAGGCCAAAGCGGCGGTTATCGGACGCACGCAGAACGCACGAACCTGTGGCATGTGGGACCACACCTCCGCATGAAGGCGGGCCGTCATGTGTTCCCCGGAAAAACCGCTGGCGCTTTGGCGGGGTCGTCGCTATCCTCGGGCCGCAGGCACAAGGCCTGCCCCGCCCGTTTGTGGTGGCCTTCGTTTTGGACCAAAGGATGGCAGGATGTTTATCAGAACTCTGGGCCTGCGGGCCCTGCTGGCGGCTTTGATCGCGGCTTCAGCCTCCAAAGGATATGCCATGAGCACCCACGTCAAACCCTCTGCCGCCCCCGACACCGCCCAGACCATCCCCGCCGAAAGTGCGCAAATCCTGCTGTCTTGCACAGAGGCGCTCGACAATGCCGATGCGCTCTGTGAATCACTGAAAAAGGCGCTGGAACACCACGCGCCCGGGCGGAGCATCCTGATCAGCAATCGCAACCCCACCGGGCCGCAGCTGGCGATCCGGCTGCATGTCAGCAAGGCCTCACCCCATGCGGTGACCGGCCGCCTGCAGTGGCACACCGAAACAAGCGCCGTGCAGCAAGGCCCGGATGCCACCCTAAACGTGATGGACAGCACCCTGAAGCCGCGCATGTTTGACCAGCTGACTCGCGCCTTGGTGACAACAAGCCCATTGCCCATTCCTTAAAAATGCGTTAAATTCCAGACAGTTTTTATTGCCTGCCGCGTCCATCAGGAGGATTCTGTGATGTCAGATTTAACGCAACCGCTATACGCCCATTTCACCGAGACCGCGGATGCTCCGGCGGGGACGCTTACGCCTTACACCGTCAATGTTGGTGATACGTTTGCCGGTGACATTTCTTTTTCAGGCGATCAGGACTGGATTGCGGTTAATCTGGTGGCCGGGACCACTTATACGATTGCGCAGATGGGCTCTCCCAGCGGTGCCGGCACTCTGAACGATCCTGTTTTGCGCCTGATGGATAGCAACGGCGCTCAGGTTGCCTTTAATGACGATGGGGGTACCGCGCTCGAATCGCGGATCACTTTTACGCCCACCGCCAGCGGCACCTATTATATCAATGCAGGCGCTTACAATACGTCAACCGGCACCTACAGGGTGGAAGTCTCGGAGCGGGTTCCGCCTGCGGCTGGCACTCTGGACGAGCTGGCAGATTATCTGACCGATGGCTATTGGACGGATCAGGGGCAAGGGCCGCGCCATTTTGACACCAGCAGCAGCAATGTGATCACCGTCAACCTGACTGGCCTGAATGCCGATGGCCAACAGCTGGCCCGCTGGGCGCTCCAGGCCTGGGAGGTCGTGGCCAATCTGGAGTTTGTGGCAACCACCGGCAGCGCCATGATCACCTTTGATGACAATGATTCGGGAGCTTACACATCCTCGGTCACTTCGGGCGATTTCATCACGTCTTCTGAAGTCAACATCTCGACCGGCTGGGTCAACACCTATGGCACCACCATGGACAGCTATAGTTTCCAGACCTACATCCACGAAATCGGCCACGCTCTGGGGCTGGGGCATCAGGGCAACTATAATGGCGACGCGGTTTATGGTGTCGATGAGACCTTTGCCAATGACAGTTGGGCTGTGTCGATCATGTCTTATTTCAGCCAGGAGGATAACACCACCACCGATGACAGCTATGCCGGGCTGGTCTCGACCATGATGGCTGATATTGTGGCAATCCAGAACCTTTACGGAGCCCCCGGCGCTGCAAGTGCGACCGCCGGCGACACCATCTATGGGATCGGCTATACCTTTGGTGGTGGCTATCTGGGTGACCTGATGGATGGGCTTGTGAACAAAAATAGCTCGGTTCTGGGGGATGGCGATATCGCGCTGACGATTTATGATCGGGATGGCGTTGATACCCTGAATCTAAGCGACAATACCTTTGACAATACCATCAACCTGAACGGTGGCACATTCTCGGACATTGATGGCGGCAACGGAAACCTGGCGATTGCCCGTGGCACGTTGATTGAAAATCTGATTGTCGGGTCGGGCAATGATACCGTCATCGGGAACTATGCGTCGAACTCGATTTCCGGCAATGGCGGCAATGACACCATCAACGGTGCTGCAGGTCACGACATTTTGCATGGCAATGCCGGGGCCGACCTCCTTTACGGTGGCAGTGGCGGCGATAGGTTGTTTGGCGACAATGGCAATGACGTCCTTTATGGGCAATCCGGCATCGACAGGCTGTATGGCGGCGCTGGTAATGACCGGATGTATGGTGGCAATGGCACGGATCTGTTGCGCGGTCAGGGCGGTGATGACCGCTTGGTCGGCGGTGCCGGCAATGATTTTGTCTACGGAGGAGTAGGGGCCGATCAGCTTTATGGCGGCACCGGAGATGATCGTCTGGGCGGTGGACAGGGGCATGACTTCCTGCGCGGTCAGGGCGGTGATGATCTGGTCTATGGTGGCTTTGGCAATGACCGGCTCTATGGTGAAGACGGCGATGACCGGCTGCTTGGCAACGAAGGCAATGACCGGCTGTATGGCGGCGATGGCGATGACCGGATGTTTGGCAACCAAGGCGATGACCGGATGGCGGGTGGCAATGGCCGCGACCGGCTCAGCGGCGGGGATGGCGACGATACCATGTATGGGAATTCGGGCGTTGACCGGCTGTATGGCGGAGATGGCGATGACCGGCTCTATGGGGGCTCGGACAATGATTTGCTGCGCGGCCAGGCCGGCAATGACCGGATGAATGGCGGGTTCGGCAACGACTATTTGTATGGCGGAGAAGGCGACGATCTGGTGTATGGTGGTCTGGGGAATGACCATCTCAGCGGCGGGGCCGGAGAAGATGTGTTCGTCTTCCGCGCCGATCAGGGTGATGATACGGTCGTCGATTTCGACCGCGCCGATGATGAGATCCGACTGATCGACACCGGTATGGGCTTTGCTGACCTCAGCATCAGCTATTCCGGCGGCAATGCGGTTCTGACTTTGGGAACCGGCAGCATCACGCTGGAGGGCATCGCCAGTGGTCTGGATGCCAGCGATTTTGTGTTCCTCTAGGGCGAGATCGGTTTATCCTGCGACATTGAGCCTCAGAATTCTCGTTCGCCATCAGCAGGAGGCTGGTGGAGGGGGGGCGGGAATTTTGAGTCGATTTGTCGGTTTCTGCTTACGCCTTGTGCAACCGCAATCCGCTTCGTTGTTTCGGGGTGAAACCGCATGGTGGATGCAGATATCTGGTTGGCTGATTTGCCCCCTCCCAGCAAGCGCAGCCCGGCGTTCTTAAAATGATACAGCTATGCAGAGCCCTTTAAGAGCGCCCGCCAACCAATATCGCGGCGGCAAAAGCCTTGTTCCCAATCCACCGCATCCACCAGCGCATAAGCACGCCGTTGCGCCTGCGCCAAATCCTTGCCACGCGCCGTTGCAGTCAGAACCCGCCCGCCAACAGCGATGATCTTGCCAGATTTTTCAGCTGTTCCTGCATGAAACATCATATGGGCGCTATCTTCGGGCAGAGCCTCTAACCCCCTGATAACACTTCCCTTCTCATAGCTGCCCGGATAGCCCTTGGCCGCCAGAACCACGCACAGCGCATGATCATCGGCCCAGTTCACCTTGACCCCGTCCAGCCGCCCTTCGGCCGCCGCGTGGATCAGGTCAAACGCCTGCGCCCCCAGCCGTAGCATCAGCACCTGACATTCCGGGTCGCCAAAGCGCACATTATATTCCACCAGCCGGGGTTGCCCGTTTTCGATCATCAGCCCGACAAACAGCACCCCCATCTCATCCATGGTTTTGGCAATCACCGCATCCGTCATCACCGGCGCCGGAGAATACGCCCCCATGCCGCCGGTATTGGGCCCCTGATCGCCGTCAAATGCCCGCTTGTGATCCTGCGCCGTGCCCAGAGGCAACACATTTTCGCCATCACACAGCACAAAGAAAGACGCCTCTTCACCCTGCATGAACTCTTCAATCACCACCTCGGCCCCGGCCTGACCGAAACTGCCGCTGAACATCTCATCAATCGCGGCCAGTGCCTCGGCCTCGGTCATGGCGATGATCACACCTTTGCCGGCCGCCAGACCGTCGGCCTTGATCACGATCGGCGCACCTTGCTGGCGCACATAATCCTTGGCCGCCGCCGCATCGGTGAAATGCCCATAGGCCGCAGTCGGGGCGTTCACAGCCGCGCAGATTTCCTTGGAAAAAGACTTCGACGCCTCCAGCCGCGCCGCCGCCTGACTAGGGCCAAAGCACAGCACGCCAGCCTGACGCAACCGATCCGAAACCCCGGCATCCAGCGGTGCCTCGGGGCCAATGATCACGAAATCCACCGCCTCCTGGCTGACAAAGGACAGCACCGCATCGCCATCCATAATGTCCAGATCGGCACATTCAGCGATTTGCGCAATCCCGGCATTGCCCGGCGCAACAATCAGCCGATCACATTTCGGGTTTTGCTCGACCGCCCAGGCCAGAGCATGTTCACGGCCACCGCTACCTAAAATAAGGATATTCATCGTCTATGACCCCGCTTGGGTTTTGGTTGGCTTTCTTTTAAGGTGAGCCCGAACGAGAAACAAGCGAGCAAATATGTCCGAGCTGATAGACTCTCCGATCAAAGGTGAAAACGCCCCGGAATTTACCGTGACCGAGATTTCAGGCGCGGTGAAACGCACGATTGAGCGCGAATTTGGCCGGGTCCGGGTGCGCGGCGAAATCGGCCGGGTGTCGCGACCGCGTTCGGGGCATATTTACCTTGATCTGAAGGACGATCGCTCGGTGCTGTCGGCGGTGATCTGGAAAGGCGTCAGCGCCCGGCTGGCCGTGCAGCCTGAAGAGGGCATGGAGGTGGTCGCCACCGGCAAGCTGACCACTTTTGGCGGGCAATCGAAATATCAGATGGTGGTGGATCATATCGCGCCGGCGGGCATGGGCGCGTTGATGGCGATGCTGGAAAAGCGCAAGAAAATGCTGGCGGCCGAGGGGCTGTTTGACCCGGCCCGCAAGCAAAAGCTGCCCTATCTGCCCGAAGTGATCGGGGTGGTGACATCGCCCTCTGGTGCGGTAATCCGGGATATTCTGCACCGGTTGCGCGACCGGTTCCCGCGCAAAGTGCTGATCTGGCCGGTGGCGGTGCAGGGGGCGCAATCCGCTGGCGAAGTGGCGGCGGCGATTAACGGGTTTAACGCGCTCACCCCCGGGGGGACGCTGCCCCGACCGGATTTGCTGATTGTCGCCCGGGGCGGAGGCTCGATCGAGGATTTATGGGGCTTTAACGAAGAAATCGTGGTGCGGGCGGCGGCGGGCTCTGCGATTCCGCTGATCTCGGCTGTGGGCCATGAAACCGACACCACGCTGATCGACTATGCTGCCGATATGCGCGCCCCCACCCCGACGGCAGCGGCGGAAATGGCAGTGCCGGTGCGGCTGGAGCTGCTGAACTGGCTGGAGGAGCAATCCGCCCGTCTTAGCCGCGCCGCCAGTGCCGCCATGGATCAGCGCAAGACCCGGTTGCGCGATCTGGCCCGGGCGATGCCGCGACTCGAGGCTTTGCTGGACACCCCGCGCCAGCGTCTGGACCGGGCCTCGGAACGCCTGCCCGCCGCGCTAAGCCGGGCGATTCAGGTCAAACGTCTGCGGCTATCAGAAACCAGTGGCAGCCTGCGCCCCGGTCTGTTGCAGCGGGATTTGCGCCGGCAGGCGTCTGATTTGCAGCAACGCCAGATGCGGTTTGCTCGAGCGGCAACGGTGCAGATCGAGGGCTGGAAAACCAGGCTGAACGCGCTGGAGCGGATGCGCCAGACTTTGGGCTATAAAGCAACGCTGAGCCGTGGTTATGCCGTGGTGCGTGGCGATGGACATGTGATGACCACCCGGGCCGGGGCCGCCGCCGCCAGCACGCTTGAGATCGAATTTCAGGATGGTCGCTATGAGGTTGGCGCTAACCCGCCGCAGAAGGCTGTCAAACGCCCGGCTAAGACGCGCAAAGCTCTGGCCGGTTTCAAACAGCGCCGAATTTACCGGATCATTGCCGAAAATCGCCACCAAACCAGATTCGCGCTTATAAATCCCCCAGCATCTCGGCTCCGAACGATCCTCATAGAGAAAACAGATCATCGGCCCCTCTTCATACCACTGGCCTGTCAAGCAGTTGCCATCCTGATCCCCCCAGCGCACCTGCCGGTTTGGCAGATATTGCTCGGCTCCGGCATTGCCAGCCTGATCGCTGAAATGAAGGGTTTTGCCTTGGGTATAGGCCTCAAATTCGGCCCCGGTCATCGGGGAGTCGGCCCAAACCAGACCACCCGGCAGAAACAAACCGATCAGGAGCGCAAAAATAAATCTCATCCGCTCATGCTGGCACAGTTATCCCCAAAATGCCAGCACCTGCCGGGGCGTTCGCTGCGATTTGCGGTTTCCCCAAAGCTCCTTATAGTCTAAGCGCCCCTCAAACCCTGATGGAAAGCCCCGCCATGACCCCAGCCGCCCGCCTTGCCGCCGCCATTGACATCCTCGATCACATTCTGACCGGCGAGGCCGCTGAAAAAGCCCTCACCAACTGGGCCCGCCGCTCGCGCTTTGCCGGCTCCAAGGATCGGGCGGCGGTGCGTGATCATGTGTTTGACGCGCTGCGCTGCCTGCGTTCATGTGCGCATCTGGGCGGAGGCCAAACCGGGCGTGGCCTGATCTTGGGCCTGTTGCGCCGTCAGGGCATGGATCCGAGCGAAATGTTCACCGGCACCGGCCACGCCCCCGCGCCGCTGAGCCCGTCCGAGATGAACCAGCCAGAGCCCCCCAGCGGCAATGTCGCGCTCGACTGCCCGGACTGGATCGCGCCACGGCTTCAAGCCAGCTTGGGCGATGACTTTGCCCCTATTTGCCACGCCTTGCAGAGCCGCGCTCCGGTGTTTCTGCGGGTCAATGCCCTGAAAGCCAGCCGCGATCAGGCCGCCAAGGTTCTGGCCGATGAAGGCATCCAGACCCGCCCACATCCGCTCTCGCCCAGCGCGTTGCAAGTCACCCAGAACCCCCGTCGGGTGCAGCAAAGCGCGGCGTATCAAAACGGTCTGGTTGAATTGCAGGATGCGGCATCGCAGGCCGTGGTGGATTTGCTGCCCCTGCAACCCGGCAGCCGCGTGCTGGATTATTGCGCCGGCGGCGGGGGTAAGGTTCTGGCCATGGCCTCCAGAATGAAGGCCGGCTATTTCGCCCATGACGCCAACCCAAAACGGATGCAAACCATCCCCGAACGCGCCAAACGCGCCGGGGCGTCTGTCACCATTTTGCAGCCCGAAGCGCTGAAAAACGCGCCGGCTTTTGATCTGGTGCTGTGCGATGTGCCTTGTTCCGGCAGCGGCAGCTGGCGGCGCAGCCCCGCGGCGAAATGGGATCTTCGGCAATCTGATCTGGATGATCTGCGCCGAATTCAGGCCGAAATTCTGGACAACGCCGCCGCCTTACTCACCCCTGCGGGGGTCTTGGCCTATAGCACCTGTTCTTTGCTGGATGAGGAAAATTTTGCTCAAATTGATGCCTTTTTGACGCGAAACCCAGGTTGGAGCGCCAAAATTCAGCGAAAATTCACCCCTCTGGACGGCGGCGATGGTTTTTTTGTTGCCATCTTGACGCGGGAATAAATTGCCGCATAATCTGCTCTTGGTTGTTTTTGGGCAGGTAGAGGCTGGTCTTAATCTCAACTTAACGTTTTTCGTTCGACATAAAAGACAACCACGAATCGCTAAGCAGAGGAATCGTCAGTGGCTCATTCGGCACAAACGCCAAATCTGGTCATCCGCAAGCAAATCCCCCTGTCGGGTAAGCTGACAAATCTGGGGATATTCGGCGCGGCGATGCTGATGGTCGCATTCTTTGTGCCAGACCCGGTCTTTGGGGTTCTTTTAATGGCGGGTGGGCTGACTTTGGGGCTGATTGCGCTGAACTTGAAACTGGTCGAGGTCAGGCGCCACCACAGCACATCCCAGCTGCATCGTGGGGTTGCCAATTTCATCAGCAATGATGCTTCGCCCAGCTTTGTCACCGATGCGGATGGCGAAATCGGCTATTTGAACAAGGCCGCCGCGGAACGCTTTCCCGATAGCGCGGGCAATTCTCTTTCTACCGTGCTGCGCAATCTGTTCGCCAACCCCTCTGCGGTGCTGTTTCGGATGCAGAACAAAGCGCAGGCGCTGGGGGCGGCGCGCGAAGATCTGGTGACGCGCCGTGGCCATGTGCGGCTGGCGGTGCATCAGATTGATAACGGGTTTCTCTGGCGGCTTGAAGATATGGGTGAGCGCACGCCAAACAGCCGCGGGGCTGAGGCGCTGAGCCTGCCGATGCTGACCGCCTCCAAAGCGGGCACGATTCTGTTTATGAATGATGCGATGCGCCGACTGCTTGGGGGGCGTGTGAAAACTCTGGACCGGGTCTTTAACGACCTGCCACTCACCAGTGGGAAAGAACATGAAGTTGCTGTCAAAGACGGCGTATTACGCACCTTAGTCGCCGAACTGCAAGGTGCAGCTGGACGGCGAGAGATTTACCTGCTGCCCGGCGCGCTGGCTGGTGAGATGAACAGCGGCTGGAACTTTTTCGACAATTTGCCGGTGCCCATGCTGAAAATTTCGCCAGCGGGCGTTGTGGTGCAGGCCAACCGGCTGGCACGCAAATTATTGAATGATCCGATGTCCAAAGAAACCGATCTGGGCGAATTGGTCGAAGGGCTGGGCCGCTCTCTGAGCGACTGGATCGCCGAAGCGGCCGATGGGCGCGGACTGAACCGCTCCGAAGTTTTGCGGGCACGCAAATCTGAAAAAGAAGTGTATCTGCAAGTGATCCTCAGCCGCATCGAAGAAAATGGCGACCCGATTCTGGTTGCCGCTCTGAATGATGCGACCGAGTATAAGACCCTGGAAAAACAATTCGTGCAAAGCCAGAAAATGCAGGCCATCGGCCAGTTGGCTGGCGGCGTGGCCCATGATTTCAACAATCTTCTGACAGCCATCTCCGGGCATTGCGACCTGTTGATGCTGCGCCATGATCAGGGAGACCCGGATTATGGAGATCTGGTGCAAATCAACCAAAACGCCAACCGCGCCGCCAGCCTGGTTGGTCAGTTGCTGGCCTTTTCCCGCAAACAAAACCTGCAACCGGAAGTGCTGGATTTGCGGGATACGCTGTCAGACCTGATCCATTTGCTGAACCGTTTGGTTGGCGAAAAGCTCACCCTGTCACTTTCTCACGATCCGGGCCTGCATCCCATTCGGGCGGATAAACGGCAGCTTGAGCAAGTCTTGATGAATCTGGTGGTCAATGCGCGTGATGCGATGTCAAATGGCGGCGAAATCAGAATTGAAACCGCCGATGTTATCCTATCTGACCCGCTTGAGCGCGACCGCGTTACAATTCCCGCTGGCAATTATGTTGTGGTTAAAGTTATTGATCAGGGCGAAGGTATCCCTGCTGATAAACGTCACAAAATCTTTGAACCGTTTTACTCTACCAAACCGGTTGGTGAAGGCACCGGGCTGGGGCTGTCCACAGCTTACGGCATCGTCAAACAATCCGGCGGCTATATTTTCGTGGACAGTGAAGTGGGTAGTGGCACCTGTTTTTCTCTGTATTTCCCGGCCCATGAAAAATCTGCGATGATACCGGAAAATGCAGTCACCGAACAGGTCAGCACACCCATCAAACAAGGCGAAGGCGTCATTTTATTGGTCGAAGACGAAGCCCCGGTGCGCGCGTTTGCCTCTCGTGCTTTGCGTCTGCGAGGCTATACTGTTCTGGAGGCAGAAAGCGCCGAAGATGCTTTGACAACGCTGGAAGATGAATCACTGAATGTGGATGTATTTGTGACCGATGTCATCATGCCTGGCATGGATGGGCCAAGTTGGGTCAAGAAAGCACTGGCATCACGCCCTGATGTCAAAGTGGTATTCGTGTCTGGTTACGCTCAAGAAGACGCAGTAGACAATCAAGCTTCTGTGCCGAACTCGGTCTTCTTACCCAAGCCGTTTTCACTAAATGAATTGACGGATACGGTAAAAAAACAGCTGCACTAACGTCAGTTATGGGCGAGCCTCTGACTATTGATCGCACATCATATATGATCTACCCGATTTCATCTCGAAGTCATATTCTTGCCCTGAAGGATCGAAACGGGCGGACATCTTGCAGGTTTCCAAGCGGTTGGCCATAGGCATTACCAACCTTGTGCGCTGGAAATGCGAAGCTTGAACCGAGGCCGTATCTCTGGGCCTACGGCCTGAAGATGAGCATGGGCGCAGTTTTGCAGAATGTGCGTGGTTATCTCGGGCCTGCCAATATGAGCGCACAGCCCAGTTTGGATTTGCGCCCAAAGGAATCTGGCAGACCCTGCGCAGGCTTGGTACGATATGTGGCCAAACGACTCAAAATTGGTTCCGAAACAGTTCCTCCACGGTTGCCCCACTTTTTCGTCGCCGCGCCTTTGCATGAGCCCATTTGTGTTCAATCGGGTTCAGATCGGAACTGTAGGGCGGCAGGTATTCCAAGCTGTGCCCGGCCCGGGCGATGATCTCGATTGTGTCCGCACGCCGATGGAAGGTTGCGCTATCCATCACCGGAACCGCCTGCGCCGGAAGTTTCGGGATCAGGTCGCGCTCAAGCCAAAGGTTAAAGGTGGCTACATCGACGTTAGCAGTGGTTAACACAACACTGAGCAAGGCCCCCGCGAGAAGCGCGCCAATCGCATTCACTCGCCCACGTGCATTCCAGTTTTGCACGCCCAAACAACGGGTTCCACGCAGCGCGTAGCCGTGGGTGCGCGGCATATCCATTGCAGAACCGCTTTCATCAAGGTAAAAAATGGGGCGTCCGGCAGCCTCATGCGTCGCGATTTTCTGGCGGAAGGCTCGCCGTTTGGCGGCGTCCGCCTTCGGATACCGTAGGGCTTTTTTTGTGCGTCACACC
>PDSA01000001.1 GCA_002748285.1 Rhodobacterales bacterium
CGTGCCGCCGGATACGCCCCTGCGCGCGGCCCTGACCGCCGAGGGCGTGCGCCAGGCGCTGCGGATCACCGCGCTGGGGGACGCCTATACGCCGGTGGGGCATGTGCTGGATGCGCGGGCTTTCGTGAACGGGATGGTCGGGCTGATGGCCACCGGCGGCTCGACCAACCTGCTGTTGCACCTGCCCGCCATGGCCCGCGCCGCCGGGGTCTGCCTGACGCTGGAAGATTTCGCCGACATCTCGCGCATCACGCCGCTGATGGCGCGGGTCTATCCGAACGGACTGGCGGATGTGAACCATTTCCACGCCGCGGGCGGGCTGGGCTACATGATCGGTCATCTGCTGGAGGCGGGGCTGTTGCACCCGGATGTCAAGACCGTGGCCGGAGGCGGGCTGGCCGCTTATGCGCAGGACCCGAAGCTGGAGGGCGCGCGCATCCGCTGGGAACCGGCGCCGCGCGACAGCCTCAACGACAAGATCCTGCGCCCCGCCACCGACCCGTTCCAACCGACCGGCGGGCTGGCGCGGCTGAGTGGCAATCTGGGGCAAGGGGTGATCAAGGTCTCGGCCGTGGCGCCTGAGCGCCATGTGATCGAGGCCCCGGTGCGGGTCTTTCACGACCAACCCAGCGTGAAAGCGGCCTTTCAGGCGGGAGAGTTCACCGAGGATGTGATCGTGGTGGTGCGCTTTCAGGGACCAAAGGCCAATGGCATGCCCGAACTGCACGGGCTGACCCCGGCGCTGGCGGTGTTGCAGGATCGCGGGCTGCGCGTGGCGCTCGTCACCCTCCGGCAAGGTGCCCGCAGCGATCCACATGGCACCCGAGGCGATGGATGGCGGCCTGTTCGCCCGGCTGCGCGATGGCGATCTGGTGCGGCTGGACGCCACCCGGGGCAAGCTGGACGTGCTGACCGAGGGGGTGGCGGAGCGCCCTCCGGTCACCGTCGACCTGTCCGCCAACACACAGGGCACGGGGCGCGAGCTGTTCGAACTGTTTCGCCAGAATGTCGGCCTGGCCTCACAAGGCGCGGCAACGGTGGTGTGAGGAGGCCATGACCCCGATGGAAACCTCTGAAAAGATGGATGAAATCCTTGAGCTGGCACCGAGGGTGCCGGTGCTGTTGGCCAAGGACCCGGCGCAGGCCCGCCCGCTGGCCAAGGCGCTGATCGCTGGCGGGCTGCGCGTGCTGGACCTCACTGGGGAATCCCCCCCAATTGGCCTGTGAATGCCTTAGCAAGGATTATCAAGGCAGAATTCATAAAGTTCTTTCATGGAGTTTTCTTTTATAATCTCATGAAAACGAGAGCGGTGGTGCTCAACTGCATTTACGGTCAGGGCACGCAACTTCCCGCCAGTTTCATTATCCATCCTCTCCATTTCCTGGTGCAACGCTACTCCAAATTTCTGTATTTTAAGGTCTGTCATCTGATTTTTGTTACGTTTTTTCCAGTAATCTCTATCAACATCCCGATTGGCTTGATGAGCACTGCCCTTGTGAGACTTTAAAACAAAACTCTGTGGGTCACGCGTAATATAGTGATTTATTTGTGCCAACCGCCGTTCCTGCGGGTCAGTACATTGAAAATTTCTAAGTATAAACTGGTCTTGTCCAAGGCCTGATCCATTGACGTAAACATATTCTTGTTTCACGTCCGGATCCACCAATGGGCGGTGAACGCCTGGCCTCAAGAATTTCTCTCTACGAAACAAGGATTTAAACGGTTGAGGGAATTTTTTTATCCAACCATCCTTCTCGCTCATCACAAAACGTTCCGTTACAAGACCCGTTTCAATACCAACCTGCCGGCCAGACCCGAAACGTTTCCAGGAAATGAAAACACAGTCGGCGTCTTTCGGAAGTCTTGATAAAAGCGACTTAACGGTCCCCTCTTCTGTATGAACAACCAAAAATTCATCCAGATCCAAGGCCATGATCCAATCTGCCTTCAGATATTCCGGCTGTTTCACCGAACGCCAATAGGCTCGAATCTGATGCTTCCCGGGGCTGGCATTGTTATACTTGTAATTTATGAAGCCGTGTTCAGCCAACACTTTCAAAATAGTACCTGTTCCATCATCAGAGTCATTCTGGAACATGATTATGTGATCAAAACCGACAAGGCGGTGATATGCAACCCATTCCCAGATGTATGGTGCTTCGTTTTTTGCGGTTGCGACCAACGTTGTACAAATAGACATATCAAGCACCCATCCTAAAGCGTTTCCGCATGATGTCGACACAGCGTGATATGGAAGCCGCGCAACATATACCAGACTGTGAGCATCTCCCTCCATTGCCGTGATCCAGCAAGAACTGGAAACACTTCAATCATCTCTCACAGTCCAACAACAAGCACTACACGTAAACACCGCCCAGCTTAAAGCCATGTCAAATCTGGTGTCCAGGGATTTTCATCGGTCACACCCGTCAAGATGGTGCAACTTGTCGGGTGCCCTGAGGTCATGATCAGGCAGCTTGGGATGTGAAGCCGAGACAAGCGACCGGCAGCAGATCACAAACCCGGCGCGCCTGACACCGCCCGGGCCGGGGGAATGCGGAACGATCCGCGCCTTGCCCCCGGCAGGTTTCAGGCGCTTCCCGCATTATTGGGATTCACTCCTCCCGCGAAACGCTTTATCAAAAGGACAAAGCAGCAGGAGGCGGCAGGATGCGCATTCTCATCACCAATGACGACGGGATCAACGCGCCCGGGCTGAAGGTCACCCAGGCCATTGCCGAAGAGCTGGCCGGCCCCGATGGCGAGGTCTGGACCGTCGCCCCCGCTTTCGAGCAATCCGGCGTTGCCCATTGCATCAGCTACACCCATCCCTTCATGGTCGCCAAGCTGGGCGAACGGCGCTTTGCCGCCGAGGGCAGCCCGGCCGATTGCGTGCTCAGCGCGCTGCATGATGTGATGCCGCAACGGCCCGATCTGGTGATTTCCGGCGTGAACCGGGGCAACAATGCCGCCGAAAACGCGCTCTATTCCGGCACCATTGGCGCGGCGATGGAGGCCGCCTTGACCTTGACGATCCGTTCGAGGCCGCGCGCGCCCATGGCGCGGGGATCATCCGCCGCCTTCTGGATCAGGCCCCGTGGGAGAACGGCGCCGATTACCGCCTGTTCTACAACGTCAACTTCCCGCCCCTGCCCGCCGCAGCGGTCAAGGGCACCCGCCTTGTCACCCAGGGGCGGCGCGCGGGCACCTTCTTTGCAGTGGAGCCGCACAACGCCCCTTCCGGGCGCCGGTTCCTGTGGATCAAGGGCGGGCCGCAGCACGGCGCCTGCACGCCCGGCTCGGACGCGGCGGCGAACCTTGAGGGCCATACCTCGGTCACGCCGATGCGCGCGGACCTGACCGCCCATGATGTTGTCGCCCGGCTGGAGGGGCTCTTCGCATGACCGGCCCGGGGGCAGAGGCCGAACGCAAGATGCAGTTCCTCTTTGCCCTGCGCTCGCACGGGGTGACGGACCCGCGTGTTCTGACCGCGATGGAGCAGGTCGACCGCGCCCCGTTCATCAAGGGCCTGTTTGCCGAACGCGCTTACGAGGACATGCCGCTGCCGATTGCCTGTGGCCAG
>PDSA01000028.1 GCA_002748285.1 Rhodobacterales bacterium
GGTGGATCGGCTGCCGCTGCATCCGCACTGGCCGCACCCGCCTATGCGAAAGGCAAAGCCAAACTGGTTATGGTAACGGCTTGGGGCCGTGGCTTGGCAGGTGTGTTTGACGCCGCGCAGTATTCGGCAGACGTCATCAACGCCATGTCCGATGGCAGCCTGGAAGTCGAAGTCAAAGCCGCCGGCGAGCTGGTTGGGGCGTTTGAAGTGTTCGACGCCGTGACCTCGGGTCAGGCCGATATGTATCACGCCGCAGATTACTATTTCACCGGTCAGAATCCTGCTTATCAGTATTTCACCGCCGCTCCGTTCGGGATGACTCCGCAAGAGTTGTGTAACTGGTATTACAATGGCGAAGGCATGGCGCTGCATGACGAGCTGGGTCAGATCTTTGGTCTGAAATCCTTCCTGGCGGGTAACACCGGGGCGCAGGCAGGCGGCTGGTATAACCGCGAAATCAACAAAGCCGAAGACTTCAACGGCCTGAAAGTGCGTATGCCCGGCATGGGCGGCGAAGCTCTGGGTAAACTGGGGGCTTCGGTGCAGAACCTGCCCGGTTCGGAAGTGTATCAGGCGCTGGCTTCGGGTGCGCTGGATGGCACCGAGTGGATTGGCCCATGGGCTGATGAAAAGGCTGGTTTCCAGGAAATCACCAAATTCTACTACACCGCGGGTTTCCACGAGCCCGGCGCAGCACTCAGCCTT
The DNA here is from genome assembly GCA_002748285.1 of Rhodobacterales bacterium. Lineage (GTDB taxonomy): Bacteria > Pseudomonadota > Alphaproteobacteria > Rhodobacterales > Rhodobacteraceae > Profundibacter. The sequence goes on from PDSA01000028.1 coordinate 706, forward strand.
GCGACCAACCGTGAAGTGTTCGAGGGTCTGAAGCCGGCACAGCAGAAAATCATCGAGACGGCCGCCGCAGCCACCCATCAGTGGAATCTGGCGCAATTCATGAACAACAACGGCGCGGCGCTCAGACGTTTGCAGGCCGGCGGTGTGAAGGTGCTGGAATTCCCGGATTCTGTTTGGGATGCGATGGCGGCCGCCACCAAGGAAACTCTGGACGGCCATATGGGCGATCCGATGTTTGCCAAGGTTCGCGCCAGCGTTGAGGCTTCGATGCGCAGCTCTTCGGGTTGGATCACCAAATCTGAAGGCGTATTCCGCAAGCAGCGTGACCGGATCCTGGGCTAAGCCCCATGGCGTTCTGAACGCCTGAAAACCATTTGGCAGGCCATTTTCACAACGGATATGGCCTGCTTCTGCGGCAATAAATGGCTGGCCAACAGCCTGATATACGCATTTAGACGAACGCATCCGCCCGGATGAGGGCCGGATCAACAGGGGGATAGCGCGCAATGTGGGACATAACCGTCTTGTTTTTTCACAACATTGCTATGTCATTTTACAATTTCGGATATGCGGTAACGCACCCGGACTTATGGCTGGATTGGTCGAACAAACAAGCCATTACCCGCTTTGTCTATTATGGGGGCTCCAAAGAGTTCCTGTTTGTCATCCTGACCCTGTTTTTTGTGATCACCGCGATCGGGCTTTGGAAAAACTGCGTCATGTGGTTCTGTGTGCGCGGGCTGGAAGGCATGGCCAATGGCATCGGCCGTGTGGTGGCCTGGGCCGGTTTGCTGATGGTGCTGCAACAGATCATTATCGTGTTCATGCAGCGCATTTTCACCGCAGCCGAGATTTCACTGGCGTTTGGCTCGTCCCTGACCCATGACATCAGCTGGTGGGCCGAAGAGCTGAAGCTCTATAACGCGATGATCGTCGCCCTGTGTGTGACTTATACCTTTGTGCAGGGCGGGCATGTGCGGGTGGATCTGGTCTATGCCAAGGTCGGCTATCGCACCAAGAAAACCATTGATATGCTGGGGGCGCTGATCTTCATGATGCCCACTGCGGTGCTGGTATGGTTTTACGGCTGGTTTTATCTGTGGCGGCATCTGATCGTGCCCAAACCATCGGCTTCGGACAGTCTGGAAAAGCTGATGGCCAAATCGAACTACCTGCGCTGGAATGTCGAGACCATCGGCTTTTCGCCCAATGGCTTTAACGGCTATTTCATATTCAAGATTTTGCTGATCACCTATGCCGCGCTGGTGTTCCTGCATGGGATCGCATTTTTCTATCGCTCTTATCTGGAACGCAAAGAGGGCATGGAAGCTGAGGGCAAATATCTGGACAGAGACAGTTTGGGGCAGGGCGAAGAAGCCTATGAGGGTACCCACTAACATCGCCGGCAGGGTTGGCAACAACGGGGCAAAAACGGGGAAGAGGATTTATGCTTTTTGGATTAGATGGCGTCGAAATTGGCCTGATCATCATCTTTCTGTCGCTGTTTGGCGGCATTCTGTCGGGCTTTCCGGTGGCGTTTGCCATCGGTGGCGCGGCGGTGATTTCCTTTGCGATCATTGCCGGGTTGGACAGCGCCGGATTGCTGGTGCATCAGGCGATTGACACCGGCAGCGATGCTTACGAAGCCCTTGTGGCCACCGGGCTAAACCCTGAGAAAATAACGATTTTCCGAAACCCCGATCTGCCCCGGATCGCCCATCCGGTGTTTGAACGCGGTTGGGAACATGCGATGAACACCAACGTCAGTTTCATCGTCAACCGGATGAATGAGCGGGTGCTGGCCGGGGCGTCGATTGAAACGCTGCTGGCGGTGCTGATGTTTGTGATGATGGGCATCACGCTGGAGCGCTCGAAAATCGCCAATGATCTGCTGACCACCATGGCCCGAGTGTTTGGCCCGCTGCCCGGCGGTCTGGCGGTGTCGGTGGTGGTTGTGGGCGCGTTTCTGGCAGCCTCGACCGGGATCGTGGGGGCAACCGTTGTCACCATGGGCCTGCTGTCTTTGCCCACCATGCTACGCAACAAATACTCGCCCGAACTGGCCACCGGGGTGATTGCGGCCTCGGGCACGTTGGGGCAGATCATTCCGCCTTCGATTGTGATCGTGCTGCTGGGCACCTTGGCCGGAGACCTCTATTCCGCCGCTCAGGAAAACCGCGCCATGCTGGCGGGCTGTTCCGATGCGCTGACCTATCTGGGCCAGGCTGCGGTGGTGTCGGTGGGCACGCTGTTTCAGGCCGCGATTTTGCCGGGCATCTTGCTGGCGTTTCTGTATGGGCTCTATGCCTTTGGCTTTGCGCTGGTCAAACCGGACAAAGCGCCACCGGTGGCATTGTCTCATAATCAGGGCGAAGCGATCGGGCGCACCGGGGCGCTGATCTGGTTTGTGGTCGCGCCGCTGGTGCTGATCGTCGGGATGTTTTTGCTGGGCAATTTCGGCATTGTCGGCAGTCAGAATACTTCGGTGGACAGCTATTCCGATGCCTCGGCCGCGGCCTCGCTGCGCACCAATGTCTCGCCTGAATGCAAAGCCTCGATGCTTAAGCTACACGGTCAGGAAAAATGGGATCAGGCCGTGGCCGAGCAGGCGGCGATTGACGCATCCGGTGGCGCACAGGACAGCCGCAAGCTGACCGATGACGAGATGGGCAAAGCCAAAGAAGATAAAATCTTCAACGCGGCGCCGATTGGCACCGGCATTGGCATATTCTTTACCTTCATGGCGCTGATTTTGGTATTTGCCCGCGGGGTGGCCCCTTCGGCGGATCCGCGGCCTATTCTGGTCGGTCTGGCCGGGGTGGTGCTGGCCTTTATCGCCGACATTCTGTTGATCAACCCGCTGACCACGCCGGGCTGGACGGTGATTTATCTGGCCGTGCCGGCGCTGATCACCTTTTACGGTGTCAAATATGCGGTCAAACTGCTGGGCCAGAACGAGCTGCTGGCGGTGGTGTTCCCTCCGTTGATGCTGATCGTGGCGGTGCTGGGCTCCATTCTGGGCGGCATCACCAACCCGACTCCGGCGGCTGCACTTGGGGCCGGCGGGGCGATTTTGCTGGCCGCCTATCGCAAATTGCGCGAGCAGGACAAGAACGGCAAGCTGATCATCATGGCGACTTTTGCGATTGTGATCATGATATTGGTCGGGGTGAATTTCGACCTGCGGATCAATCGCGGCACGGTGCCTCTCGAAGACTGGCTGGGCTTTTTCGTGGCCAAGGGCGCTTATCTGTTTGCCATGTTCGGCTTGCTTTATGGCTGCGTGGTGCTGTTCCAAGGCGCGGTTCTGACCCCGATTGTGCGCGAAACCGCCAAGGTTACCAGCATGGTGTTTACCATCCTGATCGGATCGCAGCTGCTCAATCTGGTGATCATTTCCTTTGGTGGCGAGGCTTACATCCAGCAATTCCTCACCAGCTTTGACAATGAAATGAAAGTGTTTCTGATCGTGATGCTGGTGCTGTTCCTGCTGGGCTTCGTGCTGGATTTCCTCGAGATCATCTATATCGTGATCCCGATCGTGGGGCCGGTGATTTACGGCGGCACCTTTGATCCGAAATGGGTGACGATCATGATCGCGGTGAATTTGCAGACCTCGTTCCTGACACCGCCCTTTGGCTTTGCGCTGTTCTATCTGCGCGGGGTGGCCCCGCCCGAAGTCACCACCGGCCATATTTACCGTGGCATCGTTCCGTTTGTTCTGATCCAAGTGGTTGGGCTGGCGCTGCTGTGGAGTTTCCCCTCCGTGGTCACCATCGTACCGGCGCTGTTTGGGAATTAAGCCCTGAGCTGACAAAGCAAAGGCCCGCTGTGATGGCGGGCCTTTTGATATATAGGCAGGCGATCCGATCTCTGTCCTTGCGTGCCATGCGACCAGCAGCGCAGTGCCTTCTCAGCTTGGGCTTGGCGGATTAAAGTATCAGGATTTGACAGAGCCCCTGCCCACCTATTTCGACGTCATAGTATCCGGCAAGGTGATCTGAGCGACTTGTTCGGCAATCGGTTCGATTTCCAGCGGATGAGATTCCGGGGCCAGGCTGGCCGGATCCTGAATCGGCTGCCATTCCCCACTGCGGTAAATCTCAAGTGCAGAAAATTTGGCCTTGTAATCCATCTTGGGGCTGCCCGGCACCCAATAGCCCAGATAAACATAGGGCAAACCCGCCTTACGGGCGATCTCGATATGATCCAGAATGACATAAGTGCCCAGACTGTCGCGGGTCAGCGCCGGGTCAAAAAATGAATACACCATGCTGACCCCATCATCAAAAATATCGGTCAGACACACCGCCGCCAGCTGACTGGGCTGGTCGGGATCGGGGCTGTGTTCATATTCGATCACCCGGCTTTTGATCGGCGTTTCCTCGATCATCGCGGCAAATTCGAACACATCCATATCCGCCATGCCACCATCGGCGTGGCGATGCTCCAGATAGCGGCTGAACAGCTCATATTGCTCATCCGTGGCCCAGGGCGAGGTGATCTTGCGTTTCAGATAGGCGTTGCGCTTGATCACCCGGCGCTGGCTTTTGCGGGGCTTGAACTGGGCCACATTGATGCGGGCGGAATAGCAGGCGTTGCATTCGGCACAAGAGGGGCGATACAGCACATTCTGCGAGCGCCGAAACCCTTGTTTGGACAGCGCATCGTTTAGCCGAACCGCATGTTCACCCTGTAATGCGGTGAACAATTTACGCTCCAGCCGGCCCTCCAGATAGGGGCAGGGCTGCGGCGCAGTGACATAGAATTGCGGGACGAGGGGCAGGCTGTGGCGCATCGCTCTGATGATCTCTGGTTTCTCACGGGGGCAACGATAGCAAGGCATCGCGCATTGGCCAAGCCCCTTTGGCAAAAGCCGTTAAAATCATGTGATTTATCGTGGCATAATGCTTGCCCTTTTGGGGCTTCAGGCGCATTTTACCGCCATGGATTTTGCAGCACAGATAACCCGCACCCCGATTCCCTATAACCGGCAAAGAGGGGCCGAGCTGAAAGCGCTTTATGCCGCCCAGTTGCCCGGTGCCACCCCTGATCTGTTGCGCCTGATCGAGGGCACCGCCGGATGCAGCCCCTATCTGTCGGTGCTGATGACACGTCAGCTCGATTGGCTGGTGGCAGCGTTTGACGACCCGGATGCGGCGCTTGCGCAGCTTTACGAGGCGCTGAAAGCCACGCCGCTGGATCAACTCAAACCGGCTTTGCGTCAGGCCAAGGCCAAAATCGCCGCCCTGACCGCGCTGGCTGATCTGGGTGGCATCTGGCCGTTAGAGCGTGTCACCCAAACCCTGACCGATTTTGCCGATCTGGCGGTGGATGTGGCGCTCAAGGCGCTGGTGGCGGCCGAAATTAAGCGCGGCAAGCTGCCGGGGATGGAGGCCAAAGACGTCGACACCGCTGCTGGTATGGTGGTGCTGGCGATGGGCAAGATGGGGGCGGGCGAGCTGAATTATTCCTCGGATATCGACCTGATCTGCCTGTTTGATGAAACCCGCTTTACCGATGACGATTATCACGAGGCCCGCGCCAGCTTTATCCGCACTACCCGCAAAATGGCGGCGCTGTTATCCGACATCACCACCGATGGCTATGTGTTCCGCACCGATCTGCGGCTGCGCCCCGATCCCTCGACCACGCCGGTTTGCCTGTCGATGGATTCGGCGATGCGCTATTACGAAGGGCTGGGCCGCACCTGGGAGCGCGCCGCCCATATCAAGGCCCGCCCCTGTGCTGGAGACATCCGGGCGGGCGAGGACTATCTGAAGCAGCTTTCGCCCTTTATCTGGCGCAAACATCTGGATTTCGCGGCCATTCAGGATGCCCATGACATGCGCCTGCGCATTCGCGAGCATAAGGGGCTGGGCGGGCCGATCACGCTGGAGGGCCACAATATGAAGCTGGGCCGCGGCGGCATTCGCGAGATCGAGTTCTTTACCCAGACCCGCCAGATCATCGCCGGCGGGCGCGATCCAGACCTCAGATCACGCGAAACCGTGCCGGCGCTGCGGGCTCTGGCGCAAAAGGGCTGGATTGAGGAAAATGTTGCAGACCTGCTCATTCAGCGCTATCGCAGCCACCGCGAAGTGGAGCACAGGTTGCAAATGGTCAATGATGCTCAGACCCACGACCTGCCCAAATCCGCCGAAGATTTCACCCGTCTGGGCTATTTCATGGGCTATGACGACCCGGCGAAATTGCGCAACCGCCTGATGTCTGAGCTGAGCGAAGTGCATGAGCTGACCGAAAGCTTCTTTGCCCCGGAAGATCAGCAAACCACCGACACCGCACCGCTTTCCGAGCAGGACAAGGCGATTGTCGATGGCTGGCCCAGCTATCCGGCGCTGCGCAGCAACCGGGCGGTTGAGATTTTCGAAACCCTGCGCCCGGACATCATGGCGCGGCTGCAAAAGGCGGCGCATCCGCATGAGGCTCTGGTGCAGTTTGACGGCTTTCTGGCCGGTCTGCCCGCTGGGGTGCAGCTGTTTTCGCTGTTTCAGGCCAATCCGCAGCTGATCGACCTGATCATCAGCATCTGCGCCACTGCGCCGGTGCTGGCGCGGCATTTGTCGCGGCATTCGCAGGTGCTGGATGCGGTGCTGGGGGGCGATTTCTTTGCCGACTGGCCGGGGCAGGCCGCGCTTGAGGCCGAGCTGAATGCCACCCTGAACCGCATTGATGATTACGAGCGCAAGCTGGACGCGGCCCGGCGCTGGAAAAAGGAATGGCATTTCCGTATTGGCGTGCATCATTTGCGCGGGCTGATTGATGCCGATCAGGCCGGGCGGCAATATGCCGATCTGGCCGGGGCGTGTATCAGCGCGCTGTGGGGTCCGATCGTGGCGCATTTTGCCGCCAAACATGGCGATCTGCCCGGTCATGGGGCGGTGGTGCTTGCGATGGGCTCGCTTGGGGCGGGGCAGCTCAATGCCACCTCTGATCTGGATCTGATCGTGATTTATGATGCTGAGGGCTCGGACATGTCCGATGGTCGCCGCCCGTTGCAGACCCGGCCTTATTACGCCCGACTGACTCAGGCGCTGGTCACAGCGCTGTCGGCGGCAATGTCCGAGGGGCGGCTTTACGAGGTCGATATGCGGCTGCGTCCCTCGGGGCGGGGCGGTCCGGTGGCGACGTCGCTGCAATCCTTCACCTCGTATCAGCAAAACGAAGCCTGGACCTGGGAGCATCTGGCCATGACCCGCGCCCGCCCCATGGCTGGCAGCCCGGCGCTGCAAGATCAGATCGAAGCGTTCCGGTTGCAACTGCTGCAAGACAAAAGCGGCGGCGCAGATATCTGCAAGGATGTGGCCGATATGCGCGCCCGTCTGGCCGAGGCCAAGCCCCTGCGCAGCCCATGGGGGGCCAAGCTGGGGGCAGGCCGGATGCAGGATATCGAACTGCTCGGCCAAAGTGCTGCTCTGCTGGCCGCCGATCCGGCCCGCGCGGTGGCCGACCAACTGACGGCGGGACAGCGCATCGGCTGGCTCAGTGCGGAACAGCACCAGACCCTGATGCAGACCTACCAGCTGCTGTGGAAGCTGCGCGAAACCAGCAAATTGCTCAGCGAAGAGACGTTGGATATGGACAAGATCGGCGAAGCGGGCCGCAGCTTTGTGTTGCGCGAATTGGGGCATGATAACGTTGAGGCGCTGCAAGCCACCATCGGAACCGCTGCCGAGGCGGCGGATCGAGTGGTCACCACGCTGTTGCAGCAACGGGTGAGCGGGCGGGGAGGCCGGAATGACTCTTAACCAACTCGACCCCAGAGGGGTGATCAAGGACAGCTATGCCATTTCCGGCATCACCGAGGAACAATGCCGCTCGATTTTTCTGGATTGGGTGATCGGGTTGGCAGCGGATGCGCCCGTTCAGGAGCAGATCGCGCAATTGCTGGCCCATTATGGCGACAGCCACCCGGATCACCCGATGACCAAAACCCTGAAATCCGGTCTGGAACGCCCGGCCGAGGCCCGCCGCCGCGGTGGGCGCAACGGACGGTTGGGTCAGGGATAATCGCTGCCCGGGCGGGTTTGGGCTTGCAATTTCGCGCCAAACCCTGTCAACCAGCCCGATATTACAAAAGGAATGTGCCATGACCTCTTCCCCCCAAACGCTCCCGATTGTGCGCCTGAAACCCAAGGCTGAGGCTCGCGCCATCCGCCATGGCTTTCCTTGGGTGTTCAGCGATGAAATCGTGGCTGATAGGCGCAGCAAGGCGCTGAAACCGGGCACTGTGGCGCGGCTCGAGGATTCGGGGCGCCGCGCATTGGGGGTGGTCGCGGTCAATATGGGTTCGAAAATCTGTTGCCGAATGCTGGATCGCAACCCCAATGCGCAGATTGATCAGGACTGGTTTGCAACCCGGATCAAGGCCGCCTTGGCCCATCGCGAACGGCTGTATGATGCGCCGTTTTACCGGCTGATCCATGCCGAGGCCGATGGCCTGCCCGGGGTGGTGATCGACCGTTTCGGCGATGCGGCGGTGATCCAGCCCAACGCCGCCTGGGCCGAAACCCATCTGCAAGCGCTGCTGGCCGCGCTGATGCAGGTCACCGGCGTGCAAACCGTGGTCAAAAACGCTGCCAGCCGGGTGCGGGCGTTGGAAGGGCTGAACGAAGACACCGGGCTGCTGAGCGGCGCTCTGGACGGCCCGATTGCAGTGCCGATGAATGGCGCGATCTATATGGCCGACCTGCTGGGCGGGCAGAAAACCGGGCTGTTTTTCGATCAGCGCCCGAACCATGCCTTTTTGCAACGTCTCAGCCGCGGGGCGCGGGTGTTGGATGTGTTTTCGCATGTGGGCGGCTTTTCGCTGGCGGCTCTGGCCGGAGGCGCCAGCAGCGCGGTGGCGATCGACAGCTCGGCCCCGGCGCTGGCGCTGGCGCGTCAGGGGGCGCAGGAAATGGGGCTGGCCGAGCGTTTTGAAACCCGCAAGGGCGATGCATTTGCGGTGCTGGAAGCGCTGGCCGAAGAGGGTAAGGAATTTGATGTTGTGGTCTGTGACCCTCCGGCCTTTGCCCCGAATAAAACCGCGCTGAAGGCGGGGCCATGCGGCGGATTTGAACAGCTTTAGAAATTCTTCGGCACGTGGCATTGGCCGGGCCGGGCGGCGCGGCGTGCAGATTTACGCCGGAGGGGCAGGGGCCGATCACCCGCTCTTGCCGCAACTGGCGCAGAGCGGCTATCTGAAAGCGCTGTTTTTCGCGATGGATTGACCCCCCGGATTTCAGGCGGATGTGTTACAGGCGGATATAGGGCAGGCTCTGCCCGGCCTTGACCTCGGGCGCGTTCGGATCGCGCACCAGCAGCGCATTGGCATCGGCCAGAACCGTGAGCAACGCACTGTCCTGACGCGGAAACACCGTGATCTCATCGCCCTGCACCCGGGCGCGCATATAGTGTTCGCGCACACCATTGGCGGGCATGTCGTGGGTCAGACGGGCGTGCTGACGCGGCTGCGCGGTGGCGGCAAAGCCCTGCATCACGCGCAAAGCCGGCAGCAAAAACACATGGCCACACACCATGGACGACACCGGATTGCCCGGCAGGCCGATCATCGGAATGCCGTTGATTTTGCCGGCCATCAGCGGCTTGCCCGGGCGCATGGCGATTTTGTAAAATGCCCGCTCCAGTCCCAGATCGGTGGCGACCTGCGCGACCAGATCATGATCCCCGACCGAAGCACCGCCAATCGTCACGATCAGATCTGCGCCGGCGCATTGGGCAAAGGCCGCTTCCAGCGATGCCTTGTTATCCCGGGCAATCGGCAGCATCCGGGCCTCGGCCCCGTGCTGTTGCAGCAACGCCATCAGGCCGAAATTGTTGGACGCAATGATCTGATCCGGACCCGGATCGTCGCCGGGCATCACCAACTCATCGCCCGTGGCCATCAACGCCACCACCGGGCGGCGGGAAACGGAGACTTCGGGGATGTTCATCGACGCCAAAAGCGCGATGTCCGAGGGGGTGAGCAGGCGCGGCGCGTCCAGCTGGTCTCCGGCCTTGAAATCGGCCCCGGCGGGGCGGGTGTAAGGGTTTGGGTCCAGATTGCGGCCCAGAGTGATCAGATCGCCCTTGCGGGTGACGTCCTCTTGCATGATGACGCGGCTGGTGCCTTTGGGCAGCGGCGCTCCGGTGAAAATGCGCACCGCTTGCCCGGCCTTGACCGTGCCGTCAAACCGATGCCCGGCGGCGGATTCACCGATGACCTTGAACATCACATCATCTTCCACCTCGACTCCATTCACCGCATAACCATCCATCACCGAAGCGGCAAAGGGCGGCTGATCGCGGTTGGCCCGCGCCGGTTTGGCCAAGCTGCGCCCGCAGGCGGCGCTTAGCGGCACGGTTTCACTGGCAAGGGAGCTGAGCAGTTGGAAAATTTTTTCCAGAGCTTCATTGACGCTAATCATCTGTGTTTATTCCGGTTTTCTGGGGGGCTGTAGGGGGCGTTATGCCTCAAATTTCCCCGATTTGCCGCCTTCTTTCATCATCAGGCGAATGGCTGAAATTTCCATTGTCTTTTCAACGGCTTTGAGCATGTCATACACCGTCAGCCCGGCCACGGAAACGGCGGTGAGGGCCTCCATCTCGACCCCGGTCTGGCCGGTGGTCTTGACGGTGGCGGTGATCGCCACGCCGGGCAAATCGGCATCCGGGGTCAGCTCCAGCGCCACCTTGGTGATCGGCAGCGGGTGGCACAGAGGGATCAGGGCGCTGGTCTGTTTGGCCCCCATGATCCCGGCCAGCCGCGCCACCGCCAGCACATCGCCCTTTTTCGCCGATCCATCGGTCATGATCTGATAGGTTTGCGGGCTCATTTTCACATGGCCGCGGGCAATGGCGGTGCGCGAAGTCACTGGCTTGGCCGAGACATCCACCATATGCGCCGCTCCGGCCGCGTCGAAATGGGTCAGGCCAGATGGGTTTTGCGATTGTGGCATCTACAACATACCCCCGGCAGGCATCAGCGGATTGGCCAGCAGCGCACGGGTGGCGCTAGCCACATCCGGCTGGCGCATCAGGCATTCGCCGATCAGAAACGACCGCGCCCCATACATCGCCAGATCGGCCAGATCCTGAGGGCTGGACAGGCCGGATTCGGCGACGATCATACGATCGACCGGAACCAGCTTGGCTAGGTTTTTAGTGGTGTCGAGGCTGGTTTCAAAGCTTCTCAGATCGCGGTTGTTGATGCCGATCAGCGGAGATTTCAACTGGGCGGCCCGCGCCAGCTCGTCCTGATCATGCACCTCGATCAGCACATCCATGCCCCAGTCAAACGCGGCGGCCTCCAGCTCGGCGGCCTGACCATCGTCCAGAGAAGCCATGATCAGCAAAATGCAATCCGCGCCCAAGGCTCGGGATTCGGTGATCTGGTAGGGGTCATAGATGAAGTCTTTGCGCAGGATCGGCAGGTCAACCGCCTCATGGGCCGCGCGCAAATAGGCGTCATCGCCCTGAAAGCTGGGGGCGTCGGTCAGCACGGACAGGCAGGTTGCCCCGCCTTCTTTGTAGGCCCGCGCCAAGGCGGGAACGTCGAAATCCTCGCGGATCACGCCTTTGGACGGGCTGGCCTTTTTGATTTCGGCGATCAGGCCATAGCCGCCCTGAGAACTGTGGCGCAGCGCATCGGCAAAGCCGCGCACCGGATCGGCGTTGTGGGCAGCGGTTTCGATTTCGGCAAGCGGGGTGGCGACTTTGCGCTCCGCCACCTCTTGCAGCTTGTAGCTTTTGATTTTGTCCAGAATATCCATAACAGATGTTTAACCTGCCTTGGCGGCGGCGACAATTGTTATCTGGTATTCGGGCCGGGCAGGGGGGCTGCCCGTTTGTTAAGACATCCGGTAATTGGGGCTTTCGCGGGTGATCTGGACATCATGCACATGGCTTTCCTTCAGACCCGCTGCGGTGATGCGCACAAACTCGGCCTTTTGGCGCATCTCGTCGACCGTGGCACAGCCGGTATAGCCCATCGCCGCGCGCAAACCGCCCACCAGCTGGTGGATCACTGTATTGGCCGAGCCCTTATACGGCACCTGGCCCTCAATCCCTTCGGGTACCAGCTTGTCGCTGGCGGCGTCCTTTTGGAAATAGCGATCGGCCGAGCCCCGCGCCATTGCGCCAAGGCTGCCCATGCCGCGATAGCTTTTGAAACTGCGGCCCTGATAGAGGATCACTTCGCCCGGGCTTTCATCGGTGCCGGCCACCATGCTGCCGACCATAGCGCAGCTGGCCCCAGCGGCGATGGCCTTGGCAAAGTCACCGGAAAACTTGATGCCGCCATCGGCGATGATCGGCGTGCCGGTTGCGGCGGCGCCCTTGGCGCTGTCGATGATTGCGGTCAGCTGCGGCACCCCGACCCCGGCGACAATCCGCGTGGTGCAGATCGAGCCCGGCCCGATCCCGATTTTCACCGCATCGGCCCCGGCATCAATCAGCGCTTTGGTCGCTTCGGCGGTGGCGACATTGCCTGCCACGATCTGCACATCGCCAAACGCTTTTTTGGCGCGGGTCACAGCGGCGGCAACCCCTTCGGAATGGCCATGCGCGGTGTCGATCACGATCATATCCACCCCGGAATCGGCTAGCGCTTCGGAGCGTTCAAACCCGGCATCGCCCACCGTGGTCGCCGCCGCCACTCGCAACCGGCCCAGATCGTCTTTGCTGGCGGTGGGGTTCAGCACGGCCTGTTCGATGTCCTTGATCGTCATCAGCCCGGTCAGCTTGCCAGCCTCATCGGTGATCAGCAGCTTTTCAATCCGGCGGGCCTGCATCAGCGATTTGGCCTGATCCAGATTGGCCGGTTCACGCAAAATCGCCAGATTTTCGCTGCTCATCATCGCGGAAACCGGGGTTTTATCGTCCGTGGCAAAGCGCATGTCGCGGTTGGTGACAATGCCGACCACCTTGTTATCCGCATCCACCACTGGAAAACCGGTGACGCGGTAACGCTCTTGCAGGGCCTTGGCATCGGCCAGAGTTTGTTGCGCAGTCAGCGTGATCGGGTTGTAAACCACGCCGCTTTCAAAACGCTTCACCCGGCGCACCTGACGGGCCTGCTCTTCGATGTCCAGATTGCGATGGATCACCCCCATGCCACCGGCCTGCGCCATGGCAATCGCCATACGGGCTTCGGTCACGGTGTCCATGGCCGAGCTGAGCAGTGGGATATTCAGGCGTATCGACTTGGTCAGCTGGGTCGCAGTATCGGCGGTTGAGGGCAGAACATTAGAGGCAGCGGGCACCAGCAAAACATCGTCAAACGATAAAGCGTCACGAATCTCCATCGGGGTCTCCTTCGGATGGCATCATTTGACGCGTCCCTATTACATGGATCGGCTCCGGTGGAAAGGGGTGAGGCGAAGATTCTGTGTCTGGCAGCCGCAAAAAGCCATATGTCCGGCAAGATCAGGAAGGGTTCTGCCAGAAAGCCGCCCCGTCAGATGGAAAACCCAGATGGGATTAAACAGGCGCTCACATCTGTTTGATCAAGCGTTGGCAACCGAATTCTCCCCTTGATCAGCCTTTGTGCCCGGAACCACCCTGAGCGCTTCTTACATTGGAATGCGCTTCAGTAAATATAACGAATCTGATCGGTCCAATAGCGTTCAACCCGGCGCAAAGAACTGTTGATCTCTTCGATCCCTTCATCGCCCAGCACGCCCTTGGATTTGAGCCCTTCGGCATGGCGGGCAAACAGCTCACCGACCAGATTGCGGATATTGCGGCCTTTTTCGGTCAGTCTCACCCGCACCGACCGGCGGTCAATTTCGCAGCGCTGGTGGTGCATGAACCCCATTTCAACCAGTTTTTTCAGATTGTAAGACACGTTTGAGCCCTGATAATAGCCGCGCGATTTCAGCTCGCCCGCCGTAACCTCGTTATCGCCAATATTGAACAACAGCAGCGCCTGCACCGCGTTGATCTCCAAAACGCCGACCCGCTCAAACTCATCCTTGATCACGTCCAGCAACAGGCGGTGCAAACGTTCGACCATTGCCAGAGTTTCAAGATAACCCGCGATAAACCCGGCCTGCGGGCCGGTTGCCAGATTGGTATGTATGCTCATTCATTTTCTCCGCCGATAACACATTTTGATTCGAATTTGCCGCCAAAAGGCAAATATTCCCTTAAGCCGGAAAAAATTTTAAGCTGAACAAAATTTTCGAAAAACATGCCGACTCCATGCCTGATTTTTTGTGAATATTTTATGATTGCTTAACGAATGAGCGGGTATAGTATCGGCTCAGCCGCTGCTCTCAGCGCGGCTTTGCACATTGTTATTCTGGCTGCGGCTTTGGCATTGTGTGCTGCGCAAAAAATATAAAAATCCGTCTGTTAAAGGCCATCTGCCCATTGCATCCGAATTCATCCTGGACTAAACGATGCCAAAGCGGCGTTTTGGATTATATGGCACCGCGTTTGACTCATGAAGCAAATGTCTCATGTGTCTGCCCCTATAGCTCAGCTGGTAGAGCAACTGATTTGTAATCAGTAGGTCCGCGGTTCGAGTCCGTGTGGGGGCACCATTCACATCACTAACTATCTGTTTTGATTGGTAAAATGTCCGTTATGGACCACGCTGGAATTACGTGTGGTCCACATTACCAAGAGAAACCGCGAATCGAGCGCATTGCTTCAGCGGCCATGGCGCGGCGGTCTGCGCCTTTTGTGTAGATTGCAGAGGTGCTTGGCTGCGTGTGTGAAAGAACGGCCATGATCTGGTGTTCGCTACACCCCTCTTCGGCTAGAAGCTCTGCCAAGGCTTTCCTGACGCCATGGGACGATCTGCCCTGCAGGTCAGCTTCATCGCAGCGTTTTCTAAACCAGTTGCGATAGCTGTCGGCATTTTTGAATGGGTTGCCGTGTTTGCTTAAAATGTAGGCATCCCCAATTCTCGCCACTGCATTGATGGATTCGCGTAGCGGGGCGGCCATGGGTATTTCCACAAATGCAGCGCCGCGTTTCTTTGGTTGCCAGCCCAGCCATCTGGTGCCGTGGCTTTCAAATTCCTGTTTGCGTCCCAGCCATATCGCATCATTCGACCTGGCGCCGGTGAACATATGAAGGGTCAGCGCAAGATGTGCCATGGTACCGATCGGATGCGTCTTTTTAAACTTGCACAGGTCTTCGGATGTCCATGGTGTTGCACCGCCTTTGCTGCGGTGGATCTTCTTTATCCCGACAAGCGGATTCACTTCCGCATGACCAGCATCGCACGCCCAGTGATACATTGACCGGGCGGCTTTTATCATATTGTCAGCTTCAGCTGGTGTTGCTGCGCGCGCATCTCGGACCTTCACAAAGGCCGCTGATGGGGCGTTTAGGCTCATTTCCCCATATTCATCGCCATCATCCGTTTTATGCTGGCACAGGCGTGTTAGAAGGCTTTTGCGTTGGCGGAGAGTTGCGGCAGCGGCTTGTTCGGCTTCGACCATACGTTCCAAGTGCAGAAGATACTTGTCGGTTAACCACTGAATCGACTGGCGCACTGCGGTTGTTTCCGGTTCATATTCTAGCTCTATACCCGCGCGGGCATTCCAATAGTGTTCTGAAAACTTGGGGTGATCCATCCCGACATGCAGGCGGATTTTGCGATTTGGATAGCCTTCGACGCGCACCCGAATACGTTTTCTTCCTGACTTTAAAGTCTCAACCGTTAGGCCGGGATAGTTCTTGCGCACATCTCTCACCATTGTTTCGGTTCCTGAGCATTGCGCGTTTTTTCGGATTTGTCCACTGGACAGCATATTCTGATGGTTCCATCCGGCGCGATTTCCACTACAGAAACCACCAAATTACACGCTTTCGCCGCTTCTACCGCGCGTGTTATTTCTGCCTTTGTGAACCGTGTTGCCGCCATTTATGCGCTTCCTTGCGGTGTGGATGACAGAAAATCGCCCCGTTCCAGCAGGCGGATCATGGCCTTGCGGTGGAAAGGCGATCAGGGCGGGCGGATTTGCCTTGGCCCTGATCATCTGATCATCTTCGATGTTGATTTAGGCTGTCTTGACCATCGTTTTTCTTCTGGTTTCCGTCGCTGGCCCCCGTTGCCGGGGGCCAGAAAAGAAATCAGCTTTCGGGTCTGCCCATGAATGTTGGCAGATCGGTTTCGGTGGTTGCTGTTTCGACCGCTTCCCCGAAGGCGGATTCAAACGCCTTTTCAGGGTTGTAGATCGACAGGATAAACCGCACTTCGCCGCCGGTTTTGCGATACCGAAACCGCACGGGCATTCGGTAAGGGGCACCGTTCAGGAAGACGGGAATAGCGATGATAATCAGGTTTGGGATTCTGAGCGGCTGGCCGTCTGGCGCTTTGTGTTCGTTGACGAACTGGATTTCCTGTTCGCCGCTGTCCCGGTTTGTTTTCACCGTCAGGTTGCTAGTCTCATGCACCTGAAACTTCTTGGATATCGCCAGAAGTTGGGTTAGTTGGCCGTAGCGCCCTTCGATTTTCTGGGCGGTTTCGATCAGGCGGTTTTCCCATGGTTGATTTTTGTCACTGACGCTGCCGGTCAGAATGGCGGGTGATGGGTCCATGATGTCTTTGGCTTGTGCTTCGATGAAGTCACCCAGATCATCTTTGTTGAGCCGCTCGCCAGAAACGCGCATCCATGCCTTCCATTCTTCTGACAGGGGGAAATTGTAAACAGCGCGGTGGTGGCAATGGCGGGCGCTGGGATCGCCCGTGGTTGTGGTTACGTCAATCGGACCGCAGTCGTGGTAGTCAGCAATGCAGGTCAGTGTGGGGGCGTTCATGTCGGGGTTTGCGAATAGGGCCGAAGTGGAGCCCTTGAAGCGGTTAGCCCAATCAATGATGCTTTGCAGATCGGCAAGGTGGGCTGTGCCTTGGCGGCGGATGGGTTTCATGAACTCCAGCGCCTCGCGTCGGTATTTTGAAACATCAAACACTTTGCGCTTTTCAGGTACGGTGATCAGGTCAGCGGCGCTTGGCGTCCATTCTGGGTCGGCGTCCACAACTGTGTGGTGCATCAGATCGGCCATCACATCGCGCATGGTTTCTGCCGGGTTTTCGGGCCGTTGGGCGGCGGGGTTGTTTGTAGACATAATCAGTTCCTTTGTTTTGAATTACACATCGCGCACTTCGCCGGTCTCCGGGTCATGTGGCGTCACATCACGCACCCCGCTGTGCATGCGGCGCATCATGGGGCTGTAGAGTGTCATTTGTCCGTGGCCATCCACATAGGCGGCGGCTTGGCTGGCGGGTTTTTTGGGCGCTTTGAAACTGGCTTGCGCTTTCATTCCCAGATCACCCGCGCCGCCCAGCTCATAGGACACGTTCAGAGTGAAAGAGCCTTTTGCGCCTTTGTGGCCATACTCGGAATTGTGTTCTTGCATTTGCTGCAGTAGATCGCGGTGATCGGCAATGAATTGGGTTAGGAAGTCACCACCATCAAAGAGAGTTAGCAGCTGTTCTACACCCCTGATTGCAAATGGGTCGTGTTCTTCGATTTGTCCGCCTTCTGCGGGTTGCTTTTTTTTGGCCATCATAGATTGGTCCTTTCTATCGTGGCGTTGCGATTTTGCCGGTCCATGCGTCGAATTCGGTGCGCAGGATCAGGAACTTTTGGCGGGCCGATTGGTTGGTGGTCAGCTGCTTGCGACTGTCGACCTGGCAGCATTCGCGCAGGTATTGCGCGGCTGCGCTGGCGCTGAACTGCTGATCGGGCATTCCGCAGCGGCAGGCGGCGAATTTCTGGAAGCGTGGATCATTGCAGAGGATGCCTGCCTGTTGGGCGGGTGGCAGATCGTCAAAGCGTTGGCGTGATTTCACCATCATGCCGCAGCCCTCAGGGCGTGGTTCCCCCATTGATCCGCGCAAGCGGCTGCGATTCCTGCAAAGGTTTTGGATCGTATTTTTCGGCGGTCAGCACTGGGGCTGGCGCGGTGGATTTTTGACCACTGCTTATGTTCGTCGGTGCCTTTTTGGGGTGGCGTCAGGCGTTTTGTTTCGATCAGAGGGGGCAGGCCTCCGGCCAGATAGAAACTTGTAGCCTTAAAAGCCGGTTCACCAAACCACCACGGCTGCACAGTCTGGGCTGGCGGCGCATAGTTTTTGATGCGAGCCTTGGCGTGTTTGTGCATGATCGGGTTTTCGATTGCCCTGAGTGGTATCGGTGCATTCCAGCATTCGCTGAATAGGGCTGCGCCTTCATCAAGCAGCCGCTGCATGATCACTTTTCGGGTATTCAGATCCAGTGTGGGCCAAGCGGTTTTTTCATCTGGTGTGGCCTCTTCTGGCGGGTTTTTCTGGCGTGGATCATCCAGCCACCGCACACCGCTGTTGCAAAGCCGGGTGCATGGGGGATGCATGACGCAAAGCAGGTGCCAGCGCGGATCGTGCATTACATTGTGAATATCGTCGCGAATATGCCGGTTTGTGGGGCGATCTGCCGGGTCGATGTCACAGGAAAAGGCATTGAAGCCGCGAGCAAGAAATGCATCCAGCATAACCAAGCTGGTTTCACAGCCGATCAGCACGTTAATATCTTCGGGCCTGGTCATTTTGCACCTATCCGCGCTTTCAGGCCGGGGCATTCCGGGCGCATTGTGCCGTCAGGGCATCCACATCTTGGCCATTCGGGATAGTGGAATGTCGGAGTGTTGTTGGCTGCTGTGCGGTGCTTGCGAAATTGGCGGAAAAAAGAGCCGGGAGCGGCGAGCAGTCCGCCCCCGGCCAGTTTACCAGCAATGAGGCGATTGCCGGTTGGGGAGAATTGTAGCGGTGCGTCCATCAGGATTCACTTCCGCCATCCGCCGCGCGGGCGTTGGCAATCTCTTCCGCGTGGTTGCGCGGATTGGGGAAAGGCGGGTGAACGGTGATGAAGCCATCATCTTCAACCAGCGGCGCCTGCGCGCGGGCTGCTTTCTTCCAGTTGCGGATGGCTTCATCTTCGGATGACCCATAGGCCACCACACCATGCAATGAGATTTCAAATAGATGGCTTGACCGGTCATTGCCACCGGGCGCCACATAGCTGCCGCCGCTTTCCATGATTTCGTTGAAGAACGCATCTTTCTGACCCTCCGGCATGAGACATTCCAGGTTCAGCAGAAAGGTATGGATGTGGTCGAATTGTGCATCAAGACTCATAACAATGTTTCCTGTTCAATGTCGCCGGGGCGAGCTGTTGCCACGGTTTCCAAAACGTGGAACTGGGCGTTGTTTTCTTTGGAGAGTTTCTGGGCTGCCGTCATCGCGTCTTCGAAGGACGAATAGCGGGCGCGTGGTTCAGTTTTGGATCGCGGGCCTGTTGGTTTGCGGCATACCATCCAGAAGCGGGCGAAATGGGGCAGGTTGGTCATACTTCGACTCCCTAATCAGTGCTTTTGGTGCTAGCCTGTGGCTGGCGGTGGAAAAGGAGTTTGAATTGAATAATAACAGTATCGACGGAAATCGGCGTAGTGTTGACGCGCAGGAAGTGTAGGCGTCCATGCCGATGCCGCTTTTGGTTCGCCAAACACTTGCGAAATACGGGGATGAAACCTTTGAGGCTGTCGCGCATCGGCTGCGCGCGGCCCGGTTCGTTGCAAACATCAGCAAGGCAGAGATTTCCCGATCCAGTTGGTATGCCCCTGACTTGCAGCATATCGAGGCGGCGGAAGCCGGGCGTGTCATGCCCAACTATGCACTTTTGAGTTTTTATTGGCGCAGGTTGCGCCTTAATGACGAGTTTTTTGAGCGCGGCGTAGTCGACCATGTCCCAGCAGATATTGAAGACTTGCTGTTTGCGGCGCTTAAACCGTCCAGAAGAAAGTGAGGTTTCATTGGTCATGCTCAAACCCGTCAATTCTATCCAGTAGTTCTTCTAGAGTGTTCCGCATCTCGCGCAGTGATCGTGTAGGATCGCAGCCTTCCGCGCGGGCCGTATTGATGCGTTGTAGAAAGTCGAAAACTTCCTGTCTTTCCAATCCGCCATCAATGCTGTCGTGGGTCGGATACCAAGACCCGGCTTGACACAGAAAGCGCCGGGCCGCTGAGCCGGGGTGCGCCTTCAGCGCCAGTTGCAAAATTTCGTCCTGAAATTTGGCAGATGTCTTATCAATGCAATCCATCACGCCACCTGCCGATCTGAGTTGGTGGATCTGGCCTGAAGGCGGTGCTGGCACACGGTTTGACCGCGTTCGGTCTTCAGTGCGGCCCATGCCAACAGGCGCAGGCTGGCTGTGTGTTCGGGACGTGGGTCGGTGATGATCGACCGGGCGTCTGTCTGTCGTTGTGGTGGGTTTTGAAAAAAAGTGTTCATACTAGCCTCCATTATCGGACAACTAGCAGGGGACAAAAGTCCCTGTCAAGGTAAAATGAGGGACTTTTGTCCCCTATTATTGATTAGCAGGTTACAACGGCAAGGGTGGTTACTGTGGAATGAGTCGTTAGTTCGGGGAGAACTTTGCATCCCGAAACAGATTCGATGGCAGTGATATTGCGCTTGAGATAAGCTGGGGTAAGTTGTGTGCGGTCAGCGATGGTGGTTCCGAACGCTGCCCAGGTGTTCGGCTCGTTGGCTGATGTTCTAACGGTGACGGAGTAGCCTTCGACATTAACGATCTGAACTGTATTCATATCAAGATTCGAACACGCAGACAGCGTAGATGATGCAATCAATGCGAGCATGGCGCTGGTTCGAATTGGATGTGTGCCTAGGGTTGAAATCCGTTGACGCATTTCCTTCGTTCTCATATTGTTCTCTTTGTTTGGAGGGTAAAAATTGGATGATGATTATAAGAAACTGTCTGTTAAGTTGATGGAAGTTAACGAGGTTTCGTCTTTTGTGAAGCAGCAAGACCTTTTCCGTAGGTCAGTAACTCATTCCGAAGCGATTCTGGTAAAGCGTTGTATAGAGAGACTATCTCAACTTGGGCTTCAAGTGCAGGATCGTTGACAAAGTCATCTAGAGATTGACCGAATGCCTTTGCCACGCGGCGGGCGTCCTCAACATTTGTTTTGGCGGTTTCGCGTTGTTTTAGTTTCTTCAGTTGCTCAACTGAAACACCCGCTTTTTCGGCCACTTGCGCTACCGAAAGCCCTGATTTTTCTAGGGCTTCTATAAATGCCTGTCTGAATGTTTTTTCCATGTCTTTTTTTACTTCAGTGGGTTCACATGAGATAGGGGACGATTGTCCCTTGACTAATGGGGACAAAAGTCCCTAAATGCAGATCATGACTGAACAAGATTTGATCCAGCAGGTAGAAAATTATTGCGAGGCCGCAGGGCTTGCACCTGCAACGCTGTGCCGAAAGGCAGTGGGCAATAGTCGACTTTACAAGAACCTCATTGATGGAAAGGGTTGCACAATTCGCGTTGCTGCAAAGCTTCAGGAGTTTATTTCGGCGAACCCTCCGATGCGGGAGGCTGGCTGATGGCTAATACCCACGCTACTGTTCAAGAGATCACTAGCAAGTATGATGCTGCTGGTCGGCGTTTTGATACAACGCTCGCTCAATATCTGCCGCAGCCTAAAGTTGGTCAAGAGTGCGCTCCTCGAAATCGTCGGCCCATTCCAGCAAAGCTTTATAACCGGGGCGCATCTCAATGTCGTCAGGGCCATATCCGTCGGCGCTTTCTCGGATGGCTTCGGAGAGTGCTGTGATGAGCATTTGGGGTTCATCAAAATTCTATTCCTTTCGTTTTCTTGGGGGTGTTTGATGGTTGATATTCGCGCCGCCGATCAGGAAACCATCGTTCGCCTGCAATCCGATTTGCGGCGCTTGGGTGATGCGTTTGAGCGCAAGGCCGCAAGGGCTGATCGGCTGGAAAAAGAGAACTTGGCGCTGCGCATGCGGTTGATCCGTCTGCGGCGTTTTTCTGGTGTTCGCGGGGTTTCGGCATGACCTATTCCCGCGCGATTAGCTTGTTTGCCAGATCAATGCGCGTGCGCAGGGCGTCATTCTGGGCGCGGGCGTCCTGGTATAGCCCTGCCGGGTTCTCAATCTCTTGGTCCAAATCCTCAAAGAACAGCTTGAGCTTTGCGGGATCGCGGAATTCTTCAAGTTCATCGGTCATTCGTTTTGAGTCCTTGTCGTTTGGCCGGTGGGGCGGGGCGATTCGATTGGCGCGGCTCGCCCCGCATCGCTTTTTTATGGCAAGCGCGGCTGGATTCAAAGGAAACGAGGTTTCCCATGTCTAATCATGTAACGCGAGGCATTTTTGATGGATTGGTCCGGCGCGCAGGTGGTGTTGAAACGGTCGCGGCGGTTCTAGAGGCCCGTTATGGCAAAGGTTGCAAGGGCACCATTAGTAAGATGTGTTCCGGTCAGATTGGTGTCACCATTGATGCGGCTATCGCGGTGGAAGACTTTGTTGGCGCATTCCCGATCACCAATCGTATGTTTGAGCGCACCGAACGCGAGGGGGTGCGCATTGACTGTTTGCGGTCATTGGCGGCAAAAAGCACTGTCGCCAGTGGGCGGGCTCATGCAGCACTTATTCGAGCGTTTTCACATCTGAGCGCTGACCCTGAATGCCTAACGCCAGAAGAGCGGGCAGAGGTCATCGCAGAAATGCGCGCGGCCCGTCAGGTTCTGACTGACATCATTGATGCAGCGGAGGTTGCGGGATGATCGGGTTAGTCTTTGTCTTTTCTGCGCAATACGTCGATAAGTTTGGCGTCAGGGTTGAGAATGCACCCAGCTGTCACAATGGCATAGAGCCCGGCGATGCTGGCTTCGAACGGAAGCTTTTCGGTGACATCTTTTGCGGCAGCTCCGGCTATCATTCCCCACACCAAAGTATAGACCGCCCCGCTTGCTCGTTTGTCTTTTTGCAGCACTGTAATTGTAGTGCTGCACGTCAAATTGCCCGATATTTCTGCAAATGCCTCCAGTTCGTTAAATTCATTCGCCGTCGCTTCGCTGGCTGTCAGCAGTGCAGCGATCAGGGCAAGTTTGTGCATTTGAAATCCCCATCCGTCGTTCGATCTGTGATCGACACTATGCAGGGTGGGTTGGCGTTGTCTAGGGAGATGGCGGTATGATTGGGTATTCAACGTGCATGGCCCGTCCCTTTCACTTGTGGGCATCCGGTTTCACCCGGCGCTGGCATATGAATGCGGCTTTGTCCGGTGTTGATGATTTCAACTGTGCGCATCAGGGGTGGTGCGCAATGTTGGTGATCGCTCTGTTTCCCAACCATTCAATCGAGCTTCTGCGGGCTGCTGTGACGCATGATGCGGCTGAATTCGTGGTTGGTGACCTGTCACAAACCTTCAAGGCAGTGGGTGGTGGCTTGGTTGATGATCATGCGGCGCTGGAAGGTGACGTGCTGCGTCAAATGGGTCTTGCCTGTGATTTGAGCGAGTTCGAGCAGCGTTGCCTGAAGCTGATCGATCGTCTGGACGCGGTTCTGTTTGTCCAGCTGCGCGCCCCGCAAGAAGCCCGCCGTAATGGCTGGCCGGAGGTTCAGGACTGGTGCCTGGCTGAAGCGGACCAGTTGGGCTGCGGTGTGGCGGTTGCGGGGCTGTTCTGGGATTCAGAGTGTCTGGCATATGATGGGGGTGCGGCATGAGCCTTGACGACCAAAATACCAATCAGATTATTGAGCAAGACATTGACCCGCTCGCCTGTCGGGCGCTCTGGTGCGCTGTGATCAAAGAACAGTTGCGCGTGGCGAAGTTGCCAGATTGGGGTAATGGTCATGCGAAGCCTTACGAAGTGATCAGTGCTCGGCGATGGTTTGGGTCGCGTGATTTCTTTGCGGTTTGTGCCTTGGCCGGGCTGGATGGTGTTTGGGTTTTGTTAGGTGTTCGCCGACAGTTGCAGATGGCGGGGGTGGCATGATGGGTATTCAGCGCGACATCACCATCGGCGACTGCCGCCTGATCTTGGGCGATATGCGCGATGTGCTGCCTGCGCTGGGGGTGCGGGCCAAGCTGTGCTTATCTGACCCACCCTATCGCATCACGGCGGGCGGTAACAGCACGGGTGAAATGGGCGGTTGTTTCGCCAAGGATGCTTATGACAATTCGGGCAAGTTGTTCGACATGGTCGAATGGGCCGATATGGCCCCGCTGATCTATGGCGCGCTGGCTGATGATGCTGATGCCATCATCATGGCGTCAGATCGGGAGGAAGGTGCGGCCCGCGCTGCGTTTGATGTGGCTGGTTTTGGCTTTCACCGCCTGCTGGTCTGGGATAAGATCACGGCCACGCCAAACCGTTGGTATATGCCGAACTGCGAATTCGGGCTGTATCTCTATAAGGGCCGGGCCCGGCGCATCACCGATTGTTCGTCAAAAGCATTGATCCGCTGCCCGCAACAGGATGTGTCGCACCTGTATTTTGGCGCTGATGTGCTGCCCGATCAGCGCCGCCCCCATGCAACGGAAAAGCCCGTGGCCTTGATGGCGCATTGGATGGGCAATTCGACTGATCCGGGTGATCTGGTCATAGATCCTTTCATGGGGTCTGGGTCCACCATTGTGGCTGCAGCCCGCATAGGCCGCGCCGCCATCGGGATCGAGAAAGACCCAAAATGGTTTGATGTGGCCTGCGCCCGTGTCGCAGAGGTGGCAGAGCGCAGCCAGATGGAATTGCCCGGCAGCGGGCCTGTAAGCGCCCAGCAGGAGGCTTTGGCGCTATGACCTTGCTGCTATCTGCAACCGAGAATGCCGTGGCGCGGCAATTTGTGCCGGAGGACTTCCGGGTTTTTGCTCATCAGGAATTGGCGGTGTCCAGCCCATGGCGGTCCGGGGTCTGCTTTAACTCATCCTGTGGGGCGGTGTTTGAGTCGCGCCGCAGCTGGCAGATTTACTGCTGCACCGCCTGTGAGCGCGCGGGCAGTGCAAAGTTGCGCAAATGGGGTCATCGCATGGCCCTGTCGGCGCTGGTCTGGCGCATGGGCAAGTATGAAAGACATGATGCGGGTATCCGCGATCTGACCCGCGCCGCACGGCGGCATGTGACGTATGTGCAACCTGCATGGTTGGCAGATCGGCAAGCCCGCGCTGCGCGGCAAGGGGGTGCTTCATGACGGCCTTATGTGTCATCGGCCCTGTCGATCTTGACCAGTTGCCCGAATATCCCATCGAACCGGATGCACGGCTTGATAGCCATGAGTTTCTTCGTTGGGAATTTGGCCGCTGGCTGGCTTCTGACATGCGCTGGAATGGAACGCATGAATGTAAGTCTATGTGGTTTGATCTTGTCAATCTGGCCTATCGGGAAACGCCGGTTGGCACCTTGCCCAAAGACCAGAAGCGGCTGGCCAGAATGATCCAGCCGGTGGTTGATCGGGATCACTTCGACGCATTGTGTGCTTTGGAATATGGTCCGCTGCATGGTTGGGTTCCGTGCCGGTCTGGTGACGAAATTCGCCTGATGCACCCCGTAGTGACGCGCATCGTGCTGTTGGCCTTTGCGAGCCGCGCCAATCACACGGCGCGAGTCGAGGCGGCATCACAGGCGCGTAGGCTGAAGCGTCTGACGGATGATGTGATGCAGCTGGCCCCGAATATCGCTGAAGACTCGCGCAGGATTCGGTTTATCGACGCCGCAATCCAAGATCGGATCGCGGCGCGTGGTGGAGAGCGCCGCACAGCTGAAGACCTCCACTTCGCTATACAGGCGTGTGCGAGCAAAGCCCGCGAGGGGGGGTTCCCTGAAAAGCGTTAATCAATGTCTATCAATGTCCAATAGACACTAACCGACAGTCACGGACACTAAGTTAGTGTCCACATCGAGAAGGATAATGACAATGAAAAGAAAAGGAAAATTACGTTGGCGCACCACTACAGATGACTGTGCCTGTGAATAAGGGTGGAATTGCAGAGAGTGGCCATCAAGCAGCAAGGCGGTATGGCAGCCAAAAGAAGGGAGATGGGCGGTGGAAGGCCAGGAACTGAAAGATGGTAAGGAGCGGGTTAGGGTGAACCTGATTGACCCATTGGTCAGCCGGGGCATGGTGCGCAATCGTGGCCAAAAGGTCGAGGGCCATCAGGCGATGCTGGATCGTCTGGAAGCGCGTCTGGCCTACATGGCCGCAGATCAGTTGTCGGCACTGGCTGAGGTGGTTGAGCGCTATGCAGGAGGGGCGAAAAAGAACGTCTGGCCAGCTGAGGTGTCAATCATAAACTGGGCGCGAGAATTGCAGCAGCCGCCAGCATCTGAATCCCGATTGGTGCGGTCTTATTTGCAATCAGCGGCGGGTGATGCCGCGCTGTCGGGTGGCTATGTGGTCGAACTGTTTTCGTTTCTGAAAAAATATGGGGCGCCGCCCAATGGTTATTCAATGAAGAATATCCGCAGCGATGCAGATTGCAATAATCGCAAACGGTTGCGGGTTGAGCGGGCCTTAGAAGATGGTCGGGCTGACCCACAAGACGTGCGCTGGCTTCAGGGCTACATGGCGTTGCGGCAGCGGTGTTTGGGAATCATCAAGGCGAAGCAAGAAAGGACGGCGGTATGAGTGGAGATCGGATTTCGGCAACGGTTTCTCGTATTGAGCGTAGAAATGATTTGGATGAGGTGGCGCGGCTGGCGGAAGTTCGTGCAATGGGGGTTGTTCCGTCGGAGGTTGGGCCGGAAATCCCGGTGGCCCCAGCGCGTGGACCCGTGCGAATGTCAGAAATGATGTCGGCCTATCCCAAGGGTGATAATGGCTTCGAAATGAAGGCGGCGGGCTTTCTGGGGCGCAAGACGCTGCAACTGGCCGATAGCTTTGATGTGATGGCGGCGCGGGCCGCGCGGCACAAGAAACCCGCCCCATTTACTGCGGCGCAAGTAGCTATGGGGCGGTTCTATCGGGATCTGGTTGAAAGACATGAAAGCGCTGGGGTGAAATGTTCATCGCTAGAAAGTCTATCGCACCGAAGTGGTGGCGGTGGCAGTGACTTCATGGATGCGGTGTTGCGTGATCGAGAACGCATTGGTGTGTTGCGGCAACGCATCGGCAGCGGGTCGGCTATGGTTGTGCGCCGCAGGCGTTCTTCGGATAAAGGGCGTCGGGTGGCAATTATGGATAGAAGGTTGGTTGACATCGTTTGCTTAGAAGATGGCACCATAACAGATGTTTTGGATAAACATGGTTGGGGTGATGACGCTAAGCTGCGGATCGCATTACAGCAGGCGCTTGCGGCGGTATTGGACCGGATGATGGGGCCGGTGCGGCGTGGCGGTGCATCGGTCGCGCATTTCGGCTCTGGGTGTTTGCCCATCTTTTAGGGAATCAGGGGATTTGTCTATTATTCTTTAAATATCAATGACTTGTAAAAAAGTTGTTGACGCTTACCCTGACAGCAGCTTATTAAATGTGCATCATCAACAAGAACGCCCACCAATATCTGGTCGGGCGTTTTTCGTTTGGTGCTTCATGTTTTCTGGTCGAAACCACTTTGAGGCTTAGCCGTGGGCGTCCTTGTCGGGGCAGACATTTGGTGCACGTTTACTTGCGTCAGAGATTAGGTCAGATTGCATGATTCCGTCACATCAAAGGATTTACAGTGCCGAAGAAACCCTGCGCACATCCGGGCTGTTCCAGGCTGGTCGATCTTGGGTCGGCATACTGTAAAGCCCACGCGGCGCAAGACAAGAGGGACCGGGACCGGCCGGCAGACGCAAAGCGGGCCAGTCTTCCTTATCGCAAATGGTATAAGCGCAAAGCGTGGTGTGGCCCGAATGGGCGGCGCGCCCGACAGCTTGCGGCGGAACCTTTGTGTGCGCTGTGCCCGGGGCATTCAAAGCATTTGGCTACCATCGCGGACCATGTTGTCCCGCATAATGGTGATCATGGCTTGTTTTGGTTTGGTGAACTGCAATCGCTGTGCAAGTCGTGCCACGACATCAAGAAGCAGCGGGCCGAACGGCGCGCAGGTAGGGGGGGTCAAAAGTCCACAACCTGAGTGCAGGGGACCGGCGGCGGTAATTAGATTTTTGTGCGTGAAAGTTTAAGGGGGGGGTCTCGTGACTGCACCGGCATCAGGCATTGAACGGCTGGTCACCCTTCTGGGTGGATGGCCCGAACACTTCGAGGGGGAAGAGCGAAAGCATGGTGAAAGCCTGCTGGCTGTTTTGCGCCGTGATCGGGTTCTGGATGAATCTGTTTTTGGCATCGTGGTTCGCTACGCTGTGCACCGCGCGGCCTATGATCGGCTGTCCGCCGAAATCGCCGCAGAGGAATTCGAGGCCACGGCCAGCAACTACCTTTCGGGGAAGGAGCAAAGCCGGGCTTTTCACGAAAACAAGCTGCTGACGTTGGAACGGGAGCTGTTAGCCACCCCCTATGCGCGGGCCAAGAATGGCATGTCTGCCCAGACATCCTTCATGGACCTGCTGGATGAACAGCCGCCTGAAGATGGTGGCGGGGGCAAGGTGATGCCGTTCAAGCCGATGGCAAAAAAGGTTGCGCCTAACTAATGCTGGACGCATCTGTCGAAACACCAATCACGCTACGGGCGCTTGATTGGGTCGATGACATTCTGTCGAACAAGCTGCCCAGTTGTAAGCGGATCCAGCAAGCCTGCAAGCGGTTTCGGGCCGATCTGAAGCGCGCGGGCACTGACCAGTTCCCATATGTCTTCGACATGGTGTCGTCGGAGCATATGTGCGCTTTCATGGAAGCCTTGCCCCATATCGAGGGGGCTTGGGCGGCGCGTAATGAGACAATCACCCTTTTGGGGTGGCAGGCGTTCCTGATCAGCCAGATCGGCGGCTGGCGTCACATGGTTACCGGCAATCGCCGGTTCCGCACGGCTTATGTCGAGGTTCCGCGCAAGAACGGAAAATCGACGCTTCTGGCTGGTGTGGGTCTTTACTTTCTGGGGCCGGATGGTGAGCCGGGGGCCAAGGTTTATTCGGCCGCAGCGTCAACCCATCAGGCACGCATCGTATTCGATACAGCCCGCGTGATGGCCATGACTGGTCGAGCGGAAGGCATGGGGTTAGATGAACTGCTTGGCCTGCATGTCGAGGAACACAAGATCAAGACGGCGGACCCGGCGGCGGTGTTCCAGCCGATTGCCAGCCAGACCAAGTCGAAAGATGGCAAAAACCCGCACTGTGCGATTGTGGATGAGCTGCACGAGCACGAAAAGCGCGATGTGTGGGATTCGATGGCCAGTGCTTTGGGTGCCCGCGAACAGCCTCTGCTGATTGCGATCACCACGGCTGGCTACAACACTGCGGGGATCTGCTATGAACAGCGGAAATATCTGCAGCGCATTTTGGACGGCACATTCGAGGATGACAGCTATTTCGGGCTCATCTTCGAAGCCGATGAAGGGGATGATCCGGGCGATCCGGTCGCTTGGGAAAAGGCCAATCCGTCACTACATGCCGCCAAGTCGCTGCAATACATGCAGGACGAATGGAGGAAAGCAGCGGCCAGCCCGGCGGCAATGGGTGAGTTCCTGCGCAAGCACTTGGACATCTGGACCAGTGTCGGGGCATCGGCCATCGACATGGAAGGCTGGCGCGCTGGCGAAGATACATCGCTGAAAATCGAAGATTTTGCTGGGGCACGCTGTTACCTCGGCGTCGACCTTGCAACCCGGCATGACCCAGCAAGCGTTGTCGCTGTGATTCCTATCGGCCCCCCATGCGATATGGACGGAGTTTATCGGCCTGCGATGGGTCGTTTTGTTGTATTTAGCTGGCATTGCCTTCCGCAAAAAGTCGTGGATGCGCCGGGCAATGAACATCTTTGGGGTTGGGCCAATAAGGGCCTGATCACGACAACGCCGGGCGCAGAACTGGATTTGCGATTGGTCGAAGCGCTTGTCATGCAGCTGTGTGGCCATGGCGCTGACCATGATCCGCAAAACGAATGGGGCTGGGGTGATCTGCCAGCCTTGGATGTGGAAATGGTCATCTATGATGCGCAGTTCGCGCAGCAGATGGCTGCGACTTGGGATGCGGCGGGCATTCAGGCTGTGGAACTGCGCAAGCGGGCTGCAAACACGAATGAGCCGTTCAACAAGCTGATTGCCGCTGTTGATGATCACCGGCTTCTGCATGACGGTAACGCGGTTATGACATGGATGGCAGGCAATACGCTGCTGAAACAGGTGCCCGGCGGGGACTACATTTTTCCGACCAAACTGGCACCGGAAGACAAGATCGACGGGATCGATGCGCTGATCAACGGCTTGTGGCCGCTGTGTCAGGTTGTCGAGGAAGACGAAAGCAAGGGCGTGGTGACGCAAGGATTTGTTGATGTTTGAACGGATATTCGGATCACGGGCCAAGGTTGCGGAAGCGCCGCGCGTTGAGCCGGTCTTTTCTGCGCCTGGGGCGCAAGGCAGCAGGCCGGTCAACCTGCAGTCATCGGCCAGCGTCGAGGAATGGCAAGAGTTCTTCGGATTTCTGGGCAACGACGTGGTGACGCGAGAATCGGCCATGAAGCTGACTGCAGTCTTCGGCTGTGTATCGCTCTTGGGTGGAACGCTTGGCACCATGCCCGTGAGGGTGATGCGGCGCGGCGAAAATGGCGGCAATGAAGAGCATTCGGGCCATGATGTGAATTGGCTGGTGCGCCATGAGCCGCATGAAGACTACACGCCCGAAGTGTTCTTCGAAAGTCTTGGCGTTTTGTCCTTTTTAGAAGGAAACGGATGTGCGGAGATTATCCGCAGCAGACGGGGTGACCCAATTGGTCTGAGGCCGATCTTGGAGGGCACCGCAACGCCGTTTGAGCGCAAGGGTGGTCGACTGGCTTATCGGATCAGCGAAAACGGTGACACTTACGGGCGCGACAAAGACGATATTCTGCACTTTCGCGGGTCGGCCACCATCAAGCGATTTGAGGCGCTTTCACCGCTGAAATGTTTTGGTCGGTCCATCGGTATCGGGCTGGACGCGGATGAATATGCCCGTCTGTTTTACAAGCAGGGCGGCACCCCAAGTGGCTACATCACCTATGAAGGCAAGGTCGATGAAAAGGTCGCAGATGAAGTCCGCCAATACTGGATGCGCAAAATGGCGGGGGTTCAAAATGCGCATTTGCCCGCTGTGTTGGCTGAGGGCGGCAAATTTGTCAGTTTGATGCAAGATCCTGAAACTGCCCAGCTGATGCAGTCGCGCGCGTTTCAGGTCTCTGATGTGGCCCGTGCTTTCGGCGTCCCGCCCCATTTGATTGGTGAAACCGACAAGTCGACGAGTTGGGGCACAGGCATCAACGCGCAGACCACCCAGTTCTACATTCTGGGCCTTCGTAAGCATGTAAAGCGCTTTGAGGGGGAGCTTACTCGCAAACTGTTGACCCGCGAAGAGCGCGAAACTGGTGTGTCGATCAAGTTCAATCTGGACACGCTGTTGCGCGCGGATCTGGCGGCGCGGTATGACGCGCACAAGATTGCCGTAGGCGGCACCCAGCATCCGGGCTGGATGACCGTGAATGAAACCCGTGAACTGGAAGGTCTGCCCAAGTTGAATGATGAAGAGGCGGACAAGCTGTTCCGGCCAGTCGTTGGGGGTGCAAAGGACACCACCGATCCGGCGGATGACGGCGGTGCGCAACCGCCCGCGCCATATTTCCAAACAACGCGAGAGGAAGCCCAATGAAGTTCAAAGAGATTCTGGCCCGCGCGTTGCGCCCGAAGGATGGCAAGCCTGCTGCCCTTCAGGTGCGCGCCATGGAAGGCGAAAGTGGGGTCGAAGTGCTGGTCTATGACCAGATTGGCTATTGGGGCATCACTGCCGAAGAGTTTGTTCGCGAGGTCAAACAGATCGACGCGGAAACCATCCATCTGCGCATCGACAGCCCCGGCGGCGACGTTTTCATGGCACGGGCTATGAAAACCGCACTGGAACAGCATTCGGCGCGGGTGATTGCCCATGTCGACGGGCTGGCAGCGTCGGCGGCGTCCTATCTGATGCTGGCCGGTGATGAAATCGAGATTGCCAAAGGTGCATTTGTGATGATCC
Organism: Rhodobacterales bacterium; assembly: GCA_002748285.1. GTDB lineage: Bacteria > Pseudomonadota > Alphaproteobacteria > Rhodobacterales > Rhodobacteraceae > Profundibacter. Next base: position 32,603 of record PDSA01000028.1, read on the forward strand.
ACAACGCATGGATGATTACGCTTGGCGACACCCGCGATCACACCCAATCAGCGGGCATGCTGGAAAAAATAGACGGATCGATCCGGGCCGACTATGCGTCGAAGTCTGGCAAAGGTGCCGAAGAATTCCGTCAGTTGATGGATGATGAAACGTGGCTGGAAGCCGAAGAGGCGCTGGCCATGGGGCTGGTCGACCGTGTCTATGAAAATGATGGCGCCACGGAAAACCGTTTCGATCTGGCCATTTTCGAGAATACCCCGGAGGCGTTGAAACAGCCGCGCGGGGAAAAGACTGCGGCGGCGCATCGCGCTGCCCAGATGCGCAAGCTGGAATACTTCGAACGGGTTGCGCCCTAGCTGCGGTGCGTCCGCATAGATTGAAACCGACCGGGCTTAGCTCGGTTTTTTTATGGAGGATTGGGGATGCCCAAGACCATCAAGCAGCTGCGTGAGCAGCGTGACGCGCTGGCGAAAGAGGCGCGCAACATTCTGGACAAGAGCACTGGCGAATACGATGCGAATCGTGTCGATGAAATCTATGCCGAAATCGACAAGATCGACGGCAAGATCAAACGCGAACAGCAGCAGTTGGATCTGGAAGCCCGTCTGCAGTCGGAAGCCGGCGACCCGGACACACCTGCTCCGCAGAACGGCGAACGTCAGCGTCAGGAACACCCCGGCGATGAAGTGCGGTCGCTGGTGTTCGATGCCTATGTTCGCGGTGGCGAAACCGCCGTGAACCGCTTGCCGGAAAACGTCCTGTCCGAATATGGCCGTCAGGTTCAGAACGCACAATCGACCGGCGTTGACAGCGAAGGCGGCTATCTGGTGCCGACCACCTTCGGCGGTGTGCTGCTGGAAGCGATGGCCGACTATGGCGGTGTGCGCGCGGTTGCGCAGATCCAGTCGACGCAAAGCGGCGAAACCATCCAGTGGCCGACCGTCGATGAAACCGCTGTGACCGGCGAATGGCTGGCGGAAAACGCTTCGGCAACGGATGGTGACATCACCTTCGGCACCACGTCCATCGGCGCGCATTTGGCCAGTTCCAAGGTCGTGGCCATTCCGTTTGCCTTGCTGCAGGATGCTGGCATCGGCAACATGGAAGGCATGCTGAACGGTCTGCTGGCTTCGCGTCTGGCGCGTCTGACCAATGCGGCCTACACCGTAGGTGACGGATCTGGCAAGCCTACTGGCATCGTGAATGGTGCCGGTCTGGGTCATACCACCGCCGCCGGGCTGGTTGACAGCTTCACCAGCGATGACTTCATCGAGCTGGAACATTCCGTCGATCCGGTCTATCGCCGCGATGCCAGCTGGATGATGCATGACACCGCGCTGAAGGTGGCCAAGAAGATGAAGGATGGCGAAGGTCGTCCGATCTGGATGCCGGGTGTCAGCGGGCAGGCCCCAGCGGAGATTCTAGGCTACGGTTACACGCCTAATCAGGACATGGCTGTTCCGGCAGCTAGCGCAGATTCGGTCCTGTTCGGTGATATGACGAAATACCTGATCCGGGATGTTATGGACATCACGCTGTTCCGGTTCACGGACTCGGCCTATACCAAGAAGGGGCAGGTCGGCTTCCTTGCGATGCTTCGCACTGATGGCAAGACCATCGCTGCCAACAAAGCGGCCATCAAGAAGATGCGCCACGCTGCAGCCTGATCGGCGCAAACCTGAAACATCGCTGCCCGCATGAGCGGGCGGCGGTTATTACTTGACAGAAAGGGCGCTGATCATGGCGGCAAAGAAAAAAGCGGCATCCGCAGAGGATGCGGGCAAGATCATCGTGGCTTTTGCGCTGCGCGATCATGTCGAGGGCGAAGGTGATGATGCGGTGACATTCACCGCAGGCCAGCGTCTGGAGTTGGAACAGAAAAAATTCGACGGGTTGGCCAAGGCCGGGATCTGCGCGGCAGGCGTATTCGTTAAGATGAAGACGGCTGTCGAGGGCGGGCGCTATAGCCTGAAACCCCATGACACAACATGGCTTGCGCCGCACGTCTATGAGGCGTGGAAGGCGGCTGGCTATTGTGAGCCGACCGAAGATGACCCGCAGGTCGGTGCTGTGCGGAAAGCCCGTGAAGACGCCTTGCGCGAAGCTGTGGCCGCCCGTGACGTCGCCATGGGTCTTCTTAGCGGCGAATGTGAACTGCGCAATGCTTTGCTGCTGGAGTTGGTTGCGGCCCGCGCGCAGGCTGAAGCTGTCAAGAAAGCGCTGTGGTGTGTGTCGCCGTTTTCTGATGATCTTGATGAAGGCCATAAGGCGTTGCATTCCGCCGTTGACGCTTTGATCGACATGCTGCCGGATCAGATCGAAGGCGCGGGCGGCGGGTCCGAACCTGAACTGAGCCTAAGCTGAGGGGTTGGCCCATGTGGTTGGAGCGGATTTCGGGCGGCGGTGTCGATCTGGTCGACCTTGCTGCTGCCAAAGCGCATCTGCGCATTCTGAGCGATGAAACTGACGCGGAAGTTCAGTCGGCGATTTCAGCGGCGTCCATTCATCTGGATGTCGATGCTGATGGCTTTGGCGGCTTGGGTTTTCCGTTGATTGCGCAGCAATGGTCATCTAAGGCCGCTGGCTTTGTGCCATCAATTTTGCGCCTTCCGTTCGCGCGGGTCACCGCCGTGACAGAAATCCGCTACACCGCGCCGGATGGAACGCCCGGTGTTGTGCCTGCCACCGACTATCTGCTGACCCGTCGCGGGCGTGATGCGGTCGTGACGCTGTTGCCCGGCAGGGCGTGGCCAAACCTGATCGACAGGCCGGATGCGGTCGACCTGCGCTTCACGGCGGGTTTTGCCGATGTCACATCGGTGCCGGATGACATTGTCGAGGCGGCAAAGCAGATGATCAGCTATTACTTTCACAACCGGGGCGCAGATGCGACCGATGGTGTCAGTGAAGAGGTTGCCCGTTGTGTTGACCGTCTGACGATGCGCTATCGGAGGTTCGCGGTATGAAGCGTGGAATGCGCGTCACCGATCTGGACCGCGTTGTCAGCTTTCAGCGCCGTGGCGAAGTCGATGACGGGCACGGCAACAAGGTTGATGGCGACTTTGCCGAGGTGTTCCGGGAGTGGGCGCGGGTGAAGCCCATGAAGGGCGGTGAAGGTGTCGTGGAAGCGCGCCTGTCAGCCCGGCAACCGGCCATCCTGACGGTTCGCGCGACAGCGGCGGCAGGGGCCGTGAATGCCGATTGGATTGCTGTCACTGGTGACGTGGTCTGGAACATCAAGGAGCCGCCGCGCCTGACGGTTGATCGGCAGTTTTTGGAAATGCTTGTCGAGCATGGGCGCGGCGATGGTTGATGGCGTGGCGGAATTCCGGCGCTTCATGTATACAACTGTGCCTGCCGCTGTGCGGACCGCTGCGCGTGATGCGCTGGAAGAAGGTGCGGATGAGTTGGTGTCGATGGTGAAGGCTCTTGCCCCGGTCGGGGATGGAGCTTTGCGGGCCAGCATTGGCTGGACATGGGGTGAGCCGCCAAAAGGGTCGATAGCGCTGGATGATATCGCGCCTGCTGAAGACCCATCTATGCGGATTGTTGTATATGCAGGCAGTGAAGAGGCCTTTTACGCGAGGTGGGTCGAGTTTGGGACGCAGCCTCATTCGGTCGCCAAGGGTGCTGATATTTCGGTGAAAGGAAAGCGCCGCTTTCAGGGCGGCGCTCAGCATCCCGGCGCGGCAGCGCATCCCTTTTTCTGGCCCGCATATGACGTACTGAAGTCAAAAATAAGGGGGCGGATAACCCGTGCCATCAACAAGGCAATAAGGTCGCTCTGACATGGCGGAACCGGAAATCGAACTGCAGAAAGCGATCTATGATGCGCTGAAGGCGTCGGCTGAGGTCATGGCGCTTGTGCATGATGTCTACGACGACACCCGGCTGAGTGACGCTCAGAAGGCTGCTGGTGCGCCCTTTGGGGTGGCGGATGGCTATGTGTCGTTCGGCCCTGAGCGCACAATATCGGAAGTCTTTGACTGCATCGCATTGGATGAAGTCACGGTCCAGTTGGACATCTGGTCACGCAAGGTTGGGCGGCTGCATTGCAAGCAGATTTGCCGGGCGGTGCGCGATGTTTTGAAGGATGTGGAACTGGATTTGCCCACGCATGGGCATCTGACCACTGATCTGATGCTGCAGCGCATTTTGCCGGATCCGGATGAAGCCATCACCCATGGCGTCATGCAGTTCACTGCTTACATTGAGGAAAGGGAATGACATGGCCAAAGCCGTCTTTCATCAGGACTTCAACTATTCAAGCCGCAAGCGGAATGTGGGCTGGGGGATCAAGGCATCGGACGAGCCGCAGGCCCTGCCCGAAGAAGTCATTGCGGCGGGCGTGGCGGCGGGTGTCGCCACACGGATTTCGCCGCGAAAGGCGAAAACGGCCAAGAAGGGCCAAGAAGCGGGCGCGAATTGATCAGCTGAGCGACCCAAAACCTGCAACCATCGCCGCCCTTTGAGGCGGCTTTTTTTATGAGGTGATGACATGGCGAAAGCTGTCACTGAAAAATATGAAGAAATGGTCCTTGAAGTGGACTTCTCTGACACCCAGCCCGCGCCCGTCTATGCGCGGATCTGTGGGATGAAGGGTGTCACCATCAAGCGCACCGCGAACGTCGACACCACCGAAGTGCCCGACTGCGATGACGAAAGCCTGCCCAATGAGGTCGAACGCGATGTCCGGTCGCTGGAAGTGACCGTGTCGGCCACGGGTGTTTGGGCGCAGCAGTCGAGTGGCAAGCTGTTGGACTGGTTCTATTCCGGCACGTCCATCCCGGCCCGTCTGGGCAACCTGAAGGCTGCAGCCGGCGACACCGAATATGAAGCCGGTCGCATGCTGGTTTCGGACATTTCGAATGAACGGTCTGATGGCCGTGGTCGCGTGACCGCATCCATTGAGCTTGAATTCGACGGCACCCCGACGCGGACGGCGAAAGCCTGATGCACAACAAGGTGACCATAAACTGGGTTCAGGGCGAACATGACTTCGCCCTGAACATCGGTGAACTGCGGGCGTTGCAGAAAAACTGCGATGCCGGGCCTGAACTGATCCTGACGCGACTGAAGGTCGGGTCTTGGATGGTCGATGACATCTTTGAAACCCTTCGCCTTGGCCTGATCGGCGCGGGCATGGATGCCAAAGCCGCTGGGCCGATGGTGCGCCGGGCGTTCGACCAACACCCTGCGTTCGCGCTGAAGCTGCCTGCCTATCAGGTTCTGGCGGCTGCGCTGATCGGTGAGGCTGATGACCCGGTGGGGGAGGAAGCGGGGGTGAAGCCGGAAGCGGACTCTGGCAGTTCTCCAGGCTCTACGGAGCCGGGGCAGTGATGGGTTTCACCCCGTCAGACATCAACAAAATGAGCCTTTGGGAATTCATGGCATGCCGCGACGGATGGAATGCGGCGCATGGGTCGAAAAAGGATCGCGTCGACGCGGATAGCTTCAAGGATGAAGACCTGCGCGAACTGGGCATTGAGGGCTTTTAACCATGAGTGACACGCCGGGCCTTTCCGTCCCGCTTCAGATACCGCTTTCAAAGTTCGAAAAGCAGCTGGCCAAGGCCGAAGCCGCAGCGGTGAAGCGCGCCCAGAGCATCGAACGCAAGTTCAATGAGGCGAACGGGCGTGGCGGTCAGGCGCTGACGAAATCGGCGGCTGCATCGGCGCAGGTATTCGAACGGGCCATCCAGAAGGAAACCCGTGCGTTTCAGCAGCTGAAAGCGTCGGTCGATCCGGCCTATGCGGCGCAGCGCCGCTATGAAGCCGCTGTGCGGCAGGTGGAAACTGCGGTGCGTATGGGGGCGGTCAGCCAGAAAGAGGCGAACGCGGTGCTGGCGCAAGCAAAGGCGGCGCATCTGGGAGCGGCGGCGGCCGCGACTACAGCAGCGGCGCGGGCGACAGGGTTCTTTAAGGTGTCTGGCGCGGGTCGTTTTGTGATTCAGAATACGTCGAACCAGATTGGCGATATGGCTGTTCAGCTTCAGATGGGCACTGACCCGATGCGCGTGATGGCACAACAGTTGCCGCAGGTCTTCGGTGGATTCGGGGCCCTTGGCGGGGTTCTTGGTGTGGTCGCGCCGTTGTTGGGTACCATTGCGGCTATCGGATTCCCGGTGGCTGCTGTGCTGTTGGCGTCTGGTAATAGCGCGGAGGACAGCGCTGAGAAGGTTAAGGACTTCGCGGAGGCGTTTGATCGCGCAGAGTCGGCAATTAATCGGGCCAGTTCCGCGATTGATAGGGTCGTTTCAGGAAGTCTTGATGACCTGCGCGAAGCCTATGGTGAAGTTAATGCTGAAATCAAAAACCTGATTGTTACGCTGGCGAAATTGAAACTGGAAGAAGCAATGCAAGATGCTGGCGCGCAGGTGGACCAATTCTTTGCGGATAACACCATGGCAGATGATATGTTGGCGGCAGTGGAAGAGCGGCAGCAAATGGTCGCGCGGTTGCGTGAAAAACTGGCTCAACTGCAAGATCCGAACGTGGTGCATTTCGGTATGATGGGCGGTGTTCGGGATGTTTCGCGTGAAATTTCTGGCATTCTAATGGAGATAGAGCGTCTGGAATCGCTCGATCCGATTGGCGAACAGTTCGAGATTGACCCATCGGTGATCAGCGGTATTCGGGCGGCGCGGGACGCGATGGAAGAGGCGATGACAGCGGGTGATCCGGCGCTCATGCTTGATGCGATTGTTGATTATCGTCGCGTTTTGGAAGCAATTCCCAATGGGCCATTGGCCGATATGGGCGATGAGTTGGCCTATGCCGAAGACCTGTTGCGGCGCGCGTTGGCTCAATCGAAGCGATTGGAAGGCTCGTCAGGGCGCATCAATTTTAACGAGGCTGCATCAAGCGCATCACGGATGGCTGATGAGATCGCCCGCGCTGCCGATGCGCTGTATGAAATGCGAGACCAAGGTTTGACTGATCTCGAAACGGCGCAAATTCGTTACCAATACCGGGATGACCCGGTCGGTCGCGCCGGGGCGCTTGCGGGTGCAGAGTTCGACCGGCGCGTTGATCCGCTTGCGCAGACGCTTGGGCCTACAGCGGGCACCCAGCTTGCAGCGGAACGCGAAGCGTATGTGGCCAATGCCCGTGAAATTGCCAGACTTCAGGAGGCGAGTCGCCCGCCACGCCGGTCTAGCGGCGGGCGCAGCGGTGGTGGGTCGCGCGAAGAATTCGACCTGTTTGCCAATTCTGAACGCGAAACCACCGCGCTTGAACGGCAAATTGAAATGGTCGGAAAGTCGCGGCGGGAAATCGTCGCCCTGACAGCCAAGTATGAACTGCTGGATGAAGCCCGTGAACGCGGGATCGATCTGAACCAGCGGTCGACAGAAACAGGCCGGACGTTGCGCGAAGAAATCGATGCGCAGGCCGAATCCATCGCCAATCTGACGATTGAGGCGGAGCAATACGCCGCCCAGGCTGATTTCTTGGCTGATCTGAATCAGGATATGAAAGACGGCATGGTCGATGCCATTATCGAGGGAAAGAACTTCAGTGGAGTGCTGGAAAACGTCGCCAAGCAGCTGGCCAAGGCAGCATTGCAGGCGGCGCTGTTCGGTGGTGGGCCGTTGGCCGGACTGTTCGGCGGTGGCGGTCTGCTGGGTGGCCTTTTTGGTGGTGGTCTCGGGTTCTTTGCTCGCGGCACCGATTACGCGCCGGGTGGCGCAGCTATTGTCGGGGAGCAGGGTCCGGAACTGGTGCATCTGCCGCGCGGGTCCAGAGTCATCCCGAACCACAAACTTGGTCAGGGCGGCGGTCGATCACAAGTTGATGTCTTTATTCACCCAACCGGCGAATTTGACGCGCGCGTTCAGCAGATCAGTGGCGATGTGGCTGTGAATGTGTCTGGCCAGATGATCGCCGGCAATAATGAGGCTGTAAAGCAGGCGCGGCGTAGGTGAATGATGGCTGGTGTGATTGATATTGATCCGAAAATTATGCGTCTGGCACATGAAAATTTTTGGTTAGACCTTGATGATGTCTCATTCGGCCCCGGATTGGATGGTCGTGAGCAGATTGTTTTTGCGGAAAATCGCCGCTGGATGGGGCAGTTGGATTTTCTTCGCATGGATTTTTCGGCGCATATGGAGGCTCGTGTTATTGGTGATCGGCTAAGGGGCCGTGCAAACCGACTTCGCATTTGTGTTTGCAACCGAGGGACTGCCAGATATTTGGGTGATACGCAAAAATTCTATGAGGCCGTCGACGTGCCATATCAAAACATTGCTCAGGGCGGTGTTTTTTATGATGATGGGGCATCGTTCGATGACGGCGCCGGTTTCGCGCTGCCTGATATTGGCGAGCCCACGATAATCTCAAACGCCGCTGCGGGCATTTCGGTTGTTCAGATGGATGGCTATTTGGGGCGAAACATCGCTGTTGGCGCGTTTTTTTCGATCAATGATTTTCTATATCGGGTCGAAAGCAACACTGATGGCGCAGTGATCTTCAACCCGCCGTTGCGGCATGGTGTGGCCGCTGGAACGCGGGTGGATGTGACCCGCCCAAAAGTGCAGGTGCGCTTGCGGGATAAAGCTGATTGGCGGCCTTTTTGCGAATACTTCCGAAATGGTCGACCGATGACGGTCAGTGTGGTTGAGGCGTTTGACCGATGACTGAATTTTTGCGGGCGCAGCCGGAGGAATATCGCAATCAGGTGATGGCGCTGCTTGCCTCTGATGCGGTCCAGATGGCCGTCCTTCTGCATCTTGATTTTGCCACCGCGCCCATTCGATTGAGCAATCGAAACATTCCTTTCACTGATTTGAAGTGGGGTCACACATGGGGTGGTGGTGGTGGTTTGTTGGTCGGATTGCCGGAGGTGAATGGTGGTGATGATCAGCTGGCTCCATTTCACGAATACCGTTTGGGATTGCCGGATGAATGGATTGAGGTTGAAAATTGGGCGGCTGATCTTGTCGAAATGGTGGGCGATGTTGCGGAGTACCGTGGCCGCGATGCAGGGCTATATGGTCAACTTTTCGACCCCAACAGCAATCAGCCTATAGGCCATCCGTTTGCATTCGACATTGGCATTATGGACCGTATGACCGTTGCTTTTCCGCGGGGCGGTGCAATCGTCAGCCTGACCACCGAAAGTTTCATGGCCCGAAAGGGTGTTCCGGTTTACGGCATGCAGACTTACTTCGATCAGAAGCGGCGCCATCCAACCGATGAGGGGCTGCAATTTGTCACCGAAGCGGGCAAACTAATTTCTTGGACCGATTGGTGAGGCGATGAACATGAGGGAAAAGCTTCGGGAAATACGCCATAATCTGCGAGGGATTCTTATGCAGTGGCTGCTATTGCAAGCCCTGCGTGTAGCGCCGCCGGGTGGCGCAAGGGGTGATTTGGCAGCGACGTTGAAAGGTTTCTTTGAGCGTGAATGTCGACGGTTGAGAGAGACCCGAAAATAACATGCTTGCTGATTTTATCGAAAAAACCCGCTCAGAACCGTTTGAGTGGGGCAAGAACGATTGCGCCTTGTGGTGTGCTTCCGCTGTGGAATATGAAACTGGTTTTGATCCAGCCAAAAATTTGCGCGGCACTTACAGCAGCCAGTTTGAGTGCCGCCAGATCATCATGGCGGCGGGTGGCCTTGTGTCGCTCATTTCACCGCGTATGGCGTGGCACGGCGTGTGTGATCTGGATGGTGACGGGGTTGCAATCCTGACGCTGAATAAGCGGCAGCTGTGTGGCCTGATCTTGGATGGGCGGGCCGTGGTCAAAATGGAGCGCGGCCTGCGGGTGGCGGATGAATTCACTGTTATTCGGGGTTGGTCATGGCGCAAGCTTTAGCATTTGTGTTGCCCAGTGTGTTTGCGACTGGCGGCACCGTCGCGCTGTTTTCGGGAGTTGGCACGCTGACAATTGCTGGCCTCGCTGTGAACATTGGCGGTGCATTGGTGTTATCAGCGCTAACCCGCCCTGACGTGCCAGAGGCGGCTGCCCCGGAAAATATTCAGTTGAATAGTAAGAGTGCGGCCGGGCCGCGCATTCGGCATTATGGAGTGGTGAAGGTTGGTGGTAATGTCGTTTTCCATCGAGCCCGTGAAGGAAAATCCTATCGTGTAATTGTTCATGGTCACGGCGAGGTTTCGAAGATCCTTGGTCGCTATTTAAATAATGAGGCGGTAATCATTGATGGTAGCGGCTTTGTGGCCGATGATCAGTACCAACATGGTGGCAGATCGCGTGTGCAGCTGTTTGGGCGCATGGGTGTTGTTCCTGAGAGCCACTACGCGCAAATCACGGCTGTTTGGGATGAGTGGTCGCCCATGCACCGGCTTGATGGTTTGTGGACCAGTCTGATTATTTGCGAAAGTGTTCCGCCGGAAAAATACCGGGGGATGTATCCTAAAAATGAGCCAGATTTGGCGATTTTGGCAGAAACAACGAAATGCCTTGACCCGCGCACCGGCCAGACCGTGTTTACCGAGAATATGGCGCTGGCCATTCGGGATTATGTTGCTTCGGAAGATGGTTTCAATCGGCCCCATGCCTTTGATCACCAAGACATTGCTGAACAGGCTGACATCTGTGATCGCGAGGTGGCTCTATCAAGCGGCGGCACTGAGCCGCTTTATAGAATAAGCGGCTCGTATTTGTTGAACGAAAAACCTCAGAGCGTTCTGGGGCGGATGCTGGAGGCTTGCGCGGGTCGCATTCGGCTAAAGCCGACAGGGAAAGTTGGGCTGAAAGTTGGCGCTTGGGTTGAGCCGAAATTTACGCTGGCTTATGGCGACATTCTTGAGGTGCAGGAAGTGAACAGCGGTCCCGATCTGCTGGACCGATACAATGAACTTCCGGCGCGGTTTACTAGCCATGCGTTGGGGCATATTGAAGTGGATGCTGAGCCGTGGCGCGATGAGCGGCGCGTGTTCGAAGATGGTGATGTTTTGACAGGCCCAGACAAAAGCCTGTTGATGTGTCCATCGCACCGTCAGGCGCGGCAGGTCATGAAGATACACATGGCGCGCGAAAATACGCGGCAGGAGGTCACGCTGCTGTGCAAGCCCAAGGCGTTGCCCGCGATTTACGAAGACACGATTGCGCTGAATGTGCCGCAACTCGCACTCTGCGGCCATTATGAAGTTGTTCGTCATGCGCTCAGCTTTGAAAAGGGTCTGTTAAAAGCTGTGGGTCTAACGCTTCGTAAGATTGACGCCGCTGCCTTCACTTTGGCGCTGGCCGAACAGGGGGCAGTGCAGCAAATTCCAGAACCGGATGCGCCTGCTGGGGTGGCTCTACCGCAGAATGTCACGGCGGCGCCCGCGGGGGTTCAAAGTGCAGCAAACACTTTTGTTGCAGGCATTGCCGTGGGCTGGCAGGCGCCGCCCAGTGATGCGTTATCGCCGCTTCTGAAAATCACCAAAACCGGCGAAGAAAACTGGCAAGATGTTTCTGTAGGGTCGAGCGCTGTTTCGGTTACAATTCCGGGCCTGATTGACGGTCAGGGTTATGATGTGTCGTTGGCGTTTGTAACGCCGGGTGGTGTGGTCGGTGATGCGGTGATCGTCACAGATGTGGTTGCGGCGGCGGTTACTGATCCGCCAGCCGCACCGAGCAATTTGGCAGTGTCTGACGTAGGCGGCGGGGCAGCTTTGGTCGAAATGACAGCGGCGGTCAGCCCCGGCCTGTGGAAGACTGAAATCTATCGCGACGCGATATTGATCGGTGTGATCTACGCTGATCCGGGCTCAGAGATTGCGTTTACCGACAACAGCGGCGCAGGCACGTTCGATTGGACCGCCCGCTCGGTGAATGTGTCAAACATAAGTTCAACCAGCGATGCCGGGCCGATAACTGCCACGATCGCGTGATCATCAAAAAACGAGAGGTGAGATAATGACCTATCCGCATGGAGGGGCTGATGAAATTTGGCGAGATGGCGTTGGTGCGGCGCATAACCCAAGAAAGGCTGAGATTCGGGCTTGGGGCCGGGAAATTGAAACGGCTGTGGGTGCGCCCTTGGTGCGTTATAACGCTCTGAAAGATGCGTTGGAATCGACCCGCGCCGCGACTGACGTGGGGACGTTGTGGAACATTGCCGGTGCGGCTTATGAGGAATGCGCTCCGGGGGCGGCTGATTTTGAATTCTTGACAGCGGGCGGCGTCAAATTGCGTCCGCAAAATGGAACGATCAGGAATGTTGCCCTTCCACCGCGCCCGGCCAAGGCAACGGCAGTGTCACTGGCTGAGGCGGTGGCGATGTCGCGCGATTTGACAGCGATGGGGGGCTATGCCGCACTGGCGGGAGTGACTGGCGGTAATGCATACGCGGATTACACTGTAACCAATTCCGGTGATGACCCCGAAAACCCGCAGCCGGGTTCACTGCGGTGGGCCATCGAGCAGGCCCGCGAGGCTGGCGGTGGTGTGATCAATATTCATCCTGATTATCGGCAATTTGAGTTTCATCTTCGTGGGCCGATCTACGTTCCCGCCAATATAACGATTGCGGCGATGGGCCGGAATGCTCGGTTTTTCGCGCCGCATGACTTTAATTTTTTGCGGTTGGAAAAAGAAAATATCATCCTGAGATGCCTGTCGATTAAAGGTGTAGCTGCCGAGGGAGCGGGTAGTGGCGATCTGCCACCTGGTGCCGAAAGCGGTGGCGATTTGCTGCGGGTTGATGCCGCGCAGGCGGGCCGGACTTGGGTTTCAGAATGCACGATCGCTGGCGCTCCTGGTGACGGAATGTGTGATATTGTGACGTTAGGGCGGCCCGTGATTAAAAGGCGCACATCTTTCGATCGGTGCCTTTTCCTCGGCCCATCGCCGCGCGGAATATTAATTGGTTCGCTTTACTGTAGCGAAAATGACGATGCAGCCTATTGCGAGGCGGCGCTGACCACCACGCCGCAAATTGAGGTGGACTTTCAAAACTGCGCTTTTGTGGGAGTTGGTGAGCGTGCGCCTAAGGTCACATTGTTAGGCCGCGCCGATATGATTGGTTGCGTCAATATTTTGCAGGATCAGGATGATCGAGCAACTGGTAACGTTTGTTCGGCCTATGGGGCAAAAAGTTATACCGGTGGACAACTTTATGCAAACGGTTGCATCGGAATGTCCTGGCGTGGCGCCGGGCGCATTGCCTACGGCGCGCACCTTCCCCAAGGCAGCGTCGCTTGGGGAACAGTCGCGGCTAATGGTGAGGGCGCCGCCCGGGTGGTGGGTTCATACATTAAGGCCGGCGTGACCATTGCAGAGCGCAATGCTGGCAATGTCGCCGATCCAGTGTACCCCTTTGCAGGCCCATTGATCACCGATACACCGGCTGGTCATCAGGCGCGGATTGAAGAAGTTTTGGGAACAGCGGGTGCGGAGCGAATTAGCCCGTTAGCGGGCCAGTTTATGTTTGTTGATGGCGAAACCAGTATCGCCGATGGTGTTCGGGCGCATGGGATTGGCGCAGCTGGTGGTGGTTTGTGGGTTCGGTTCGGTTATGAGGCCAGAACTGAACGCGCTCCGGCTCCGCCTGCTGGTCGGGTGGAACTGAGGCTAAGCGCGGATGAGGTCGCCACAGTCACACCTCCGGCATTGGCTGGGACGTTATTTTTGTTTCGAAACTATAAAACCTCGCCGGACCATACCCGCTCCGGCGGCGTTTATTATGATGTTGGAACATCGCCTACGGGCCTTGAATTGACCAATGGGACCGGGTCAAAATTTGACGTTGTTTCCGATATTGATCTTAACGCCACGCCTGGCGCCGATGGCAATGTAACCCTAAGCATTCGCTCCGGCGCGATCCAGATAGAAAACCGCTCCGGCGGCGCGAGCGACTTTTTGATAATCTTTGGTGCGGTGTGAGGTTTTGGTATGACTGATAATGGTTTGGTTGCGGTTTTTGCTGGGATGAAGGATCAAATTGCGCTGCTGGCCTTTTCGGGGGTTGGCGGCGCGTTTTTTCGCGTAGTCCTCGCGCCAGAAGGGCGCTGGAAGCGGCGCATTATTCAAGGGGTCGCCGGATCGCTATCGGCGGTGTTTCTGGGCGGTGTTTTGGCGCATGTGATCGACAACATCACGGGGGCCGGGGCGCTGTCATACTTAGCTGGCGGCTTCTTGATGGGGAGCGGCGGCGAGGTCGCAGTTAAGGCGCTGCAAGACAGGCTGTTGGCAAAGAAATGAACATCATCTTAATCATGGTCAATATCATTGCCGTAGCGATCATTTTTAGGCTATGGACCCGCGCCCACGAAAAGGCTGCCCGGACGGACCCGTGGTCAAAAACAACGGCGGTCTGCTACGGGATTTGCGCCTTGGCCATTCTCGCGCCGCTGTTGCTGTTTGATTTCGCTTATTGGGGTGGCCCCCCGCCCCGTTGATCATTTTTCTGCCGGTCCTTTGGTTGGCGAAAAACTGAGGCTCTGGCCTTTCACGCACAAAAGCAATCCGAACCACCCTCGTATTTGGGTGGGGAATCTCAGGCGCAGCGCTCAATGCCTGTTCCTGTTTTGGAATTGTTAGGAGGATGAAATGAGACAGATACCAACCGACTGGAGGCGCATTCAGCGCCGCCTTGCTGAACTTGGGTTCGACCCCGGCCCGATTGACGGGCTGCGCGGCCCCAGAACGGATGCTGCGGTGGTGGCGTTCAAGCGGTCAATCGGCTTGCGCCCCCGCCCATATGTCGGGCCTTTGACGCTTGCCGCACTGTTTGAGGCTGGGCCGGCTGCCCTGATCAGCAAAGGCGGCACTGAACTGCCATGGATGATTGCCGCTCAGGATGTCCGGGGGCTTCACGAGGCACGGGACACCGCCCTTTTGAGCCACTGGTTCGACAGGTCCCTGTCGTGGATCGACCCGCGCGAGGTCGCTTGGTGCGGTGCTTTCGTCGCCACCTGCCACAAGATTGCAGATCCTGGCATTGCACTGCCAGATAACCCGCTTGGTGCGCGTAACTGGCTTGCGTTTGGCCGGTCGTGCAGCCCGGTATTTGGCGCAACGCTGGTATTTTGGCGGGGCAAACGCACGGGCTGGAAGGGGCATGTTGGCTTCTACACCGGCGAGGACGCCACACATTATCACGTCCTCGGGGGCAATCAATCAAACGCGGTCACAGTCACCCGCGTTGCCAAGCGGCGGCTGTTGGCGGCCCGCTGGCCGGATGGTGTGGACGTGACAGGCCGTAAAATTCTCCTGAACGCCAAAGGCGTTCCGATCACCGGAAATGAGGCATAGCCATGTTCAAAATTCTGCGCCGAATTATCCTTGGCGGCCGATCAGACAAGCGCGAGGCCGCGTGGTTCGTGTTCTTTCTGATAAACATGGTTTTGGCATGGGCCGTTTGGCAGGAAAGCAGCGGGGTTGATATGCCGCAGACCTGGGCCTTTCTGGTGGTCTCATGGCCAGTCGCCTTAACGGCGGTGATCGGGGTGCATGTCCAGCACTTTCATGCGCAAGCATTGGCTGATCGCGCTTTGGCCAAGTTTGGGGAGGGGGCAGGTTATGATGTCGGTGGTGATTAGCGTTTTGGGTCGCCTGTTCGGGGGTGTTCTGTTCCGCAATCGAACAACAGCCGCGATCACGGGCGTTCTGATCGTCGGGCTGGCGCTGTTTGTTTGGCACAAGCTGGACAAAGGTAGCGCCGTGCGGGCGGCGGTTAGCGAGTATGTCGCGGCCGCTGAAATCACCGCGCTGAAAGCCCAAATTGCCGAAGCAAACCGGCTGGCGCAGGTCGCTTCTGAGGCTGCGCAGCGGCTCGATGAGCGGGCGCAGGCCGTGGAGGGTGAGGCTGTGAGGCTGGCTGCTGAAATCAAACAATATGAGGCTGAAAATGCGCTTCCAACATCTTGCCGCCTTAGCCCTGATCTTGCTCGCCGGTTGCGCGGGAACTGATCGCGCTGCGGAGGTCCGAGGCCAGCTTGAGGCCACCCGCATACTGCCCGATCTGCCCGGCCATTGCCGCCGCCTGATCCGCAGTGGTGTGCGAGCTGGTGAGCGGCTGGACATTGCCTTGCTCAAGACCGATGCAGCACTCGCCCAGCAGCACAAACACACCCGGATTTGCGCTGAATGGTATGACGAGCTGCGCGATGGTTTTGCCCGCGACAAGGCATATCAGGGCCCATCATAGAATGGCGAGGATTGAGGCATAGCGGCCACCTTGCCCAAGGTGGGCCATTTTGGTATTCTCACCGAATGGAACCCGCGATAGCCATAATAACCTGCGCCGCTCTTCTCGCCGTCGATGGTGATACGGTTAGATGTGACGGCCAGCTCTTGCGCCCGATGGGCGATGGAGCGCCCTATGTTTCTGGCTTTGACACACCAGAGCTGAGCCGAAACGCTGATTGCCCGGAAGAAAACCACTTGGGTCTGAAAGCCGCGTTGCGCATGTCCGAGCTGATCCAAACGCCGGGGTTGCGGATTGAGGATTCAGGGCAAAAAGACGCATTTGGACGGCCTCTTGTGCGGCTGCGCTTGCCTGATGGGCGCACCATAGGGTCAATCCTGCTAGCCGAGGGGCTGGCGCGAGAATGGACACCAGACTATCGGGCAAATTGGTGCAAATAACGGGCTCACTTCCCCCAAAAAGGCCCGCCCCCTGTGTTTAGAGGGCGGGCTTTTGGCTATTTTTTCATCCAAGACAGGTCCAATTTAGCGTTTTCGCCAGCCATTTTTTTAGCTTCCCGCTGGGCAATTTCGCTTGCGCCGCAGGATGTGGCGACATGCGCAAACGTCTTGCGGCGGCCCTCTTCGCCAATCACGATTGGAACCCAAAGCCCTGCAATTTTGGATCAAGAGTGAAGCCAAAGTGCGTTTTCAAACGCGGTCCACTCTCATCGTAAGTTATTGATTTGTTTGAAAGCTTATAGCCTGTTCATGTGGTCCACATGACCCCTCTTTTATACGGGTAAAACGACGATATTTGTTGATCGTGTGGGGGCACCATATCAATCACCCCATTTGTTGGTTTTAAGCGGGTTTATTTAAAACCGAGCATTCTGTTGGGCCGGTTCAGCCCCCTTATGTCTTCCAATCCGGGTCGCGCTTTTGCAAAAATGCCTCAATCCCTTCAGCCGTATCGCGCATCATCATATTCTGCGCCATCACCTCAGCCGTGAAATCATAAGCCTGATCCAAAGGCAGTTGCAGTTGATCATAAAACGCCGATTTGCCAATCTTCAGCGCCCCGTCCATTTTCGCCGCCAGCTTACCCGCCAGTGCGTTCACTGCGTTTTCTAACCCATCTGCGGCCACTGCATGGTTGATCAGTCCCAGCTCGGCGGCGCGTTCGGCGGTGATGAAATCGCCGGTGGTCAGCATTTCAAACGCCTGTTTGCGGCCAATATTGCGGGTCAGAGCCACCATCGGCGTGGCGCAAAACAGCCCGATATTGATGCCATTCACCCCAAAACGCGTGCTTTCAGTGGCAATTGCCAGATCGCAACTGGCCACCAGCTGACACCCCGCCGCCGTGGCGATGCCATGGACTTGCGCGATCACCGGCTGGGGGATACGGGTCAGGCTCTGCATCAGATGGCCGCAGCGGGTGAACAGATCGTGGAAATAGGCGGCGCCGCCATCGGCAGCATCGCGCCCGGCGGTCATTTGTTTCAGGTCATGGCCGGCACAAAACACCTTGCCCGCGCCTTTTAAAACCACCACTTTGCTGTCGCGATCACCGGCCAGATCATCCAGCTGGGCTTGCAGCGCCGCCAGCATTTCATCCGAGAGCGCGTTCAGATTGCCGGGGCTGTTCAGGGTCAGGGTGCAAATGCCGCCGCTATCATGGCGCAAAATCAGGTCGTTCATCTTGTCCTCGCTGTTGTTTTCAGAAACTGTAGGCGGCGAAGGCGAAAAGGAAAAGCAAAATGCCATTAAAAATGACAATCCCGGAGCTGGAGCAATTTTTGAAGGCCCAATTCCCGCAAGTGGCGGAGGATTTTCGCATCCTATCGCTGGCAGAAAATGCGGCCGAGGTTGAGATGGTCATTTCCGAGCAAAACCTGCGCCCCGGCGGTACGGTTTCAGGCCCCAGCATGTTTGCGCTGGCCGATCTGGCGTTTTACATCGCGCTGCTGGCGATGATTGGCCCCAAAGCGCTGGCGGTGACCACCAATGCGTCGATTGATTTTATGCGCAAACCGGCGGCGGGGCAGGGCTTGGTTGGCACGGCGCGGATCTTGAAGTTGGGACGGGTGTTGGCGGTGGGCGATGTGCTGATCTGCGCCAAAGGGCAGGATCAGCCGGTGGCGCGGGCCAGCATGACCTATGCGATTCCGCCGAAATAGCCAAGCTCACAAGGCAAAAAAAGGGGGCCAGGGAGTGCCTGGCCCCAGGAAGAGGTTCTGGAAAGGGCGGGGATGTCAGCCCTGCCAGAACTTACGCTTGGCCTCCGTATAAGCCTGAGCGTGGCTGAGACCGATGTCCTCTAATTGTTCATCGGTCAATTCTTTCAGGGCGCGCCGGGTACGGATGCGCATATCCCAAATCAGCAACGTGTTCGCCAGACGGACCACCAGATGCGCCCAGGTCGATTGCGGAATCCGGGCTTGAAATTCGGGGCAGGTGCTGAGGGTGTTTTCAGTGCAGGTCATGGCGATCACATTATATTGTATTGATACAAAGAAGGGTTTGTGTTACGAGTTACGGATACAATACGAATCCACCGGCGTCTATTGAAAGATTGTAATGAATACAATTTGGCTTCCAGACCTGTCGCAAGCTACGGGTCCGAAATATCAACAGTTGATCGAGTCCATCCGCGCTGCGATTGTATCGAAACAATTGCAGCCCGGTGAAAAACTACCCCCGGTGCGGGAACTGGCTTGGCAGTTGCAGGTGACACCGGGAACCGTGGCGCGGGCCTATCGCACTCTGGTCGATCAGGCGGTGCTGAGCGCCGCGGTGGGGCGGGGGACGTATGTGGCCGAGCCGGTCACGCCGCCCGCCTTGCCCGAAAACCCCGATATGGTCGATCTGTCCTCGCCGGTGCTGCCCGATATGGGACAAGACGCGCTAATCCGCAGCTGTTACGCACGCATGGCGCAGGAATCCGGCCATAACCTAACCGGATACCCCGGCCAAAACACCGAACAGGGCGCAAAGCAGGCAGTCTATAAATGGCTGTCGGGTGCTGATCTGGGGCCGTATCAGGCCGATGACATCACCCTGACGCATGGGGCGCAGAACGCGATCATGATGGTGCTGCAAACCACGCTGCAAGACCCGGACCCGGTGATCCTGACCGAAGACCTCAGCTATGCCGGTTTCCGCAACGCCGCCCGGCTGTTGCGCGCGCGGATCGTTGGCTTGAAAATGGACGAGGGCGGGATTGTGCCGCAGAGCTATGAGGACGCCTGCAAAGCCTATGGTCCGCAGGTTCTCTGCACCTCGCCGGGAGTCAACAACCCGACAACCTGCTCCACCGGCCTGCAACGCCGTCAGGACATCGCCGGGATCGCCCGCAAATATGGCGGCATTATTCTGGAGGATGACAGCTATTTTCTGGAAAGTGGCGGACTGCCCAGCTACCGGGCCTTGCTGCCGCAGCAATCCTATTATGTATCGTCTTTGTCCAAGCCGTTGACACCGTCCTTACGGGTGGGCTTTGCCCTTGGCCCGGTCGGGCAATGCCAAAAGCTGCAACGCACCGCCCGCTATAACCATTTTGGCTTGGCGCTCAGCGTCACCGATCTGGCCGAGCGGGTGCTGAATGCGCCCGAGCTGCCCCGGATCAGGGTCAGCCTGATCGCCCGGGTGAATGAATATCTGCGTATGGCAGTGAATGTGCTGGGTAGTTTTGATTTGAAATGGCGCGAAGGGGTGCCGTTTTTGTGGCTGAAACTGCCCCGGAACTGGCGGGCGTCGAATTTCTGTATGGCGGTGGAAAAACAGGGGGTGCGGCTGCGCTCGGCCGATGACTTCGCGCTGCTGGATGGCCGGGCACCGCATGCGGTGCGCATCACCATTAATGGCCGCGTCCGGCTGGATGATTTCGAGGCTGCTTTGTTCAGGATCGAGAAATTGTTGCGTAATCCGCCGGATTCGATTGGGCTTTGAGTGGGGTAAAATAATACCTAATTTATAACGCACTGAAATATAACGATAAAACAGCGATAAAACATCTTGACTGTGGCGTGAAACCCTATAGATAAGCCCAATCAATTCCTGCGGGCCTGTGATTTTGCGGCCCGCCCTGTTTTATCTAGGATAAGAACAATGAAAACCTTTTCTGCTACTCCGGCGGATATTGACAAGAAATGGATCATCATCGACGCCGAAGGCGTGGTGCTGGGCCGTCTGGCGTCAATCATCGCCATGCGCTTGCGCGGCAAGCACAAAGCCTCTTACACGCCCAGCATGGATATGGGCGATAATGTGATCGTGATCAATGCTGACAAGGTGCAGCTGACCGGCAAAAAACGCAGTGAAAAGCTGTATTACTGGCACACCGGCCATCCCGGCGGCATCAAGCACCGCTCGGCCGGGCAAATTCTGGAGAGCGAATTTCCAGAGCGCCTGATCACCAAAGCCGTCAAGCGCATGTTGCCGGGCAACCGTCTGTCGCGGGTGCAAATGACCAATTTGCGGGTTTATGCCGGGACCGAGCATCCGCATGAAGCGCAAAAGCCCGAAGTTCTGGACGTCAAAGCCATGAACGCCAAAAACACACGGAGCCAGTCATGACCGAAGAAATCAAAACACTTGATGGCCTGAACGAGGTTGTTTCCGGCACCGAAGTCGAGGAAACCGCCGTGCTGCGTGAGCCCGTGCGTGACGAATTTGGTCGCTCTTATGCCACCGGCAAACGCAAGGATGCGGTGGCGCGGGTCTGGATCAAACCGGGTTCCGGCAAGGTGACCGTGAATGGTCAGGATATGGACAAGTATTTTGCCCGTCCGGTGCTGCAAATGATCCTGCGTCAGCCCTTTACCGTGGCTGGTGTTGAAGGCGAATTTGACGTGATGGCCACAGTCAAAGGCGGCGGTCTGTCCGGTCAGGCCGGTGCGGTCAAGCACGGGATTTCCAAGGCGCTGCAGGTTTACGAACCTTCGCTGCGTGGCGCGCTGAAAGCCGCTGGCTTCCTGACCCGCGATGCCCGCGTTGTTGAGCGTAAGAAATACGGTCGCCGCAAAGCGCGTCGGAGCTTCCAGTTCTCCAAGCGTTAAGCTGGTTACAACAAGATTACGAAAAAGGCAGGGGCTTCCCTGCCTTTTTTTGTTTTTATGGTTTAGGAACAGTGGGTTGTGATGGAAACCTCAATCAGAATGCGTCTTAAAGAGAAGGTTCTCACTTTCCTGCCCGGCACCGCCGGGCTGCGCCTACCCAGGCAGGGCGCTGCTCTTTGCCTTGAGGTTGGAGCCTTAAGAGCTTCAACATGAGTTAAGACCCTTATCTATCTGATATATAGGGATTTATCCGTATGACGTGTCACCCCCGTAAATCGGTGATTTGCGAGCCGATCAGATCGCTATCAAATGGCGTGGTCTGGTAGATTTCGCTGATCCAGTTGGTATAGAGCAAATGCCCATGGCTGCGCCACCGGTTCACCGGCGGTTGGCTGGCATCGTCATTCGGGTAGTAATTCTGCGGCACGTTGATCGGCTTACCCGCAGCAACATCGCGATCATATTCGCCCTTCAACGTGGCCGTATCATATTCAAAATGGTTGAAAATATACAGCGCCCGATGGGCGTCATCCTGCACCAGACAGGGGCCGACTTCATCACTGCCCAGCAAGGTTTCCAGCCCCGCCACCCGGTCGATTTCGTCCTGACGCATTTCGGTCCAGCGCGACACCGGAATCACGCACACATCTGAAAACCCACGTAAAAACGGCGAAGTCGGCTTCAAATTCTGATGGCGAAAACACCCAAATGCCTTATGGTCCAGCAGATGCTTTTGCACCCCGTGGAAATGGTTGATCATCGCCATCCCGCCCCAGCACACGCCAAACGTGGCGTGGACATTGCTCTGGGTCCAGTCAAAAATCTGGCGCAGCTCATCCCAATAGGTGACATCCTCAAAGGCCAGATGCTCAATCGGGGCGCCGGTGATGATCAGCCCGTCAAATTTCTGATCCCGGACCTCTTTGAACGGCAGGTAAAACTCACCCATATGCGAGGCAGAAGTGGTCTTGCTTTTATGTTCCGACATGCGGATCAGGGTCAGCTCCAACTGCAACGGCGTGGCCCCGATCAGCCGGGCGAACTGGGTTTCGGTCTGGATTTTCTGCGGCATCAAATTCAGCAGCCCGATTTTCAGCGGCCGGATATCCTGACGATCCGCATGGCTGTGGGTCATCAGCATCACGCCTTCATCGGACAGCGTTTTGAAAGCGGGCAGGTTAGAGGGTAGTCTGATCGGCATGGCTAGTCCTGATGTTTTTGTGAAATTGCTTGCGAAATCAAGGCGTTGAACTGCGTTGCTGATGTGATTTTGGCCACATCGGCGGCGGCAATCGTCACCCCCCAGCGATCAGCCATCGCCTGATAGCGCGGCTGGCGGTGATCCAGCGCCTGAGCATAGCCCCAGCGGATAAACGCATCCGGGTCAACATGCTCGGGCGCTTGCCCGGTTTCCCTCAGATAACGCGCCCACATATCGCGCATGATGCCCTCGGGGTAATACATCGGCTTGGGGTTTTTATCAAAGCGCTGTTTCAGCTGCTCGGTATGCTCGGCCGAGCCCTTGATCCACACCAGCAGCAAATGCTCAGACATATGGCGCAGCACCGGGTCATTGTCATCAAACGGGTCCACCACTTCGCAGATCGAGCCCCCGGTATCGCAGATGAAATGCGGATAGTCGTAAATATCCCCGGCCCGCTTAATGAAAGTGCCGCTCTCCAGCAGGGCGCTAATTTCCGCATCGCGGTGCTGGGCCTGACGGCGCATATATTCGTCAAAGCTCAGCCCGCCCTTGGCCGGATCGCCGGGTTTGCCCAGATAGGTTGACAGCGGGGTGAGGTTTTCAAACCGGATGTTTGAGGAAATATCAATGCTGTCACTGCGCAGCAGCTGGGCCAGAAACGGGTTCTTGATCGCTTCGCGTTTGAAATTATCGACGATAAATTCGCCCATATAGCGGGTGCCGATGCGGTAATCGACGCTATAGTGAAACCACTCGCCGGTGGCGCGTAGCATATTGGCCAGATAGGTCTTGCCCAGCCCCGACATGCCAAACAGGGCGATGCGTTTATGGGGGGCGTTCTCCCATTGGGCGGCGGAGGTGTAGATCATCGTGCAAGCCTTTGATTGTTCATGCCTTTGGTAGCCAGTGCGCCACGCCGGGTCAAACAAAAAGCCCCGCCGGATCGGGGCGGGGCGGTTGTGTTTTTCGCAAACGGGCTCAGAAATGATAGCCGATCTTGAGCCCAGCCGCGACGGCGTGGTTGTTGGTAAAGTCTGACGCCGGCAAGCCGCCGGCCAGCGTGGTCTGGGCATCGCCCAGATGTATATATTTCACGCCGGCGCTGATTTTCACATTACCCTTTTTATAAGAGCCCCCCAGCCCAATGGACCAGTTGCCATCCACCGGCCCCAGATTGGCCGAGAACCCGCCATTGGATTTCTCATAGCCCAGCGTCACCGCCCCGGACCAGTTTTCATTGAATTTGCGCCCAAGGCCCAGATTATAGGTCACCGTGTCATCGGCATAAGACACGATCGGAATCCCGGTCGCGATCACATATTGCTGGGGCGACAGATCGAATTTCGACCAGCCCACCCAACGGATCGAGCCAAACAGCAGCGTGTCTTTGGCGATGCCACTTTGGAACTCCAGATTGACCGATTCCGGGGTGTAAAAGGATTCGGGCGTGATGGTTGTGCCCATCGCTACCGTGGTTTCTGTGGCCTGCACCGTATGGTCGATTTGCGAATTATAGGTCAGCGCCACCCGCAGCGCGATTTCGGGTTTTTCATAGGCCACGCCCAGAACATGGCCCAGCCCGGAATCCTTGCTGGTGACAATACCGTAATTGCTGACAATCGGCACCCGTGCGGTGGCATCCATGGTCTGATAGCGCAGCCCGCCAAAGATGCTGAAATTGGACGGCGTGGTGTATTTCAGCAAGCCGGTCAGCGAGTGGATGTTCAGATCGGCCTGTGCGCCGCGGTTGAAATAGGTGGTGCCGGCCGGATAATGAATATCTGCGCCAAAGGGCATCTCATAGATCAGCGCGGCCGAGAGGCGCTCATTGAACTGGTGTTTATAAGACAGCCCCATCTGGCTGTGGCTTTCGGCCATATTGCCCGAGTCCTGCCCCGGCGTGGGTTGCGCCGGATTGGGCACCGTGCCGGCCCCGGTGCCGCTGACGTTGGGCGAGACACTGGTAAAGCTCAGTTCGGCATAGTTGCCCGGCTCGAACAGCACCATCGCCGATTGGGTCGAACGTTCGTTCCCTCCGGCCAGTGCGGTGCTGGCGCTCAGTGCAAGGCACAGCGCGATTGGATATGTCAGATGTTTCATGTTGGACTTCCCCGTCTTTTTTGTTTTTTACAAGGCTACACAGCGAATTGCGGCGCAGTCAATCCATGAAGTGCCCCCCTCAGGGCGCAGAACGGCGCAAATTCAGGCTGTTTGCGGTAAAAATCACCGCCGCGCCCAGCAGGGTGAACAGATCCAGCGGCTCGTCATAAAACAGCATTCCGACAATGGCGATCAGCGGCAGGCGGGCAAAATCAAACGGCATTACCGTGCTGGCGGGCGCAATCGACAGCGCTTTGGTCAGGCAGAAATGCGAGCTGAGCCCGGCAATGCCGATCAGCCCCAGCCAAGGCCAGATGGCGGGGGCGGGCAGGGCGATATGCCCATCCGCCGCTGCCAGGATCAGCGCAAACAGGGCTTGCAGCAGCACCAGCCAGAACAGGATGCAGGTCAGGCTGGCCTTGGTGGTCAGCTGCTTGGTGAAAATCGCCGTGGCAGCAAAGCCAATGGCCGAGGCCGCAGCGGCGAGGATGCCGATATTCAGCGTGCTGGCGCCGGGCCGGGCGATGATCAGGATGCCGACAAAGCCCAACAGCCCGGCAAGCACGCGGCGCGGGGTCAGCCTTTCACCCAGCAAAAGCGGTGACAGCGCAATGACCCAGAGCGGCGAGGTGAATTCAAAGGCAAAGACCTGTGCCAGCGGGATAATGGTAATGGCGAAATACCACATGGTCTGGCCGCTGAAATGAAAGACATTGCGCAGCACATGCAGTTTGAAATGCTGCCGGTTGATCTGGTTCAGGGTTCCGGCCAGTCCCGCCACCAGCAGCACAATCACAATACCGATCAGGGAACGGTAGAGCAGCAGCTCGATGGTGGGCAGGCTGCGCCCGGCCTCCCGTCCGGCCACGGCCATCGAGGAAAACGACAGGATCGCGCCCAGCATCCACAGCCCGGCTTGTCGGGTTGGGTTTGTGGGGTAGAGGCTGCGGGGAGGGGTGGACATTGCAGCAGTGTTATCTATCGGACGGGCGTTGGGCAATGTCTGGGCGGATATGGCGGGCGGGTGGCGCATTATTGCCACGGACAAGACCTCTGTATCGCTCCCTATGAGGCAAAAATGCCGGGCTGCGCAGTGAAGGGGGGCGCACCCATTCACAGGGGTTTTTGCTCCTGAGCGCTCAGCCCCCTCACACCCCATATTTGCAAGGTTATTGACCCGAATCGCCGTTGGCTCTAGTTAACTGAACAACCGTTCAATAAAATTAGCCGGAGCAAGCCATGTTTAATGCCGTAATGAATTTCGATCTGGGAGAAGACGTCAACGCCCTGCGCGATATGGTGCGCCGCTGGGTTCAGGACCGCATTCAACCGATCGCCGCCGAGGTCGACCAGACCAATGAATTCCCCAATGAGCTTTGGCGCGAAATGGGCGAGCTGGGCCTGCTGGGGGTCACGGTCAGCGAAGAATATGGCGGGGCCGATATGTCTTATCTGGCGCATGTGGTGGTGATCGAAGAAATCGCCCGCGCTTCGGCCAGCATCAGCCTGTCTTATGGTGCGCATTCCAATCTGTGCGTCAACCAGATCAAACGCAACGCCACCGAAGAGCAAAAGCAGAAATACCTGCCCAAGCTGATCACCGGTGAGCATGTTGGCGCTTTGGCGATGTCCGAGGCCGGGGCGGGCTCGGATGTGGTAGGCATGAAGCTGAAGGCGGAAAAGAAAAACGGCTATTATTTGCTGAACGGCACCAAATTCTGGATCACCAACGGCCCGGATGCCCACACGGTTGTTGTCTATGCCAAAACCGATATGGAGGCCGGCCCGCGTGGCATCACCGCCTTTATCGTGGAAACCGACACGCCCGGCTTTTCGACCAGCCCGCATTTTGACAAGCTGGGTATGCGCGGCTCCAACACGGCCGAGCTGATTTTCGACAATGTTGAAGTGCCGTTTGAAAACGTGCTGGGCGAAGAGGGGCGCGGCGTGGCTGTGCTGATGTCTGGTCTTGATTTTGAACGGGTGGTGCTGTCGGGCATTGGCACTGGCATCATGGCCGGCTGTATGGATGAGGTCATGCCTTACATCGCCGAGCGCAAGCAGTTTGGCAAACCGATCGGGGAATTCCAGCTGATGCAGGCCAAGGTGGCGGATATGTATACGGCGATGAACTCGGCCCGGGCTTATACCTATGA
The DNA here is from genome assembly GCA_002748285.1 of Rhodobacterales bacterium. Taxonomy (GTDB): domain Bacteria; phylum Pseudomonadota; class Alphaproteobacteria; order Rhodobacterales; family Rhodobacteraceae; genus Profundibacter. The sequence continues at coordinate 59,208 of PDSA01000028.1, forward strand.
AGTGGCCAAAGCCTGTGATCGCGGCGAAGTCACGCGTCAGGATGCGGCCGCCTGTGTGCTGTATGCTTCCGAGCAAGCCATGGTGCAGGCGCATCAGGCGGTTCAGGCGATGGGCGGCACCGGCTATATGAATGAAAGCACCGTCAGCCGTCTGATGCGCGATGCCAAGCTGATGGAAATCGGCGCCGGCACCAGCGAGATCCGCCGGATGCTGATCGGTCGCGAGCTGATGGGTGCGATGAAGTGAGGGCACTGGCCTGTCTAGCTTTTCTGGCCACGCCGGCCGTTGCCGAGGATGACCTGCTGGTCAGATACCGTGGCGCTATCGACGCTTGCTATCAGCAGGCGTCGGAGTCTCAGGCGGTGCTGGCTTGTCAGAGCCGACTGGCCGCGCCCTGTATGGAGCAGGAGCCGGATGGCAGTTCGACCCATGGCATGGTCGCCTGTATCCATGCCGAAACCCTGTTTTGGGACGAAAAGCTGAACGCGGAATACCGTGTGACCATGCGCATGATGCGCGAACAGGACAGCGCGGATCGCGCCGCAAGGCCCGAGCTGGCACAACGCGAAGAGCGGCTGCGTGCGGCGCAACGGGCTTGGCTCACCTATCGTGATGCCAGCTGCGCTTTTGATGATATTCTCTGGGGGGAAGGTTCGATGCGCAAGATCGCGAAGGTGAGTTGCCTGTCGTCGATGACCGCAGGACGGACCGTAGACCTCATTTCTATTCGGGAGACATTCCAATGAAACTGAAATCCCAGGCCATGCCCGGCTCGGACGCTTGGAAAGCAAATCGCGCGGGGCATCTGGAAGCCCTCGACACCATTCAGCAAGCAGCTGCAAAGGCCGCCGCCGGTGGCGGCGAGCGCTCGCGTGAACGTCACCTGTCGCGGGGCAAAATGCTACCGCGCGAACGGGTGGCCAATCTGTTGGACCCGGGCAGCCCGTTTCTGGAAATCGGAGCCACGGCGGCGCATGGGCTCTATGACGGGGCCGCGCCCTGTGCCGGAGTGATTGCCGGGATCGGGCAGGTGCATGGCCGCGATGTGATGGTGGTCTGCAATGACGCCACGGTCAAAGGCGGCACCTATTACCCGATGACGGTGAAAAAGCATTTGCGGGCGCAGGAAATCGCCGCCGAGTGCCATTTGCCCTGTGTCTATCTGGTGGATAGCGGCGGCGCGAACCTGCCCAATCAGGACGAAGTGTTCCCGGATCGGGATCATTTCGGCCGCATCTTTTACAATCAGGCGCAGATGAGCGCCAACGGCATTGCGCAAATCGCGGTGGTGATGGGGTCTTGCACCGCCGGGGGGGCTTATGTGCCGGCGATGTCGGATGTCTCGATCATTGTCAAAGAACAGGGCACGATCTTTCTGGCCGGGCCGCCTCTGGTCAAGGCTGCGACAGGCGAAGTGGTCTCGGCTGAGGATCTGGGCGGCGGTGATGTGCATACCCGGCTTTCGGGCGTGGCCGATTATCTGGCTGATGATGATGCCCACGCGCTGGCGCTGGCACGTCAGGCGGTGGCTAATCTGAACCGGCCCGAGGAGGGCAACCCGGATGTGACACCGGTCGCGGCCAAAGAACCGGCCTATGACCCCGAAGAGCTGCTTTCGGTGGTGCCGGACGATCTGCGCACCCCTTATGACATTCGCGAAGTGATTGCCCGCATTGTCGATGGCAGTGATTTTGATGAGTTCAAGGCCCGGTTTGGGGAAACCTTGGTGACCGGATTTGCCCATATCAAGGGGCTGCCGGTGGGGATTATCGCCAATAATGGGGTGCTGTTTTCCGAAGCCGCCCAGAAGGGCGCGCATTTTGTCGAGTTGTGCAGCCAGCGCAAAACCCCGATTGTGTTTTTGCAGAACATCACCGGCTTTATGGTCGGGCGCAAATATGAAAATGAAGGCATCGCCCGCCATGGGGCCAAGCTGGTCACTGCGGTGGCCACCACCAGCGTGCCCAAGGTGACGATGGTGATTGGCGGCAGCTTTGGCGCGGGCAATTATGGCATGGCCGGGCGGGCTTATCAGCCACGCTTCATGTGGTCCTGGCCCAATTCGCGTATTTCGGTGATGGGCGGCGAACAGGCTGCCGGGGTGCTGGCAACTGTGAAACGCGATGCGATTGAGCGTCAGGGCGGGCAGTGGTCGGAACAGGAAGAGGCCGACTTCAAGCAGCCCACCATTGATATGTTTCAGGAACAGAGCCATCCGCTCTATGCTTCGGCCCGGTTGTGGGATGATGGGGTGATTGATCCGCGCAAGAGCCGTGAGGTGCTGTATCTGAGCCTGAAAGCGGCGCTGAACGCCCCGATCGAAGACACCAAATTCGGCGTGTTCCGCATGTAGCCGATCAACCAAGTTGCGGCCCGTTCCGGGCCACTCTATATCTCGCGCTGATGCGCTCGGAGGGTGCCTGCGGCACCGCCGTCTGACAAACTAGAAAAGGGCCAGAACTGCCATGTTCACAAAAATTCTGATCGCAAATCGCGGTGAAATTGCCTGTCGTGTTATGGAAACTGCTGCCAAATTGGGGGTGGGAACGGTGGCGGTTTATTCCGACGCCGATGCCAATGCCAAGCATGTGGCGATGGCGGATGAAGCGGTGCATATTGGTGGCTCGGCCCCCGCAGACAGCTATTTGCGCGGCGATGTGATCATTGCCGCTGCTCTGGCCAAGGGGGCGCAGGCGATCCATCCGGGCTATGGCTTTTTGTCGGAAAACCCTGATTTTGTTGAACAATGCGAACAGGCAGGCTTGCGCTTCATTGGCCCTTCGGCCGAGGCAATCCGGGCGATGGGGCTGAAAGACGCCGCCAAGGTGCTGATGCAGAAGGCCGGCGTGCCGGTGGTGCCGGGCTATCATGGCGAGGATCAGGACCCGGCGCATCTGGCGGCTGAGGCCGAAAAGATCGGTTATCCGGTGTTGATCAAGGCCGTGGCCGGCGGCGGCGGCAAGGGCATGCGGCTGGTGGAAAATGCCGCCGATTTCCCGCAAGGGCTGGACGCTGCCAAGGCCGAGGCGCTGAATGCGTTTGGCAATGATGTGGTGTTGATCGAAAAATACATCCGCAAGCCGCGCCATATCGAGGTGCAGGTGTTTGGCGATGGCAAACATGCGGTGCATTTGTTCGAGCGCGATTGTTCCCTGCAGCGCCGCCACCAAAAGGTGATCGAAGAAGCCCCCGCCCCGGGGATGAGCGACAAGGTCCGCGCCGCCATGGGTGCTGCCGCGGTCAAGGCCGCCGAAGCCATCGGCTATGCCGGGGCCGGGACGATTGAATTTATCGTCGATGGCTCGGACGGGCTGCGCGAGGATGGGTTCTGGTTTATGGAAATGAACACCCGCCTTCAGGTCGAACACCCCGTAACCGAAGCGATCACCGGCGTTGATCTGGTGGAATGGCAGCTTCATGTGGCCTCGGGCCAGCCGCTGCCCGCCACGCAGGATCAGCTCTCGATTGACGGCCATTCCTTTGAGGCCCGCCTCTATGCTGAGGACGTCCCCGCCGGTTTCCTGCCCGCCACCGGCACGCTGACGCATCTGAGCTTCCCCGCCGCCGCCCGTGCCGATAGTGGCGTGCGCAGTGGCGATCAGATTTCGCCGTTTTATGATCCGATGATCGCCAAGCTGACCGTGCATGGTCGCACCCGGGAACATGCGCTGGCCCGGCTGGTGCAAGTGCTGGGGCAGACCGAAGTCGCGGGCTCGGTGACCAATCTGGCGTTCCTGCGGGCTTTGGCGCTGCATCAGGGCTTTGCCGCCGGGCAGGTCGATACCGATCTGATCGCCCGCGATCTGGACAATCTTGTGCAGGAACCGCAGCTGACCAATGCGCTGATTGCACTGGCAGCCTTGGGTGCGGTCGGGCTGCATCAGAGCGATGCCAGCGGCTTTGCCCTGTGGCAACCTCTGCTGCAAACTGTGCAGCTGCGCCATGGCGAGGACGACATCAGCGCCAAAATCGCCACGCTGGGGGCAGGGCGCTTTGACGTTTCTCTGAACGACCAAGTGCTGCATGTGGTGCATGAGGATCAATGGCAGGTGGATGACGAAGTGGTGGTCGCCAATGTGCTGGCGCTTGAGGGCCATGTCAGCGTGTTTGCCAATCACGGTTTCCATTTTGAAGTCATCGACCCTCTGCAAAGCGATGCCAGCCATGCCGGCGACGGCAATCTGATCGAAGCGCCGATGCCCGGCTCGGTCAAGGCGGTGTTTGCCAAACCGGGGCAGGTGGTGGCCAAAGGTGACCGGCTGGCGATTCTGGAGGCGATGAAAATGGAACACGCCCTGCTGGCGGCCCGCGATGGCGAGGTGGCCGAGGTTTTGGTGGCCGAGGGCGATCAGGTCGAGGCCGGCGCGCCGCTGATCCAGTTGCAGGAAGAACAGGCTTAGCTTGCCGATCGCAGGAACCGCCAACGCCATGCCGATCACTTTGCACCACTGCCCCCAGAGCCGCTCGATGCGCGTCCTGTGGCTGCTGCACGAGCTGGGTGTGGAATTTGAGCTGATTGAGCACGGCTTTGGCAAGAATCTGCGCAGCGCCGAATTTCTGGCGCTCAGCCCCGCCGGGCGGATTCCGGCGCTGGAGCTGGACGGCAAAGCGTTATTTGAAAGCGGTGCGATCACGCAGGTGCTCTGCGCCAGATTTCCCGAGTCCGGTCTGGGGCGCGTGGCGGATGATGCCGATTGGGCCGACTGGCTGATCTGGCTGCATTTCAGCGAAACCCTCAGCCAGCATTGCGCAGCCCTGACCCAGCAGCATATCGCGCTCTATGATGATTCCATGCGCAGCCCCACCGTGATGAAGCTTGAGGCCGCGCGGCTGGGCAAATGCTATGAGGTGCTGGAAAACGCGCTGAGCGGGCGCGATTATCTGCTGGACAGCGGCTTTAGCGCAGCGGATATTTCGCTGGGTCAGGCGGTTTACATGGGCCGCCATTTCACCCACACTGCCCCTTATCCGGCGCTCAGCCGCTGGTATGCCCGCATCACCGCCCGTCCGGGGTTTGAAAAATCACTGCCGGCACCCGGTTCGGGGCTGCTCTATCAACAAGAATTTTACGAGGTTAAGCCATGACTGAACAGGTAGAAATTTTCGAAGTGGGCCCGCGCGATGGCTTGCAAAACGAGTCCCGCCCAATTCCCACCGCGGAGAAAATCGCGCTGGTGGACAAGCTGTCAGAGGCCGGGTTTCGCCATATCGAGGTAACGTCCTTCGTGTCGCCCAAACGGGTGCCGCAAATGGCCGATGCCACCGAGGTGATGCGCGGTATTCTGAAATGCGATGGGGTGTCTTATGCAGCACTCACCCCCAACATGCAGGGTTATGAGGCCGCAATGGCCGCCGAAGTCGATGAAATCGCGATTTTTGCTTCGGCTTCCGAAGGGTTCAGCCAAAAGAACATCAACTGCTCGATTGCTGAAAGTTTCGAGCGTTTCGCTCCGATTCTGAAAGCGGCCCGCCACAATGACATCCCGGTGCGCGGCTATGTGTCCTGCGTCACCGATTGCCCCTATGACGGTGCAGTGGCCCCCGAGGCCGTGGCCAAGGTGGCGGCCGATCTGTTCGCCGCTGGCTGTTACGAGATTTCGCTGGGCGATACGCTGGGCCATGGCACGCCGGATACGGTGGCGCGTATGCTGCTGGCGGTGCTCAAAGAGGTCCCCGCCCACCGGCTGGCCGGGCATTTCCACAACACCAACGGCCACGCGCTGGACAATATCGACGCAGCCCTTGCGCTGGGAGTGCGGGTGTTTGACGCAGCCGTTGGCGGGCTGGGCGGGTGCCCGTTTGCGCCTGGGGCGGCGGGCAATGTCGCCACCGAAGCGGTGCAGGAACATGTCACCGCGCTGGGATACGACACCGGGCTTTGCAGCGAAACACTGGCGCAAGCCGCTGAAATGGCACGGAAAATGCGAGGTTGATATGTCAGACACAGTTGAAATCACCATGGATCAGCGCGGCGTGGCCCGGCTGCTGATCAACAACCCGGAAAAACACAACATTCTGTCGCCCGACACCATCGCCGGGCTGACCGAGGCGGCTGATCGTCTGGGCAATGACCCGGCGGTGCGGGTGGTGGTGCTGACCGGCAGCGGCAAGAGCTTCTGCGCGGGGGGCGATCTGGGTTGGATGCAGATGGCGATGAATGCCGATCACGACACCCGCAACGCCGAAGCCCGCAAGCTGGCCACCATGCTACAAGCGCTCAACACCCTGCCCAAGCCGCTGATCGGACGCATCAACGGGCAGGCTTATGGCGGCGGTGTGGGGATGCTCAGCGTGTGTGATGTGGCGATTGGCATCAGGGGCGCGCGCTTTGGCCTGACCGAAACCAAGCTGGGGGTGATCCCGGCCACGATCTCGCCCTATGTTCTGGCGCGGATGGGCGAGGACAAGGCGCGGCGCGTGTTCATGTCTTCGCGGCTGTTTGAGGCCGAGGAGGCGGTGACGCTGAACCTGCTGGCCAAGGTTGTCGAGCCTGATGATCTGGATGAAGCGGTCGAGGCCGAAATCCGCCCCTATCTGCGCTGTGCGCCGGGGGCGGTGGCCGATTCCAAGGCTCTGGCCCGCGCTTTGGGGCCGGTGATTGATGATAAGGTGATCGACATGACGGTGGCCTCTTTGGTGGATCGCTGGGAAAGTGATGAGATCAAAGAGGGGCTGGCGGCGTTTTTTGAAAAACGTGATGCGAATTGGGTGCTGCGGGACTGATCGCGGCCAAGCACCGTCAGAATATCAGCCCCGACCCGGTGTGGTTGGGGCTTTTTTTATGGGTAGACTTACCAAAAAAAACGAGGGCGAATGGTGATGCGACACAGCCCGGCGGTGCCGCCGGGCGGGGAAAGTCGGAGCTGTTGCTTTGGTTATTTCAGAAGCTTGCCGCTTCTGGTTGCCGGGGACATTACCCCAGCCTAATTATTTTCCCGATAAGGCTCGACATATTGCAGCGCCATATCCCATGGGAAAAAGATCCAAGTATCCTGCGACACCGCGGTGATAAAGGTCTCGACCATCGGCCGCCCCTTGGGCTTGGCGTAAACCGTGGCGATATGCGCCTTGGGGTAAAGCCGTTTGACCACTTCCAGCGTTTTCCCCGTATCCACCAGATCATCAATCACCAGAATGCCGCTGCCATCGCCCATGATCTCATCACTGGGGGCTTTGAGCACCACGGCATCGGATTGCTTTTGATGGTTGTAGGATTTGATCGAGATCGTATCCACCGTGCGGATATCCAATTCCCGCGCCACGATCATCGCCGGAGCCATGCCGCCCCGGGTGATCGCCACAATCGCTTTCCACGCCCCATCCAGCGGCCCTTTGCCATCCAACCGCCATGCCAGCGCGCGGCTGTCGCGGTGGATTTGATCCCAACTGATGTGGAACCCTTTTTCATGCGGAAGTCGATTGGTCATGGCATCCTCATTTGGCTGAGTTTAAAGCTGTGTCGCGAACAGGGGCTATTTGCGTCCGGTGACCGCGTCGATATCCGGCGCATCCACCGCCTTCATCCCGACCACATGATAGCCGGCATCCACATGCAGGTTTTCGCCGGTCACGCCCGAGCCCAGATCGCTGAGCAGGTAAAGCGCGCTCTTGCCCACCTCTTCCTGCGTCACATTGCGCCGCAGCGGCGAGTTCAGCTCGTTCCATTTCAGGATATAGCGGAAATCGCCAATGCCCGAAGCGGCCAGAGTCTTGATCGGCCCGGCGGAAATTGCGTTAACACGGATGTTGTCCTTGCCCAGATCTTCGGCCAGATATTTCACCGACGCTTCCAACGCAGCCTTGGCCACACCCATGACGTTGTAATGCGGCATCACCTGCTCGGCCCCGTAATAGGTCAGCGTCAGCATCGAGCCGCCGTTTTTCATCAGCTTTTCCGCCCGCTGCGCCACGGCGGTGAAGGTGTAAACCGAAACATCCATCGTCATGCGGAAATTTTCCGGCGAGGTTTCAACATAACGCCCGCGCAATTCGGTCTTATCCGAAAAGCCGATGGCGTGAACAACGAAATCCAGCGTGCCCCAATCCTGTTCCAGATCAGCAAACATCGCATCCAGCGCCGCCGGGTCGCTGGCATCGCAATCATACAGCTTATCCGTGCCCAGCTGCGCCGCCAGCGGCATCACCCGCTTTTTGAACGCTTCGCCCATATAGGAAAAGGCCAGCTCAGCCCCGGCCTCGGCACACGCTTTGGCGATGCCCCAGGCGATGGATTTGTCATTTGCCAGCCCCATGATCAGGCCGCGTTTTCCTTGAAGTAATCCTGTTGACATTTTTGGCCTTCCACCCATTTCTGTATAGAGGTTATCTTTAGGCTATTGCAGGCGGGGCGGCAAGCCCGTGTGGTGGCGTGGGGGGAACTTTCGTTTAGGTTGCCGGATGGTCGCGCCCGATGGGTCTGGCCTTTGAATTTAGGGGATTGAGATGACAAAACGCTCGGGGAAATTTGCAGGCGATGATCCGTTTGAACTGGCGCAGAAATGGCTGAAAGAGGCCGAAAAAACCGAAGTCAACGATCCCAACGCCATTGCACTGGCCACGGTTGATTCGCAGGGGCTTCCCAATGTGCGCATGGTTCTGCTCAAGGAAATCGAACCGGATGGCTTTGTGTTTTACACCAATTTCCACAGCGCCAAGGGGCAGGAGCTGGAAAATAACGCCCAAGCCGCCTGTGTGATGCATTGGAAATCACTGCGCCGTCAGATCAGGGTGCGGGGGCCGGTTGAAAAGGTCGATCCGGTGCAGGCGGATGTCTATTTCGCCAGCCGATCCCTGAAAAGCCGGCTTGGGGCTTGGGCCTCGCACCAGTCGCAGCCGCTCGAATCCAAAGCCGCCCTGATGGCCAAGGTTGCCCGCATTACCGCCCAGCACGGGGCCAACCCGGCGCGGCCGGATTTCTGGGGTGGCTTTCGGATCATCCCTAGGGAGATTGAGTTCTGGGCCGATGGCCCGTTCCGGTTGCATGACCGCTTTCAATGGAGACGCACGGACGCATCCGGGGGGTGGACAGTGCAGCGTCTAAATCCTTAATTAGTAATTAATCTGTTGATTAGATTCGATTTTCAATGCGCGCATGGCCATGCAATGAAGCCTCTGTATCTGGTAATCCGGCAGTTGGACTGTAGAATGAACAAATAAATATTAAGAGCAAAAAAATGAATCAAGAGAACGGACAGCAAAAGCGGGTCACCGGAGTGGTGAAGTGGTTTGATCCCGGCAAGGGGTTTGGCTTTGTGTTGGCCGATGATGGGGGGCCCGACATCCTGCTGCATATCAATGTGCTGCGCAATTTTGGGCAAAGCTCGATTGCCGATCAGGCGGTGGTTGATATTCTGGTGCAGGAAAATGAGCGCGGTTTGCAGACCAGCCAGATCCTGTCGATTTCGCCGCCAGCAACGGTGCATGATGCGCAGCAGAGCGATTTTCAGGAGTTTGACCCGCAAGAGGTGGGCGAGATCCAGCCCGCCCGGGTCAAGTGGTTTGACAAGGGCAAGGGGTTTGGCTTTGTCAATGTGTTTGGCAGCGCCGAGGATGTGTTCGTGCATGTCGAAGTGCTGCGCCGTTCCGGGCTGGCCGGGTTGCAGCCCGGCGAGGCGATTTGTGTGCGCATCGTGCATGGCCAGCGCGGCTTGATGGCGGCGCAGGTTTTGCCTTGGGATGCGTCGTTTCAGGGCGGACAATGAGGCTCCGCCGGGCGTTTTGGGCACTGATATTGGGCGTGTTGGCCGCTGGTCCGCTCTGGGCTGCGGGCTGCCGGCCGGATTCGGTTGATCTGCGCGGCGGTTGGGGGCAGGCGCATTTCACGGTCGAGCTGGCCGATACGCCGCAAAAACAGGCCAAAGGTCTGATGTTTCGCAAAAAACTGCCCGCAAGTGCCGGGATGCTGTTTGTTTATGACACGCCGCGCCCGGCCAAGTTCTGGATGGAGAACACCCTGATCCCGCTGGATATGCTGTTTGTCGATATCCGCGGGCAGGTGACGCGGATCAAACACAATGCCCGCCCTCTGGATAAAACCGTGATTGAGGGCGGCGATCAGGTGGCGCTGATTCTCGAAATCAATGGCGGTCTGGCGCGGGCCTTGGGAATCAGCGTGGGTTCCGAGCTGCGTCACCCGGCGCTTGATCCACAAATTGCCCTCTGGCCCTGCTGATAATCCACGGCTTGCGGCCCCTGTGACAAAAAAGAATGGATTTGGCGCATTCTAGGGGTTTTCATTGCCCGCCGGTCTATATAATAGAAGCCTCAGTTCGGGGCGTAGCGCAGCCTGGTAGCGCGACGGTTTTGGGTACCGTAGGTCGCAAGTTCGAATCTTGCCGTCCCGACCACTTCTGACAATAGCGGATGATATTGGCTGGCGGATGCGCTGTGTTGCGCTTGGCTCTGCCCCCTTCACATTGCCGCATAAATCATGCAGTTAGAGCCGACCTCAATCAACAGGAGCCCCCTATGTCAAAGCTGGGAATCATGATCTGCGGCCATGGGAGCCGCTCCAAAGCCGCCGAGCAGGAATTCGGCCTGCTGGCCAAAGGCATCCGGCAGCGTTTCCCGGATATTCCGGTTGAATATGGTTTTCTGGAATACTCGGCGCCGAACATCCATATGGGGCTGAACAAGCTGGTGCAGGCCGGGGTTACCGAAATCATCGCCGTGCCGGGGATGCTGTTTGCTGCCACCCATGCGAAAAACGATATCCCTTCGGTGCTGACCACCTTTCAGGATAAAACCCCCGGGGTAACGGTGAAATATGGCCGCGAGCTGGCGCTGCATCCGCAAATGATCGCGGCGTTCGAGGCCCGCATTCTGCAAGCGCTGGGGCTGGATCATGTCCATGACGGAGACCTTTACGACACCATGCTGGTGGTGGTCGGCCGCGGCACGTCCGACACAATGGCCAATGCCGAAGCCGCCCGCCTGACCCGGATCGTCAGCGAAAGTATGGGCTTTGGCTGGGCCGAAACCGTCTATTCCGGCGTTACCTATCCTTCGGTCGGGCGCGGGCTGGAAATGGCGTTGAAGCTGGGGTTCAAAAAAGTGGTGGTCGCGCCTTATTTCCTGTTTACCGGGCGGCTGATCGACCGGATTTATGGTTATGTCGACAAGGTGGCAGCGGCGACCCCTGAGGTGGTGTTTTTCAAGGCCGGCTACCTCAAGGATCAGGACCACGTCATTGACACCTTTGTTGAGCGCATCCATGAGGCCCGCCAGTCTCGACTGTCGGAAACCACCGATCTGATGGCATCGTTCAAACAGCGGCTGGCCAAGGGTGAGGTTGAAGTGCATCACCACCATGCCGAATTCCAGGATCCTCTGGATGATGAAAACCCCGATGGGCACAGCCATGATCACGACCATGATCACGGGAACGGGCATCACCATCATCACCATGACCACAGCCACGGCCATTCGCATGGGGTTTACCGCCACATCGCCCACCCGCACGGCCCGCGCACCATGATTGATGAAGGGGTGTGTTGTTGTTTTATGAGCCAGTTCCCCGAAGGAGTGATCCAAGAAGAACGCCGCCGGCGCAAAGGGCAGGGGGCATAGCCCCTCGAAACGATTTGACCTTGGGATGATCCGTGCGGATTGGGGTTTCATGCATAAAGCCGCGCCCGCTTAAACTGCCCCGCCCGGCCGATAGGCCGGGCTGCGCCTGCCTGCCCCCCGGCAGGCGCAATCAGCCTATCAACATCTTGCAACGTAGCGACTCCTTTCACGAACCGCGATTGCTGCAAAGCCTCACTTAAGCGCCTACCCAGGCAGGCGCAGCCCGGCGTTTTGGACTTTATACGGCATGATGCAGGTGTTTTTCAGATGAAAGGCTGGGGGTCTTAATCCGTCAGATCACGCGGCACCACGAAATCCACCACTTGGCCGCTCTGCGGCGTGATGTCAGCCCAGCTTTCGGCCTCAAAATCTATCACGGTGGTTGCCGCCGTGGGGTATTGCTCAAACTTCGGATGCGCCGGAGCCCGCGCCACCAGATCATGTGCCAGCATCCCGATCCCCGGATTATGCCCCAAAAGCAAGACCTTATCCTGCCGGCACCCTTTCAGAATGTTCAACATCCGCTCGGGCGAGGCCAGATACAGCGCCGATGTAAACTGAACCTCATCCACCTGCTGGCAATGGCGCGAAATCGCCTCCCAAGTTTGCGCCGTGCGCCGCGCGGTCGAGGAAAACACCGCTTGCGGGCAATAATGATGCGCCCCGATCCAACCGCCAATCGCCGCCGCCGCCTTGAGCCCGCGCGGGTTGAGCGGGCGGTCATGATCCCTCAGCGCCAGATCATCCCAGCTGGATTTCGCATGTCGGGTCAGGATTAAACGTAAGGTCATGATGTCAAAGGCAACCAATTCAGAGAAACGGATTTCCCCAAACTGCCACAGATGCGCCGCTCAGAGCAAGCCTTTCACGCGAAACAGGTTGTTTCACCGGGGCAAGGGCCGATCTGAGCGCGGCGGGGCTAAATCCGTTTCGGCCGGATCAGAGTGCCCGCCCCATGTTCGGTGTAAAGCTCGAGCAAACAGGCATTGGGCGCACGCCCATCCATGATCACCACCCCGCGCACGCCGTTTTTAATGGCACGTCTGGCAGTTTCAGCCTTGGGTACCATACCGCCGGCAATGGTGCCGTCACGGATCAGTCTCTTGATGTCTGCGGGCAGAAGCTCGGTCAGCACATCGCCGGATTTGCTCTTGATGCCCTCGACATCGGTCAGCAACAACAGCCGATTCGCCTTGAGCGCGGCGGCGATCGCCCCGGCGGCGGTGTCACCATTGATGTTGAATGTCTCGCCGTTTTCGCCAGCCCCCAGCGGCGCAATCACCGGGATGGTGTCGGCATCAAACAGGGTGTGCAGCACGGACGTATCCAGCCGATGCGGCGTGCCCACCAGCCCCAGCGCCGGGTCGGTCGGCTTGCAGGTGATCAGATTGGCATCCTTTCCCGACAGCCCCACGGCCCGCCCGCCTTGGCCATTGATCGCCTGCACGATGCGCTTGTTCACCCGGCCCGACAGCACCATCTCAACCACTTCCAGCGTGGCCGCATCCGTCACCCGCTTGCCATCGACAAAGCTCGACTGCACCCCCAGCCGCTCGAGCATCTGGTTGATCATCGGCCCGCCGCCATGCACGATCACCGGGTTGACCCCGACCTGCTGCATCAGCACCACATCGCGGGCAAAGCTGTTCATCGCCGCATCGCTACTCATCGCATGGCCGCCCAGCTTGACCACAATGGTTGTGCCTTTGTAATGCTGCAACAGAGGCAGGGCATCAGACAGAGTTTTGGCGGTTGCGATCCAATCTTGCTGCATGGCGTTTTGTTTTTTCATCACTTTGATCCTCGCTTGCAATGTTGATAGCCATTTGCCGGGGCTCTGCCAAGGTCCGGCGGTGCAATGGATTGTCATTTCTGCGCTGCAGGCCTAATATCGGGCCATGCTGTAAAAGGGGCGAATATGACGGATCAGCCGGATCGCAAAACCTTGCTTCTGACCGGGGCCAGCCGGGGCATCGGCCATGCCACCGTTCAGTATTTCAATGCGCGTGGCTGGCGGGTGATTTCCTGTTCCCGCACCGCTTTTGCCAGCAAATGCCCCTGGGGCAGCGGGGCCGAGAACCATGTGCAGATTGATCTGTCCGACCCGGAAAAGACCATGGCCGCGATGGACGAGATCAGATCCCGCCTCAATGGCCGGCTGGATGCGTTGGTGAACAATGCCGGGGTGTCGCCCAAAGGGCCCGAGGGTGAGCGGCTGACCAGCATCAACACCGATCTGCGTGATTGGGGGCGAGTGTTCCACGTTAACTTTTTCGCGCCGGTGATTTTGGCGCGGGGCTTGCGGCGCGAGCTGGCGGCGGCCAAAGGCGCGGTGGTGAATGTGACCTCGATTGCCGGGTCGCGGGTGCATCCCTTTGCCGGGGCAGCCTATGCCACGTCGAAAGCGGCGCTGGCGGCGTTGACCCGGGAGATGGCGCATGATTTCGGGCCGATGGGGGTGCGGGTGAATGCGATTGCCCCGGGCGAGGTCGAGACCGCGATCCTCAGCCCCGGCACCGACAAGATTGTCGATCAACTGCCCCTGCGCCGCTTGGGTCAGCCCGAAGAGGTGGCGGCGGCGATCTATTTTCTATGCTCCGAGGACTCTTCTTACATTTCCGGCACCGAGATCGAGGTGAACGGGGCGCAGCATGTGTAAGGTGCAAGCAAACCGCAGCTATAGCGTTTGACGAAATACCTGAAACACAGAGCATCACTTAACGCGTTGAAATCCTTGATTTCAGGCAGCGTTAAGTGATTCAGGTTTTTCGCATAACGCTTTAAACCAGATCGGCAATGATGCTGCGCAGAGTGGCAATGCCTTCGCCCTTTTCCGACGAAGTCAGAACCAGCTCGGGATAGGCTGCCGGGTGTTTGGCCAACGCTTTGCGCACCTGTTCCAGCACTTTGGCGCGCTCTTTGTCCTTGATCTTGTCGGTTTTGGTCAGCACCACCTGAAACGTTACCGCAGCGCGATCCAGCAGGGTCAGGATGTCTTCATCCACCTTTTTCACCCCGTGGCGGGCGTCAATCAGCACAAAGGCCCGGCGCAGGGTCTGGCGGCCGGACAGGTAGGATTTCAGCAACCGCTGCCATTTGTCCACCACCGCGACCGGCGCATTGGCATAGCCATAGCCGGGCAGGTCGACCAGATAGGGGCCGTTCAGGGTGGTGAAATAGTTGATCTCTTGCGTGCGGCCGGGCGTGTTCGAAGCCCGCGCCAACCCTTTGCGCCCGGTTAAGGCATTGATCAGAGTGGATTTTCCGACATTGGAGCGCCCGGCAAAGCAGACCTCCAACCGATCTGCCTGTGGCAAGCCGTCCATCGCTACCACGCCTTTGAGAAAATCGGTGTTGCCGGCAAACAGCTTGCGGCCGCGTTCCTTGGCATCGGCCTCGGGCGCGGGGGCAATGGGAAATGAGATGGTCATGGCAGAACCTCCAGGTTTTCGGGTTGGCGGTGGTGGCCAGACAGCGGCCAATCGGGTCGATCACCTCAAGGCGCACCGCGCCGATCTTGAGCGTTTTGCCCAGCCATTCATTTTCCTGCCACGGCTCCAGCCCGTCAAACCACAAATTGCCGCGCCAGCGCAGCGGCGAAAGCTCTTGCCCCAGCTTTTCTCCGACCTCGGCATTGCTGGCCGGATTATTCAAGCTGATCGAGGCAAAATCTGTGTCGGTCATGCCACGGCTTTGCGCCCGCACGATACGCGCCGGGGCTTTTTCGCGCGGGTGCAGTAGTGGTTGCAACCAGCTGATGAAATCATCGCTCTGGCTGTCTGGATTCAAGGAGATGTCGGGGCGGTTGGGGTGGCTGAAGCGAAGGGTTTGGGTGCCCTCATCCAGCTGGCAGGTGATCGCCATCAGCGCCGGATGATTTGCCCCGCGGCTGAAATTGCCGCAATTGGCCCAATGCGAGCCATCGGCGCGGGAACGCTCATGCACCACCGCCCAAGCCCGATCCCAGGGCATGGTCTGCCCCGGGCTCAACGTCACCGATTGCAGCGGCTCGGCCCCATGCGCTTTGATTGGGTAGCGCCAGATCTGGGCCAGCCGCGCGGTCACTTTTTCGCCTTCGGTTTGGTTTTCTTGCGGGCGAATCCGGCTCTGATATTACCGAACACATCCGGTTTGGCACCTTGCGAGCGCATGATCGCATATTGCTGGATAAAGGTGATGGTGTTGTTGGTGATCCAGTACAGCACCAGCCCCGAAGCAAAGCTGCCCAGCATAAACATGAACACCCAAGGCATCCAGGCCATAATCATCGCCTGTGTTGGGTCAGTCGGGGTGGGGTTCAGCTTTTGTTGCAGCCACATCGAGATCCCCAGCAGGATCGGCAGCACGCCCAGCGAGATGATCGCAATGACCGAGCCGGGTTCAGGCGCGGCAAAGGGCAGCAGGCCAAACAGGTTCAGGATCGAGGTCGGATCCGGGGCCGACAGGTCGTGCAGCCAGCCAATGAACGGCGCATGGCGCAGCTCCAGCGTGACAAAGATCACCTTATAGAGCGAAAAGAAGATCGGGATTTGCAGCAGGATCGGCAAACACCCGGCGGCGGGGTTTACCTTTTCCTTTTTGTAAAGCGCCATCATTTCTTTTTGCATTTTTTGCTTGTCGTCGCCGCAGCGTTCCTTTAGCGCCTCCATCTCGGGTTGAAGGGTCTTCATTTTGGCCATCGAGACATAGGATTTATAGGCCAGCGGCAAAAGTGCGGCCTTGATGATGATGGTCAGGGCGATGATCGACCAGCCCATATTGCCGATATACCCATTCAGGGTGTGCAGCAGCCAGAAGATCGGCTTGGTCAGGAAAAAGAACCAGCCCCAGTCGATCGAATCCAGAAAGCCGAGGATGCCGCTCTTTTGCTCATAGGCGCGGATGGTTTCCCATTCCTTGGCCCCGGCGAACAACCGGGTGTTGACGGTGACGGTTGCGCCGGGTTGAACGGTTTGCACCGGCAGGCGGGCTTCGGTGGTGTAAATGTCACCACCCTTGATATATTTCGCCACCGAGGTGAATTTCTGGCCCGGATCCGGGATAAGGCTGGTCATCCAGTTTTTATCGGTAAAGCCGACCCAGCCATTCTGTTCAACCTCGATCAGCTCGGCATTGGCATTTTCAGTGTTAAGGAAATCATAATCGGGCATGTCCGAATATTTGGTTTCTTCCAATTCGCCATCCGACATGCGCACCACGCCTTCATGCAGGATGAAAAACCCGGTCACATCCGGCTCGCCATAGCGGGCAACGATGCCGTAGGGGAACAGATGATGCGCCCCGGTCGAGCCATTTTCCACCGATTGCGCCACCGAGAACATGTAATGTTCGTCCACCGAAATCGTGCGGCGGAAAGTCATGCCGATATTGTTATCCCAGCGCAGGGTGATCGGGGTGGCTTCGGTCAGCTCATCACCGCTTTCCAGAGTCCACAAGGTATTGGGACCGGGCACCTGATCTGCCTCCAGATCACCGGCGCGGCCCCAGCCGAAAATCGCGTAATAGGGGTGGTCCGAGCCAAAGGGAGACAGCAGGGTGACCAGATCAGAATCTTTATCCAGAGTTTCGCGATAGCTTTTGAGCGCCAGATCATCAATGCGCCCGCCCAGCAGGGTGATCGAGCCCTGCAATTCGGCGGTGTCGACTTTGATCCGGGCGGCGGATTTCAGCTTTTCCTGATGCGAACCGGGCGGGACCGGTGCCGCAGTGGTGTTGCCGGGGGCAGGGGCCGCCGGAGGGGTGGCAACGCCGGTTGCTCCCGTGTTTTGCCCGGTATTCTGCGCCGCATTTTCCGTATTCTGCGCAATCGGAGCGGGTGGTGGCGGTTGGAACCAAGCGCTCCAGACCAGCATCACGATGCCGCTCAATACGATTGCCAGAATTAGGTTCTTGTTCTGATCGTCCATTTGGACACACCCCATCACTGAAATTGGTCTCAGTGGTTCAACAGCCCAAGGGCGCAAAGGTCAAGCAGTTTTCCCGATTTTCAAGGCAAAGCAGGGAAAAACCTGCCTCTGCTGCGCTGAAAGTGGCCAGCAGCGGTGTTCACGCAAATCAGCATCGGGCAGGGACCATGACGCGCATGATCGTTGTAAGATTGGCATCATTCAAAACAGTCCCCGATTTTCGGCGTGCGGGCCAGCTTTTCATTATGCTGCGCCATCCAGTCGATGGTCTGATCAAACGGCAAGGGGCGGGACAGGCCAAAGCCCTGAATATGGCCACAACCCAGCTGCGCCAGCATGGCATGTTCGCCCACGGTTTCGACCCCTTCGCCCAGGGTTTCGATGTCCAACTGCTCGGCCATGGTCAGAATGGCCGAGACCATCCGTTGCTGTTCCGGGTCGGTGTCGACCTTCATCACGAAAGAACGATCAATCTTGATTCGTCCCACCGCAAAACGGCGGATATTGGAAATCGAAGCATGGCCGGTGCCGAAATCATCCAGATCAATCGCGCAGCCCAGCTTGGCCAGATTGGCGATGTTGCGGGTGATGATGTCGTCATCGGTCTTGGTCACAACGGTTTCCAGAATTTCGACCGCCAGCCGCTGTGGGGCCAGATCAAAGCGGTCCAGCTCCCAGCGGATTTTATCAACCAGATTGGGGTTGCGCAGCT
Organism: Rhodobacterales bacterium; assembly: GCA_002748285.1. GTDB lineage: Bacteria > Pseudomonadota > Alphaproteobacteria > Rhodobacterales > Rhodobacteraceae > Profundibacter. The sequence continues at coordinate 77,395 of PDSA01000028.1, forward strand.
CGGCGCTGGAAAAATTCACCCCGACTTGCGGCACAAAGAACCCATCCTTTTCCCATTTCGTCAATGCTTTGAGGGAATGATACAGGATGATCTCGCTCAGCCGCTCTGACAGCCCGGCCTGCTCAATGGCGGGCAGAAAATCACCGGGCGACACCATCCCATGCTGCGGATGCTGCCAACGCGCCAGTGCTTCGAAGCCAGTGACCTGTCCGGTATCCGTCGAAATCTGCGGCTGAAACCAAGGCACGATCTGCCCCTCTTCCAATGCCGCGCTGACTTCTTTGATCAACGCATGTTTTTTCTGCGCCTTTTGCTGCATCTCGCCAGAATATGCCCGCAGCGCCGCCGGGCCATTCAGCTGCGCCTCTTCCAGCGCCAGCTCGGCGGCCTCCAACATGGCCGAGCCGCTGGCCTCGGGGCTGCGGCTGCCCAGGCAGAACCCGACCGAAGCTGAAATATAAACCGTGGTTGCATTCAGGCTGATCGGTTCTGAAATCGCGGCTTGCAGGCGCGAGGATATCTGGATCAGGCTTTCCAGATCGGCCCGGCGCACGGGACCCAGAGCGATGGCAAAAATTGCCCCATCCAGTCGGCAAACCGTGTCGTTTTCACGCAAAGTCCCGCAAAGCCGTTCGTGGCTTTTCTGCAAAATATCATCACATGCCTTATGCCCCAGCCGGCCCACCAGCGCGGTATAGTCATCCAGCTCCAGCACAATAGCGGCGGTGGTTTGCCCGGTTTTGGGGCGGTTTTGCAGCACGACATCCAGCGCGGTTTCAATGATTTCCCGCTGGCCGACTCCGGCGCTGTGTCCGTTTCTGCCCGCCGAAACCAACGGATTTGATCCGGGGTGTTTGCCATTGTCCGATTGCGGATCCGGGACGCCTATTGCCGCGATCACTGCCGGGAATATCAGCGCGGCCACCAAAAGCGCCGCTTCGCCCCCTAGCCAGAATGCGCCCAGCATAATTGCCGGAACAAAGGCCAGCATCTGTGGCCCATAGATGATCCCGTGAATCTGTTTGCGAGAAAATCTTTCTGTAATCCCAGCCTTGAGCGGCATGTTACGCATCCTTTTCCTGAAACGTCGCAGCCCGGGCCGCAACCTGTTGGAAAACACGCTAGAGCTGTTTGGTCAGAGGATTATTAACGCAACTTGGGAATCTGCATTGCATTTTCATCAATTTCGCAGGATTTGCGTAACAAACCGGCGAAATCAAACAGCTTCGGGTCCAGCAAATGCGAGGGCCGGGCATTCATCAGGGCGCTAAACATTTTTTGCCGCCGCCCGGGGGCGTTTTTCTCCCACCCATCCAGAATGGCTTTGACCTGCTGGCGTTGCAAATTGTCCTGAGAGCCGCATAGCCCGCACGGAATAATCGGGTAATTCATTGAATTTGCAAACTTTTCGCAATCGGCCTCGGCCACATGCGCCAGCGGGCGGTAAACGAACAGATCGCCTGCATCATTGAGCAGCTTGGGCGGCATGGTCGCCAGGCGTCCACCGTGAAACAGGTTCATGAAAAAGGTTTCCAAAATGTCGTCGCGGTGATGCCCCAACACAATGGCGCTGCAATTTTCCTCGCGCGCGATGCGGTATAAATGACCGCGCCGCAGCCTGGAACAGAGCGAACAAAAGGTACGCCCCTCGGGGATTTTATCGGTGACCACGGAATAGGTGTCTTCATATTCCACCCGGTGCGGCACCTGCATGTCTTTCAGAAATTTCGGCAGCACGGTTGCCGGGAAGTTGGGCTGGCCCTGATCCAGATTGCAGGCCAGCAGCTCAACCGGCAGCAGGCCGCGCCATTTCAACTCGTGCAGCACCGCCAGCAGGGTATAGCTGTCTTTGCCGCCGGATAGACACACCAGCCAACGGGTGCCGCGCTCGATCATGCCATAGGCTTCGATCGCCTCGCGGGTCTGGCGCACGATGCGCTTGCGCAGTTTTTTGAACTCGGTGCTGCTGGGGGCGCCGTGGAACAAGGGGTGGATGTCGTCATTGTCGTCAAGCATGGGAGTCTTTGCGATAAGAAGATGAAAAACCGCTGATCGGGGTCTGCGGTGAAAAGGGCTGGGTCAGGATGTTCCGGGCCGCGGTAAAGGACGAGCGGTAGGGCGGCTTTTGCGGGCGTGGGTTTAGATTGACCACCTGCATCACCCCCAATCGCCAGAGCCATTTGGTAACACCCGTTCCCATCAGCTTTTCCCATCCTCGCCATCCACAGGGTCATAGCCGCAGCCGCCCCAGGGGTTGCAACGGGCAATGCGCTTGGCCGCCATCCAGCCGCCTTTGAACGCGCCGTATTTCTGCAAGGCTTCCAGCGCATAGACGCTGCAAGTGGGCTGATAGCGGCAGTTAAAGCCGACCCATGGGCTGAAAATCAGCCGATAGAGGCGAATCGGAGCCGCCAGAATATGGGCCAGCGGGCTCATTTGCGTGGGCCGTGAATGATGGTCAGCGCGTGGCGCAGATCGGCCAGCATGTCGGGGTAGGGACGCTCGGCGGTGATCTGTTTGCGCCCGATCAAAACATAATCCCAGCCCGGCTGCCCCAATTCGGGCAGCACCGTGCGGGCAATCGCGCGCAAACGCCGCTTGGCGCGGTTGCGGGCCACGGCATTGCCGACCTTCTTTGAGCAGGTAAACCCAACCCGAATGCCATCGGTATCGGCCTCGCCGGAGCGTCTGCGCCGGGCTTGCAGGATCAACCCCGCACAAGCCCGGCGTCTGGCCCGGGCGGCTTGCAGGAAATCCGAGCGTTTGCGCAATGTGATCAGGGCAGGGGGCAGACATGAAGAAACCGCCTCCGGCACAGATGCAGCGCGGGGCGTATTGCCTGCTGCCGGAGCCGATGGCGGTGTCATGATGTTAAACCTGTTGCGAAACGCCTGAAAACGCCTAGGCGCTCAGCTTGGCGCGGCCTTTGGCACGGCGGGCGTTCAGAATTTTGCGCCCGGCTTTGGTGGCCATACGTGCCCGAAAGCCGTGGCGGTGTTTGCGAACCAGGTTCGATGGTTGAAATGTGCGTTTCATCGCGCTCTCCGTTTCAAAACGTCTAAGATCAGACCTGCACCCGCAATGGATTCGAAGGTCACTGTTGTTCGAAGCCCGTCATTTAGGCTGATGTTGGGGGTAAGTCAATTCGCTAAGCCGGGAAAAAGCGTAAATCGCCGACAAAATCGCCCCGGAAGGAGCAAATATGGTCAAACCCTGCGATTCCAAAGCCCCATATGGGCCGAGATCACACCGGATGCCCTCAGCCGGGAACGCCGCATTCGTCCGATTTGACCAGCCGCAGCCCATGCGGTTTTGCCCGGTTAGACGGGGAGGCAACAGGGCGCGACTGTGGCGCGGGGCGGTCCTGAGCCGGGCTCAGCGCCGTCAGTTTCTGATCCCTCACATGAAACCGGCGCGGGGTGCGGCCAATCACGCCGCTACCCACCAGACAGCCAATGGCCCGATTAATCGCCCCACTTTCGCTGCGCAGCGGAAACAGCGCCAGCTTGCCATCCAGCCCGGGCTTTCCAATATGGCTTTCGGCCCGCAGGGTCAGTTCGGCGATTTGCGGACCGTCAAAGACCTGTTCCAGCGTCTCCGTGATGCTCTTGCGCCCGTTGGGGGTGAAAAAGGCGGTGAAGGGCAGCCCGCGCACCTCCATCCCAAGCAGATCGTTCAGATGCTGTCCGCCCAGCCGCAGCCGCGCCATGCCCGGCGCGATGCGCTCGAGCAGGAAAATCTGGCTCAGCGCCCCTTCGATGCCGCGCGGGTCGACTTCGCTGCGCAGCGGCACCAGACGGCCCATGCGCAGACCTTCCCAATAGGCCCGCAGCTGCTGAATCTGAGGACATAGATGATCCTTTTTGTAACCGGCCAATGACACCACGTTTTTTCCACCAAATAATTTACGCATTTCTGACACCCGTCCTTTAATGCCCCCATAGCGGTCAGACATTGTTGTTCACGGGATCAATCTTGTGTTAATCATTTGAACAGAATGCTTACCATTGTGTTAACATAGCACGGTTTTCATAAAATTCAGGGGGTAAAAATACGAAATGGTTAACCGCCGATGATCCGATCCATGACCGGCTTTGCCGCCCGCAACAACGAAATGCCCGGTTTTTCCTGGAGCTGGGAGCTGCGCAGCGTCAACGCCAAGGCGCTGGACATCCGTATGCGTCTGCCTGACTGGATCGAGGGGCTGGAAACGGCGCTGCGCGAGCAACTGGCCAAAGAGGCAGAGCGCGGCAGCATTGGCCTGACCCTGCGCGTTCAGCGCGATGAACCCGCCACGCCTCTGATCCTGAATGAGGTGCAGTTGCAGCGCAACATCGCAGCGATCCGCCAGATTGAAAGTGCTGCGGCCGAGGCCGGGTTGCCCCTGATCCGTTGCTCCGCCGCCGATCTACTGACCCAGCGCGGGGTGATCGACTCCACCCCGCCCGCAATTGACACGGCACCGCTGCGGGCGGCGCTGCTGGCCGATCTGCCCGCTTTACTCGAAGATTTCACCGCCATGCGCCGGGCCGAGGGGCAGGCTCTGGAAACGGTGATTCGGGGGCAGCTGGATCAGATCAGCGCGCTCAGTGCCGATGCTGCGGTCATTGCCGAACAGCGCAAGGGGCAAATGGCCGAAACCCTGCGCAAAAATCTGGCACTGGTGCTGGACAATGTCGACGGGGCCGATGCCGACCGGGTGGCGCAGGAACTGGCGCTGCTGGCGGTCAAGGCTGATGTCACCGAAGAGCTGGATCGCCTGAACGCCCATGTCGATGCCGCGCTTGACCTGCTGGGCCAAAGCGGTGCGGTCGGGCGCAAGCTGGATTTCCTGATGCAGGAATTCATGCGTGAAACCAACACCTTATGTTCCAAAGCTCAATCAACACCGCTGACCCGGATCGGGCTGGATTTAAAGGCCGTGATCGGCCAGATGCGGGAACAAGTGCAAAATGTGGAGTAAACGATGACAGATCGCCGTGGCTTGTTAATCATCCTGTCCTCGCCCTCGGGTGCGGGCAAATCGACGCTGGCCAAGCGGCTGATGGCCTGGGATCCTGAGATCAGCTTTTCGGTTTCCGCCACCACCCGCAAGCCGCGCCCCGGAGAAGTCGATGGCGTGGATTATTATTTCAAGACCCATGCCGAATTCGCCGATATGGTGGAAAAAGGCGAAATGCTGGAACATGCGCAGGTTTTTGACCATTATTACGGCTCACCCAAGGCCTCGGTGCAAAAGGCGATCGAGGCCGGGCGCGATGTGCTGTTTGATGTCGACTGGCAGGGCGGGCAGCAGGTGCGGGCCTCGAGCCTTGGGGCCAATGTGCTGACGATCTTTATCCTGCCCCCTTCCATCGCCGAGCTTGAGCGCCGCCTGCACAGCCGGGCTCAGGACAGCGCCGAGGTGATCGCCCGGCGGATGCAGAAAAGTGCAGACGAGATCAGCCATTGGCCGGAATATGATTTCATCATTTTCAACGATGATCTGGACGAGGCCGAGGCGCAGTTGAAAACCATCGTCAGCGCCGCCCGGCTGCGGCGTTCGCAACAACCGGCATTGGTCGAGCGCGTCCGCGCACTGGATGCCGAATTCAAGGAGAGACAATGAGCTTTTACAAATTGGATGACCGCAGCCCGACCGTGCCGCCAAGCGATGATTTCTGGGTGGCCCCGGATGCCAATGTGATTGGCAATGTGGTGCTGCAAGAGGCGGTCTCGATCTGGTTTTGCAGCACGTTGCGCGGCGATAACGATCAGATCGTGGTCGGGGCGGGCAGCAACATTCAGGAAAACTGTGTGCTGCACACGGATGTCGGCTTTCCGCTAAATATTGGCGAAAACTGCACCATTGGCCATAAGGCGATGCTGCATGGCTGCACCATTGGCCGCAATTCGCTGATCGGGATGGGGGCCACGGTGCTGAACGGGGCGCGGATTGGCGAGAATTGCCTGATCGGGGCCGGAGCGCTGATCACCGAGGGGGCCGAGATCCCGGATGGTTCGATGGTGATGGGGATGCCCGGCAAGGTCAGGCGTGCGCTGAGCCCTGAGGAAATCGAAGCGCTGGCCGCCAGTGCGCTGCATTACCAGGAGAATATGCGCCGCTTCAAGGCGGGGCTGGTGCAGATCGGTTAGAGCTGTCCGACACACACTTGGCGCACAGAGTGTTTAAAGGACCTCTGTGAAAGGCCGTAGAGTGATAAGAACGCCGGGCTGAGCCTGTCGGGGGGCAGGCAGGCGCAGCCCGGCCTATCGGCCGGGCGGAACTATTCAAGTGTGCGCGGCTTTAAGTTGGAGTCGCATCAAGCGACCTTTTCATCCCTTTTCTGACGCAGCGCCGACAGCTCTTCGGCCACCAGAAACGCCAGCTCCAGCGATTGCGAGGCGTTCAGGCGCGGATCGCAAGAGGTGTGGTAACGGCTGGACAGATCCTCATCCGTCACCGCCCGCACCCCGCCGGTGCATTCGGTCACATCCTGCCCCGTCATCTCGAAATGCACCCCGCCCGGCACCGTGCTTCGATCAGCTTGGGCAGGTGATCACCCACCGCTCCGGCCCCGAAACGGGTGATCAGGGTCAGACGCCCAGCCTCGTTTTGGGGGTTCAGCCGCGCCAGCAGGCGTTTCAGATCATCCTCGGTCATGCTGGGGCCGCATTTCAAGCCAATCGGGTTCTGCACCCCGCTGAGGAATTCAACATGTGCGCCATCAGGCTGACGGGTGCGATCGCCGATCCACAGGAAATGGCCCGAGCCCGCCACCGGCAGGCCCGAGGTGCTGTCAATCCGGCACAGCGCTTCCTCATATTCCAGCAGCAGGGCCTCGTGGCTGGTGTAGAAATCCACCGTTTGCAGGGTGTGGGCGCGGGTGCTGTCCACCCCGGCGGCCTTGATGAAATCCAGCGTGTCCGAGATACGCCCGGCCATCTCGCGGTATTTCTTGGCATTTTCGCCGCTGGTAAAGTCCAGAGTCCAGGCATGCACCTGATGCACATCCGCATAGCCCCCTTGCGAAAACGCACGCACCAGATTGAGCGAGGCGGCGGCCTGAGTATAAGCCTGCAACATCTTTTTCGGGTTGGGAATGCGATCTTCGGCGGTGAAATCCAGATTGTTGATGATGTCACCGCGATAGCTGGGCAGCTCAACGCCATCGACGGTTTCGGTGGGGGCCGAACGCGGCTTGGCAAATTGGCCGGCCATGCGCCCGACCTTGACCACCGGAACCTTGGCGCCATAGGTCAGTACCATCGCCATTTGCAGCATTACCTTGAAGGTATCGCGAATGGTATCGGCGGAAAATTCGGCAAAGCTTTCGGCACAATCGCCGCCTTGCAGCAAAAACGCTTCGCCGCGCGCGGCCTGACCCAGCGCCTGTTTCAGGCGGCGGGCTTCACCTGCGAAAACCAGCGGCGGGTATTGGTTTAGCTGGCGTTCAACCGCCTTCAGGGCCGCTGCATCCGGGTAATCAGGCATCTGCACCCGAGGTTTCGCCCGCCAGTCAGATTTATGCCAGTTTCCCATCGTTTTGCTCCGCAATTTAGAATTCGTGGCCCCCACCTATATAGCCTGATGTGGCCGGTGCCAACTGCCGAAATATGCCAAAACGACCCGGGGGAGGGCCGGCGGGGTGATATATTTCCTTGATCCAACCGGATAAACCTGTTTTCGTATTTGCGTAACCCCACCGATAAAGGCCCGTGAATGGACGCAAACCGGACGCAAACTGTTGTTGTCAAGCCGCCCGAAACCCCGCGGCGCTTTGTCTTTTTGCTGCTGGCGGATTATTCGCTGATCAGCTGCACCGCCGCGATTGATGCGCTGCGCATTGCCAACCGGATGTCCGGCCACACCCTTTATAGCTGGCATTTGATGTGCGAGGAACATCCAGCGACCAGCTCAGCACAGGTTGCGCTGATGACCGATAGCGGGATCGAAGATGTGGGCCGGGATGACACGATTTTGGTTTGCGGCGGGGTGAATATCCAGCAGGCCAGCACCGATAAAACCATCGCCTGGCTGCGCCATCAGGCCCGGCTGGGGGTGCGGATGGGGGGACTCTGCACCGCTGCCTATACGCTGGCCAAGGCCGGATTGCTCAACGGCAAACGCGCCACCACGCATTGGGAAAACCATGACAGCTTTCTTGAGGACTTCCCCGAAATCGAGCTGACCAAATCCGTGTTTGTGGTGGATGGCAATCGCTATAGCACCGCGGGCGGCATTGCCTCGCTGGATCTGATGCTGCATCTGATTGCTTCGGATTATGGCGAGGAGCTGGCCGCCGCCGTGGCCGATCTGATGATCTATAGTGCGATCCGCACCGATCAGGACACGCAGCGGCTGTCGATCCCGACCCGGATCGGGGTGCGGCATCCGAAATTATCCATTGTGATCAAGCGGATGGAGAACAATATTGAAGAACCGATCAGCCCCGCCGCCCTGGCCAAGGATGTGGGCATGTCGACCCGACAGCTCGAACGGCTGTTTCGGCGCTATCTGAACCGCTCGCCCAAGCGTTACTATATGGCGCTGCGCCTGCAAAAAGCGCGCAATTTGCTGATGCAGACCGATATGAGTGTGATCAATGTGGCGCTGGCCTGTGGCTTTGCGTCGCCGTCGCATTTCTCCAAATGCTACCGGGCGCATTACAGCATCACGCCCTATCGCGAGCGCGGCACGCAGGGTGCGCTCAGCCCGCTGGCCGACTGAGACGGCAACAGATTCGCACCCAGAGAGCCCACCTGTGCTTTGCCGCCGCAAAAGCGGGCAAATTGGCCACTTTCCCCTTTGCAAAGGAATGCTAGAGGCGATATTTGCACTTTTGGGCTGGGGCTAAGCGCTTTTCTTTTGCAAAAATGCAGAATAATGTCCGAAAGAGAAATAATGTCCAAGTTGGGAGAGACAAAATGAAAAGATTATTACTGGCGACCGCCGCCGGTGCTTTGTGCGCCGGCAGTGTCAGCGCCGAAGATATCAAGATCGGGGTGCTGCTGGGCTTTACCGGGCCGATTGAATCCATGGCGGTTCATATGGGGGCCGGGGCCGAGTTTGCCATCAAAGAGGTTAGCGACTCCGGTGCGCTGCTGGGCGGGGCCACGGTGACGCCGGTGCGCGCCGATACCACCTGCGTGGATGCCGCCGCTGCCACTGCTGCCGCCGAGCGCCTGATCACCAGTGACGGGGTCAAGGCGATTGTCGGGGCCGATTGCTCGGGCGTGACCGCTGCCGTGCTGGCCAATGTGGCGATGCCAAACGGGATCGTGATGATCTCACCCTCGGCCACCTCGCCTTCGCTGACTGATGCACCCGATAACGGCCTGTTCTTCCGCACAGCCCCTTCGGATGCGCGTCAGGGGCAGGTGATGGCCGATGTGCTGATGGAAGAAGGCGTGAAATCGGTGGCCGTGACCTACACCAACAATGACTATGGCAAGGGTCTGGCCGATGCGTTCGAGGCTGCCTATAAGGCCGCTGGCGGTACCGTGACCATCTCGGCCTCGCATGAGGACGGCAAGGCGGATTACTCGGCCGAAGTCGGTGCGCTGGCTTCTGCCGGTGGCGATCGTCTGGTCGTGGCGGGCTATGCGGATAAAGGTGGCGGAGCCATCGTGCAGGCCGCTGTTGATGCCGGTGCCTTTGATATGTTCCACCTGCCTGATGGTATGGTGAGCAACTCGACCGAGGAAAATCTGGGGCAATATCTGGAAGGCTCCACCGGTCAGGTGCCCGGCTCTGACAGCCCCGGCACCGCGAAATATGTCGAAATCGTTGGCGATGCCCATGATCCAACCTCGACCTTCTCGCCCGAATCCTATGACGCTGCGGCGCTGATTATGCTGGCGATGCAGGCGGCAGGCTCGGCTGAATCTTCGGCGCTCAAAGGTAAGGTGATGGACGTTGCCAATGCGCCGGGTGTCAAGATTTACCCCGGTGAGCTGGCCAAAGGTCTGAAGATCCTGAAAGACGGCGGCGACATTGATTATGTTGGTGCAACATCGCTGGAATTGATTGGCGGCGGCGAATCCGCTGGCAACTACCGGCAGATCGTGATCAAAGACGGCAAAATCACCACCGTGAAATATCGTTAATTTCACAGGGTTATAAAGCGGAAAAACAGCCCGAAGAAACTTCGGGCTGTTTTGCACAATACTATGATAAGAACACGGCAATAAATGTGGCGCCCGGGCTGTGATGCGTTTGGGTGAGGGGATGTAAAGAATGATCACTGTTGAGAATCTGGCCAAGCAGTTTGGCGGTTTTCGCGCCGTTGACGGGGCCAGCCTGAAAATTGCCGATGGTTCGATCACCGGGTTGATTGGGCCGAACGGGGCGGGAAAAACCACTCTTTTCAATGTGATAGCGGGCATTCATAAACCATCCGGTGGCCGGGTGACGATGAATGGCGAAGACATCACCGGCCTTGAGCCGCATCAGCTGTTTCACAAGGGGCTGCTGCGCACCTTTCAGATCGCGCATGAGTTTTCCTCGATGACGGTGCGGGAAAATCTGATGATGGTGCCCGGCGGGCAATCCGGGGAAAATCTGTGGAACAGCTGGTTTCACCGCGCCCGGATTGCACGGGAAGAGGCCAGCCTGATGAAAAAAGCCGACGAGGTTCTGGAATTTCTGACCATCGACCATCTCAAGGATGAACGCGCCGGTAATCTGTCCGGCGGGCAGAAAAAGCTGCTCGAGCTGGGGCGCACCATGATGGTGGATGCCAAAATCGTGTTTCTGGACGAGGTCGGGGCAGGGGTGAACCGCACCCTGTTGAACACCATTGGCGATGCGATCATCCGGCTGAACAAGGAACGCGGCTATACTTTTGTGGTCATTGAACATGACATGGATTTCATCGGCCGTCTGTGTGATCCGGTGATCTGCATGGCCGAGGGCAAGGTTCTGGCCGAGGGCTCGCTGGCTGAAATCAAAGCCAATGAGCAGGTGATCGAGGCCTATCTGGGCACCGGATTAAAGAACAAAATCAAAGAGGAAACCGCCTGATGCTGTTGAATTTAAAGGGTTTTTGTCAAGGCGGGGTGCGCGATGCCTGAGCCGTTTCTGATGGCCGAAGCGATGACCGGCGGCTATGGCAAGGGGCCGGATATTCTGCATGATTGCACGATCTCGGTCGATAAGGGTGAAATCGCGGTGATTGTCGGACCCAACGGGGCGGGCAAATCCACGGCGATGAAGGCGGTGTTCGGAATGCTCAATCTGAACCGCGGCGCGGTGCGCTTGGGCGGGCAGGATATCAGCAAGCTCAGCCCGCAGGCGCGGGTGGCCAAGGGGATGGGCTTTGTGCCGCAAACCCATAACGTGTTTACCTCGATGAGCGTTGAGGAAAACCTCGAAATGGGCGCGTTTTTGCGCGAGGACGACGTTACCCACACCATGGAGCAGGTCTATCATCTGTTCCCGGTGCTGCGCGAAAAACGCGACCAGCCCGCCGGCGAGCTGTCGGGCGGGCAACGCCAGCAGGTGGCGGTTGGCCGGGCCTTGATGACTCAGCCGCAGTTGCTGATGCTGGACGAGCCCACCGCCGGGGTCAGCCCGATCGTGATGGATGAGCTGTTTGACCGCATCATCGAGGTGGCCCGCACCGGGATTTCGATCCTGATGGTCGAGCAAAACGCCCGTCAGGCGCTGGAGATCGCCGATAAGGGCTATGTTCTGGTGCAGGGGCGCAACCGGTTCAGCGACACCGGCGCGGCCCTGCTGGCCGATCCCGAAGTGCGCAAAAGTTTTCTGGGGGGATAAATGGAATTTCTCAACGCTCTGGTGGCGCTTTCCAACTATGTGATGATCCCGGCCATTGCCTATGGCAGCCAGCTGGCGCTGGGGGCGCTGGGGGTGACGCTGATTTATGGCATCCTGCGGTTTTCCAACTTTGCCCATGGCGACACCATGGCATTTGGCGCGATGGTGACAATTCTGGTCACCTGGCTGTTTCAAAGCTGGGGGCTTGGTTTGGGTCCGCTGCCCACGGCGCTGCTGGCGCTGCCCTTTGGCATTCTGGGCACTGCGGCTTTGCTGCTGGGCACCGATCGGGTGGTTTACCGGTTTTACCGCCAGAAAAAGGCGGCACCGGTGATCTTGGTGATCGTGTCGATGGGGGTGATGTTTGTGCTGAACGGGCTGGTGCGCTTTATCATCGGCCCCGGAGATCAGCATTTCGCCGATGGCCAGCGTTTCATCATCAAGGCCCGTGAATTCAAACAGTGGTCGGGGCTGAACGAAGGCCTGGCCTTTAAAACCAGTCAGGGCATCACCATCATTACGGCGGTGATCGTGGTGATCGCGCTGTTCTGGTTTCTGAACCACACCCGCACCGGCAAATCCATGCGCGCTTTTTCCGATAACGAAGATCTGGCGCTGCTTTCAGGCATCAATCCTGAGCGCGTGGTGATGTATACTTGGCTGATCGTTGCCGCGCTGGCCACCATTGCCGGGGTGCTGTATGGGCTGGATAAGTCCTTTAAACCTTTCACGTATTTCCAGCTGTTGCTGCCGGTCTTTGCCAGCGCCATTGTCGGCGGGCTGGGCAATCCGGTGGGGGCGATTATCGGCGGTTTCCTGATCGCCTTTTCCGAAGTCACCGTGACCTATGCCTGGAAAAAAGTCATCACCTATCTGGCCCCGGACAGCCTGGACCCCAGCGGCCTGATGCAGCTGATGTCCACGGATTACAAATTTGCTGTCAGCTTTGCCATTTTGGTGGTGGTGCTGCTGTTCAAACCCACCGGATTGCTAAAGGGGAAATCCGTATGAGCGTGAATTACCGAAATATCGCCCTGTTTGCCACGGTGGCCGTGCTGATCCTGCTGGCCGGGCTGTTGCAGAGCTGGAATACTGCGCTGATCATCGTCAATATGGGTCTGATTTCGGCGATCATGGCGCTGGGGGTCAATCTGCAATGGGGCTTTGCCGGGCTGTTCAATGTCGGGATCATGGGTTTTGTGGCGCTTGGCGGGCTGGCGGCGGTGCTGGTCAGTATGCCGCCTACGCCAAACGCGATGAGCGCCGGTGGCTGGCGCGTCTTGCTGGCGCTGCTGCTGGGCGCGGGGACCATCGCAGCGGTGATCCTGATGCGGGCGCGTATGCCGCGTGGGGCAGGGCGGGCCTGGGCCACTTTGGCGCTGCTGGTCGTTGGTTTCCTGCTGTTTCGCTGGTTGTTTGATCCCGCCGTGGCGGCGATCGAAGCCATCAACCCGGCCCGTACCGGCTATCTGGGAGGGCTGAACCTGCCGGTGCTGCTGGCTTGGCCGGTGGGCGGCGTGCTGGCTGCCGGGGCGGCTTGGGTGATTGGCAAAACCGCTTTGGGGCTGCGCTCGGACTATCTGGCGATTGCCACGCTGGGGATTGCGGAAATCATCATTGCGGTGATGAAAAACGAAGACTGGCTGTCGCGCGGGGTAAAAAATGTGATCGGCATTCCGCGGCCAGCGCCGATCGTGCCTTATGAGGTCGATCTGCAAAACAGCCCCGCCTTTGTCGAACGCGCTACCGGGCTGGGGCTGGACCCGGTCGTGGCCTCAACCCTTTATGTCAAGCTGGGCTATTCGCTGCTGTTTACTATCGTGCTGCTGATCATATTGTGGCTGATGCAAAACGCGCTGAATTCGCCTTGGGGCCGGATGATGCGCGCCATTCGCGATAACGAAGACGCCGCCCGTGCCATGGGCAAAAACGTCACCGCGCGGCATTTGCAGATCTTCGTGCTGGGCTCGGCGATTTGCGGCATTGCCGGGGCGATGATGGCCACGCTGGACGGCCAGCTGGTGCCCGGCACCTATCAGCCGCTGCGCTATACCTTTCTGATCTGGGTGATGGTGATCGTTGGAGGCTCGGGCAATAATTGGGGTGCGGTGCTGGGCGGGATGCTGATCTGGTTTCTCTGGGTCGAAGTCGAACCGATCGGCGCGATGCTGATGGAGCTGATCACCGCCCCAATGGATGCGGATTCTCCGCTGCGGGCGCATCTGCTGGCCAGCGTGTCGCATATGCGGCTGCTGACCATGGGTGTGGTGCTGCTGTTGGTACTACGCTTTAGCCCGCGTGGGCTGATCCCGGAGAAATAAGGGCAGGGGGGCGTTCAGCGGGTTTTGTCCGGGATTTCAAACAGATCGAAGTCGATCTGCGGAAACTGATCCCGGACCTCCTGCAAGATCATCGCGGTGTTGGGCAAAGGCGGCACGAGCGCCCGCAGCGCACCTTTATAGTGCAGCTGGCACAACACCGCCGCCAGATCGAGAATGTCAAACATCGCTCCGGTCAGCGGCGCGAGAATGATCTGCGGCGCGGTGCTTTTCAGGAACCTGTCACTCAGATCACGGAAATCGCAGAAATCGGCATTTGTGATCTTTGGTAGATCATTTGGGGCAATTTGGGATAAAGGCGTGCCTGTCACAATCAGCATCTTCAACTCTCCACCCGAGTTTTTCATCATCGGCACCAAGCTATTTTAAAATTTGCGTCGTAATGGTTTACCAATGGGTTACACACTATTTTGGGGTGTTTATGCATTCTTGCCGGATTTGTATATTGTTTTCTTTTAATTCTGGCGAGAAAATGCAACCAAGGCAAGATAATATCACCCCTTAGGTGTATAATTTACCACAATCACAACCCAAGATGGTTGGGGCGACCTTCAAGATGGTTGGGGCGACCTTATGGAGACCTTAACGATAATCGCATAATAAGTATTATGTTAATACTAGTGACAACTTTGTTGCTTCGCCGCAAGGAATTGCTGCAGCGATGATTGAAATGCTTGAACACAAAGATTTGTTTTTCTACAGTGAGTTTAAACACTCAAGGGCACAAAATGAAATCGCTGCTAATTCTGAACGGCCCCAATTTGAATCTGTTGGGTCAGCGTCAACCTGATGTCTATGGTAAAACCACCCTGCAACAGGTTGAAACAACTTGCCAAATTCTGGCCGAGCGCATCGGCTGTCAGGTTGCTTTCCTGCAATCCAACCATGAAGGTGCGCTGGTGGATGCGATTCATGCCGCGCGTGGCAAGTTTGATGGCATCATCCTGAATGCTGGCGCCTACACCCATACATCGGTGGCGTTGATGGATGCGATTGCCTCGGTCGAATTGCCAGTTTGCGAGCTGCATTTGTCCAACATCCACGCGCGTGAGCCTTTCCGGCACAAATCCTATATCGCTCCGGTCGCGATTGGGCAGATTTGCGGCTTTGGCCCGATGGGCTATGAATTGGCGATCCATGCGATGATGGCTTATCTCGAGCGTGACAATGCTTGAATTTCTCGAAGCAATTTATGCCGCCGATACCACCGAACAAGTCTGGGATACGCTGACCAGGAAAATGGATAGCTATGGTTTTGACCGCCTGTTTTACGCCTATACTCGCTTCAACCTGGGGGCCGAACATAGTGACCCGGCGGATTCGTTGCTGTTATCCAGCCATTCAGAGGACTACACCAGACGCTATATCAATGAGCGGCATTTTTCCAACGGCCCGATGTTGCGTTGGTCATTGCATCACAACGGGGCCTGCAGTTGGAGCTGGCTGCAGGAATTGGAAAAAACCGACAGCCTGACCGAAGCCGAACGTAAGGTGCTGAGTTTCAATCACTCTTTCGGGGTGATTACAGGCTATACCATTGGTTTTAAATCAGATTCTGCCCGTTGCCGCGCGGGTCTGGGGCTGACAGCGCGCCTTGATCTAAGCCAGGATGAGGTAGATGCAATCTGGGCAAAATCCGGCCGCGAGATCTTGGTAATGTGCAATATGGCGCATCTGAAAATCATCAGCCTGCCCTATTGCAGCAAACGCCGCCCGCTGACCAAGCGCCAGCGCGAGGTGTTGGAATGGGTCGGCGAAGGCAAAACCATGCAGGACATCGCCACCATCATGAACCTGACCACCGCCACGGTGGAAAAGCATCTGCGGCTGGCCCGACAAGCGCTGGGGGTGGAAACAACCGCGCAGGCGGTGCTGAAAGCTTCGTATCAGGATCAGATTTTCGTGATTTAGCCGGGTTTGTCGGATATTTTTTTCCGAAAACCTATCCAAATAGACAAGTATTTTGCGCCAAGGTATGGATTCCCGTACTTTAATTTCAAGGCGTTAACTGTCATGGTTTAGCTACGTTCCGTGAGTGGTGGTCTTTAAGACCGGGGAACAAAAACAAGCCGGAACCTGCGTGATTTCGTAGCTCGACGGCTTGTCCGGGGAGCCGGAAGTTGGCCGGGGGAGTGATAGTGACTTTGCCCGGTCAGCGATTTACCATTTGCGCCCTGCCCTGATCCCCATCAGTGGGGGGGGCGCAAACCCTTAACGGCGCTGCCTTGCCCGGGCGGTGCCGTTTTTATTGTTAGAAAACAAACGGATAGAATTCGAACCTAAAGTAGCCCAACCTTGCAAAACATGAGGGCTTGGAGCGTTATGCGAAAAACCTGAATCACCTAACGCTGCCTGAAATTATGGATTTCAACGCGTTAGGTGATGTTCTTTGTATCGGATATTTCGTCAAACGCTATAAAAGCAAAGCCCCCCGACCATAAAACCGGGGGGCTTAAATGACAATAGAAGAAAGCTGGTTGATCAGCTGTTCATTTTGGCCACTTCAGCGGCAAAATCTTCTTCTTTTTTCTCGATGCCTTCGCCCACTTCCAGACGCACGAAACCGGTGATCTCAACGCCGGCTTCTTTGGCCGCTGCGGCCACGGTCAGGTCAGGGTTGATGACAAAGGATTGGCCCAGCAAGGTGACTTCGGACAGGAATTTTTTCATCCGCCCGACAATCATCTTTTCAATCACCTGCTCAGGCTTGCCGGATTCGCGGGCTTGCTCGGTCAGAACCGCCTTTTCACGCTCGACAACTGCCGGATCCAGATCGGCCTCGGACAGCGAAGCCGGGTTCACGGCAGCGATATGCATCGCAACCTGACGGCCAAACGCGGCGTTGTCGCCCTTCAGGGCCACCAGCACACCGATTTTGCCCATGCCATCGGCGACCGAGTTATGCACATAAGAGGTCACAGTGTCGCCCTCCAGCGCAGCCATGCGGCGCACCGACATGTTTTCGCCGATGGTGGCGATGGCCGAGGTCACGGTATCCTCAACGGTTTTACCGCCCATATCCGCAGCTTTCAGCGCGTCCAGATCGGCAACGCCCAGAGCAGTTTTGGCGATGGTGCTGACCATGCTCTGGAAATCGGCGTTTTTGGCAACAAAATCGGTTTCCGAGTTCACCTCAACCGCGACCCCTTTGCCACCGTCCACGGTGACGGCCACCAGACCTTCAGCGGCGGTGCGGCCGGATTTCTTGGCAGCTTTGGCCAGACCTTTGGTGCGCAGCCAGTCGGTTGCGGCTTCGATATCGCCATCGGTTTCAACCAGGGCTTTTTTTGCGTCCATCATGCCAGCGCCAGTGCTGTCACGAAGCTGTTTTACCAATGCAGCTGTAATTGCCATCATGGTTCTCCTGAAAATAGGTTTCAAATCGTCAGGCGCGCCAGCTCGGGCGCCCCTGACCTTGTCCAGATTGCTTATTCGGCGGGCTTTTCTTCGGCCGGGGCCTCTTCGGCCACCGCCTCTTCCATCGGAGCTTCTTCCATCTCGCCCAGATCAATCCCGGCCGCACCCAGCTGGGCCGTCATGCCGTCCAGCGCCGCGCGAGCCACCAGATCGGTGTAAAGCGCAATGGCGCGGGCCGCATCGTCATTGCCGGGGATGATGTAATCAATGCCATCGGGGTTACAGTTGCTGTCAACCACAGCGACCACAGGGATGCCCAGCTTGTTGGCTTCGGCCACGGCCAGATCTTCTTTGCGCACGTCGATGACGAAAATCAGATCAGGCTGGCTGCCCATCTCACGGATACCGCCCAGGCTGGCTTGCAGTTTGGCCTGCTCGCGCTCGATCCCCAGACGTTCCTTTTTGGTCAGACCTTCGGCACCGCTTGCCAGCAGTTCGTCATGGTCTTTCAGACGCTTGATGGATTTCGAGATAGTCTGCCAGTTGGTCAGCGTGCCGCCCAGCCAGCGGTGGTTCATGTAGTATTGTGCGCATTTTTCGGCAGCCTCGGCAATCGGGCCAGCGGCCTGACGTTTGGTGCCGACAAACAGAATGCGTCCGCCCTTGGCTGCGACATCACGCACCGCTTGCAGCGCCTGATCCAGCATCGGCACGGTCTGGGTCAGATCCATGATGTGAATGCCATTGCGCGCGCCGTAAATGAACGGGCCCATCTTCGGGTTCCAACGCTGAGTCTGGTGGCCAAAATGTACGCCAGCTTCTAACAGCTGCCGCATGGTAAATTCAGGAAGCGCCATGCTTATCTATCCTTTTCTTTTCCGGTTTGTTCCATGGGCGGGGGTTGAGGGCATATGCCCAACCGGCGGACCTGATCGGGATTTCTCCCCGAACCGGCCCCTCCCCGCTTACGGGAGTGAAGTCGCGCATATACAAAGCCTTTGGCCCGTTGGCAAGCCCTGTTTTGCCAAATCCTGGCCAAGCGCCGCCGGGTCTTGCTCCGCCCCCCGCCTTGCCCTATACCCGCCCCCTGCCCGGCCATGCCTGTGCCGCGGTGATTTTCAGGGGTTTGGAACGGATGCAACAGACAGAGATCCTATGTATCGGCAGCGTGCTGTGGGATGTGATTGGCCGCCACCCGAATCCGATGCCCCATGGTGCCGACCGGCCCGGGCGCATCACCCGCCTGCCCGGCGGCGTGGCGCTCAATATCGCCATGACTCTGCGCCGCTTTGATCTGTCGCCCGTTTTGCTTAGCGCTATTGGCACTGATGAAGAGGGCCGCGAGCTGTTTAACCTGTGCAAAGGCATGGGGCTGAATTGCGACTATATCTACCGGGACCCCGATTTGCCCACCGACATCTATATGGCGATTGAGGGGGCCAACGGGCTGATCGCTGCCATTGCCGATGCCCATTCGCTGGAAGCCGCTGGCGACAAGATCCTGACCCCTCTGGCCGATGGCCGGCTGGGGGATGTGGAAAACCCCTATGGCGGCGTGATCGTGCTGGATGGCAATCTGACTGAAAGCCTGCTGGATCAGATCGCCCACAGCCCGCTGTTTCGTGCCGCTGATCTGCGGCTGGCCCCGGCCTCGCCCGGCAAGGCCGAGCGGCTAACCCCGTTGCTCAACCAGCGCAATGTGACGCTTTACGTCAATCTGGAAGAGGCCGGGGTGCTGTGTGATCGCTGCTTTGCTGATTCCAAACAGGCGGCAGCGCGGCTGCTGGAGCGGGGGCTGCACCGGGTTCTGGTCACCGATGGGGCCAAAATGGCGACGCTGGGCAGTCAGAACGGGCTGGTCAGCCAAACGCCGCCGCAAGTGCTGGCCAAACGCATCACCGGGGCAGGAGACAGCTTCATGGCCGGCCATATCGCCGCCGATCTGCACGGCCACTGCCCGCAAACCGCGCTGGAGGCGGCCTTGAGCGCCGCCGCGCAGCATGTTTCAGGAGACCACCCAAAATGAGCCATCCCCGCCCCGACATCCCGCTGATCCTGTCTGATGAGGTTGCCGCCGCCCGCCGCGACAACCGCCCGATCGTGGCGCTGGAAAGCACCATCATCACCCATGGGATGCCCTACCCGCAAAACCTTGAAACCGCGCAAAAGGTCGAAGAGCGGGTGCGCCAATCCGGCGCGACTCCGGCCACGATTGCGGTGCTGGACGGGCAGTTGCATATCGGGCTGAGTGAAGCGCAGCTGCAAAAGCTGGCGCAGGCCCGGGACGTGGCCAAGCTGTCGCGCGCTGATTTCGCCGCTTGTCTGGCCACTGGCGGCACCGGAGCCACCACGGTCGCGGCCACCATGATCGCCGCTGATCTGGCCGGTATCAAGGTGTTTGCCACTGGCGGCATTGGCGGGGTGCATCGCGGGGCCGAGTTGGATTTCGACATCTCCGCCGATTTGCATGAACTGGCCAAGACCCCAGTCACAGTGGTCGCCGCCGGGCCCAAAGCCATTCTGGATGTGCCCAAGACGCTGGAGGTTCTGGAAACATTAGGAGTGCCGGTTATCACCTTCAAACAAAATGATATTCCGGCATTTTGGTCGCGCCATTCCGGCCTGAAAACGCCGCTGCGGATGGATCAGCCCAGCCAGATCGCCAAAGCGCAGATTTTGCGCACGCAGCTGGGGTTGTCCGGCGGGCAGTTGGTGAACAATCCGATCCCGGAGGCCGATGAAATCCCCCGCACCCGGCTGCAACCGATCATCGAACAGGCTCTGGACGAGGCCCGCGCGCAAAAGATCAGTGCCAAAGCTGTGACTCCCTTCATGCTGCAACGGATTTTCGAACTGACTGAGGGCGCTTCGCTTACCGCCAACATCGCTTTGGTGCTGAACAATGCGGCTTTGGCGGCTGAAATCGCGGCAGAGTTTGCCAAACAGAGCTAAACGCGCCAGATTTTGCCGATTCGCAGGTTGATTGCGCCGCTGGGTTATTGCGCAAAGCGGCCATGCTGCCTACAATCACCGCTCTGAGCCCCGATGATATTTGAAACGGACCAAAATGCCAAAATTGCCAAATATCCCCCCCCCGGAGCGGCGCAAACGCCGCTGGGTCACCGCGCTGCGCAACAACTTTTTCACCGGTCTGGTGGTGGTTGCGCCAATCGGGATGACTCTGTGGCTGATCTGGACGATCACCGGCCATATCGACAGCTGGGTGCTGCCGTTTATTCCTGAGCGGTTCTCGCCGAAAACCTATATCGGCATTGATCTGCGCGGCATCGGCGTGATCGTCTTTTTGATCTTTACTCTGCTGGTCGGCTGGATGGCCAAGGGGCTGATCGGGCGTTCGTTGCTGAATATGGGCGAAGATCTGGTGGGCCGGATGCCGGTGGTGCGGTCGGTCTATAACGGCTTGAAACAACTGGCAGAAACCGTATTCGCCCAGAGCGAAACCTCGTTTGATAAGGTTTGCCTGATCGAATATCCGCGCAAGGGGCTGTGGGCGATGGCGTTTATCTCGACCTCCACCAAGGGCGAAGTGAACCAGAAAATTCCGGTGGAAGATCAGCTGATCTCGATTTTCCTGCCCACCACGCCCAACCCGACCTCGGGCTTTTTGCTGTTTGCGCCGCAATCGGACATTATCGAGCTGGATATGACGGTGGGGGATGCGATGAAGCTGGTGATCTCGGCTGGTCTGGTCTATCCGCAGCCGGAAAATCTGGACCAACCCAGCCTGCCGCTGGAACCCCCGGGACAAGACTGAACTGCCGGCTTGCCCTATCTTTGAAAGCACCAAAAAAAACGCCAGCACGAAGCTGGCGTTAAGTTATTGAGGCAGGTTTCATACAGGCAAGAAACCTATCGAGCAGTGACACCTTTATATACAAACTATCGCTTATTTCCAAGCTAAAAGTTTGAATTCGCTGGCATTGCACAATAGAGTTACAGCCAATGAAACAAGGAAATAAAGGGTTTGTCGCAAAAATGAGAACAGTTTTTTTCACCCGCCTGCGCCGCCTGGCAGCGCTTTCCGGGCTGATTCTGGCGGCGGGATTCGCCAATGCCGACCCTCAGCATGGAATCGCGATGTATGGCACCCCTGCCCTGCCCGCCGATTTCACCCATCTGCCCTATGCAAACCCCGATGCCCCCAAGGGGGGTAAGATCGTTCTGGGCGAAGTGGGCAGCTTTGATTCACTCAATCCGCATATCCTGAAAGGTCGGGTGCCGTGGCAGCTGCGGTTTTTGGCCTATGAAAGCCTGATGGGGCGCAATTATGATGAGCCGTTCTCGCTCTATGGTCTGCTGGCTGAAAGCGTTGAGACCAACCCCGAGCGCAGCTGGGTCGAGTTCACCCTGCGCAAAGAGGCCAAGTTTTCCGATGGCAGCCCGCTGACGGTCGAGGATGTGATCTGGTCGTTTGAAACTCTGGGCCGCAGCGGCCACCCCCGCTATAAAAGCGCCTGGGAAAAGATTGCCAAAATTGAAGCCACGGGCGAACGCAAGCTGCGTTTTACCTTTAACGTGCAAGATCGCGAGCTGGCGCTGATCGTCGGGATGCGCCCGATTTTGAAAAAGGCGCAGTGGGACGGCAAAGATTTCGCGGACTCTTCGCTTGAGGCACCGATCACCACCGCGCCCTATGTGATCGGCGATTTTGAGCCCGGGCGTTATCTGGAGCTGAACCGCAACCCCGATTACTGGGGCAAAAATCTGCCCCTGCGCCGGGGCAGCAATAATTTTGATCAGATCCGGTTGGAGTTTTTCGGCGATGCCGGCGTGCTGTTTGAATCGTTCAAGGCCGGTGTCACCGATGTGATGCGCGAAACCAACGCCAATAAGTGGTATAGTCTTTATGATTTCATCACCGGCGCGCCCAAGGCGAGATTTACCAAATCCATCATCCCGCATCAGCGCCCCACCGGCATTACCGGGCTGGTGATGAACACCCGCAAGCCGGTCTTTGCTGATTGGCGGGTGCGTGAGGCAATGTCGCGGGCGTTTAATTATGAGTTCATCAGTGAAACCCTTAACAGCAGCGCCACGCCGCGGATCAGCTCTTATTTCTCCAATTCCGTGCTGGGGATGGAGAGCGGGCCGGCAAAAGGCCGGGTGCTTGAGCTGCTCAGCCCCTATCGCGACCAGCTGCTGCCCGGCACGATTGAGGGCTACACCCAGCCGGTTTCCGATGGCACCACCCGCAACCGCAAAAATATCCGCGCCGCTAAGGCTCTGCTGCAACAGGCCGGCTGGACGGTGCAGGGCGGGGTGTTGAAAAACGCCAAGGGGCAGCCCTTTGAGTTTGAGATTTTGCTCAAGCTGGGCTCGGCACAGGTGAAATCCATCGTGGATATCTATGTGCAGGCGCTCAAACGGTTGGGGATCACCCCCAAAGTCACCGTGATCGACAGCGCCCAATATAAGGAACGCACCACCAATTATGATTTCGGGATGACGTTCTACCGCCGCGGCCTGTCGCTGTCTCCGGGCAATGAGCAATATCTCTATTGGGGCGCGGAGGGGGTAAAAACCCCGGGCACCCGCAACTGGATGGGGATGAACATGCCCGCCGCCGAAGCGATGATTGACCAGCTGTTGAATGCCCAAAGCCAGCCCGATTTCCGCGCCGCTGCCAAGGCTCTGGATCGCATTCTGACCGCCGGGCGTTATGTGATCCCGATCTGGTCAAACGGGCCATCGCGTGTTGCGCATAAAACGACATTGCATTATCCCGCGGATCATCTGCCGATGTATGGCGATTGGATCGGCTTTTTGCCGGATGTCTGGTGGTATGAAAAGGAGTAACCATGATCAGATTGTTCTTGCTCTGCGCCCTGTTGGGGTTAAGCGCCTGTGCTACCGTTGAAGGCATGGGCCGCGACATTTCCGCCGGGGCGCGCAAAGTTAGTGATGCGCTTTAAGAATGGCGTTTAACAGGCTGTAATAAAGACAAAATCACCGGGCGGATTTCTGCCCGGCCGTGCTGTTTGGGTTTCCTTGAGGGGGCAGCTCATGCTAAGATGGAGAATGGTAAATTTGCTCCAACACTTCAGCCAATCCAGACGCCTTTCATGGTCCTACCCGGCGGCCCTGCTGCTTGGCTTGAGCCTTGCCGGCGCTGCAGCCGGGTCGGGCCTTGCCCCTGCCCAGTCTTTGCGCCCGCTCAACCGCCCTGCCCCAACCCACGGCGCTGAACAGCCAGATAGCGCTTGGGCGAGCAAGCTGATCGCAAACGCCCGCAGCCAGATCGGCGTGACGCTGATCTATGATGGCCGCTATCAGAAACTGGATTTCCCCAATGGCGATATTGACCGCCTGCGCGGGGTTTGCACAGACGTGGTGATCCGCGCCTTGCGGGATGCGCATGGGGTGGACCTACAATCAGAGGTCAACCGCGATATGAAGGCGCATTTCGCCGCCTATCCGAAAAAATGGGGCCTGAAAACCACCGACCGCAATATCGACCACCGCCGGGTGCCCAATCTACGCACCTATTTCCGCCGTCAGGGGGCCGAACTGCCGATCAGCGACCGTGCCTCCGACTATAAGCCCGGCGATCTGGTCACCTGGAGGCTGACAGGCAACCTGCCTCATATCGGCATTGTCAGCGACCGGATGAACACCGATCACAGCCGCCCGCTGATCATCCACAATGTCGGCTATGGCACGCAGGAGGTAGATGTGCTGTTTGCCTATGACATCACCGGGCATTACCGCCTACAGCCGGGCAAATAGCAACTCTGCCCTTTTCATTTCCGCCGCGGATCCCTATATTGGTCCTGTTCCCGTGTGGAACTATGAACATAAACGCGCTCGTAATAAGCGGATCGGACCCGGGGGCGGTACCCGGCGGCTCCACCAAATATCCTGTCGTTTGCGGGATCAGGGGGCCGAAACAGGATCGACGAACGTCTAAAGGGGTTAGCTTTGTTTCGGTGAGATACCACCGTTATCGGTTCGATTTAAGCTAGTTGCAAACGACAACAAAGCTCCGATGGCTCTGGCTGCTTAAGCAGTCCGAAAAGTCGAAATCTCAAGTCCTTACGCCTAGCAGCCTAAGGCGGGGTTTGCAGGTACCTGGCAACAGAAACCTGCGCTTTTCAGTGCCAGCGACACATAATTAAGCCATTGACTTTTGAGCGAAAATCCGGTTCAGGTAAATCCTGATTAAATTGGTTGGTTTTGATCAATTTTTCATTTCCACCGACCACATATGAACCATCCACAAGGAGACCACCATGATTACGAGAAGAGCTGCGCTTGCAGGGGCGGCACTGGTTGCTGCATCGCCATTTGTTGTGTCCAAAGCATCCGCAGGAAGCGAGGCTGCAGATACCTCTGGTGCTGCGCCCGTTGATCTGTCCAGCCTGCCTCGGGTCAAGCAAAAACTGGCGGTGCCGCCATTCGTGCATGAGCATGAACAGGTCGCCACGTCTGGCCCGAAAATTGTTGAATTTGAAATGACCATCATTGAAAAAGAACTTGAGATTGACGATGGGGTTTTCGTGCAGGCGATGACCTTTAATGGCTCGGTCCCCGGTCCGATGATGGTGGTTCACGAGGGCGATTATCTGGAGTTGACCCTAATCAACCCTGAAACCAACGAATTGCAGCACAATATCGACTTCCACGCGTCGACCGGTGCGTTGGGCGGCGGCGGGCTGACCCTGATCAACCCCGGTGAAAAAGTGGTTCTGCGGTTCAAGGCCACCCGTCCCGGCACCTTTGTCTATCACTGCGCCCCCGGTGGGCCCATGATCCCATGGCATGTGGTGTCTGGCATGGTTGGTGCCGTGATGGTTCTGCCCCGCGATGGGCTGCGCGATCAAAATGGCGATCCAATTCGCTATGATAAAGTCTATTACGTTGGCGAGCATGACTTCTATGTGCCAAAAGACGAAGAAGGCAATTACAAGCGCTATGAAAGCGCCGGTGAGGGCTATGACGATATGGTCGAAGTCATGCAGGGTCTGATCCCGACTCACGAGGTCTTTAACGGCCGGGTTGGCGCTCTGACCGGTGAGGGCGCGATGAAAGCCAAGGTTGGCGAACGCGTGCTGTTCATCCATTCGCAAGGCAACCGCGACACCCGTCCGCATATCATCGGCGGCCATGGCGATCAGGTCTGGGAGCTGGGCAAATTCAACAACAAGCCCGATGTTGATCTGGAAACCTGGCTCATCCGCGGTGGTTCGGCCGGGGCGGCGCTTTACAAGTTCCTGCAGCCCGGGGTTTACGCCTATGTGAACCACAACCTGATCGAAGCGGTGCATCTGGGCGCCACCGGTCACGTGGTGGTCGAAGGGGATTGGGACAATGATCTGATGGAACAGGTCGTGGCCCCCTCGCCGATCAACGAGTGATCGGGGGGGCTTCGGTTGCAGCCTCTGTAACCGGCCAAATATAGCAACAGAGTGGCCTGTCCGGGCCACTCTTCACCGCCGTCTGGAGTAAATACGATGAAACCTAACTTACTTTGGGCCGGTTTGCCTGTGGTCGTTGGCGGCCTGGCACTGATCGGGTATCTGAATATGGATCGCATATTCCCCCCCGAAATCACCGATCTTCCCGAGCTGGTCGAGATCCCCGCCGGCACCTTTCATTTTCGGATGAACGGGCAGTTCAGGGTCGGCAAACATATCGTTGATGCCCCCTTGCAAGAGCTGACCGACCAGCCGCCGCTGACGGTGATGAAATACCATGTCAGCCAGGCCGAATATGCGCGCTGCGTGGCGGATGGGGCGTGTGAAGAGACCGTTGTCAAGCCCGGTGAAAATCTGCCTCAGGTGATGATCAGCTATTACGATGCCCGGGCCTATGCCAAATGGTTTTCCGAAAAGACCCGGCTGCATTGGCGCTTGCCAAGCGCACTTGAGTTTCAGCGTTACGCTGGAGATGCGTATATTGATCTGTCATTGGGCGATATGGATGATGAAGATGACCCCGCGCAACGCTGGATTGCCGAATATCTGCAACAAAGCGAATTGCGCCGCGAGCGCGAGTTGAATTTGTATGAGCTGGGGACAGCGGGCGAGAACAATTTCGGCGTGGCTGATGTTGCTTCCAATGTCTGGGAGTGGACCGATACCTGCTATTATAACGTCAAGCTGGACAGTGACGGCAAAACCGTGCTGGACAGGTTCGAAAACTGCGCCGTGCGCGCGGCCGAAGGCAAACACACCGCCTATATCATCGAGTTTGTCCGGGATGCCAATGTCGGCGGCTGTGCGGTGGGGGTTCCGCCCGATTTCCTTGGGTTCCGGCTGATTCTCGACGGATAGGGGCAGCCCTCCTTTACATTGCCGAAGCTACCATCTGCTGGCAATGCTGGGCCAGCGCCTTGCGATCAGCAAAATCCGCCACCGCCACCGGCGGGTGGAAACTGAGTTGCACCGCCCCCTGCCGGCGCATCGCCAGCACCTTAATCAGATGTGGCGCCAGCTGCATGTCTCCCCACCAGCCATAAAAACGCGGCTCTTGCCCCTCGGGCGCGTGGTATTTCACCGTGACCGGCTGGATATACAGTTGATCCCGCAAATCCGGCTGGAAATAGGCCTGAAACAGGGTGGATTTAAACGCCAGCACCCGCAAGCCATCGGTCGAGGTGCCTTCGGGGAAAAACAGCAATTTATGCCCGGCCAGCAGGCGTTTTTCGAAAATCTGCAAATGGGTTTTCGCATCGGTTGCGCGCCGCGCAATAAACACCGTCCCTGTGGCCCGCGCCAGCCAACCGACCAGCGGCCAGCCCGAGACTTCGGATTTGGCCACAAAATACATCCGCATCACAGAATTCAGCACGAAAATATCCAGCCACGAAGAATGATTGCTGACAATCGCGCCGTTCTGCGTCATGCAATCTCCTTTAACTTTGATCTGCAAGCCAATGATAAATAGTGATATTTTACATACTATCTGCGTAATAAATGGCGTGATCGGTCGCCTTAGCCCCCAAATCGGGCGTTCGATCAGGCGCAACAGCAGCTTTAGCGCCAACCCGCCAAACACCACCAAAAACAACAAAACACAACGGATCACCGCCCGGACCCAGCCTAGTGGGCCGATCCTGACCGGGGCGGGCTCTTCTTCGGGATACCAGATGCTCATCCCCGGCGGCCTTTGGTATAGAGGCTGCGCTGCTTGTCGCTGACCTTATCGGCTTCCATCATCACCAACACATCCGCGGTGTTAAAGCTGTGGTCGATATAAACCCCCTCGCCCACACAGCCGCCCAGCCGCAGATACGCCTTGATCAGAGTCGGCATCTGCCGCAGCGCCCGACGGGCATCAATCTGATCGGCGGCCATCAGATCCATGCTGTGAAAATCAGCCTCCTTCACTCGCACCCGCAGCGACTCGCGGGCCAGATGGTTGTGATGTAGATAGGCCAGAGGCTCGGCAATCGGGGCCAGATCGGTGCCGTGAAAGCTGGCCACACCGAACAGGATATCAATCTGGTGCTGGCAGACATAAGCCCCCAGCCCGTTCCACAGATGATACATCGCCGCAGAGCCCCGGTAATCTTTGCGCACACAAGAGCGCCCCAGCTCCAGCAGCCGTGCGCCGCTGTGTTTCAGCTTGTCCAGATCATATTCATGGTCCGAATAGAACCCGCCGGCCTGCGCGGCCATATCGCTGCGCAACAGCCGATACACCCCAACCACGGCCCGATCAGATCCCGTAGGCTGGCGTTTGTCGATCAGCAGCAAATGGTCGAAATACGCATCAAACGCATCCCGCTCCAGCCGGTTATCGTGATCGACCATCGGCCCATCCCCGCCCAGCTCGGCGATGAACACCTCATAGCGCAAGCGCTGCGCCGCCCGCAGATCCGCAGGGGTTTTGGCCAAGCGCAAATCGAAATTCGGATTGTCAGCCTTCATATGCATTGGGGCCTTTAATTCTGTTCACTTCCTTGGTCTACGGATTGCAAGCGCCGATGGCAATAATGCTTTCAGGCATGTTTCGTTTGACACGCCCCAGAGTTGTGCTATTTTCTCGCGAATCGCGCAAAGGCGCATGAGCCGCAACGTATATGAAAGTAAAGAGTGCCCAACAAAAATAAGAATATGTAAAGAGTAAAAAGCGTCTGTAATCAATATGTTAAACGCAGTTGTTTATGTTGATTTATCCAGGCGGTTCCCCAAAACACCTTCCCTATGATCTGGTCTGGCCATTGGCCGGTTAAATTTGTCTGAAATTAACCGGTTTTTTACCAGCACTATATTAATTGAGGCCGAAAATCGGCGACCCACAGAGATGCTCTCAGGTAAAACGAATACAGGACAAGCACAGAGATGAACACGGAAAAAGACATTGCGGCCTTGATTGGCTCGCGCATTTGCCATGATCTGATCAGCCCGATCGGGGCGATTGGCAACGGGGTTGAGCTGCTGAGCATGGCCGGCAGCGTCAGCGGGCCAGAGATGTCGTTGATCAGTGAAAGTGTGGCCAATGCCAATGCCCGCATCCGGTTTTTCCGCATCGCCTTTGGGGCGGCGCAAAAGGGGCAGATCATTGGTCAGGACGAGGTTGCCGCCATCATTCGTGACCTCAACCAGTCGGGGCGTGTTCAGATCGAGTGGAGCAGCGACACCACCCTGCCCCGCGATCAGGTCAAGCTGGTGTTTTTGCTGATCCAATGCTGTGAATCAGCCATGCCCTATGGTGGCACAGTGAAGGTGCAGCGGCAGGATGAGCGCTGGGGACTGTCTTGCAACGGGCGCCGGATTCAGATTGATCCGTTGCTGTGGCAAATGCTGATCTCAAACCAGCATATGCATGATGTGTCGCCCTCAAATGTGCATTTCGCATTGGTGCCGGGCGCGGTGCAGCAAAGCGGACGCGTGTTGCAAACCGAGTTGAGCGATTCCGAAATTACCCTGCAATTCTAGGGCATTATGAAGTCTTGTTGATGTTATACTTTAGGGTCGCACCGTTCCCTCACCCGTGACCATATATTTGAAACTGGTCAGCTGCTCGGCCCCCACAGGCCCGCGGGCGTGCATTTTGCCGGTGGCGATGCCGATCTCGGCGCCCATACCGAACTCGCCACCATCGGCAAATTGAGTCGAAGCATTCTGCATCAGAATAGCACTGTCCAGATGTTCAAAAAAGCGCTCGGCCGCGGCCTGATCCTCGGTCATGATCGCATCGGTGTGGTTCGAGCCATAACGCCGGATATGCGCCACCGCCTGATCCAGATCATCCACCAGACGGGCAGCGATGATCATATCGGAAAACTCATGGCCGAAATCGGAGTCAGAGGCAGGCTTGCTACCCTTGAGGCCGTCACCCACGCGCACCTCGACTCCGGCGGCGATCAGATCATCAATCACCGTCTGGCCAATCTCGGCAGCATCACGATGGATCAACAAACACTCTGCCGCGCCGCAGATCCCGGGTCGGCGGGTTTTGGCGTTCATCACCACGGCGCGGGTTTTCTCAGGATCAGCCGCCGCGTCGATATAGATATGCACGATGCCCTCCAGATGGGCAAAAACCGGCACCCGGGCTTCGCGCTGCACCAGCCCGACCAGCCCCTTGCCGCCACGGGGCACGATCACGTCGATGCAATCGGTCATGGTTAACATCTGCTGCACCGCCGCCCGGTCGCGGGTGGGCACCAGCTGGATCGCATCGGCGGGCAACCCGGCCGCTTTCAGCCCCTGCACCAGCGCGGCATGGATCGCCATCGAAGAATGGAAGCTCTCAGAGCCGCCGCGCAAAATCACCGCATTGCCGGATTTCAGGCACAGCGCCCCGGCATCGGCCGTCACATTGGGGCGGCTTTCATAGATCACCCCAATCACCCCCAAAGGCGTGCGCACCCGTTTGATATGCAGCCCGCTGGGCCGATCCCATTGCGCGATCACCTCGCCCACCGGATCCTTTTGCTCGGCGACATTGCGCACCCCGTCGGCCATGCCCTGAATGCGGTTCTCATCCAGCATCAGCCGGTCCAGCATCGCCGCGCTCAAGCCCTTGTCGCGGCCATATTCCATATCCTTGGCATTGGCGGCCAGAATATCGGCGCGGTTCTCCCAAATCGCATCCGCCGCCGCCATCAGCGCCCGTTGCTTATCCGCAGCGCTGGCGCGGGCCAGATGCGCGGCGGCGGCCTTGGCACGTTGGCCGAGATCGGCCATCACTTCGGGGATGTTGTGTTGCTGGGTCATGTTCGGGCCTTTCAGCAGAGATGTAAATACGGGTTTGCCCGCTTATAGCACCATATCATCGCGATGGATAAGGGCGGTGCGTGGTTTATAGCCTAGAATCGCGGCAATATCGGCGCTGCGCTGGCCGATGATCTGGCCGGCCTCGTCGCTGCAATAGCGCACCAGACCCGAGCCGATCAGAGCGCCATCCGGGGTCAGGATACTCACCGGATCGCCACGCTCAAACGCGCCGCTAACAGCGACCACCCCGGCGGGCAGCAGTGATTTGCCCTGCGTCAAAGCCCGCCCCGCACCGGCGTCGATGGTGATGCTGCCCTTGGGCTTCATCGCGCCGATCCAGCGTTTGCGGGCGGTGTGCGGATCGTCTTTGGGGATGAACCAGGTGGCATTGGCCCCGTTTTGCAACGCCGAGAGCGGGCGGGTGGCAAAGCCGTTGCAAATCGCCATGGCACAGCCGGCGGCCATGGCGGTTTTGGCGGCCATCAGCTTGGTCTTCATGCCGCCCTTGGACAGCCCCGAGGTCGCATCTCCCGCCATCGCCTCAAGCTCTGGTGTGATTTTATCAATGAAATCATAGCGTTTGGCGTCTTTGTTGATGTTGGGATTGGCGCTGTAAAATCCATCAATATCCGACAACAGCACCAGCTGATCCGCCCCGACCGTAGCCGCCACCTGCGCCGCCAGCCGGTCATTATCGCCATAGCGAATCTCATCGGTGGCGATGGTGTCGTTTTCATTGACAATCGGCACCGCGGCCAGCGCCAGCAGCTGTTCCAGTGTGGCGCGTGAATTGAGATAGCGGCGCCGGTTGGTGCTGTCTTCCAGCGTCACCAGCACCTGAGCGGTGGTGATGCCATGCGGCCCCAGCGCCTGTTCATAAGCTCGGGCCAGCCGGATCTGACCGACCGCAGCGGCGGCCTGAGATTGCTCCAACGCCAATTCGCTGTTCGGTAGCCCCAGCACCCCGCGCCCCAGCGCGATCGAGCCCGAAGACACCAGCACCACATCAGTGCCGTTTTGCCGCAGCCATGCCACGTCTTGCGCCAGCCCCAGCAACCAGTCATGGCGCAAATCGCCGCTGCCCGCATCCACCAGCAGGGCCGAGCCGATTTTGATCACCAGACGTTTGGCCGCGCTTAGGGTTGCCATCCGGTGGCCTCCTCCTCGGATTCGGCGGAGTCGTCTTCGACCTGTTTCTGGCGCAGCCGGTCATCGGTGATCTGCTGGCGCAGGGCCCGCAACACCTCGGTCACCCCCTGCCCGCTGACCCCGGACATTTGCAGCACCTCACCGGGCACCACGGCCTGAAGCGCGGTCAGCTTGTCGCTTAGGTCTTGATCCTCCAGGGCGTCGGTTTTGTTCAGCACCGTGACCCGGGGTTTTTCGGCCAGATGGCCGCCATATTGCTCAAGCTCGTTGATGATCACCTGATAATCCTGCACCACATCCTCGGATGTGCCATCCACCAGATGCAGCAGCACCGCGCAGCGCTCGACATGGCCCAGAAACCGATCACCAATGCCGCGCCCCTGCGAAGCGCCGGCGATCAGGCCCGGAATATCGGCAATCACGAATTCCGCTTGATCCACCCCGACCACCCCCAGATTGGGGTGCAGCGTGGTAAACGGATAATCGGCGATTTTGGGCCGCGCATTCGAGGTCGCGGCCAGAAAGGTGGATTTGCCGGCATTGGGCATCCCCAGCAGCCCGGCATCGGCGATCAGTTTCAGGCGCAGCCACAGGCAACGCTCGACCCCCTCCTGCCCCGGATTGGCCCGGCGCGGGGCGCGGTTGGTGGGGGATTTGAAATGCAGATTGCCAAAGCCGCCATTGCCGCCCTTGGCCAACAGCACCCGCTGGCCGACTTCGGTGATGTCGGCGATCACGGTTTCCTGATCCTCGTCCAGAATTTCACAGCCCACCGGCAGGCGCAGCACCACGTCTTCGCCATCATGGCCGGTGCGTTGCGAGCCCATGCCGGGCTGGCCGCTTTTGGCAAAGAAATGCTGTTGATAGCGGAAATCAATCAGAGTGTTCAGCCCATCGACCCCTTCGGCCCAGACATCGCCGCCGCGCCCGCCATCGCCGCCATTGGGCCCGCCATATTCGATGTATTTTTCCCGGCGAAACGACACACAGCCGCCGCCGCCGCCGCCCGAGCGGATGTGAACTTTGGCAAGATCAAGAAATTTCATCGCAGTGTGGCCTCATATTGTGATCTGGTCAGGCGATAGGTGATATTGGGCGCGGGCTCAAGCCTTGCGGCGCTTTCGCCCATGCCAATCCCGGTTTGTTGAAAGCCCAGCTTGGTTAACACCTGCCCCGAAGCCGGATTGTCGCAGAAATGAGCCGCCGTGACCAGATCAACATCAAAATGGCTGAAACAATGCGCCAGCAGCCCCGCCAGCGCTTCGCTGGCATAGCCCTTGCCCCAATGCGCCGGGTCAATCGCATAGGCGCAATCGGGGGGCTCTCCGCCAAGGCCGACAAAGCCGATCAGCGGGCCGTCTTTCAGGAAAATCCCAGCCCGAAACCCCAGCTGCCCGCGGTAAGGAGCGCTTGTCATCCAGTCCAGCACATCCGCCTTTAGCCAGGGCGATTTCAGTGAAGCCATCATTCGCGCAACTTCGGGCCGCCCTCCAAAGGCTTGCAGCGCTTGCCAGTCGCTTTCAGCAAAGTTACGGATGGTCAAGCGCGGCGTTTCAAAGATGATTTTTCTTGCCGCTCCCATGAGTTAGTCCAGTTTCTTAATGTAAGTCCAGGTTGCCACATTGGCCCCGCGTGCCACCGAAAAGGTCTCGGCATCGCCGATATATTCAAAGCCGGCATTGGTCAGCACCCGGGCCGAGGCCGGATTGTCCTGAAACACCTGCGCAAAGATCGACTTGCAGCCATCGGGGTTGGCATCCAGAATCGCATGGATCGCCTCAGAGGCATAGCCCGTATTCCAAAAGGCCGGGGCCACCCAGTAGGAGATCTCGGATTGATCGCCGTTGATATCTTCAAGGCAGACCAGCCCCAGCAATTCGGCGTGGCTCTGGGCCGAGCCATCCATGATCCAGACATGCTGATTGCTCTCGCCGGCCTGCACGCGGGCGATGAAATCTTCTGTGATTCCCGGCGGTAGAGGGTGCGGGATGGTCCGCGAAGCATTGGCAATGCGGGCATCGCTGGCGTGAAGCTCCAGCAGGCCGGCATCGGATTTCTGCAAAGGACGCAGGGCAAAGCGGCGGGTCTGGATGACCGGCTGATTTGCGATGGTTTCATGTTTCATGAGCGATTGCTCCTGTAAGAACCGCGTGGCCATTCACAGCCCTTCGGAACGAAAAAGGACCGGCGCTGACACCGATCCTCTTATATGTTGGTCACCTTGTGAGGGTCGGCTTATTCCGCGGCCTCGGCTGCCGGAACAACCGAAACAAAGGTGCGGCGTTTCAGACCTTTGTGAAAGGTCACATTGCCCTGGACGGTGGCGTAAATCGTGTGATCACGACCCATGCCAACCCCTTTGCCGGGGAACATTTTGGTGCCGCGCTGGCGCAAAATGATGTTGCCGGGGATCACGGTTTCACCGCCGAATTTCTTTACACCAAGGCGACGGCCCGCGCTGTCGCGTCCATTACGGGATGAACCACCTGCTTTTTTATGTGCCATCTTGTCTCTCCTTAGCTTTTCGCCAGTTTCTGAGCCTGTGCGACCCACTGTTCGCGCTCAATGCGGCCTTTGAACGACAGTTTTTCGTCCATCTCGGCGATATCTTTTTCCGTCCAGTCTGCGATCTGGGCGAAGGTTGTCACGCCCGCTGCATGCAGCTTTTTCTCAAGCGCCGGTCCAACGCCGGACAGTTGCTTCAGATCATCCGCAGCGGCCGGTTTTTTCGCAGCTGCCTTTGGCGCAGCCTTCTTTTCAGCCTTTTTCGCAGGCTTTTCAGCCTTGGCTGGTTTTGCCGCAGCCAGAGCCGCCGCCGAAACCGACCCAGTGCCGATTGCTGCCTTGACGCCGGACTTACCCGCGCCTTTTTCCAGAATCTCAGTAATACGCACCAGAGTCAACTTTTGACGGTGCCCTTTGGTGCGCTTGGAGCCATGCTTGCGGCGGCGCTTGACAAAGTGGATGACTTTTTCGCCCTTGATCTGTTCGATCACATCGGCCTGAACCGCAGCATCCTTGATGGTTGGGGTGCCAACCGTGCTGCCGATCATCAACACATCGTTAAACTGGACCTTTTCGCCCGCATCGGCTGCAATGCGTTCAATGCGCAGCACATCGCCGGCCTGAACCTTATATTGCTTGCCACCGGTTTTCATAACCGCAAACATATGGTATTCCTTCATTTTTTCCGCGTCCTGTGGCCCCCGAAGCCGGGCGTTTTGCTGATAGATCAGCGCCGTCA
The DNA here is from genome assembly GCA_002748285.1 of Rhodobacterales bacterium. Lineage (GTDB taxonomy): Bacteria > Pseudomonadota > Alphaproteobacteria > Rhodobacterales > Rhodobacteraceae > Profundibacter. The sequence continues at coordinate 112,432 of PDSA01000028.1, forward strand.
AACAGCGCGCCCCTCTGGGCGACATTACACACACCGGATGGGATCATTCCCATCAGGATGCGGGCTTATCCGGGAAACGCGCGGCCATGTCAAGGGCCAATAGGGCCGGATCGGCAAAATCCGCGGCCATTTCTCGCCTATGCGATGTTACAGCTGCTTGCCCCGCAGAAACGGTGCCGCCGCCAGCCCCAGCGCCTGCGAGACCTGTTTGAACACCGCATCATAAGCCTCAAACTGCGCCCGGTTCAGCGCCCGCCCGGGCCCGGAATTGCAAAACGCAATATAACGGCGCAGCTGCGCATCGCTCAGCGGTTCATAGGCCAGCGCCAGATAGGCAAACAGCCATTGGCGAATGTCGTGACCGATCCGGTCCTGATCCTGCCAGGTGTTGCGCAAAATATCCTCTTGGGTGATGTCGCGCTCAAACGCCCCGCCCTGCACCAGCCCCAAATTGAACGCATAACGCGCATTCATCGTGTTGGACAGGTTGTAATCCAGCAGATCCCCCCGCTCGACCAGTTCTTGCAGCAGCTGAACCCGGTCCTCACCGGCCTGCACCATTTCGGCGAAATGCCGACGGCTGCGGGCCTCGGTTTCCGGGTCCAGAAACGCCCGCCGCGCCGACAGTTCCGAGGCGACGATCTGCTGGCCAAGGGGGCTCTGATAAAAGGCCAGCATCTGATCCAGCGGCTGATCGCCCAGCCCGGCCTGAAAATGATGCTCAAAGCCGTTTTGAATCAGTGCCGGGTCATAAAGCTGCGCGACAATATGCGCCCAATCCGCCCCTCCCCGGCCTTGCAACAGCTGCTCATCCAGCTTTTGGCCATAGATCAGCCCTTCGTCGTGCAACAGGCTTAACAGCTGTTCGATCTGCATCGCCTGCATCAGCGCCCGGCTCTGCGGGTTTTGCTGCGCCAGGGCGGCCAGTCCCAGCGGCAAGATCAGCAGAACAAGACAAAGACGTTTCAACACAGCGGCCCCTTAATCGGTGGAAAGGATCGGCTTCAGAGGTAGTGGCTTTGGCGGGAAAATCAAGCAATAAGCGGGATGGGTGAAGTTTCTGCTTGCAAGGGGCGGCCAAGCGGCCTAGATACGGGCTCGTTTCACCACACAGCCTAATTGCGGAGAGGTGCCGGAGTGGTCGAACGGGGCGGTCTCGAAAACCGTTGTGGGTGCAAGCCCACCCAGGGTTCGAATCCCTGTCTCTCCGCCATTACTATCTAAATCAATGACTTAAGAGTTGGACAGACAAGTGCGACACAAAGTGGAGCACAAGGCCCATGAAACTGTCTGCCTATCTGTCACCATCACGTCACAGAGTTTACTACTTCCGCTGGCCCTTGCCACGGACAGTGGATCAGAAGCGCCGCACAATCAGAATATCCCTTCGCACCAAATGCCCGGATCGGGCTGGCGATTTAGCCCGTCATCTTGCATCCTGCGGGCGATTGATTCGGGAGAACAAGGCATTGGCACGGCTCAGACAAGACGAAACACGAGAAATTGTGCGGAGCTACTTTGCGGCTGCTCTGGATCGCTATGTGGAGCGGATGAACGATACCTTTGACTTGTCCCCAACGTTCGGGCTATACACTGGGGCACATAGTGAGACACACAAGCAACCTTCGCTCTTGTATGTCCAGTTAAATCAATAATTTAGAAGCATGGTGGATTGTCCCTGTCTCTCCGCCAGATTTTCTTGAGGCCTGGCCCCACACTTTTCCTTAAAATCAACAGCTTAACGGGCATATGACCTTGGTGCATCCGTCGTTTTGCCTTGATTTGCTACACATTTTGCAGCACAATCCGCTACACAGGCAATCGGGAGGGCGGGTCATGACAATCATGAAACGTGGCAGCACATATCGCCTGCGCAAGCGGGTGCCGGTTCGGTTGAAGACCGTAAAAACATCTGGGTGAGCCTCCACACCGATTCCGATACCATAGCCCGGCAGAAAGCGCCCATTGCCTGACAAAATCCGGTTGAGGCGTGAGAAGCCCGGCTGGCGGGGGACGCGGCAGATGCGGAGCGGCGTTTTGAGGCGGTGCGGGAACTGGCGGCGGGGTAATCCCCCCATTTTTAATGGGGTCCGCTTGTAGAACTACGCGGCCATTTTCAGTTTCATAGCGGGTGTAATGCCGCCGATGGCCATGTTGGGCCGGTTATTGTTGTATGTCCAGAGCCATTTCGTGGCCTGGTCCTGCGCCTCCTCTATCGTCTCAAAGATGTTTTGATCCAGCCATTCATGGCGAACCGTGCGATTGTATCGCTCGATATACGCGTTCTGCTGCGGCTTTCCCGGCTGGATGTATTCGATGCGAATGCCGCGTGTCTCGGCCCATGCTTTGAGCAAGCCGCTGACGTATTCCGGGCCGTTATCAACACGAATGATCTGCGGCGCGCCCCGCCATTCTATGATTTGGTTCAAGCTGCGCACGACACGCATCGCTGGCAACGAGAAGTCCACCTCGATGCCCAGACCCTCTCGATTGAAGTCGTCCAGTACGTTCAACGCCCTAAAGCTCCGGCCATCTGCAAGCTGATCCTGCATGAAGTCCATCGACCATGTGTGGTTGGGGGCGACCGGCACTGCCAGTTCATCTGGTTTGGGCCGCTTCAGCCGCTTGCGCGGCCTGATACGCAGGTTCAGCTCCAATTCGCAGTAGATCCGATACACGCGCTTGTGGTTCCTCCCAAAGCCCCAAGTCTTGCGGTTCGCCGTCAAACGCACCAGCCAATCCGCGATCTCGGCGTGCTCATCATCGAACTTGCGCTCATAGCGATAGCAGGTCTCGCTGATTTGGAACCTGCGGCACGCCAGTGCAACGCTGATCTGCTTGCTCTTCACCGCATTCACGGCCATCTCTCGCCTTTGAGATGGCCTTACCGCTTTTTTCCAAGAGCCTCCTTCAGCAAATCGTTCTGCATGCTCATCTCAGCATACATCCGCTTCAGCCGTTTGTTCTCAGCCTCCATCGCCTTCATCTGCGACACCCTCGAGGCGTCCATGCCGCCGTACTTCGCACGCCATTTGTAAAAGCTAGCGCTGCTCATCCCATGCTCACGGCAAAGCGCGGAAACCGGCACGCCGCTCTCCGCCTGCTTCAAAATCCCCATGATCTGCGCGTCGCTGAATCGTCCGTTCTTCATCAAAAAATCTCCTCAGATATCTTGCCGAGAAAATTCTACTTTTGAACACCACTATTTTGCGGGGGGATTACCGCGGTGCGGGGCTTCGATACCTGCCAGCAGCGAGCGTAGCGGACCTGCCGCGCGAAGGCCTTCTTGCGCGCATCAAAGCAACGACGCAGCGAAAGGACGAGCCCGATCCGCGTGAAGCGGCGGCCGTGCTGAGGGACACCCCCAAGCCGCCGATTGCGCTTTGACATGAAAAAAACCGACCGGAAAACACGCTCCGGTCGGACTGTGGCAGCCAAAGGATCAGGCAGCGCGTTCAGGGACTTCAAGCCCCAGCCATTCGGTATAGAAGGCGTCGATATCGGGCTCAAAGTCATGGATGACCGGATACCACGGCGTCGGAGCCTCCACGTCCAGCAGGTCGCCGGACTTGGGGCAGTAATACTCGCGGATCACCTGCCAGTCGGTCGAGGGGGCCATCAGGCGGGGGTAGAGCTCTTCCTCCAGTCGCAGAACTCGTGACCGGCCAGAGACTTGACCACCCACTTCTTGTCCGACGCCCGCTGCACGATGAACAGCTTCGGCCCCAGCGGCAGGATGATGCGGTCCTCCCATGGCACCTGCTCTTGCAGCACCTCCAGATATTTCACAAAGCGGTCGCCGTCCTTGGGGGTGGAAAGCATGGTGTGCAGGGTGTCGCGGTCGATGGTGCCATCGACCAGATCCTTGATTTTTTCTTTGGTATAAGCCATTTTATCACTCCTGTGTCTTTGGTGGGGTGCCACCGGGAAGAGCAGCGGCACCCCGAAAGGGATTACTCCTCGACGAACTGGACGGTCTTCACGTCCGGCAGTTCGGAAAGGTCCATCGAGTATTCGCGGCCATAGGAAGGGATGGGCAGGTCCTCTTCCTTCAGCTCCCACTCGTTGGGCAGATCCCAGAACTCGCGGAAGCCCTGCGCCCATGTCGGCCCCAGCTTGAAGCTGGAGGCATACATCTGCTGCACATGCACCCCGGCGTCCTTCTTGAGGATGCGCTCGCGCTCTTTCTCCATCCACTTGCGGGTGGGCACGGCTCTGGCCAGACGGTCCTTGCGGATCGCGGCGCGGCGCTTTTCGGTGGCGGCCTCATCGGCAACCATCAGCCCGTCTGCCCCCTTCTTGAGCACCACGCCGTAAACCCGCTCGGCAAAGCGTTCCAGCAGGTAGCCGCCGTTCACGTCTTCGGCCACGGCCGCGGGGTCGCGGTCCAGCGGATCGCCGAAGCCGGGACCGCCGCGCATGTAGTTGAGGTAGAGGTCGTGATCCTTGAACATGTCCTCGGTGGTGATCGCCTGCTTGTCGCGCTTGATGCCCTCGGGGTTGATGAGGCCGTCAAACGTGGGGTTCTCGGGGTCGGTGTCCCCGCCGCAGGGGATCGGCTTGCCCGTGGCGATGGCTTCCTTCAGCCCGGTGTCATGGGCCTCGAACCGATACCCCGAGGCCGCCGGGTAGCCGCCCATCAGCCCCCAGTCGGAACTGATATGCCCGTTGCCCATGAAGAACATCGTCCAGTCCTTGGCGTTCCAGACCATGCGCAGGCTCTCGAAGCCGCAGCCGCCGCGGTATTTGCCCGCGAACGAGTTCACAGCGTGGATTTCGTCATACTGGTTGAACCCGCCGCCTTGCAGCCAGTTGGAGGTGTTGGCGTTGCCGGCGTTCACTTCCTCCAGATAGCCGCGTCCATAATAGGACCGCGACAGGCCGCGCCACAGCGCCGTCCAGGACGACACCAGGAAGTGCCAGCTATAGGCATAGGCCACGCGCCGGTCGTCGGGGTTCATCCAGGTGCCCTTGGGCAGCCGGAATTCGGTCCCGTAGGCGGCGCCATCGTTGATCATTTCGGAGGGGATCAGCGTCTGGGTCATCATCACCCAGATCCCCGACGTGAACGACACCGCATGGGCGTTATAGGTGTGCCAGCCCCATCGGGTTGACCCTTCGAAGTCCAGCCGCCAAGTGCCGTCCGGGCGGATCGTCATCTCCGACGGGGTGTGCATGATGGTGTCCACCTTGGCGAAGGTCGAGGGCACATGCACGTCCTCATGGGCATAGGGCACGTCCACGAAGCCGACCTGACGGTAGGTGCCGGGAATGGTCATCGCCTTGATGCGGTTTTGCAGGCCAACCCGGCCATGCTCGACCGCCTCGTAGGCGAACTTCCAGTAGGCGTCGATGCCTTCCTCGGCGATGACTTCCTCCACAAGATTGCGGATCATGTGGCAGCCGGCCACGCGGGTGCGTTCGTCCAGCATCCAGTAGCGGGTCGTGCGCACCGAACGCTGGGACTCGTGCAGCCAGTCGCGGAAGAGCTCATCGTTGGCGCCCACCTTGCGGCAGGTGACCGCGTAGCCATCCCCAAAGCGCTGAACCTGACCCGTGGTCATCGAGCCCGGCCCCACGGCGCCGGTGTCGATCACGTGGGTCACGCCGCCGACCCAGCCCACCAGTTCACCCTCGTGGAAGATGGGCACGATGGTGTGGATATCGCAGGGGTGGACGTTACCGATGAGCGGGTCATTGTTGGTGAAGATATCCCGGTCGGCAATGCCGGGGTTCCCCTCCCAGTCGTTCTCGATCATGTATTTGATCGCGGCGCCCATGGTGCCCACGTGGATGATGATCCCCGTTGAGATCCACCACCCCGGCCCGCAGACGCGAGAACAGCTTGTTATAGAGGATCGGGCTTTCCTTTTGCAGCGCCCTTTCCTTCAGGCCGGCATAGTGGCCGGTCTTTTTGGTGGCACCCATGATCTCGTCGCGGTGCTGCTTGAGCGTCTGACCGCCACGCACGATGCCTTTGATATTTTTCTGAACATTCATGATCTTGTCTCCTTTCGCCGCCGGTTACACTTGTTTGAGGTGGAACAGACGGTGGCCATCCAGCCATGTCTCGAAACCGCCAGGCACGACAAAGGTTGTCGCATCTGATTCGATGATCGCGGGGCCGATGATACGGTTGCCGGGCGTAAGCGCCTCCATCAGGTAAAGCTGTGCATCGGCCCATTTGCCCTTGCGGTAGAACTTGCGCGTGCCGAGGTAAGCCGACTGGGGCGGCTCGGCGGGGCCTTCCTCTTCCTTCGGAATGTTGGGCTTGGGGATCGGCACGGTGCCGCGCATGATCGCCCCGGTGACCGAATAGCCAAGCTCGGGCGAGCGGGCCGAAGCGGCATAGACGCGGCCGTATTTGTCGTTGAAGGCGTCGACCAGCTTGTCCCAGTCAGCGGCAGATTTCGCCTTTTCGATCGGGCTGTCGATCTCCAGATCGTTGAGCTGGCCGCGATACTGCATCCGGTAGCCCGGCTGAAGCTCGACCTGATCACGGGTGTAGCCGTTGAGCTCGAACTCTTCGAGCACCTTTTCGGATAGCTCGTGCCAGGCGTCGTTGACAAGCCGCGCCTCAATCTCTTTGGCGTCATCGCTGGCCACTTCGGCGATGTTGATGTCGAGCGACTTGTCGTAGCGGTATTCGAAGTCCGCCGCGGCGCAGCCAAAGGCCGAGAACCCCGCAGCCCATGCAGGCACGATGACATCCTCGAAGTCCATCCCCTCGGTGTAGCCATAGGTATGGACCGGCCCTGCCCCCCCGTAGGAGAAGCACACGAAGGATGAGGGCGAGTAGCCCTTGCCCGAAATCAGCGCCTTGAGGTAGTCGCGCAGGTCGCTGTCGAGCAGTTCGATCACCCCGGCGGCGGCTTCCTCGACCGAAATGCCCAGCGGATCGGCGATCTGCTCTTTCATCGCGGCATAGGCGCGGTCGCGATCCAGTTTGACCTGCCCGCCAAGGAAGTTGTCCGGGTTGAGATAGCCCAGGATGACGTGGCAGTCGGAGATGGTCACCGTGTCGATGCCGCTCTCGGCCCAGCACACACCCACCCGGTAGCCGGCGCTGTCGGGGCCGAGCTTGATGGCCTTGGTGTAGGGGTCGAGCCGGATGAACGAGCCCGCGCCCGCACCGACCGAATCGAGCCCCACGAGGGGCAGCGACAGAACCAGCCGCGCCATGTCGGGGTCGTTCTGGATGGTCAGCTCGCCTTGGGTGATGAGCGCCACATCAAACGAGGTGCCGCCGATGTCGGAACAGGCGATGTTCTTGTAGCCCAGCGTTTCGCCCAGATATTTGGCTCCGATCACCCCGCCGATGGGGCCGGAAACGATGGTTCGGGCGAGCTCCTTGGCTTTCCACGAGATGGTGCCGCCATGGGTCGCCATGACCCGGATGTCGAACTTGGAGCCGTTCTCCTTGAACGCGCCGGAGATCTTCTTCAGCGTCTGGCGGCTGGGCTCGGCGGCGAAGGCCTCCAGCACCGTGGTATTGGTGCGGTGGGTTTCCTTGCGCACAGGATAGTAGTCGCAGGAGGCAAAGACGGGGATGTCCTTGCCGGATTTCTCGACCTCATCCAGCACAATATCGCGCACGCGGCGCTCGTGGCCGGGGTTCTTGTAGCTGTGCAGCAGCGAGACCACGATGCCTTCAACACCTTGCGCGATCAGCTCTTTGGCGGCGGTGTGCGCGCCCTCTTCACGCAGTGGAATGACCACATCGCCGAACATGTCCACCCGCTCCATCACGCCGCGGGTCAGGTGCCGGGGCACCAGCGGCTCGTCGTAATAGTGGGTGTTGAGATGAATGCGGTCCTCATAGGCCATGCCCAGATAGGCCTGACAGGCGCGGCCCATGCGGTGGAAATCCTCCATCCCCGCATTGACGATCAGGCCAGTTTTCAGGCCCTTGCGCTGCACCACGCGGTTGAGCATCGCGGTGCCGGAATACACCCCGGTCTGGATCGACGACAGGGCTTCCTCAAGGCTCAGCCCCCAGTGTTCCAGCCCTTCTCGGCTGGATTCGATCAGCCCCCGGGCTTCGTTATCGGGCGTTGATTGCGCTTTGCCGACGACGAATTCCCCATCCGCATCGACAAAGAACGTGTCCGTCATTGTCCCCCCTGCGTCGATGCCAAGCACCTGCACAGAGCGTTGGTTTTTCTTGTCAAGTGGCACGAAAAACTCCTCCCTTGGTTTTGGCCGTCCCGGATTTGGAACTGGCTGACCACCAGTCTGCCCTATAGCCGTGGGGTGGATTTGTCCGATGATCGTGCGGGCTGACGGACATTCTGCGGACACAAGAAATCCGGCGGCCGAACAAACGGAAAAGAACACGCCCGGGGCGCGGAAGGGCATAGACCCGCACCGCTGTGCGGATCAGCTTCGCGCGCGGGAGACGCCGTAGCTGTCCATTTTCAGATAAAGGGTCGAACGGGCGATGCCCAGACGGCGCGCGGTGCGGGTCAGGTTGCCACCCTCGGCTTCGACAGCGGCCAAAATCTGTGCCCGTTCCACGTCGCGCAGGGTTTCCACACCCCGGCTGTGGCCGCTCTCCAGATATTCCGGCGGCAAGGTTGCCTCGTCGATCAGGCCGTTGGGCGATAGGGCATCAAGTGCCGCGACAAGATTGCGCATCTCGCGCAGGTTGCCCGGCCAAGCATGTTGCTTCAGGCGTGCGACCGCCGAGGACGTGAACCGCAACTGCCGCCCGCCATCCTCTGCTGCGTGGCGGCGGATCATCTCGCGCAACAGGGGCTCGATTTCGTCGCGGCGCGCGCGCAGAGGCGGAATTTCGAGCCGCGCCCCAGCGATCCGGTAGTAAAGATCGCACCGGAAACGGCCCTCGGCCATTTCGTGATAAAGGTGCCGGGTGGACAGCGCGATAACCCGTGCGCCCATATCCGTGGTGTGTTCGACAAGGCCAAGCAAGAGCTTTTGCAAGTCCTCGGACATGGCACCGGGGGAATTGAGGCACAGCACTCCGTGGCGTTCGAACCGGCCAGAGGCAATATAGTCGCGCAGTTTTTCTTCGGTCAGTTCCGCACAGTCGATCAGGTCGAACGGGGTGTCGGCATCGGGTCCGGCACGATGAATGGCCCGTGCAAGAAAGGTCTTGCCGGTGCCGGTCTCACCCTCGATAAGAACCGAAATGGACACGGGGGCAAGGCGCTGAGCCTGACCGCACACTCTGAAAATGGCGTCACCCGTCCGGCCGATTCGGGCAAGCTCGGCACCGGGATCGGCCTTCAAAGGCGGCGGGCGCCGCAAAGAGATCATCACTCCGATGGCTCCGTCCGCGTTGCCGACGACCTCAAGATCGGTGCCGGGCATGCAGTTCGACAGCGCCTCGGCAATGGTGTCGGGAGCCTGATCGATCAACTCGGGAATGCGCGTGCGCAAAGTCCGCAAGCCGGCATCGTCTTCGCAAAAGCGGGTGAAATCACTGGTGGCAAAAACATCGACCCCCGCCCGGTCCATCACCAGCGTCGGATCATTGCCCCGCCGAAGCTGCGCAATGTGGAACCGCTCCAGAAGGCGCTCGCGCTCGCGCGCATGCATCCGGCGCAGTTCGGCTTCGATTTGCAGGGCCAGAGCGGCTGACAGAGCGGCGGCATTGCGGTGCTCGTTGCCCCTGCTCCACGAGATGTCCACCACCCCCAGAACCAGATCAGAGCTCGGGTCGCGCACGGGGGTGGCGGCACAGTTCCAGCGTTGAATTTCCTCGCAAAAATGCTCCGCCTCGCGGATCACGACCGAACGGCGCAGGTGCAGCGCGGTGCCGATGGCGTTGGTGCCAATGGCCGATTCAGCCCAGTTGCCGCCGATATGCAGGTGGTTTTCCTGTCCCCGCTCCAGCGTCTCCCGGTCACCCACCGCATCGACCACAACACCGGCGCGATCGCACAGCATCAGGATACTGCCCGTGTCACTCAGAAGCCGCCCGGCATGGTCCAGCGCCCGCCGTGCCCCCAGACGCAGCCGGCGCGACAGAGCCTGCTGGGTAAGAAGCTGTTCATCGGCCAGAACCGGGGCCCGCTTGCGCCGTAAGACAGGATACCGGGAGGAACGCTGCCAGCTGTGCAGCACATCGTCCCGGATCTGCGGCGGAATGCGTCCGACCGCCAGAAAATTTTCCCAATCTGTCTTATCCAGACGATACGGCATCTTCTCTCTCACATCTCCCCGTCGAAAGGCCGCCCGGCTAAAATATCAATGGCAAACGCAAGGCAGCGCCTTAAGTTTAACAAGAGTAGCAAAAAGTTTGAACAAATTGTGTCCGATTTTTAGACAGTGGAAATTATTTGCCGATAATGCGACCCTTGCTTTCCTCCCGGATTTTATGTCAGCCTGCCAAGGAAAGCCCAAGGCCAAGGAGCATCCGGGCGGCACGATTGGCCTGTCGATGCATGTGCTTGCGGCTATGCAGGTCGCGCAAACGGCTGGCGGGATGCAGCAGCCCGGCACCGAACTGGCCCGCATCTTCAACATGGGCGGCCCGGGCGTCGCCAAACATTGCTCTATTCTGGAGGTCCGGACATGAACCCGGCACAATGGCTTGAACGCACGGCTCTCATTCACCCGGCCCGGCCTGCGCTTTTGTCCGGCAGCCGCGTGGTGGCGGACTATGCCACGTTCCGAAACCGGGCGGCGGCACTTGGCCGCGGACTTCAGGCGCGGGGGATCGGCAAGGGAGACCGGGTCGTAATCTTCATGCAAAACTGCCCTCAGTATCTGGAATGCCTCTATGGCATCTGGTTCGCCGGAGCCGTTGCAGTGCCGGTCAACGGCAAGCTCCACCAAAAGGAAGCGCTCTCGATCATCCGCAATGCGCAGGCCTCTCTGGTGTTTTCGGATGCAACCCACAGCACGCCGCTTGGCGCGGTTGGCGGGACCGGAGACCCGGAGATCATGGACGTCGGCACGTCCAGGTTTGCGGCGCTCTGCGCGGGTGATCCGCTCGACACTCCGGTTGCGCTGGACGGCGATGATCTGGTCTGGCTGTTCTACACTTCGGGCACGACAGGCCGCCCCAAGGGGGTGATGCTGACTGCGGGCAACCTCTCGGCGATGGCCCACAGCTATTTCGCCGACATCGAGCGCGTGACCGAAGACGACGCCATCCTCTATGCTGCGCCCATGTCCCACGGCGCGGGCATCTACAACTTCATGTTCGTGATGAATGCCGCCCGGCATGTCATCCCCGAAAGCGGCGGGTTCGAGCCGGAAGAGATCTTCCGTCTGGGGCGCGCAGTGGGCAATATCTCGATGTTCGCGGCCCCAACCATGGTGCGGCGTATGGTTGATTGCGCCTTGGCCGGGGAGCATGACGGGACCGGCCTGCGCACAGTGGTTTATGCGGGCGGCCCGATGTATGAGGCCGACATCCTGCAAGCGGTCGAGGTGCTTGGTGCGCGCTTCGTGCAGATTTACGGACAGGGAGAATGCCCCATGTCCATCACTGTGCTGCCGCGCGAGATGGTGACCGACCGCCGCCATCCCCGCTGGCGTGCGCGGCTGAACTCGGTCGGTTATACGCAAAGCCACGTCCAGGTTGCGATCTGCGACGACGACGGCAACAGCCTGCCATATGACCAGATCGGCGAGATCATGGTCCGCGGCGCGCCGGTCATGGCGGGCTATTGGCAAAACCCCGAGGCCACGGCTGAGACGATCCGCAACGGCTGGCTGCGCACCGGCGATGTGGGCAGTCTGGATGCCGAGGGGTTCCTGACCCTGCGGGACCGCTCCAAGGATGTGATCATCTCGGGCGGCTCCAACATCTACCCGCGCGAGGTCGAGGAACTGTTGCTGCAACATGAGGCAGTCAGCGAGGTGGCCGTCATCGGCGCGAAGGATGCGGAGTGGGGCGAAATCGTGGTTGCCTTTGTCGTCGCCCGGACGGGTGCTGCCGTCACGGAACAGGATCTGGACGCCTATTGCATCGACAATATCGCCCGTTTCAAACGCCCCAAGATCTACCGCTTCGTATCCGAGCTGCCAAAGAACAATTACGGCAAAGTCCTGAAAACCGACCTGCGGCGCGGTTTTGACTGACACGTCGCTTTGAAAACGCCGGTCCGGGGCATGCCTCGCCACACCTTTAGGAAAGCCCTCCGCCGGTTTGGCAAAGATCGCGATGTGAGGGAAAGCTCGTAACTTATCTTTGAAATGCGGTAGCATGAAAGGAAAACCGGATGCAGCCCTTTGCGGAATTTGAAACACTCTCTACCTGAGTGCGCACAGACACCGCACGGTGTCGAAAATAGCCTTACAATCATTGGATAAACCTTGTTTTCCAGCACGTTCTCAAAACCAGTAGCACGGTAAAATCTGTTGCAAAGCAACGGGTTGTCTGTCGCGTGTGGCCGACCTTTTATCTCGCATTCCTCAAACCGTCCTGCTTGCGGGTTACGATACCCCCGCCACTGCCGCCGATTGTCCGAAAGCTTATGAAAGGGTGAATTGAGAAGAATGGCCGCCAAAACTGGGGGCACCTCATCCAGATGAGAGATAAAGCCCGAAGCTGTTTGAGGCTTTTTGAATGCAGTCCAACAAATTGAACCGCTAAAAGCTGCAAGCGACAGGTTCAATTCTGCCATCTGATGCGCTCCGTCAGGTTGGTGTCAGCTTGGCGCGTTATGCACTCCATATCTCTGGAATCAGTTCCCAGACCCGCAGGTCTGAGGAAGCTGAGAGTCAGAGGCAAATACGAGTGGAATGATCGTGACGCGTTGAGGCAGGCTGCCTGCCATAGATGTCACGCCAATAGGAAAGTCGGAAAAAGTGAACAAATTCTCAATTGCAGCAATCTTGATCAGTGGCGTTGCGCTCGCAGCATGTGGCGGTGGCGGCGAGACAAGCCGGGGGCCGACCACCCCCGACCCTGTGACTCCAACGCCAACACCGGGCCCCAAACCCACGATCACCAACCCCAACTACACCCGCTATATCGAGCCCGCCGCGATCAAGCGCGATCTGAGCGGTCTGGCGTCGGTTTACCGCAAGAATTATCATAAATTTCTGGAATATAAGGCCCCCAACGGCAAGCCCATCCGCCTTGTCGCAACCAATGACATCAGCGACGAGCAACTTTTGCGCTCTTACAACATCCTGTCCTTTTACCTGAGCGATGTTCCGGGCAGCAAATACGGCAAGAGGAAAGCTGCCGTTGCAAACCAGATGGCAAACAGCGGTGCCGTGCTGGTCATGGCTGGGGGTGCCGATGGCGCGAGCCCGATCAAAACCAGTGCGCTGGCGGGGCAGCCGCTTTATCAGCTTGAATTTCCGGCCGCCGGCACCAAGGCCTATCTGGAAAGCGACTATGATCAGCGTGATGCCGGATTTGAGGAAATCTTTCACATGGTGCATGACAACGGGATCGGCACCAAATACACCCCCGGCGTTCTGAAATCCACCTATCAGAGCGACATCACCAAGGCGATGGAAAACGCCTATGCCAAAGGCATCTGGAAGCCTGATCGTGCCACCTATGATGAGTGGAAGAAAGAAGGCAGTCTTGAGCAGGAATATATCGCCTCGGTGATTGACAGCTATTATGGCTATTGGGGCGCATGGACCGGAGGCACCGGGGGGATGTGGGGGCTTTACAAGCCCAAAACCCGCGCCGATGTCAAACGGCTGGATCCGCAGGGGGCCAAGATTGTCGAGGATTTCCTGGCCAAAGACCTGACCTATATGGCGCGGATCGACCCCAATTTCAAAGGCACGTTCAAGATGGCCTTTGATGCCAGTGCGCCCTATACGCACAAATCGCAATATCTGAACAATGCGCGGCTGCTGGGCAGCAATGATGCCAACCTGATCGGCAATGATCGCGATAACATTCTGATGGGCAATGCCGGGCGCAACACGATTGACGGGCGCGGCGGCATGGATGTTGTGCAATATACCGAGCTGTCCAAATTCTACGAGATCAGAAACGAGGCCGCCAAAACGATTGTGTCCTCTCTGAGACGCCCCAATGATGTGGATACGCTGATCAATGTCGAGATCATTCGTTTCCCCGACAAGGATGTGAAAATCCCGTAAGCGGACAAACCCGTTATGCCTGAAACAGATGCCAGCAGCGCTCATTTGGCGGTGCTGGCCCCACAGTCCTGACCTCAACACATTGGAAACGACCATGACCAAAACCGGCATGACACAACCCTTCTGCTTTGGGGTCAAGACGCCTCTTTGGGCGGCCCTGATCGGCGCTGTTGCCGCTCTGGGCCCGATGGGGTCCGCAGCCAAAGCCGAGGGGGCCAGTGCAGCCCCCCGCAACGACGCACAGGCCGAGCCTGTCAGGATCAGCCCCGAAAACCGGCGTCTACTGGCACTGGCGTTGATCCAGAAGGCGCAGGGCAATTTTGATGAAGCGATCAAACTGTTGCGACAAGGTTATCGGAACAATCCCGACAGCCTGATGATCCGGCGCGAGCTGGCGCTGGCGCTGCTATTGAACAAAAACTTTGCTTCCGCGAAATATCACTTTGATGCTCTGGAAAACGCCGATCCTGACGCGGAACTCAGAGCGGCCTATAAGAATTTCAACAACATCATCCGGCGCAACCGCAAGCTTGGCTTTGGCGTGCAGTTTGCCATTTTGCCTTCGACAAACCTTAATCAAGGCACCTCAAACAGCCATTTTGACAGCACCGCGGGTCAGGTTCTGATCGACAAAAACGCGAAACCCATATCCGGGGTCGGTGTGAAACTGGGCGTGTCTGGGTATTTCCAGCATATGTTTGACGCGCAAAGCCGGGTTGTGGCCGATTGGCGCATCTCACGAGAGCTTTACAAACACAAGCAATTCAATTCGACATCCGGTTTGCTCAGCCTGACCTATCAGCGCGCGGCGGATCAATTTGACTGGTCGATTTCAACCTATGCGCAAAATGTCTGGCGCGAACAGGGCACTGACAAGCTGGTTTATGGCGCCCGCGGCGATCTGAGCCTACGGTTGGGCGACAAAAAACGGCTGAGCTTTTCGCTGGATCTGGGGCGTGATCAGTATAAGGGCAATCCGCAAGCCTCGGGCAACTTCGCCATTTTCAACACGGCCCTGTCCTATCAGCTCAGCCCCAGCATGAGCATCACCTCTGGCTTCGGGTTGGAGGGCAGCCGGCCAAGTGCAAAATACGCCCAGTATAACGCGGCCAAAGCCTTTGTGGATGTGTCAAAATACTGGAAAGGCGGGCTGTCAACCAGTCTGGGTCTGGAAATCGGTGCCCGCAAATATGCCGATACTTACCCCAACACCACATCGGCGCGCTCTGATAAGTTTTACAAACTCAATCTCAGCCTGCAAAATGACAACATATCGCTGGGCGGTTTCACCCCGCGGGTTGACTGTTCTTATAAGAAAAACATTTCGAATGTCGCTTATTTTGATTATGGAACAACCAATTGCGGAATTTCATTTTCGCGCAGCTTTTAGGATAACCGGGACAGGTCTGATGCATATTTTGCTGGTCGAAGATGATGCGCAGCTGGGGGATACCTTGCAGCGTGCCCTGCGCAACAACTCCTATATCTGCGACTGGGTCACATGCTGCGAAGATGCCGCCTTTGCGATCTCGGAACGCGCCTTTGATCTGGTGATCCTTGACTGGATGCTGCCCGATGGCGATGGCCCGCAGTTGTTGTCAAAGCTCAGGCAGCAGGGCTTTGACCGGCCGGTCATCATGCTCAGCGCCCGCACCCAGACCGAAAGCCGCATTCAGGGGCTGGATGCGGGGGCCGATGATTACCTGCCCAAACCGTTTGATCTGGAAGAGCTGTTCGCCCGCCTGCGCGCCCTGTTGCGGCGGGGAACGGTGAAGCCCAGCAATACCCTTGCCCGAGGCACGCTGGAACTCGGCCTTGATGCGCTCAGCGTCACCGAAGACGGCCATGACGTGCCGGTTTCGGCCTCTGAGTTTCATGTTCTGCACTGTCTGGCCTCGCGGCCCGATAGCTATATCTCAAAAGATCAGATCGCCGATGCCGCCTATGATTGGGACGCCGAAATCACGCCAAACGCGATTGAGGCGCATATTTCACGGCTGCGCAAAAAGCTGAAAAAGGGCCGAATCTCAACCCTGCGCGGCATCGGTTACAAACTGGAGAGTGCGCCAAAATGACATCTCTGCGCGTCAAATTCCTGACTGCGGCGGCCCTGGTCGCTGTGGCTGTGGCAGTCCTGATGCTCTATGCGGTGTCGGGTGGCGTCGAGCGCTATGCCCATGAGCAAAAACTGAACATGGTTGCCCAGCAAAGCGCGTTGATCGCCAGCATCTGGCAACAGAGCGGCGGGTGCGGCGCTACCCCGCCCGGCCTTGATTTCGCCGCCCTGCCCCCGGAGGCCAGCGCCTTTGCAGCAACCGGCATTTTTGCCTATTGCGACGGTGTTCTGGTGTCAAAAATGGGCAATACCCCCGAACCGCAGACACAGGAAAACGCCCCGGGCGATGTCGAAGACCCCGAGCATGACATGGTTTACCTTTATGAGGGCCACTCGGTTGACAATGGCTGGATCATTATCGGCGCAGAGGCCTCAGTCGATGATCACAATTTCACAGCCTTTGTCATGCCGCAAATCTACCTGCCGGTGATCGGGCTTGTGCTGGCGCTGATGGCTTTGTGGTGGCGCAGCAGCCATTGGTTTGCACCGCTTTCGCGCATAGAAGACGCCCCTGCCCTGCCCGATCTCCCGGTTGAGCTGTTGCCGTTGGTTCAGCATATTTCCAAAACCGAAAATGCGCTTAAAACGCTCAGCGACAAGCTGGAAACCAAGCTGGAATATGAACGCCAGTTCACAGCCAACGCCGCGCATGAGCTTCTGACCCCGCTCACCGCCATCAAAGCCGAAGCGCAGCTGCAGGTCGCTCTGGCAAAGGGCGATGAGGCCCATCTGGCGTTTCAGCACATCATCGAACGCGTTGACCGCGCCAGCCATACGGTGGATCAGCTGATGACACTTGCCCGGCTGGATCCGCAGATGAACAATGTTGACCCCGAAGCGTTTGACGTTGCCGTGCTGCTCAGAAACACCATCGCCGAATATGGCCACCGGATTGCCGGCAAATCTCTTGAACTTGAAGCCTCTATCCCCGAAACGCTCCGTTTTTCCGGCGTGCCGGGTGTGCTGCGGATCATGTTTGAAAACCTGCTCGACAATGCCATCCGCTACAGCCCCGAGGGCGGCCCGCTGCAGATCGCCCTCAGCCCCGGTGCGAACGGCTTTGCCTGTTCCTTTCAGAACAATTGCCAGCAACGCTTGCCACGGTATCTTATTGACCACATAGATCAACGTTTCGTGCGTGGCGCGAATGAGGCCGAAACGGGCACGGGTCTGGGCATGTCGATCATCAACCGATGCGCCGAACTTCATGGTTTGACGGTAAGCGTTTCACCGCAGCGGGATTTTCAGAGCCTTGAGATCAGCATTTCATAATGTTGAGCCCTCTGGGCAACGGTCTGTTCGCTCAGCTTCCCTCTGCGTCCGATTTCGCCCGCCACAGCGCAATCGTTAAACCCGCCCCCGGCGCAAAGCATTCGGACAAAACGCCGCCGGACCATCCGGTGGCTCTCACCGCCCAGCCTCAGGCGCTTTTGCGATCTGTGGAAACGCCTTGGGCGGCACGGTTGCTGTTGGAACCCCGCCCAAAATCCTGTAAGAGCTTGGGGAACATGAATTGGAGGATGTCATGCGTTACATAGCGACCCTGGGCCTGCTGGCTTGCCTTTCAACTCCGGTGCTGGCGCAAGACCGTGCCGCGACGGTTTTGGTTCTGGATGGTTCCGGCTCGATGTGGGGGCAGATTGACGGAACCGCCAAAATCACCATTGCCCAAAGCGTGGTGGATGATCTGCTAAAAGTCATCCCCGCCGAACAGGCGCTGGGCCTGACGGTGTATGGCCATCGCCGCAAGGGCGATTGCTCGGATATCGAAACGCTTGTGGTGCCCGGGATTGGGACGCAGAAGGCGATTTCAGACGCCGTTCATGGGATCAAACCCAAGGGCAAAACGCCGATGACCGATGCGGTGATCGCGGCGGCAAAGTCGCTGCGCTACACTGAGGAAAAGGCAACGGTGATCCTTGTCTCGGACGGGATCGAAACCTGCAACCCAGACCCCTGCGCCGCCGCCCGCGCGCTTGAGGACGCGGGGGTGGATTTTACCGCCCATGTGATCGGCTTTGACGTCAGTGACCCCAATGCCGTGGCGCAGATGCAATGTCTGGCCACCGAAACGGGTGGCACCTTCCGTATGGCGGGTGACGCCAAAGAGCTTGGTTCTGCGCTGGTCGAGGTGATTGAAGCGCCCGAACCGGTGAGCATCACCTTCCGCGCTACGGCCGGCGGTGCCGAGATCGGCAGCGGCCTGATCTGGAGCTTTGCCCCCGATGGCACCGGCCAGCAGACCGCGCCCACCGGAACCACGCAGCTGAGCCTGCTGCCGGGTGATTACAGCGTTTCTGTCCTGCGACTTGAAGACGAGGCCACCGCCGAGGCGGCGTTCACGGCTGGTGAACAAACCGCGACGATCACGCTGGTCTTGCCCGAGCTTCTCCCCGCCGCTTCGCTGGAAGCCCCGGCAACGGCGGTTGCGGGATCGAAGGTCGAAGTCACGTGGATGGGGCCGAATAACAATGGGGATTATATTGCCCTGGCTGCGGTCGGCGCGCAGGTGAACGAAGAACTCAACTACACCTATACCGATAACGGCAACCCGGCGGCGCTAACCCTGCCCACCGATCCGGGCAGCTACGAGCTGCGCTACATCGCCAATGGCGACAAGAAGAAAATTCTCGCCAGCCGCCCGATCACCGGCACCGCCCCTTCCGCTTCACTGGAAGCCCCGGTAACGGCAGTTGCCGGGTCGACGATCGAAGTCACATGGGTTCGGTAACGGCAGTTGCCGGGTCGACGATCGAAGTCACATGGGTTGGGCCGAATAACAATGGGGACTATATCGCGCTGGCTGCGGTCGGCGCGCAGGTTAACGAAGAACTCAGCTACACCTATACCGATAACGGCAACCCGGCGGCGCTGACCCTGCCCACCGATCCGGGCAGCTACGAGCTGCGCTACATCGCCAATGGCGACAAGAGGAAGATTCTCGCCAGCCGCCCGATCACCGGCACTGCCCCCACGGTCGCGCTGGAAGCGCCTGAAACCGTGGCTGCCGGGGCGAAGTTCGAAGTGACATGGGTTGGGCCGAATAACGATAATGACGCGATCACCGTCGCAATTCTGGGCTCAAAGGCGGGCGACCATGTTGATCACAGGTTTACCGTCAACGGCAATCCGGCCCCGCTGACCGCCCCGGACAAGCCGGGCACTTATGTCCTGCGCTATGTTGCAAGTGGCAATAAAGCCAAGGTTCTGGCGCGGCGTGTGCTGACGGTCTCCGGGGCGGGTGCAGGACCGTTGGCCCCGGGTATGGCGGTGCTGGAAGCGGCTGAACGCGGCGTAGCGGGTGGTCAGATTGAGGTGTTCTGGGCTGGCCCCGGTTTTGCGGGCGATATGATAGTGACCCGGAAAATCGGCTCGGTGGCAGCGGAAAGCTCGGTGGCTGTCACCAGCGGCAACCCCGTGGTTCTGCCTTTGCCGGCAGCTCCGGGCCAATATCTGATCCACTACCTCACCGGTGCGGGCCAGACCTCGATCGGCAAGCTGCTGGTCTTGGTGGAATAAGGCACTCTGCGCTCGGAAAGGCCCGGCATCCCTGTCGGGCCATCGCATGGGCCCGCTCATCCATCCCCGGCCCGGGCCGGGGGTGACGCTGTTTACCTTGGTCATTTTCCAAACTCTCAGTGCTTTCACCCAGGGGAGCTGCCATGCAGCAGATCATTTCACGCGCCTGGAGGGCTCGGGGGCATGATCGGTGCGATATATTCATGTCGCTGAAAACCGCGCTCACGCCCAGCGCTCAGCAGACGCTGGCCAAGGCGATATATCACGCTATGCACACCGGCGGCGGCCCCTGCACGGGCTTACCTTGGCGCTGGGGCTATGAGCTACCGCGCTGCGCCGGGATGGTTGAATAGACCACTCAGCCCCCGCTTCGCCCAGCCAAGACCCGCAACACCGCGTCCGCCGCCCGCAACCCTGGTTCGGGCCCGCCGCGGCCCAGACGTTGCATGGTCAGCGCCATCGCCGCCTGTTGCTTTTGCGGCGCGGCCCATTCGGCCAGCACTCCGGCGGCGATTTTGTCCGGCACACAGTTCTGCCCCAAAAACTCTGGCACCACCCTTGTGTCACTGACCAGATTGACCAAAGTCACCGTATCCACCCGCAGCAAACGCCGGATCAGCACCCGGCTGAGCCAGCTCATATCATAAGCAATCACCATCGGCGTGCCCGCCGCGGCCAGTTCCAGAGACACCGTCCCCGACGCCGCCAGCGCCAGATCGGCAGCAGCAAAAGCGGCGCGTTTTTCGGCCTCCCAATCGCTGAAATCGCGCGGGTTCAGCAAGATCAACCGCCCCGGCCAGTCTTTGGCCAGTTCCGCCACCCGATCCGCCACTGCCGGCGCGGCGGGCAAAACCATGTGCAGATCAGGCCGGGATTGCAGCACCTTGCCGACTGTTGCCGCGAAAACCGGCATCAGTCGCTCAATCTCGCCCCGCCGAGATCCCGGCAGTGTCAGCAGCAGCGGAGCCTCGCCAATGCCATGACGGCGGCGAAAATCGGAGCAATCCTGCGCACTGGCCTGGGGCTGAGCCGCCACCGGATGGCCGACGAAATCGCAGCCCATCCCGGCGGCTTGCATCAAGGGGGGTTCAAACGGCAGCAAGGCCAGCACATGATCAATCACTCGCGCCATTTTTACCGCCCGTTTAGGCCGCCATGCCCAGACCGAAGGGGCAACGTAATGGATGGTTTTCACATCGCTGGCCTGTTTCACCAGCTTGGCCACCCGCAGGCAGAAATCGGGGCTGTCGATGGTGATCAGCGCCTCCGGTTGCAGCTGGATGATCGCTTGGGCCGCCTGCCTGATCCGCCGTTTCAGGGCGCGGTATTTGGGCAGAACTTCGGCAATACCCATCAGTGAAAGTTCCTGCATCGGGAACTGACTGACCAACCCCTGGGCCTGCATCAACGGCCCGCCAACTCCGTGAAATTCCACTGCGGGGTTGCGCTGTTTCAGCCCCGCCATCAACGCTGCCCCCAGCGCATCGCCCGAGGGCTCGCCCGCGATCAGGTAGAGCCGCATCAGAGCGCCCGCAAAAACAGGCCGGTTTCCTGCAATGCCTGTTCCGCCGCATCGCGATGCAGCACATTGACCGAACCGGCGCGGATATAGACCCCGGCCAGCCCGGCGCGGGCGGCGGCGTGGATGGTGTCGGCCCCGATGCTGGGCACGTCAAAGCGCAGATCCTGCCCCTGTTTCGGCGCCTTGATCAGCACGCCTTTGCCCCGACGCAGCTGTGGCGGGGTATCGGCGACATAGGCCAGCATCGAATCCGTGCCTTGCAGGGTCTCGATGCCCAGAACCTGACCGCCGGACAACACCACGGCCTGCCCGACATCCAGAGGCGATAGGGCGGCCAGAATCTCCAGCCCTTTGGCACAATCGCGCTCCTCCTGCGCAGTGGGGTCTGGGCCGATATGTTCGCCGCTTTGCATCAACAGTGCGGGCACAACCGCATGGGCCGCTTTGAGCGCAAAGCCCTGTTCCTCGAACACAGCCGCCACCTCGCGCAGCAGCGCATCATCACCCTGCCCCATCGCCGCCAGCAGCCTAGGGGCGAGGCCGAGCATTTGGGCGTCAAATTTGGCCGGGTTCAGGGCCGGGCGCTGCATGGCTCCGGCAAACACCAGATCGGTGATGCCGGCAGATTTGAGCGCCTCAAACAATGCGCCGATCTGCTCGAATGAGGCCGCAAAATGCGCCTGCCCCTGCGGCACCGTGACCGGCACGCCGGCAAAGCTGACAAACAGCGCATCCGGGCAATGCGCCGCCAGAATTTGTGGTAAATCGCCGCTGCCGGCCAGTATGGCGAGGTGTTTGCTCATTGGCCTAACCGCCCTAGCCTTTACCTGGAGTCAGGAAAGAACGATCACTGGAGCCGAGGATAAATTCTACAATATCAAGCACATAGTCGCTTTCGGCCTCTTTGGCCAATCGCTGGGCGCGTTCCTGAAAGGTGCCATCGCCTTGGGCCAGCGCCTGATAGGCGGCGCGCAAAGCGGTGATGTCAGAGCGCGCCACGCCACGGCGTTTCAGGCCGATCAGATTCAGCCCGTCCAGCTCGCCCCGGGTCGATTGCACCAGCCCGTAAGGGATCACGTCATTGGTCACCATAGTGACCGCGCCGATGATCGCGCCGCGGCCAATCCGCACGAATTGATGAATGCCCGACAGCCCACCGATGATCACCTGATCCTCGATCACGCAATGCCCGGCCACGGCGACCTGATTGGCCATGATCACGTTGTTGCCGACAATCGCATCATGGGCCACATGCGCCCCGGTCATCAGCAGGCAATCATCGCCAATCCGGGTCAGACCACCGCCGCCGCTGGTACCGGTGTTCAAGGTGGCACCCTCGCGAATCCGGCAGCGTTTGCCGATAATCAGCCGGGTCTTTTCGCCCTTGAATTTCAGATCCTGCGGGATTTCGCCGATGCAGGCAAAGGGAAAGATCTCCGTATCTTCGCCGATCTCGGTCTGCCCGGTCACCACCACATGGCTTTTCAGATGCACCCGCGCCGCCAAGGCCACCTCGGCCCCGACCGTGCAAAACGGCCCGATCACACAATCCGGGCCGATCTGACAGCCCTCTTCCAGCACCGCGCTGGCATGAATTTGGGCGGAGGGGTGAATGGCCATGGCTTATTCCTCGAGCAAATCAATCATGGCGACGATTTCGGCCTGCGCCGCGACCTCATCGCCCACCTTGGCCACGCCGCGGAATTTCCAGATCTTGGACGACCCCCGCAGCACCTCGACATGCAGTTCCAGCACGTCACCGGGCACCACTTTGCGGCGGAATTTGCATTTGTCGATGCTCATGAAATAGACCAGCAGCGGCTTGTCGATCAACTCGAGCGTCATGCCCACCAGCACGGCAGAGGTCTGGGCGATGGCCTCGACAACCATCACGCCGGGAAAGATCGGAGCCTCGGGAAAATGGCCCTCAAACTGCGGTTCATTCGCGGTGATATTCTTGATGCCAACCGCAGATTTACCCAGCTCAATATCACGGACCTTATCAATCAGCAGCATCGGATAGCGGTGCGGGATAATCCGCTTGATCAGGCTCAGATCTGCTTCGGTTGTTTCTGTGGTCATTCCAAACGCGCCCTTTTTTATGATTTGTGAACAGGCATATAGTTAACAACTGCCGGCGCAAACGACAAGCCGCTCTGTGGGGTTATGCCGGCTCTACTTGGGATCGGCCGGCCCCGGCGGCGCGGTGCCATCGCCAATGGTGGCATCCGAGCGCTGCGCAACAATATCGGTGATGTCCACGCTGCTATCCGAGGCAAACACCATGCGCTGATCCAGTACGATCTGAGCGCCGCGTTCTTTCATCACCTCGGCCAGAATCGGCAGCACCCGCTGGTAATACTCACCCCGCGCATGTTCGAGCTTTTCGGCCAGTTTTACGCCCTTGACCTGTTGCGTTTTGCGGATGCCCTGCACCTTTTCGTCAAACGCATCAGCCAGCTTGCGAAACGCCTCGGTCGTCATCTTGGGGCGCTGCTCGGTCAGAGCCTTTTCCTCGGTCTCAAGATCGGCTTCAATCTGGCGAATCGCGGCCTCGAGCTTGGCCTTTTCGGCCTGAATCTCGGCCATGATCCGCTCACCATACAGAGATTGACGGAACAAGCGATCCTGATTGATCACCAGGATGCTGACACGCGCCGCCGCACCCTGATCGCGCGGCCCTTCCACAGCGTCGGGTACAGCGCCCGGTGTTGCCCCGGCGGGCTGTGCCGGCACCCTGCCCGGCCATGCCACTGACCCACAGACCAGCCCCAACAGAAGGGTCCGATATGCTGCGGCCCGAATCTGCATCTTAGAACCGGGTCTGAACCGTCAGCTCGAACGAGCGATCCCGGTCATAGCTTTCTTTTTGCAGCGCTTTGGAAAAGTTAAAGCGCAGCGGGCCAATCGCCGTGGTCCAGAACACCGAAATCCCGACCGCCGAGCGCCAATGCAGATCATCATCCACCGGTCCGCCAAAGCCAGCGGTGTCATCCAGCCCCCAGACGCTGCCAATGTCATAGAACACACCGGCCGAGAGACCATATTCTTCGGGCAACCCGATCGGGAATTCGGCCTCGAACCGGGCAACGGCAAATTTATTGCCCCCAAGCGCGTCACTATTGATCACATTCAGATCACGTGGCCCCAGCCCGCCGGATTCAAAGCCGCGCATTTTGCTGCCATTGAGGAAGAACCGTTCATTCAGCCCCGAGGTGCTGCCGTTCTGAGACGTCAATATCCCACCCTCAACCACCGCCCGCAGGGTGACCTCTTCGTTGAAGACTTTGGTTTCGGCCCCCACCAGCGCGGTGGTTTTGATGAATTCGGTATCACCGCCCAGCCCGGCAAATTCCTGACCAAAGCGCAGAACCACCCCGGCATTGGGGTTCAGCCCGGTGCGTCTGGTGTCAAAGCTATATCTGTACCCAACCGCGCTGGTCAGCTGTTTGCCCTTGGCCTGTTCGGCTTCGAGCAGTGGCGAGTTGATTTGCGGATTGCCCGCAGGTGTCAGCGCCACATCAAAAATCTTGTGGCTGGACAGGTCGTAATACACATCCAGCCGGCCATTTTCACTGACCGGGAATTCCAGCCCCATGCCAAACTGAGCCGCTTTGGTGCTGTAATGAGAATGCGAATTCTTTGAGGTCGTATAACCGCCAGAGAGCCTAAACCCAACATCACGCCCCAAAAAGGCCGGCTCGCGGAACGAGAAACTGGCCGCAGCATTGGAAGAAGAGGTGTTGAACGACAGATCCAGCGCCTGCCCCCGACCCAGGAAATTGCGCTCGGAAAAACCGATGCTCAGGCCGAAACCGGCATCGGTGCCATAAGAGGCCCCAAAGCTGAGGCTGCCGGTGGGTTGTTCTTCGACATCCACATCAACAATCACCTGATCGGGTGCCGAGCCCTGGCGGGCATTCACATCCGCCTTGGAAAAGAAGCCCAAGCCCCGGATGCGTTCAGCCGTTTCGCGGATCTGGCGCGGGTTAAAGGGATCACCCTCGACCACATCGAATTTGCGCCGCACGACACGGTCCAGCGTGGTGGCGTTGCCCTCAATGTCGATGCGCTCAACAAAGATGCGCGGCCCGCGCGACAGCACAAATTCCACATCCAGGCTGAGGTCACGATCATTGCGGGTGACGCGGGGCTCAACCCGGACAAAGTTCAGCCCCTTGCGGATTGCCAGCCGCTCCATCCGGGCGATGGTGTTTTCGATATGGGTCGGGCTGTAAATCTTGCCCGAGCGGATGCGGATCACCTTCTGGAACTCGGCCGCGTCGACCTCGGGCAGATCGCTGACCGTGGTCAGCTTGCCGAATTTGAATTGCTGGCCCTCGCGCAGATTGACGGTGATGAAAAAGCCATTGCGGCCACGCGACAGCTCGGAATTGACAGACAGGATCTGAAAATCGACGAAACCGCGCGAAT
Source organism: Rhodobacterales bacterium (assembly GCA_002748285.1). Classification (GTDB taxonomy): domain Bacteria; phylum Pseudomonadota; class Alphaproteobacteria; order Rhodobacterales; family Rhodobacteraceae; genus Profundibacter. The sequence goes on from PDSA01000028.1 coordinate 138,075, forward strand.
GGTAGAAATCGGTCAGCACCTGTTTGTCAAATTCAAGCCGATCCGCGATAAAGCTATCGCGTTTGATCAACGCCCGCAGGAGCCCGGCCTGTTTGGTTTCCAGCACCCGGCGCAGGCGGCGGTCAGAATATTTACGGTTGCCGACAAAGCTGAGGCGCTCGATCTCGGTCACTTTGCCTTCGGTGATTTCAAACACCAGATCGACCCGGTTGTTCGAGCGACGGATGATTTTTGGAGTCACCGTGGCCGCATAGCGCCCGGCCCCGGCATAGGCTTCGGTCAGGGCGGCCGCATCACTTTCGGCAATAGAGGGGTTATAAACATAGCGTGATTTCGAGCGCACCAGCTTGGACAGATTGGCATCCTTGATGCGTTTATTGCCCTCAAAAGCGACCTTGTTGATGGTGGGGAATTCCACCACCGAAATCACCAGCGTATTGCCCTTGGGCACTAGGCTGACGGTTTCAAACAATCCGCTGTTGACGATGCTCTGATACGCGTCATTCAGACGCCCCGAAGACACAGTCTGACCCCGCGCGATTCCGGCATAGGTCAGGATGGTGGCCGGATCAATCCGCTCATTGCCGGTGATCTTGACGGCGTTAAAGCGGTAATTGCGGGCCTCAGCCGAAATGGGAGCGGCCAGATAGCCCATCGAAAGCAATACAAGAGTTGCCGCTTTTACTGTGTTGAATTTCTGTGTCACTGTGGTGTCCTCTACTGCTCTGTCAGCACATCCGCGTTTTTTCAGACCGGATTGGGGTCAATCGCTTATTTGTTCTTGCTAAACGGTCTGAAACGGCTTGTCAAAAGGGCAAAGCCCCCTTGCAGCGGCAAAGAGGCTGTTAATGTAGAATTTATCAGCTGTCTCAGCCCAGGGACAGCGCCCCCAGATAAGCGCCCACCGACAGCGCAACGGCGATGGTGGCCGGATAAAGCAGACGATCCCAATTCACATCCAGCAAAAGGGCAATTCCGCGATAGCTGCTTTGAATGGTATGCATGGCTTTGGTCTCTCTGTTCTAAAGGGCCAAGCGGCGAATGTTTCGCAACTGTGGCACCGTGTTTAAAACATTGATAACAACAAAATAAGGCATATTTAGGGCAGCATTGCGATTTCGGCTTAAAACCCGTTCCGCCGGCACCCCCTGCCCTATAGCGTTTGACGCAATAGCTGAGACATTGAGCTTAACGGCTGAGCACCAGCTCGACCTTCAGCCCGCCCAGCTGTTCGCTGTCCCCCAGACGCAGCCCGCCCCCATGCGAGCGTGCAATATCCAGCGCAATCGACAGCCCCAGCCCCACGCCCGAGCCCTTGTTCTGATTGCGCCCCGGTACCAGACGCGAAAAGGGTTGTAGCGCCTGCTCGCGGTCCTCTCTGGCAATGCCGGGGCCGTCATCTTCGATGCGGATCACCAAAGCGCGCTCGGAAAACACCATGCTCACCCGCACCTTATTGCCATAGCGCACCCCATTGCCGATCAGATTCTCCAGCGCCCGCTGCACCGCCACCGGCCGCAGCATCATTTCGCCCGCTGGCCCCTGCACCCCGTCAAAGCGCACATCATGGCCCGCCCGGCAGGCATTGGCCACGGCGCGTTCGACCAGCGCAACCGGGTCGCTTTGCTGCACCTCTTCCCCGGCATCACCACGGGCAAAATCCAGAAAGCCCTCCAGAAGGTTCTGCATATCGGCCACATCCTTTTGCAGCTCGGCCACCTCATCGCCGGGCTCCATCATCGACAGGCCCAGCTTCAGCCGGGTCAGCGGCGTGCGCAGATCGTGGCTGACGCCGGACAGCATTAACGTGCGTTGCTCGATCTGACGCTCAATACGCGTGCGCATCGCCAGAAAAGCCGCCCCGGCCGCGCGCACCTCACGCGCCCCGCGGGGGTGATAAGGCACCACATGCCCCTTGCCAAAGGCCTCGGCCGCCGCCGCCAGACGCTTGATCGGGCGCAGCTGGTTACGCAAAAAGATGATGGCAATGATCGTCATCAGGATCCCGGTCAACAGCATCAGCACCAACAGTTGATGCGGATTGCGCGCCGTCACCCGCAACCGGTCAAACCCGATCTGCATCAGCCCATGCCGGGTCTGAAACCACAGCATGACAGTATGATCCTGCGAGACCAGATCCACCGCTTGCAGGCTGCTCAGCCCCTGATACAAGGTCTGCTGCATCACCCGCCCAGACAGATCGACCAACCCCAGCCGGGTTTGCGCCGGGCTGGTGGAGGGCAGCGCAATCTGCAACGCCAGCCCCTGCTGCAACCCCGCCGAAACCGCCTGCGCCTCGGCCAGATCGCCGGCTTGCTGCACCCGCTCCAGCACATAGTTTAACTCGCGCACCATATTCTGGCTCATCTGCCGGGTCACGCCCTCATAGAGGCGCTGGATCGACACCACCGACACCACCAGCAAAATCGTGACGATCGGCAGGATCAAAATCAGCGCGGCGCGGCCATAAAGACTGCGTGGCATATAGCGTTTCAGCCATTTAAAGGTCATAATCGCCAAAGTAACGCGCCGCGTCAGCAAGGGAAAGCCACAATCATGAGCCAGCCAACAGAATTCAACCCTCCAACCGGCGTGGCCGAACAGCTGGAGCCCGGGTTGCGGCGGATTCTGGCCCCCAACCCTTCGCCGATGACATGGCGCGGCACAAATACCTATATCATCGGTCAGGGGCAGATCGCGGTGATTGATCCCGGACCCGAAAGTGCCCAGCATCTGGAGGCCATCCTGTCGCAAACCCGGGGCGAGGTCATCACCGCCATTTTGGTCACCCACAGCCACAAAGACCACTCACCGCTGGCCCGCCCGCTGTCTGAGGCGACCGGAGCGCCGGTTCTGGCCTTTGGCGACAGCAATGCCGGGCGCAGTGAGGTGATGCAGGACCTGCTGGCGCGGGGCTTTGCCGGCGGTGGCGAAGGGGTGGATGCCGATTTTCAGCCCGACCAGCTGCTGGCCGATAACGAAACCCTGCACGGCCCAGATTGGGCGTTAACGGCGCTGTGGACTCCGGGGCATATGGCCAATCATCTGTGTTTCTCTTGGCAGGATGCGCTGTTCACCGGAGACCATGTGATGGGCTGGGCCAGCTCTCTGGTCTCGCCCCCGGACGGTGATTTGACCCAATTCATGGCCTCCTGCGCCCGGCTGAGCCAGCGTCAGGACCGGGTCTATCACAGCGGCCATGGCGCGCCGATCCTGAACCCGGCCGAGCGTCTGAGCTGGCTGATTGCCCACCGTAAAAGCCGCGAGGCCGAAATTTTGGCGGCCCTTCCCGCTGAGGGGGCCAGCGCCGATGATCTGACCCGGCTGATCTATACCGACACCCCGGCAGAGCTGTTGCCCGCGGCCAGCCGTAATGTGTTTGCGCATCTGATTGATCTGTCCGGCCGCAATCTGGTGCAAATGCCCCCGGCCCCCAGCCCGACCAGCCTGTTTTACCCCTGCAATTAGGGCGTTTGCGGGGGGGGCGCATGGCCCTGCGGCATGTTCCCTTCCCATGCTACAGTGGGTTGCAGGAGATGCTGTTCAAAAATCCCACCCTGATCCCGATTGACGAGGTGTAGCCGGGGGCCTCGGATTTCATCCCGATCTGCCGTGAATTGGCGATCCCCAAAAGCGGTGGCGCTTCGATTTATCTCGACCTGTTCGGCATCACCGTCGAAGCCCGGCTGGTTCTGATCGAATGCAAATTCTGGCGCAACCCGCAAGCGCGGCGCGAAGTGATTGCGCAGGCGTTGGAATATGCTTCTTTGCTGCGCAACTGGTCCTATAGTGATCTGTCGGTGCGGTTGCAGCATAGCTTGGGGATGAAATCTGCCAACCCGTTATTTGAGGCCTACCAAAAGGCCGGCGGCGCGCTGGACGAAGCCGTCTTCCACGACCGCATCGCCCGCGCCCTGCGGGCCGCTGATTTTCTGGTGATCATCGCCGGGGACGGCATTCGCGAGGATGTTCTGGCCATTGCCGAGCATCTGAATCAGAACAGCGGCATGGCCACCAATCTGGCGCTGGCCGAATTCCGTATTTATACAAGCCCCGCCGGAGAAACCGTCATCCTGCCTCATGTGCCGGTCAGAACCGAAGTGCTGACCCATCGGGTTCATCTCGGCCCGGGTGGTGAACCGCTGACTATTGAAGCGGAAAGCAGGCGGGATGCCGAACCCGAGTCCGATGCCGACACCGTGATTGATCCGACCAAGGCCGAGCGGCGGCAACAGGATGCGGCCTTTTGGCAAGCCTTTTGCGATCAGGCGCGATTTGACCACCCCGATCAGCCGCCGATGCCACCGCCGGTAACCACATCACCGCCTATCGCACCGTCCAGAATTCGTCTGGTTTCTTTTTTCGGCTCAAGGGCGAAGTGGGGCGTAGTATCTATGAAGAATTGAAGGCCGCGCGTCCGGGGCTTGAGGCTGAAATCGGCCTGCCCCTCGACGAATCCGCCCGCAAAGATGATCCGTTTCAGGAGGAGGCTTATCTGGCTTGGCTGGTTGAGAATGCCAATCGGGTGATCTCGGCCCTGCGCCCGTTTCTGGCCCAGTTTTCCTGAGGCTTTGGGCCGGGTGGACGCCTTCATCACATCCCGCCCGATCTGGTGCGGATCGGGCTTGGGAAAAAAATTGCATAAAATGTCAAAAAGCCTCTGGACGCCGCGATTGCCGGTTGCTATACGCGCCGAGTGTTCCGACGTAGCTCAGCGGTAGAGCAGTTGACTGTTAATCAATTGGTCGTTGGTTCGATCCCAACCGTCGGAGCCAAAACATCCCAAATCCATGATTGGAAATCCACTGCATGGAAATTGGGCTTTGGTCTTCCCCTGGACACATTCACATGACAACACGCCAAGTTTGTTAACCGCCCCTTTTTGCTGTTCCACCCGGCGGTTCAAAACCTAAGGCACATTTCGCTTTTGATAACGCGCAAGCCCTCGAAACCGCTTGGCTGATGCGGATTTGCTGAGATTGCTTCGCCGTCAACCAGCATCCTCACAACAGCTATGGCTCAGGCATTCGCCAGAATGGCCAGATCATCAATCTGATCAAATGGTTTGACCGTGATCACGGCAACGCTGGGGCGCTGTCTTTGAAATCGCCCTTCTTAGTGAACTTCCACAGAACGGATGGCCGGAGACCCTTCCGATAAATCACAACCCATAAATGACCGAGGGGGGCTGATATCGCCCCCCTCGCCTGTTTTTAGCCGCCGAAATCATCCAGCATGATGTCTTCGCGATCAACACCCAGCTCAAGCAGCATGTTGATGACCGAAGCGTTCATGATGGGCGGGCCGCACATATAGTATTCGCAATCTTCAGGTGCCGGATGGTCCTTGAGATATTCGTCATACAACACGTTATGGATAAAGCCGGTATAGCCGGTCCACTCATCCTCGGGCAGCGCATCCGAAAGCGCCACATGCCAAGTGAAGTTGGGGAATTCTGCGGCCAGATCGTCGAAATCCTTGACAAAGAACATCTCTTTCTTGGAACGCGCCCCATACCAGAAGGTGATCTTGCGATCCTTGTTTTTCAGCCGCTTGAGCTGATCAAAGATGTGGCTGCGCATCGGAGCCATCCCGGCACCACCGCCAATGAACACCATCTCTTTATCCGTATCACGGGCAAAGAATTCACCGAATGGGCCGGAAATCGTCACCTTGTCCCCCGGCTTCAGGTTAAAGATGTAAGACGACATCTTGCCCGGAGGGATACCCTCGGAGCCCGGAGGCGGCGAGGCCACACGCACATTCAGCATCACCATGCCGCGCTCATCCGGGTAGTTGGCCATCGAATAAGCTCGCTCGATCGGCTCATCCACCACGGATTCATATTGCCACAGATTGAACTTGTCCCAATCTTCGCGATACTCTTCCTCGATGTCGAAATCGGTGTATTTCAACCGATGCGCCGGAGCTTCGATCTGGATATAACCACCGGCGCGGAAATTCACATCCTCGCCTTCGGGCAGGTCCAGAATCAGCGCCTTGATGAAGGTGGCCACATTTTCGTTGGAACGCACGGTGCATTCCCATTTCTTGACGCCGAATACCTCTTCGGGCACTTCGATGTCCATATCCTGCTTGACCGCGACCTGACAGGACAGACGATCACCGGCTGCCGCTTCGCGCTTGGTGATGTGGCTTTCTTCGGTGGGCAGGATCGAACCACCCCCCGAATGCACCTTCACCCGGCATTGCGCACAGGTGCCACCGCCGCCGCAGGCCGATGGAACGAACAGCTGTTCGCTCGCCAAAGTCTGCAACAGCTTGCCACCAGCCGGAACCGAGATGGTTTTTTCGCCGTTGATGGTGATGTTCACATCGCCGGTCGACACCAGTTTTGAGCGCGCCGCCAGAATGATCACCACCAGCGCCAGCACGATCAGGGTAAAGAGGATAATACCTAGGCCAAAAGTTGCCATTTTCTTTCGACTCCCTTCAGAGTTTCACGCCGGAGAACGACATAAACGCCAAGGCCATCAGGCCCGCCGTGATGAACGTAATTCCCAGCCCTTGCAGGCCATCGGGAATATCCGAGTATTTCAGCTTTTCGCGCACACCGGCCATGGCGGTGATCGCCAGCGCCCAGCCAAAGCCAGACGAGATCCCGTAAGTGGCGGATTCGGCAAAGTTATAGCCGCGTTCGACCATAAACAGCGAACCGCCCAAAATTGCACAGTTCACGGTGATCAGAGGCAGGAACACCCCCAGCGCGTTGTAAAGCGGTGGGAAATACTTATCCAGCACCATCTCTAGGATCTGCACCAGCGCCGCAATCACCCCGATATACGAGATCAGCCCCAAAAAGGTCAGATCCACATCCGGGAAGCCGGCCCAGGCCAAAGCGCCCGGTTTCAACAGATAGGTCAGGATCAGATTGTTGGCCGGCACGGTAATGGCCTGCACGATCATCACCGAAACCCCTAGCCCAATCGCGGTTGAAATCTTTTTCGACACCGCAATGAAGGTACACATCCCCAGAAAGAAGGACAGCGCCAGATTCTGAATAAAGATCGCCTTGACGGCAAGAGAGATTAGACCTTCCATCAGTGGGCCTCCGTGGTCTGGATTTTGTATTCACGCTCTTCCACCTGATCGACTTTCCACGAGCGCACCGCCCAGATCAGCAAGCCGATGATGAAGAACGCCGAAGGTGGCAGCAGCAGCAGGCCGTTTGGCACATACCAGCCGCCATTGTTCACGGTTTCCAGAATCGTCACCCCGAACAGGCTGCCCGAGCCGAACAGCTCACGCACCACGCCCACCAGCATCAGGATCAGACCATAGCCCAGACCATTACCGATGCCGTCGATAAAGCTTTCAACCGGCGGGTTCTGCATGGCAAAGGCTTCGGCCCGGCCCATCACGATACAGTTGGTGATGATCAGCCCGACGAAAACCGACAGGGTTTTGGAAATTTCAAACGCATAGGCTTTGAGCAGCTGGTCGACCACGATCACCAGCGAGGCGATGATGATCATCTGCACGATGATGCGGATCGAGTTGGGGATCTGGTGGCGGATCATCGAGATGAACATCGACGAGAACGCCGTCACCAGCGTCACCGCCAGCGCCATCACAAAGGCCACTTTCAGCGATGAGGTCACCGCCAGCGCCGAGCAGATGCCCAGCACCTGAAAGGTGATCGGGTTATTGTCGACCAACGGGTCTATTAACATTTCTCTGCGTTTATGTGCCATTATAGGTTCCCCGCTTTGAGATTGTTCAGGAAGGGCGCAAAGCCCTGCTCGCCCATCCAGAAATTCACCAGATTATGAACCCCGGCGCTGGTCAGGGTCGCCCCTGCAAGTGCGTCGATGTGGTAATCCGGCCCGGCTGCGGTTTGGTGTTTGGACACGTTGATTTGCAGCTTGCCGTTTTCATCGGCCAGTTTCTTGCCCTTCCACAGCGCCTTCCAGCGTGGGTTGTCCACTTCGGCCCCCAGACCCGGCGTTTCGCCCTGCTCGTAAAACTGCAAGCCGAAAATGTCGTTGCCGTTTTCCTCGAGCGCGATGAAGCCGTAAAGGGTGGACCACAGGCCATAGCCATGCACCGGCAAAATCACCTTGTCCACCCGACCCTGATCATCGGGCAGGATATAGACGGTGACGAATTTGCCCTTGCGGCCAATCGCCGCCGGATCTTCACTCAGCGCGACCGAGGTCGCCGGATCATCCGCCGCAGCCCGGTCATCAAAGCTGGCCGGATCAAACTGATCCGTGAACCGACCGGTGGCCAGCTCCAGCACTTTGGGTTGGAACACCGCAAACGCCTCTTGCACATCCTTGCCCGGGTCATAGATCCCGGCGACCTGCAAGATGTTGATCTGCTTGTCCTTAAGCGCATTGACTTCTTGCAGCGGGCGCAGCGCAACCGCTGCGGCCGATACAAACATCGAGGCCAAAAGACACAGCGCAACGGCGACGAAAATGGTCTTGGAGACCGAATCCGCGGGCTGATCCAGAAAGCGGCGGATCATGCCTTTGGCTTGGGGAGGGTTGTTAGCGTTATTATCCATGGCGTTTGGCTCTGCGTTTAATGTTGGCTTGAACAACGAAATAATCGATCAGGGGGGCAAAGACGTTGCCGAACAGGATCGCCAGCATCATGCCTTCGGGGAAGGCCGGGTTGATCACCCGGATCATCACCACCATGAAACCGATCAATGCGCCATAAATATAGCGCCCCATATTGGTTTGCGCCCCGGAAACAGGCTCGGTCACCATAAAGACCAGACCAAAGGCATAGCCGCCCACCACCAGATGCCAATACCAAGGCATGGCAAACATCGGGTTGGTATCAGAACCGATCCAGTTCAGCAGCAGCGAAAAGCCAACCATCCCGGCCAGACAGCCCAGCACCATTCGGAAATTGGCAATCTTGGTCGCCAGCAGGAACAGCAGACCGATCAGGCAGGCCAGCGTCGAGGTCTCGCCCATCGAACCGGGGATAAAGCCCAAAAAGCTGTCCCACCAGCTGATGCCATGCGCGGCCAGCTGCTGCACCCCATCGGCGGCGGAAACCGCCAGCGCGGTGGCACCAGAGAAGCCATCGACTGGCACCCAGACGCTGTCGCCCGACAGCTGCGCCGGATAGGCGAAATACAGAAACGCCCGCCCGGTCAGCGCCGGGTTGAGGAAGTTTTTGCCGGTGCCGCCAAACACTTCTTTACCGATCACCACCCCAAAGGCGATGCCCAGCCCGACCTGCCACAGCGGTGTTGTTGCCGGCAGGATCAGCACATAAAGCATTGAGGACACAAGGAAACCTTCGTTCACCTCATGCTTGCGCACGGTGGCAAAGATCACCTCGAAAATACCGCCGACCACCAAGGTCACGATATAAATCGGCAGGAAATACAACGCCCCATGCGCCATATTGGCCAGCGGGTTGGCAGGGTTGAACCCGATGCCCAGGGCCTCGATAATCGCGGCCCGCCAGCCTGATGCGCCAAATTCGGCAATCGCCATATTGGACTGATAACCAGTGTTATACAGCGCCATCAGAATGCAGGGAATCGTCGAAATGACCACATAGGTCATGATGCGTTTCATATCGACATAAGAGCGTGCATGCGGGGCAACCGTGGTCACGGTTTTGGGTGTGTAAACCAGACTTTCCACCATCTCATAGATGGGGAAGTATTTCTCCCATTTGCCGCCCTTTGCAAAATGCGGTTCGATACGATCGAAAAAATTACGTAGTCCCACGGCTTATCCCTCTTTCTCGATCTTGGTTAAACAGTCGCGCAAAGCGATGCCGTATTCATATTTGGCCGGACAGGCAAAGCCGACCAGACCCAAATCCTCTTCATCCAGCTCCAGCGCACCCAGCAGCTGGGCCTGATCGGTGTCCATCACCAACAGCGCTCGCAGCAGCTGAGTCGGCAGGTAATCCTGCGGCATCAGCGTTTCGAACGTGCCGGTGGGCACCATGGCCCGGCGTCCGCCATTCAGATTCGACGTCAGCGGGAATTTGCGCCGCGACAGGGCCGAGCCCAGCACCGGCTGCACCGCATATTTCGAGAACATCGGACGAATCCAGCCCATCGGGATCTGCTTGTGATCCTCTTCGATCAGGGTGATCTGACGGGCATAGCGCCCCAGATAGCCGCTTGGCCCCTCGCCGGCCCGGCCACTGAGAACCGACCCCGAGATCACCCGCACCGGCAGATCCGCCGGCAAATCATCCTTGACCAGATCAGCCATCGACGCCCCGGCAATGGTGCGCAGCAGCCGTGGGTTTTTGCAAACCGGTCCCCCCAGCGCAATCACGCAGGAGGCATCATAATGCCCGGTCATCAGCAAACGGCCGATGACGATCACATCCTGATAGCCAATGGTCCAGACCGCGCTGTCGGCTGTAATCTTTTCCAGGAAATGAATATGCGTGCCCGCCAGCCCCGCCGGATGCGGACCCGAGAATGTGGCCACCTCGACCCCGGGCAGATCGCCGCCGGGAATATTGGCACCTTTTTCATGGCACAGATAGGTGTTGCCCTCGGTCAGCATCGAAATCGCGGCCAGCCCTTTGGTAAAGGCTTCGGCATCTTCGGCAATGATCGGGGCCGGATCGGCCGAAAGTGGCTCGGTATCCATTGCGGTCACGAAAATCGCGGTTGGGCGCGTATCCGGCGCAGGCACCTTGGAATAAGGTCTGGTGCGGAACGACGTCCACAGCCCGGCGGCACACAAACGCTCGGCTAGCCCTTCGGCGGTCGAAGCATCGCCCACAGAGGAAAAATCGACCGGATCGGCCGCGCCGTCCTGCACTTCGATTTCAACGCTGATCAGCTTACGCCTGGCGCCACGGTGGATCGCCTTGACCTTGCCGGCGACCGGCGAAACGATCTGAACCTCCGGCAAGGCCTTGTTGATCAGAATCGGTGTCCCGATACCAACCGTATCATTTTCAGCAACCAGAATGCGCGGTTTCAGGCCGACATAGTCGTCCCCCAAAATCGCGATGCTCTTGGCATCTGGTGCAGCTTGAATACTGGCCGACGGCGTCCCTTCAATAGGTAAATCGTGGCCTCTTCGTAACGGAAAGTGCTTCAACGTCTCGAACCTCTAGCTAAATTTTGTTGGCTTATGCGACAATCCTGCATCTTGTGAAAGCAAAAAATACAGCTTTGCATACATTTTAACGGTTGAACTGTGGTTAAAACTGGACGAAAAGCCCTTTTAACCCTGCGTCAACCCGAAAAGGGAGTGATTTCTTGTCAAATCTGACCCATTTGTCGCGCCGCTCGTTTCTGCTGATGTCTCTGGCTCTGGCCGCGTGTAAAACAAGTGAAAACACTTTGAATATAACGGGTTCCACCATGGGGACCACCTATAATGTGGTGGCTGTGGACAAGACAGGCGCGGTGGAAAAAGCCGCCGCAACGGCCAAAATCGAGGCCGCTCTGGCGCAGGTCAACCAGCAAATGTCGAACTGGGATCCGGGCCGCAGCACAGGTCAACCGCCAGAGCGAAGGTCGATTCGACATCACAATGGGCCCGCTGATCGAGCTGTGGGGCTTTGGCGCAAAGGGTCAGAAACATCTGCCCAGTGATTCTGAAATTGCCGATGCTCAGGCCCGTTCCGGTCATAAGCCGGTGCTGGGGCCGGATGGTCGCCTCAGCAAGACCCACCCAGACACGCAGGTTTATCTGGCCGCCATCGCCAAGGGCTTTGGGGCTGATCAGGTCAGCCGCGCGCTGGAGGAACTGGGCCTGACTGATTACATGGTTGAAATTGGCGGCGATCTTTATGCTGCGGGGCGCAATCCCGATGGCCAGCCCTGGCAGATCGGCATCGAAAAACCGGCGGCGCTGTCGGGCGGCGTGGTCGATGTGGTTGGGGTATCGGGGATGGGGCTGGCCTCATCCGGGGATTATCGCAACTATTTCGAACGGGACGGCCAGCGCTTTTCGCATCTGATCGACCCTGTCACCGGGCGGCCGGTCACCCACAAAACCGCCTCGGCCACGGTGCTGGCGGAAAACGCCATGATGGCCGATGCCTGGGCCACCGCGATGCTGATTCTGGGCCGTGAAAAGGGCTTGGACATCGCCAAGGCGCATGGCATTGCCGTACTGTTTATTGAGCGCGACAGCAATGCCGCAGAACTGCGCTTCACCGCTGTCGCCAGCCCGCGTTTCAAGGCGCTGACGGCTTAGGGCGAACCGAAAAAAGGAGAGAGCAAAATGGCCACCTTCGTCTTTGCATTTGGATTGTTACTGCTGATCTGCCTTGGCATGGCGCTTGGCGTGATTTTCATGAACAAGACCATCAAGGGCAGCTGCGGCGGGCTGAATGCGATCAGCGATGCCGATCACTGCCTGATCTGCAACAAAGAAATCGACCCAAACAGCCCGCTGCGTGATCGCCTGTCTTGCGGCGGTACCCCCCAGCCGCATAAAGAGGGCGACGAAATCCCTATCCCGCGGCTGGTGCCGTAACCACAAGCGGGGTAAAGGCCAGCACGATCAACCCGGCGGCGGCCAGCAGCCCGAACAGCCAGAGCTGCCAACGCGGCCCTTCGGCCTTCCACACCCGGCGGTATTGATAGCCGCTCAGGCAAGCCAGCACGAAAATTATGGTTGCAATTTGCGGGGTTAATACAATTTCGGGCAATTTTTTCTCCGTCGGATACAGAATATGTGTTATGCTGTGCTTTACAACAAATAACAACCAATTCCGGGAGGAACCGCAACCATGCCAACGTCTTACCAAGCCCCAACGCGCAAGGATCAGGCCAAATCACAAACCCGTAGCCAGAGCCATTCAAGCAATCTGAAGGCAGAAACGGCTGTGGTGGGCGATATTCTGGGCAATAAGGGCAAAGATGTTTTCACCATTCACCCCGGAGAAACCCTGCATCGGGCGGTTGAGCTGTTGCGCGACAAACGAATCGGGGCGCTGATTGCGGCGGATGAAAATGGCAAGCTGGCGGGCATCCTGTCTGAGCGTGACATCGTGCGCAAGCTGGCCGATGCGCCGGGTCAGACCCTGCCACATCTGGTTAGTCAGGTGATGACGGAAAAGGTTGAGACATGCTCGGTCAAAGACCCGCTGGTTTCGGTGCTCAAACGCATGACCCAAGGGCGTTTTCGTCACATGCCGGTGATGGAAGGCGATCAGCCGGTGGGCATGATCACCATTGGCGATGTGATCGGCTATCGGTTGACCGAGCTCGAGCATGAGGCCTTGCAGCTCAAGCAGTTGATTGTCGGTTAGAATTCTGACGCATTGGAAGCGCTTTTGGGCGACTGATCTTCTTTAAGGTCGGTCGCTCGTTTTTTGTTGTTCTTGTTTTTATTCTGTTAAATTTTTTCAAACAGACTGCTGTGTCATGTAGAAAACGCCGGGCTGCGCCTGCCGGGGGGCGGGCGCAGTCCGGCCTGACTGACGGCCGAGCGGGGCAGTTTGGAAGTGTGCAACACTTTTACAGAGGTCCGTTTGATCCCCCTGCCCTATGGCCGGGACGCATTGAAGTGAAACAGAGTCTGGCCGTTGATCTGATAGCCATTGATCAACTCAGCCGCGACCGGCCCGGTGAGCCAGCCCTCCAGCGCCTGTGCCAGATCGGCCTTCACATGCGCATGACGCGCTGGGTTGACCGGGATATAGGCGTATTGGTTGAACAGCCGCTCATCCCCGGCAAACAGCAGTGCCAGATCGGCCTTGTTGCCGAAATTCAGCCAGCTGGCGCGATCAGCCAGAATATAGGCGTTCAACCCGCTGGCGGTGTTCAGCGCCGCCCCCATCCCGGCCCCGACCGCGCGATACCACGCCACCGCAAATCCCTCGGGCTCCAGACCCGCCAGCCGCCATAAGGACAGCTCTTTTTTATGGGTGCCGCTCTCATCCCCGCGGCTGACAAAAACCGCTTGGGCCTGCGCAATCTGCTGCAAAGCCTGCACCGCGCTCTGGGCGGATGAGATATGGGCCGGATCATCCGAAGGGCCAATCAGCACGAAATCATTATACATGATCTCGCGCCTGTGCGTGCCGAAACCGGCGGCGATGAAACGCTCTTCGGCCTGACGCGCATGCACCAGCACCGCGTCCACATCTCCGGCCTGCCCCAGCTTCAGAGCCTGCCCGGTGCCGACCACGATCAGATGCACCTCCAGCCCCAGATCCTGCTTGATCCGGGGCAGCAAAATATCGGCCAGCCCGGAATTGTGAAACGAAGTGGTCACGGCCATGCGCAACTCGGACGCGTGCAAAGTGCCAGCGCAGAGCAGCGCCAGCATGAAAGCAAATAACCTGTTCATTCGATAATATCTCCTCTTAGAAAAGCCCGGGCCGCATCGGTCCTAGGGCGTTGAAAAAACTGTGCCGCGGGGGTGATTTCCAGCAGTTGGCCGCCGCAAAGAAAAAACACGTCACTGCCCAACCGCCGCGCCTGCCCCATATCATGGGTGGCCATCACGATCCGGGTGCCCCGGGCGTTGGCGGCTTGCAAAATCGTTTCGATATCTCGCATGGCGCGGCCATCCAGATTGGCGCAGGGCTCGTCCAGAAACAGAACTTCCGGCTGGCCAATCAAGGCCCGTGCCAGCGCCAGTTTCTGTTTTTCTCCGCCCGAAAGCATCGGAGCCGCCAATCCGGCCACATGCCCCAGACCAAATTCCTGCGCCCATGTCGCGGCCTGCTGGCGGGCCCGCGCCCGGCTGAGCCCAGACAGGATCAGCGGATAGGCGATGTTATCGACCACGCTGCGGCGCATCATGATCGGGGTCTGAAACACAAAAGCTTGCCGTTTGCGCGCCGCCGCAGTTGGGATATTCCACGTCACCGCGCCTTGGCTCCGCCTCTGCAACCCATGCAGCAGCCGCAGCAGCGTCGTCTTGCCCGCGCCATTTGGGCCGATCACAACGCTGATCCCCGGCCCGCTCAGGCCAAAATCCAGCGGGCCGAGAATGGTCTTGCCCCGGATGCGCACCACCGCCCCCTGCACCTGCAACGGCAGCGCCGAAGCGGTGTCGGCCGCCGGGTCTGGTCTGAGTTTTGGCAAAACCGCCTCCTTTGATACGCCCTTCCATACTGGCCCAAAGCCCCCGGCCATGGCAAGCACGGCTACCACAGGCTGGAGCGTTCGGTGCGCGATGCCGTATGGATCAGCAGATTCACCGCCACCGCCATGCCGATCAGAATAATCCCCAACCCCATGGCAAAGGCGAAATTGCCCTTGCCGGTTTCCAGCGCAATCGCCGTGGTCATCACCCGGGTGCTGTGGTCGATATTACCGCCAACGATCATGATCGCCCCGACCTCGCCAATCGCCCGACCAAAGCCCGCCAGCATCGCCGTCAGCAGCGCCCGGCGGCCATCCCAGAGCAGCGTTGCCATCCGCTGCCCCCGGCTGGTGTTCAGCGAAATCAGCAGATCATGATACTGATCCCACAGTTCGCGCAAAGCCTGATGCGCAATCGAGGTGATCAGCGGAGTGATGATCAGCATCTGGGCAATGATCATCGCGGTTGGGGTGAACAGCAGGCCGAATACTCCGAACGGGCCCGAACGCGACAGCAACATATAGACAAACAGCCCCACCACCACCGGCGGCAACCCCATCAGCGCGTTCAGCAGAGCGATCACCTGCCGGCGCATCCGAAACCGCATCACCGCCAGATACGCCCCCAAGGGTAGGCCAATCAGCGAGGCCAGCAGCACCGCGCTGAGTGTGACCTGCAATGACAGCAGCATGATTTCCATCAGATCGGCATCCAGGCTGACAATCAGCCGCCCGGCCTGCCAGAAACCTTGGAGAATGTCATGCATGGATCGCGCCTCAAGCCAGGGTCAGGAGCCCCCATTATAGCCGCAGCGCAAGGATTGCCCAATATAATCTGGCCTGTCCGGGTATTTAGGGTTAGATGGTGCGGGTGGAGGGACTTGAACCCCCACGCCTCGCGGCGCCAGAACCTAAATCTGGTGCGTCTACCAATTCCGCCACACCCGCACATTGCTTTGGGGAATCCCCCGAAAGTGGCTGCGTTCTACAGCGGATTTTTCCCGGATGAAATAGCCTTGGGGCAGAAAATCCCCCATTTCGCGAAAAATCAGCGCCCAAGGCAAGCGGCTGAACCGGCCAGCCGCCCGTTTGGCTTATTCATAAGACTTGATCAGCGCGATATTGGCCTGTTCGATCTTGTTGATGGTCACAGTTTTGGAAACCGGCTGATACCACGGCATTTTGGCAAAGAACTTTCTGGCTTTGGCCGTTTTGAAGATATACCCCTTGCGCGCCACAATTTCGTTTCGCGCTTGCCACAGCTGCGCCGGGCTCAGCGGGGCCAGATCTGCATCCGTCAGCCGGCGTTTGTTGGAATCGGCAAAAACCCAGATCGCCACGCCGCCCGTTCCGGCCCCACCGGAGGTGGAGGCCTTGGAGATGCAGGCCTTGTATTCCTGACTGCGGGCGGCGGCCTCGGCCAGCAGGATCACCGGATTGGGGTCTTTCAGGCAGAACTGATAATGCACCTGATAGGATTGCACCCAACGCGGCCCGGAAAACCCGCAGCCCCGCGCCGACGCCTTGGCCGCCACTTTCAGCGCCTCATTGGCATAGAGATCACAGGCGACCTTTTTGTTCTTGCCTAGCGGCAGCTCGGCGGGCTTGTTTTTCTGGGCGCGGCATTGCATCAGCGCCGTCTTGCGTTTGGCGGCCTCTTTATGAACCGTGGCCAGCTTGGTGCCGCCCATGCACCAGTTATAGTGGTTCTGATGATTATTGCTCCAGACCGGGGGCTTGAAGCCACAGCCCAGCTTCTGCGCTTCCTGATTGTCCTGAACCGCCTCAAGCGCATAGAGTCGGCATTCGTCTGTTTGGCTCAGCTTGCCTTTGCTGGCCTTGCAGCTCTTGAACTGCGCCAGACGGTGGGCGGTATGCTTTTTGGCCTGAGAGGCGTTGTTGCCGGCCATGCACCAATCATAATGGCTTTTGAAATTGCCACTCCAAACCGGGGGCTTGAACCCGCAGGAAAGCGCTTTGGCCTTGTGAAACATGTTGACCGCCTCTTGGGCATAATTGGTGCAAAGCTGCTTATTGGCACTGGCAGAACTGGCCAGACACGCCGTCAGGATCAATGCGATGCCACCCAAAGCGGTAGTTTTTTGACTTATACCCGAGAAAATTTTCATAATATTGCTCCAAAAAATCAAACATCCTATACGCCGCTTGTAGCAGATTTTGCTGTTGCCGTTCTGTGATGCGCGTAAAACCGCCGATAATGTGAAACAGTCTGTTTCTTAAAGGAGCTGCATTTTCTCGGCTCGGGGTTTTGAATTGTTAATCTTTATCCGTTATCAAGCGCCCTATGATTGACTTAACCACGCCCGAAAACCGCCACATTCTTTTTACAATTCCCGCTCCGATTGTCGAAGCGGGCGTTTTGTTCTTGCTGGCAGTTTCGTTCATCCCCGGCCTGTGATGTTTGCACAGGGCTTGGGGGCCAATACGCGTGGGGTTTGAAGCTGACTGGTGAAAGCGCGTTCTTAGGGGCGCTCGGTTTTTGCCTTGATGATCGCCGGTTTAATCCTGTTTTCTATGACGCTCTGATCAATCGGGCCGCGAAAATGCAGGATGATCACCCCGTTTCTATCAATCAAATAGCTTTCCGGCATCGCCAGCACCCCCCATTCAATGCCATTGCGCCCATCCGGGTCAATCAACTGTGCGGTAAAAGGGTTGCCGAGCGCTTCGAGAAACAGCGCCGCCTTGTCCGGGGTGTCTTTGTAATTGATGCCGTAGATCGGCAGGCCCGATTCGGCCAGTTGCAGCAAAAACGGATGCTCTTGCCGGCAAGGCGGGCACCAGGAGGCCCAGAAATTCACCAGCTTCACGCCAGCGCTGCGCAGGGTTTCATCGCCGAACCCACCCGGCTGCCCATCAGGCGCGACCAAAGCCGGCGCTGGCGCCCCGATGCGGGTTGAGGGCAAATCATTGGGATCCTGACGGAACAGCCCGGGCAAAAAGAACGCCGATAGCACTGCGGCAAAGATGATCACCGGCAGCACCGCCATCAGGCTGAATCTGCGCGGCTCAGCCATTGGGCTTGTTCCGGCGGGCTTCGGCCTCGTCCAGCTCCCGCGCCACCTTGCGCGCGCGGATCAGGCTGACGGCCAGCAGCGCAAATAACAACGTGAATGTCACCGCATAAGCGGCCAGAACCTCGGTATGGTATTTGCCCAGATCAAGCATCATTGCATCCGCTCCCTTGCAATCAGCGCTTTCAGACGCCGCGCCCGAATTTCCGTGCGGGTGCGGATCAGAACCAGAGTGATAAACAGCAGCACGAACCCGGCCATGCAGAGCAGCAGCGGCCAGTAATAAACGTCAGCCACATGTTCCTCTGCGTCCAGCGACAGCGATGCGCCCTGATGCAGCCCTTGATTCCAGAAATTCACCGCGTACCGGCTGAGGATGGCAAAGACCGACCCCACCATGCACAGAACTGAGGTCAGATCAGCGGCGGTGTCGCTGTCATCCAGCGCCTCCCACAGGGCGATATAGCCCAGATAGAACAGAAACAGGATCAGAAACGCCGTCAGCCGCGGATCCCACGCCCAATAGGTGCCCCACATCGGCTGCCCCCAGATCGCGCCGGTGAACAGCGCAATCAGGGTCATATACATGCCAATTGGCGCCGCCGCTCGCGCCGCCAATGCCGAAACATGGTGACGCCGCACCAGCCAGACCAGCGATGTCACCAGCATCATCGCCCAGGCATTGATCGCCATCAGCGCCGCGGGCACATGCACATACATGATCTTCACCGATGATCCGAAATTTTCTGCCTCGGGGGTAAAAACAAAGCCCCACACCATGCCCACCACCATGCATAGCACCGACAGCACCGCAAACCACGGCAGCAGAAAAGCCGATGTTTGCATGAATTTTCGTGGATTGGCGTATCTCCAAATCGACATGGCTCACCCTTAAATTTGCTGTGCGCATTATGCGCCCGGTGGGGGGCGATTTCAAGCCGGACTCAGCGCAAATTCATCCGAATGGCCGCCGCTGCGACGAAGGGCAGCAGCGCCACCACTCCGGCGGTGATTCCGGCCAGCATCAGCAGCGGTGTGGTGTAATCCTGACCGCTGATCGCCCGTTGCAGGCTCTGAGCGCCAAAGATCAGGGTGGGCACATAAAGCGGCAGCACCAGCAGCGATAACAGCAACCCGCCGCGTTTCAGCCCCACGGTCAGCGCCGCGCCAAAAGTGCCGATGAACGACAGCGCCGGGGTGCCGAGCGCAAGGGTGATCAGCAGCCAGCCAAACCCGCCCGCCGGCATGTTCAGCAGCACCGCCAAAACCGGGGCCGCGATGGTCAGCGGCAGGCCGGTGGTCAGCCAATGCGCCAGCGCTTTCATCGCCACCACGCCCTCCAGCGGCACCGGCGAAGTGGCCAGCAATTCCAGCGAGCCATCTTCGTAATCCAGTGCAAAGATCCGATCCAGCGACAACAGGCAGGCCAGCAGCGCCCCGACCCAGAGGATGCCGGGGGCGATTTCTGACAGGATGGCGCTTTGCGGGCCGACTCCGAATGGCACCAACACCACCAGGATCAGGAAAAAGGCCAGCCCCAGGCCAAAGCCCCCCCCGGCCCGCATCGCCAGCCGCATATCGCGGATCAGGATCGCAATCATTCCCAGCCCTCGTCAAATCCGGCCAGATCGCGCGGCTTGGCCTTATTGGCGCTTAAATCCAGCACATCGGCCTGTAGCCCCAGATCAATATGGGTGGCAATCAGCGCCGCACCGCCCTGCCCGCAATGGCGGCGCACTGCATCGGCGAACAACGCCACGCTGGCGGTATCGAGCGACACGGTCGGCTCATCCAGCGCCCAGATTTTGCGCCCTGTCACCAGCAGCCGCGCCAGCCCCAGCCGGCGCTTTTGCCCGGCCGACAGGTTATGGGCGGCGCGTGATTGCAGCTCTTGCAGGTTAAAGGCGGATAGCGCCGGGGTGATGTCGTTCTGGCCATGCACCCGGGCCCAGAATTGCAGGTTTTCGGCCACGCTCAGGGTGGCTTTCAGCCCATCGGCATGGGCGCCATAGGTGATGGCTTCGGGATCGGCCTCAATCTCGCCCTCCAGCGCCGGTTGCAATCCGCACAGGGTGCGCAGCAAGGTGGTTTTGCCGATGCCGTTGGGACCGCGCAACAGCAGCACCTGACCGGCAGAAAGGGCGAAGCTGAGCCCCTCCAGCACCGCCACGCCGCCCCGGGCGCAGGCCAGGTTTTTGACTGTCATCAATTCCATGGCCGATGCCATAGCGCAGAAAGGCGCGGTGGAAAAGCGGCAAAGAGCGGACTGGGGGTATTGTGGGGTGTTTTAAGGGCTCTGCATCAACTGCGGTGGGATACAAAGAGCGCAGCGCTTCGCCTGCCGAGGGGCTGGTAGGCGCAGCCCGGCCCAGAGGCCGGGCGGAACGGTTTATGAGGGAGCGCCCTCAAAGCAAAGGCCGGTTTGTGCCAGCCCCCACCCTTTTCCATCAGGCGTCGATATCGGCGTATTGCCCGCCCGCGCTGGGGTCTTTTTTCGACCAGTCGCGTTTCACCCCCAGCCGCAGCAAAATCACCGAAGCGACAAAGACCGAGCTGTAAGTGCCCACAATCACGCCCCAGATCATCGCAAAGACGAATCCTCGGATCACATCCCCGCCCAACACGAACAGCGCGACCAAGGCAATCAGCGTGGTGACCGAAGTCATCACCGTGCGCGACAGGGTTTCGTTGATCGACAGGTTCAACACCTCATTCAACGGCATCTGTTTGAATTTGCGCAGGTTTTCCCGCACCCGGTCAAACAGCACCACCGTATCGTTGAGCGAATAGCCGACAATGGTCAGCAAAGCGGCGATGATCGCCAGATCGAATTTGATCTGCAACAGGCTGAAAATGCCGATGGTCAGCACCACATCATGCACCAGCGCCGCCACCGCTCCGACGGAAAACTGCCATTCAAAGCGCAGCCAGATGTAAAACAGCACCGCAATGATCGCAGCAATCACCGCCTCGACCGCGGTCCAGACCAGCTCGCCCGAGACCTTGGGCCCGACCGATTCCACCGCCGTGAACTTGATCGAGGGCTCATAGGCCTGCAACGCGGTTTTCATCGCCGTGACGGTGGCCGAGGTCACGGATTCGTCGCCCTCTTGTGCTTCGATACGGATCTGGGTGACATGCTGATCCGGTTTGGTCGGGTCAAACACTTCGGTGATTGAAACATCCCCCAGCCCCAGCGGCGCAATCGCATCGCGATAGGCGGAGACATCCACCGCCACCGCCGCATCGGTGCGCACCGTGGTGCCGCCTTTGAAATCAATGCCGTAATTCAGCCCCATGCTGAAAAACAGCACGATCGAGGCCACCATCGCCAGCATCGACAGACCAAAAGTCAGGGTCGAGGTTCTCAGAAAATCCCATTTCGTTTCACTGGGAACAAGCCGTAATCGCATGGTTTATACCTCTATCTCTTTGGGGCGGCGGCGTTCAAACCACATCACCACGATCAGCCGGGTTACAAAAATCGCCGTAAAGACCGAGGTGATGATCCCCAGCCCCAGCGTCACCGCAAAGCCGCGCACCGGACCCGAGCCCATCACAAACAGGATCACCGCCGTGATAAAGGTGGTGATATTGGCGTCCAGAATCGCCGAGAGCGCCTTTTCATAGCCCAGCTCAATGGCGCGGGCCGGGCCACGGGCGGCTTTCAGCTCTTCGCGGATGCGCTCAAAGATCAGCACATTGGCATCCACCGCCATCCCCACGGTCAGCACGATACCGGCAATCCCCGGCAGGGTCAGCGTGGCACCGATCATGGACAGCAGGCCAAAGATCAGCCCGACATTGATGATCAGCGCAATATCGGCAAACAGCCCGAACAGCCCGTAAGACAGCACCATGAACACCAGCACCCCGATCGCCGCCACAATGGCCGCGATTTTCCCGGCGTCGATGCTGTCCTGACCCAGCTCAGGGCCGATGGTGCGTTCTTCGAGGAAATTCATCTCGGCCGGCAAGGCACCGGCCCGCAGCAGCACCGCCAGCCTGGTGGATTCCTCGACCGTAAAGCGCCCGGTGATGATGCCCGAGCCGCCAGCGATATGACTCTGAATCACCGGGGCCGAGATCACCTCGTTGTCCAGCACAATCGCAAAGGGCGAGCCGATGTGATCCGCAGTGTAGTCACCAAATTTGCGCCCGCCAGACGGGTTAAAGCGGAAATTCACCGCCGGGCTGCCGTTCTGATCGAAAGAGGGCTGCGCATCGACCAGCTCTTCGCCGGTGACAACCGGCAATTCTTCGACAATATAATAGAGCCCGCGCTGATCCAGCGATGGCAACACTTCGTTGCCCGAGCCCGGATTGGCATCCTTGTTGCCGGTCTGCCCCACAACTGGCCGGAACTCCAGCTTGGCGGTCGAGCCCAACAGATCCTTCAGCTCCTGCGCCGAGCCCAGACCGGGCACCTGCACCAGAATCCGGTTGCTGCCCTGACGCTGAATGGTGGGCTCGCGGGTGCCGACTTCGTCGACCCGGCGGCGGATGATTTCCAGCGAACGCTCCATGGTCAGCTCGTCACTGGCCAGCTTTTCGGCCTCGGACAGCACCATGGTGATCACATCGCCATTGGCGCTGAATTCCAGATCGGTCGAGCCCACCCCGGAAATCGTCGTGACCGGACGCGCCAGCTTGCGCAGGGTTTGCAGCGCAACCTCCATGCCTTCGGGTTTGGAAATCCGCACCCGCAGCTCATCCTTTGGCGAGGGCAGACGCCGCACCGAACCAACCCGGTCACGCTCGGCCCGCAGCGCATCGCGCACCACGACCCACATGCCCTTGACCCGGGATTCGTAAACATCGGCCACCTGAACCTCGGCCAGCAAATGTGCCCCGCCGCGCAGATCAAGCCCCAGATTGACCAGCCCCGAAGGCAGCCAGCCCGGCCACAGATCCACCGCCGCCTGACGTTCCGGCGTGTTGCCGCCGTTTTCGATCGCCACCAGCGCGTCATTATGGGTTTCGACCCGGCTGTAAAAGCCATTGGGCAGCGCCATCATCAGGCCAAACACGCACAGCCCCCAAATGAGAATGCGCTTCCAAGGTTCAATCTGCAGCATGTTTTTGCCTGTTATTTGAATGAGTTACACGAAAAACTTAATTGTCGTTGGCCGGTTCGGTTTTGCTCAGAACCTGGGCAATGGTCGACTGGATCACCCGCACCCGAACCTCGGGCGCGACTTCGATCTCGACCTGGCCGCCTTCCTTGATCTTGGTCACTTTGCCGATCATCCCACCCTGGGTCACCACCTGATCGCCCCGGCGCAGCGAAGACACCATGGCCTGATGCTGTTTTACCTTTTTCTGTTGCGGGCGGATCAGCAGGAAATACATGATCGCAAAGATCAGGATCAGCGGCAGGAAAGAGCTAATCATGCTGCCGGCATCACCACCGGCGGCCTGTGCATATGCGGGGGTTACAAACATCTTATATCCTCTTAATTCATCAGCGGGCCGGATTGCGGCCTGTTAGCGTTTCGGCGCACCCTATATGTGGCCAATTTGCTTGGCAAGCGGTGATCGGGCAAAACCGGGCTTCAAAGTCGTGCCATTCTGGGGCATATGGGGTGCAAATGATCTCATTCAATCAGGAACCGAAAAAATGCACGATATAAAAATGATCCGCGAAAATCCCGCAGGTTTTGATGCCGCCATGCAAAAGCGCGGCTTGTCGGGCATCTCGGAGGCGGTGCTGGCGCTGGATAGTGCCCGGCGCAGCGCCATTCAACAGGCCGAAGCCGCCCTGACCGAACGCAACGCCGCCAGCAAGCAGGTCGGTGCCGCCAAAGCCGCCGGGGATGAGGCCGAGTTTGAGCGTCTGCGGGCGCTGGTGGCCGAAAAGAAGGCCGAGATCGCCACGCTTGAGGAACAGGCCAAGGCCAAAGACGCCGAGCTGCGCGAGATGCTGATGGGCCTGCCCAACCTGCCCGCCGATGACGTGCCTGAGGGGGCGGATGAAGATGACAATGTTGAGATTCGCAAATGGGGCGCGCCCGCTGAATTTGCCTTTACCCCCAAGGAACATTTCGAACTGCCCGCCGTGCAGGGCCAGATGGATTTTGCCGCGGCGGCCAAGCTTTCCGGGTCGCGCTTTGTGGTGCTGTCGGGCGCGGTGGCGCGGCTGCATCGGGCACTGAGCCAGTTCATGCTGGACACCCATATCGACAGCCACGGGCTGACGGAAATGAATGTGCCGGTGCTGGTGCTTGAGGATATGATGTATGGCACCGGCCAGCTGCCGAAATTTGGCGAGGACAGCTATCAGACCACCGATGGCTGGTGGCTGATCCCCACCGCCGAAGTGCCGCTGACCAATCTGTTGGGCAATGAAGTGGTCGACGAAGCCACCCTGCCCCGGCGCTATGTCGCCCATACGCTGTGTTTCCGCTCCGAGGCTGGCAGCGCCGGGCGTGACACCGCCGGGATGCTGCGCCAGCACCAGTTTGAAAAGGTCGAGATGGTCTCGATCACCCACCCGGATCAGTCCGCCGCCGAACATGAGGCCATGACCCAACGCGCCGAAGCCATCCTGCAAGCGCTGGGTCTGGCCTATCGCACGGTGGTGCTTTGCACCGGAGATCTGGGCTTTGGGATGCGCAAAACCCACGACATCGAGGTCTGGCTGCCCGGGCAGAACAGCTATCGCGAGATCAGCTCGGTTTCGGTGGCCGATGCCTATCAGGCGCGGCGGATGAATGCGCGGTTCAAGCCTGCCGATGGCGGCAAGCCGGAATTTGTCCATACGCTGAATGGCTCGGGTCTGGCGGTGGGGCGCTGCCTGATCGCGGTGCTGGAGAACGGCCAGCAAGAGGATGGATCGGTGCAACTGCCCGAGGTGCTGCATGGCTATCTGGGCGGCAAGACCATGATTACGGCGGATGGGAAGCTGGCTTAAAGCGTTATGCGAAAAACCTGAATCACTCAGGCGCTGCCTGAAATCAAAGATTTCAACGCGTTAAGTGATGCTCTATGTTTCGGGTATTTCGTCAAACGCTATAGGTCAGGCATCTATAAAAGACCTCTGCATCGCTGTAGGTCTGATCTGCGCCAGACACAGTTTCTTTACGGTACCCACCGCTTCCAACCCAGCATCCCGACTCCCGCCATATCAATGCGGCGGCTTATCCAAATGTTTGCGCAACCGGCTGGGAGTGGATTTTTTCCTGTTCTTATAGGGGTTGGCCTCGGACTGGCTGCGCATCCACAGCCGCACCGGCGTGCCGGGCATGTCAAAATGCTCCCGCAAGCCGTTGATCAGATAACGTGTATAGCTGGCCGGCAGCTTTTCCGGCATCGAACACATCACAACAAAGCCCGGCGGCCGGGTTTTGGCCTGAGTCATATAGCGCAGCTTGATCCGCCGCCCCGCCGGCGCGGGCGGGGGATGGGCCTCGACCATATCAATCAGCCAGCGGTTCAGCGCCGCGGTCGACACCCGCCGGTTCCAGACCTCATGCGCTTTCATCACCGCCTCTTGCAGCCGCGGCATCCCTTTGCCCGTCTTGGCCGAGATCGTCACCAAAGGCGCCCCGCGCAGCTGTGGCAACAGCCGCTCAAAGGATTCGCGCAAATCTTTCAGCTTTTGCTGTTTGTGGCGTTCAATATCCCATTTATTCACCGCCAGCACCACCGCACGCCCCTCGCGTTCGGCCAGATCGGCAATGCGCAGATCCTGCTGCTCGAACGGGATTTCCGCATCAATCAGCACGATCACCACCTCGGCGAATTTCACCGCCCGCAGCCCGTCAGACACCGACAGTTTTTCCAGCTTTTCCTGCACCCGGGCCTTTTTGCGCATCCCGGCGGTATCGAACATGCGCACCGGCACCCCGTCCCATTCCATCCGAACCGAGATCGCATCCCGGGTGATTCCCGCCTCGGGCCCGGTCAGCAGCCGGTCTTCGCCCAGCAGCTGGTTCACAAGGGTCGACTTGCCCGCATTGGGCCGCCCGACCACGGCGATTTGCAGCGGTTTGGCGTGGGTGGGCTGGCGCGGGCCGTCATCGTCATCGGACACATCAACATCGGTCAGCGGCGCATCCTCGGCAGCGCGGGCGGCATATTCATCGGCCAGAGGGGTCAGCAGCGCCAGCAATTCGCTCATCCCTTCGCCATGTTCCGCCGACAGGCGCAGCGGCTCGCCCAGACCCAGCGCATAGGCTTCAAGCACCCCGGCATCAGCGGCGGTGCCCTCGGCCTTATTCGCGGCCAAAATCACATGTTTTGCGCGTTTTCTCAACAGGTTGGCAAAGAACTCATCCGTTGGGGTCAGCCCCGTGCGGGCGTCGATCAGGAACAGGCAGATATCGGCCATATCCACGGCACGTTCGGTCAGGCGGCGCATCCGGCCCTGCAGGCTTTCGTCGGTGGCCTCTTCCAGACCGGCGGTGTCGATGACGGTAAAGCGCAGATCACCCAGCCGCGCCGCGCCCTCGCGCAGATCGCGGGTCACCCCGGGCTGGTCATCGACCAGCGCCAGACGTTTGCCCACCAGACGGTTGAACAGGGTGGACTTCCCGACATTGGGGCGGCCAACAATGGCGAGTGTAAAGCTCATCTTGTGCTCCGATAGCATGTTCAGGCTGCTGCGATACAGCAAAGTGCGGGCCACGGGAACCCCTAAAGGGTGTGGGGCTGGCGGCTAGGGCTGCGCCTGCCCGGGCAGGACAGTTCTGAAGCGCAGAACGCCACTCAGAGGTTTGTGAAACCGGAAAGCTTCACGCCTCCTTTAGCGAAAGGCGTAGAGCTTGCCCTTGGACGACACCAGATAAAGCGTGCCCCCCACAACAACCGGGTTGGTCGTCGCCCCGCCGGGAATACCAAAGCTGGAGGTCAGCGCCCCATTGACCGGGTTGAACGAACGCACCTGCCCATCCCCGCTGGCCACCAGCAGCCGCCCTCCGGCCAGCACCGGGCCGTAATGGGTGTAGACCTCTTTGCGTTTGCGGGGCTTGTCCTTGACGAAATAGGGCAGATCGGCCCGCCAGATGACTTCGCCGGTTTTGGCGTCCAGCCGCAGCAAATCAGCCTCGTCCGAGATCAGGAACACCGAACCGCCCACCGGCCAGACCGGACTGTAAGCGCCCTCTTTGGCCGTCCACAACCGCGCGCCGCTGGCCAGATCCACCGCCACAACCCGCCCGGATTGGCTGCCGGCATAGACCACACCGTTATCCACCACCGGATCGGCGGTAATGTCGGTAAAGTTGGCATAGGCGCGGCCGGAGCGCTTGCCGGAAATGTTGCTGGCCCAGACGCGCACCCCGCCTTTGCGGAAGGCCGAAATGATCTCGCCCGAGCCATACGGGAACAGCGCGAATTTCTGCGTCACCGCCGGGGCCGTGCCACCCACCATCACCGAAGGGGTCGGCGTGCCCGGCAATTGCCACTGAACGCGGCCGGTTTTGGCGTCAATCGCCCAGGCCACACTATCGCGCGAGACCACATAGACCAAACCGTCCCGCAGGGTTGGCGCTCCGGTGGCCGCGCCTTCCAGCTTTTGCCGCCACTTCACCGCCCCGCTGGCGGCATCCAGCGCCACCACCGCGCCAAAGCCGCTGGTGACAAACAGTGTTTGACCATCGGTTGCCAGCCCGCCGCCCGAAGCATCACCGGAACGGTCCGAAGCCGGGGTCAGATCAGCCGACCACAGCGCCTTGCCTGCCGTGGAATGGGCCATCACCCGGGCCGCGGAATCCAGCGTAAAGACGCGTCCATTGGCCACCACCGGATCGGCGGTGATGCGATGTTTGCGGTTATCCCCTGCCCCGATATCGGCGCTCCAGATGGGTTGCGGAGCCGCCGACAGCGCCGGGTGAATGATGCGATGTTCGGCCGAGCCATTGCGATGGGTCCAAGCCTTGTGATGACGCGCCTTGGGCAGCTTGATCGCCACCGAGCGGTTCACCGCCGCAGCAGGCGTCGCAGTTTGCTGGCCCGATGTCAGAGGGCTGCGCAGATCCAGCCGTTTGCCTTGCAGGATCTCTTCGCGCTGGCTGCACCCGGCGATCAGGCCAAAGGCGGCCAGCGCCAGAATTGCCGAGCCTGTTGCTCTGTGTAACTGCTTTATATTGCGTGCCATGTTTACCACCATTGCCCTCAAGCCAAATCTGTCACCCGCGCCAATCGGCTCAGGAATCGTCCAATGAGCCGCCCAGAACCACAATCAACTGAGAGGCGCGACTGCGCAAGCCCGTTGTCACGTCCACATCGTTGAGAATATCCTTGAGCCGGGCAATCGCGGCTGGCTTGTCGCCCTGCTCGGCCTCAATCACCGCCAGCTGTTCTTCGGCCAGCAAACGATAGGGCGAGCCCCCTTTCGCCAGAGCCGTCAGGCTTTCGCGCCGGGCCTCAAGCGGCATGTCGCTGCCGCGCAACAGAACCAGCTTCAGGCTGGCCAGATCACGATAGGATTGGGGCAAGGTGGCATCGGAAATCACCGCATTCAGCGCCGAAGCCGCCGCATCGGAATTGCCATCGGTTTCGGCCTGCGCTGCGGTCAGCAAGGCAACCAGGGCCTGACTGTCAGCGCTATCGCCCTTAACATCCCCCAACGCGGCCAGCCTTGCGGCCGGGTCGTCAAGCTCTTCGGCCGCCAGCAGCTGATCGCCCAAACGCTGGGCCGCAGTACGCTCGCTGGCCTTGCGCCATTCATTATAGCTGGCCCCGCCCACAATCAGCAAAATCGCCACAATACCGATCCAGCCATATTTGCGCATCAGCGCAAACAGCTTGTCGCGGCGCACCTCTTCGGTGACCTCTTCGATAAAACTCTCTGTTTCGCTCACTTTTCACCCCTGACATAGCTTCCCGGGCGCATCCCTGCCGCGCCGCTTTGGTTTGACCCGTCTTAGCGCATTGCAACAGCATTTGCCAAGAGCATGTTCACATTGTTAACATCCTTTCCTATATAGAGAAAAACAATTCCAGCTTGCCTTTGGAAGCAAACCTTATAGTTTGCCCCCAGCCAGCCAGAGCCCGCAACCGCCAACAAACCACAACCGAATGAGGGATTTAAAATGAAAATCACCCCGATCATCATCGCCTTGTTCGTGTCCGCCTTTTTGTATCTGATGGTGTTTGAACGCGAGCGGCTGCTGGAATTTGCCGCTGTGCCGATGGAGTCAGAGGATGCGGCGGCGCAGGCTGATACAGGGCAAAAAGCGCCCGATCTGATTTCGGTAATCGCCACCCCTTCCAAGGCCCAACCGACCCAGAGCGCGATTGTGCTGCGCGGGCGCACCGAGGCGGATCGTCAGGTGGTGGTGCGGGCGGAAACCTCGGGCAAGGTGGTGTCAGAACCCCGGCGCAAGGGGGCGCGTGTCAAGACCGGTGAAACCCTGTGCCAGTTGGATCGCGGCACCCGGGATTCATCGCTGGCGCAGGCCAAAGCCCAGCTGATCGGTGCCCAGTCCACCCTGCCCGAAGCCCGGGCCCGCATGGCACAGGCCAAGGCGCAAATGGCCGGGGCCGAAGCCGCGCTGGCCGAAGCGCAGATCAACGAAAACGCCGCCCGGAAGCTGAAAGAAGGCGGCTTTGCCTCGGAAACCCGGCTGGCTTCGGCCACTGCCGCGCTGCAACAGGCGCGTTCGGGCATTGAGACCGCCAATGCGGCACATCAATCAGCCCTCGCCGCCGCACAATCGGCCAGCGCCAGCATTGAGGCCGCCAAAGCTGCGGTGGCCGCCATTGAGCAAGACATCGAAAACCTGTCGATCAAAGCCCCCTTTGCCGGGTTGCTGGAAACCGACACCGCCGAGCTGGGCGCTCTGTTGCAGCCCGGCGCCCCCTGTGCCACGGTGATTCAGCTGAACCCCATCAAACTGGTCGGCTTTGCCCCGGAAACCGCGATTGACAAACTCAGCCTGGGCGCAACCGCCGGAGCGCGCACCGCAACCGGGCGCGAGGTGAGCGGTAAGATCACCTTTGTGTCGCATTCCGCCGATCTGATGACCCGCACCTTTCGGGTGGAAGTCGAAGTGCCCAACCCCGATCTGACCATCCGCGATGGCCAATCGGTCGAGATCCTGATCCTGACCCCCGATGACGAAGCGCATCTGTTGCCGCAATCGGCGCTGACGCTCAATGATCACGGCGATCTGGGTGTGCGTTTCGTCGGCCCCGGTGATGTGGTCGATTTCGCCCCGGTTCGCATTTTGCGCGACAGTCTGGATGGTGTCTGGGTGTCCGGCCTGCCCGATCAGGTCAATGTGATTACCGCCGGGCATGAATATGTCACCAAAGGCGTCAAAGTGGCCGTGACCTATCAAGAGGCCAGCCAATGATCCGCATCGTCGACTGGGCCGCCGCCCATGCCCGCATGGTGATGGCGTTTATCATTCTGTCTCTGGCGGCGGGGGCCATAGCCTATGTCAACCTGCCCAAAGAGGGCGAACCGGATATCGAAATCCCGGTTCTGATCGTTTCGGTCCCCTTCCCCGGCATCTCGGCCTCAGATTCGGAAAAGCTGCTGGTCAAGCCGATGGAAAACACGCTGGCCGATCTGGACGGGCTCAAAGAAATGAGCGCCACCTCGGTGGATAATTACGCTGTTGTGGTGATGGAGTTTGATTTCGGCTGGAACAAGACCGAGATCATCGCCGATGTGCGCGACAAGATGAACAATGTCGAGGCCGAATTCCCTGCCGGGGCCGATAAATACCATATTTCCGAGTTCAATTTCTCGGAGTTTCCGATCATCATCGTCAATTTGACGGGCAACCTGCCCGAGCGTACCTTGCTGCGGCTGGCCAAGGCTTTGCAAGACCGGCTCGAGGGGTTGGAGGCGGTGCTGGACGCGGTGCTGACCGGGCATCGGGATGAGATGGTCGAGGTGCTGATCGACCCGCTGCGGCTCGAGGCTTATAACGTCACCGCCATTGATCTGATCAATGCTGTGGTCAACAACAACCAGCTGATCGCCGCCGGAGAAATCGAGAGCGAAACCGGGACGTTTTCGATCAAGATTCCATCCTCCTTCGAGGATACTCAGGATATTTACGACCTTCCGATCAGAACCAATGGCGACCGCATCGTCACCCTGGGCGATCTGGCCGAGATTCGCCTCACCTTTGAAGACCGCCGCGGGGTGGCCCGCTTTAATGGCGAAAACACGGTGGCGATTCAGGTTTCCAAACGCAAGGGCTATAACATCATCGACACCGCCGATCTGATCCGCGAGGTGGTGGCCCAAGAGCGCGCCATGTGGCCGCCCGAGCTGCAAAGCGCCGTCACGGTGGGCACCTCTAACGATCAGTCCAACGAAGTCAAAAGCATGGTGGCACAGCTTGAAAGCTCGGTGCTGACGGCGATTTCGCTGGTGATGGTGGTGATTTTGGCCACCCTTGGCACCCGCCCGGCGCTGCTGGTGGGCTTTGCGATTCCCACCTCATTCCTGCTGTGCTTTGTGCTGCTGGCGCTGATGGGGGTGGCGATTTCCAACATCGTGATGTTCGGGCTGATCCTGGCCGTTGGGATGCTGGTGGATGGGGCGATTGTGGTTGTGGAATATGCCGATCGGCGCATCCGCGAGGGCATGGGGCCGATGCATGCCTATGTCGCCGCCGCCAAGCGGATGTTCTGGCCGATCGTGTCCTCGACGGCCACCACGCTATGCGCCTTTTTGCCGATGCTGTTCTGGCCGGGCATTCCGGGGCAATTCATGGGGATGCTGCCGGTCACACTGATTTTCGTGCTGTCAGCCTCGCTGGTGGTGGCGTTGATTTATTTGCCGGTGATGGGCGGAGTCACCGGGCGATTTTCCCGCGCCCTGCATCACGGGGCCGAGCTGCTGCGGCCTCTGCCTTGGCTGGTGCGGCTGGTGCTGGCAGCACTTGCGCTCTATCTGATTTTCGTCGGTGCCATGCTGGGGCTGAACCCGCATTATATCCCGCCATTCGGAGCCCTTCTGGCCCCGCTGAAAACCAGCTTTGCCGGCACGGCGGTGGCCGGAGCCTTACAGGCCGTGCCTTTCCTGCTGGCCGCCATACTGGGAGCGATGGCCATGGACGCCGTCAAGCCCCGGCACAAAGCCAAACGCCTGAAGGCCGGCTATCGGCGCACCCCCTTTGGCTGGCTGATCCGCACCATCACCGGCAACCCGATTTTGCCGCTGCTGACGGTTGCTCTGGTGATCGGCTTTGTCATCACCGTGATCAGCGTCTTTACCAAGAACAACAACGGGGTTGAGTTTTTCATCAGCACCGAACCGGAACGCGCCATCATCTATGTGCAGCAACGCGGCAACCTGTCGCTGGCGGAAAAAGACGCCGCTGTGGCGCAGGTTGAGCAAATCGCGCTGAATACCGAAGGCATCCGCAGCACCTTTGCCTTTGCCGGTGCGGGGGGGCTGAACCAGAATACCGGCGGCAAAAACCGGCCTCTGGACAGTATCGGCCAGGTGCAGATCGAACTCACCCCCTGGCAGGACCGCAAGGGCAACCCGGCGCTGAGCGGCAATGCGGTGATGAAAACCTTGCGGGATCAGCTGGCCCAACTGCCCGCGATACAAACCGAAGTTTTCGAATTCAGCGGCGGGCCGGCGGATGCCAAGCCGGTCAATCTGCGCCTGAAGGGCACCAATTGGGATGATCTGAAACAGGCTGCACAGATCGCGCGGGCCAAGTTTGAACAGACCCGCGGGCTAAAAGATATCGAAGACACCCGCCCCCTGCCCGGCATTGACTGGAAGATTGACGTCGATGTGGAAAAAGCCGGCCGTTATGGCGCGGATGTGCGCACCGTGGGGGCGATGGTGCAGCTGATCACCCGGGGGATATTGCTGGATACGATGCGGGTTGACAGCTCGGATGATGAAATCGAAATCCGGGTGCGGCTGCCGGAACAAGACCGGCTGCTGTCAACGCTAGACAATCTGCGGGTGCGCACCCGCGATGGGCTGGTGCCTTTGTCCAATTTCATCACCCGCACGGCGGTGAAAAAGCAGGGCCAGATCAGCCGGGTCGACAAGCGCCGCCATTTTGACGTCAAGGCCGCGGTGGAAACCGGGCTGAGCAAAACCGTCACCGATGAGGATGGCAACAGCCGCGAGGTTGTGATCAACCCCAATGAGCGGATCGAGACCCTGACCCAATGGCTTGAGGCCGAAAACCCTTTCCCGCCGGGCATCAGCTGGGAATGGAGCGGGGATAACGAAAATCAGGAGGAATCTGCGGAATTTCTCAGCAAAGCCTTTCTGGGCGCGTTGGGGCTGATGTTTGTGATCCTGCTGGCGCAGTTCAACAGCTTTTACAATGCGGTGCTGGTGCTGCTGGCGGTGGTGCTGTCGACCACCGGGGTGCTGCTGGGGATGTTGGTGATGGATCAGGCCTTTTCGGTGATCATGACCGGCACCGGGATCGTGGCGCTGGCCGGAATTGTGGTGAACAACAATATCGTGCTGATCGACACTTATAACGAATATTCCAGCTATATGCCCCGGCTCGAGGCCATCGCCCGCACCGCGCAATCGCGGCTGCGTCCGGTGTTGCTGACCACGGTCACCACCATGGCCGGGCTGGCACCGATGATGCTGGGACTATCGCTGGATTTCTTTGCTGGCGGCTATACGCTGAACAATCCAACGGCGCTGTGGTGGATTCAGCTGGCCACGGCGATTGTGTTTGGTCTGGGGATTTCGACCATGCTGACACTGGTGTTTACGCCCTCGATGCTGGCGATCCGGGTGTGGCTGTCGGTGGGGGCGTATAAATCGCTGAACGGGTTAAAGATCCTGTCCTTTGGCCGCAACAGCCAGGCGGCGCGGGATTGGGCGCTGAACCGGGCCGGGCGCAAGGTCAAGCTGCCGGATCTGGTCTGGGGCGAAGAGCGCTTTGATGCGCCCCCTGCCCCCGAACAAGCCGAGGAAGAGGCGCACGAGGATGTTCAGCTTGAAGCGTTGCAAAAGGTGGTGGAGAGCGCCAAACCGAAACAGCCCCCAACCGATGCGCCAGACGAGCCCAAAGCGGCCGAGTAGGCTTTGGGGAGGCTCCGGCAGAATGCTATGCGTCCCAGAACTGACCCGCCCGGCCGCTAGGCCGGGCTGCGCCTGCCTGCCCCCCGGCAGGCGCAATCACCTTTTCAGCATTATGCAATGTGGTGGACTATTCGCACCCCACGCTTGTCTATACGCCTCGCATAAGCGCCTCCCCAGACAGGCGCAGCCCGGCGTGTTTGACATTATGAGGCATTTTACAGTCACCACTCACGCCAATCCCCATACCACAGCCGTCTGCCCGTCAGATCATGGGCCGAGACCATCTGCACCCCCTCTCCCACCCGCCGGAACGCCACCGCTCCGGTGTCACGCAGCTTGCGCGGGGTCAGGCTGCGACATGGCCCCTGAATCTCGGCTTTGAGCGACGTAATCACCCAATCAGAAACGGCGCAGGCCTGATCCAGCCGCCGCGCCGCCCCCCGCCCGCTGATATGGGCAAAACGCTGCCCGCCCAGCTCAAACCACAGCTGCCCCTTTTCGCCCGAAAACCCGCCGCGGGCAAAGGCTCGGGCCTGATCGGTGTCCCCATCGCCGTCATTTTCCAGCCAGCTTTGGGCGGCAAAGCCATCACCGCGCGGCTTGTTCAGGCTGCGGCCCTCCTCGCCCAGCACCCCGATCAGGCCACCTCCGGGCGCGATCAGCACCTCTGGGCGCTGGCTCTGACCCCACAGCCCCAGCCCCAGCAGCGCAACCGCAATCCCGGCAAAGCGCAGCCGCCCCTGCCACAGGATCAGCCACAGCATCCCCAGCGCCATCAGCGGCAACACCAGCGGCATTGGCATAACCACATGGCTGATCGCCCCCTGCATCGACGCCACCCAATGCGCCACCGCCAAGATCCACATCGCCCCCCAGCCCACCAGGCTAAGCCCGACCCAGGCCAGCCCCAGCGGGTAAAGCAGCGCCGCCAGTACCGCAGCCGGGATCACCAGCACCCCCATCAGCGGCACGGTCAGCATATTGGCCAGCACGCCGTAATGGGCCAGCTGGTTGAAATGCGCCGCCGCCACCGGGGCCGTGGCCGCGCCCGCCACGCAGGAGGACACCAACACCGTGAACACCGGTTGCAGCAGCTTTGGCATCCGGCCCCAAGGGTGATTGCTGAGCCATGAAAACACCACCACCAGCGCGGTTGTGGCGGCAAAAGACATCTGGAAACCGGGGCCGGTGAGTGCTTCGGGTCGGCGGATCAGCACGATAATCGCCGCCAGCGCCACCGAACGTAAGCTGAGCGCCCGCCGGTTCAGCAAGATCGCCACCAGCATCACCGCAACCATGATAAAGGCGCGCTCGGTGGCGATGTTGCCCCCGGAAAGCAGCAGGTAAAACCCGGCAACCACCAGCGCCCCGAGGGCGGCGATTTTCCGGGTCGGCCAGCGCAAATTCAGCCCCGGCACCAGCGCAAGCCCATAGCGCAGCGCGGTAAACACGAATGTGGTCAGCAGCCCCATATGCAGCCCGGAAATTGCCAGCAAATGCGCCAGATTACTGGCCCGCAGATCGCGCAACACCGATTGGCGCATCCCTGAACGATCGCCGGTGGTGATGGCGGCGGCAAAGGCTCCGGCATCCCCGGGCACGATGTTTTGCACGCCGGCGGAAACTGCCATGCGCAGCTGATTGACCAACAGGCGGGTTTGCCCCGGCCGGGCCGGTTCCAGCAACAGCAGCGGCACCCGGCTGTAGCCCACCGCTCCGATTTGCTGGAACCACGCCATGCGTCTGAAATCAAACCCGCCCGGCTCGGCCGGCCCCTGCGGCGGCGACAGATGGCCGGTGGTCATCACCACCATGCCCAGTTCCGGCGTGATGAACTCCCGCGGGGCGTGCAGCGAAATCCGCACCCGCTCGGGCCGGCGATTTACCGCGGTGTTTCGCAGCACCACCTGATCCAGCGTCAGCCGCATCTTGTCACTGGACGAGCGGTCAATTTTCACCACCCGCCCCTGAATCGGCCCGTAATAGCTGTAGCTGATCACAGGGGCCGCCAGCAGATGCGCACGCGCCCCGGCCAGCAGGAGGCCGATCAGCACCATGACCAAAGCAATGAACACCGGCTGCCATAGCACGCTGAGCCACCGCGCCGCCGCCAGCAGCGCCAGCACCGCGATGCCGATCACCGCATAGGCCGCCGCGCCCGGCTCGACGGGTAAATCAAAGTAAAGGCCGATGCCAAGCGCCAGCAACACCGGCACCCAGATGAACAGATGCCCGCGTTGGCTCTGTAACAGTGCAATCGGATTGGCCAGACTTTGCACTCTTGTTCTTGCCCCTCCTCGGCATTAAGACAGCCTTAACATTATTCCCCATACGGTTTCCAAAAGGTTAACATCCATGACAAACCCTGTTGTCACCCGCTTTGCGCCCTCGCCCACCGGCTATCTGCATATTGGCGGCGCCAGAACCGCGCTGTTCAACTGGCTGTTTGCCCGCCACCATGGCGGCCAGTTCCGTCTGCGGATCGAAGACACCGACCGGGCGCGCTCAACGCCTGAGGCTTCTGAGGCCATTTTGCGCGGTATGCGCTGGCTGGGGCTGGAGCATGACGGTGATGTGGTCAGCCAGTTCGCCCGCGCCGAGCGCCACGCCGAGGTTGCCCATCAGATGCTGGACAGCGGCCATGCCTATAAATGTTTCGCCACGCAGGACGACATCGCCGCCTTTCGCGAGCAAGCCCGGGCCGAGGGCAAATCCACCCTGTTCATCAGCCCCTGGCGCGATGCCGACCCGGCGGATCACCCGGATGCGCCCTTTGTCATTCGTCTGAAAGCGCCGCAAACCGGGCAGACGGTGATTGACGATCAAGTGCAGGGCAAGGTGACGTTTCAGAACGATCAGCTGGACGATATGATCTGCCTGCGTTCGGATGGCACTCCGACCTATATGCTGGCGGTGGTGGTAGATGACCACGATATGGGTGTGACCCATGTGATCCGTGGTGATGATCATCTGAACAATGCCGCGCGGCAGACTCTGGTCTATCAGGCGATGGGCTGGGACATTCCGATCTGGGCGCATATCCCGCTGATCCACGGCCCGGATGGCAAAAAGCTGTCCAAACGCCACGGGGCGCTGGGGGTCGAGGAATATCAGGCCATGGGGTATCCGGCCGGTGCGATGCGCAACTATCTGGCCCGGCTGGGCTGGAGCCATGGGGATGATGAGTTCTTTAGCACTGAACAAGCGATTGAATGGTTTGATCTGGCCGGCATTGGCAAATCCGCCGCCCGGTTTGATTTCAAAAAGCTTGACCATCTGAGCGGGCAGCATATCGCGGCCAGTGACGATGCCGATCTGCTGGAGCAACT
>PDSA01000042.1 GCA_002748285.1 Rhodobacterales bacterium
GGCGCTGACGTCGGCGCTGCGCGAAGCGGTGGACCGCCAGATGAAGAACAAGGAAACGACCTTCATCGAAGTGCTGCTCAATCAGGAGCTGGGCGAGCCCTTCCGCCGGGATGCGATGAAAAAACCCGTGGTGGTGGCCGGGATCGACCCGGCCGATATGCAGCCGCAAAAGGGCGTGATATAAGCCATATTCTCCGGGGCGGCGGTCAGG
Source organism: Rhodobacterales bacterium (assembly GCA_002748285.1). Classification (GTDB taxonomy): domain Bacteria; phylum Pseudomonadota; class Alphaproteobacteria; order Rhodobacterales; family Rhodobacteraceae; genus Profundibacter. The sequence continues at coordinate 212 of PDSA01000042.1, forward strand.
ATGCCGCCGCTCACAACGGCCAGAACAGCAAAATCGCCGGGATGCTGACCACGACCACCAGCAGCTCCAGCGGCAGCCCCATGCGCCAGTAATCGCCAAAGGAATAGCCGCCGGGCCCCAAAATCAGCGTGTTGTTCTTATGCCCGATCGGGGTCAGAAACGCACAGGACGCCGCCACCGCCACTGCCATCAGAAACGGATCCGGGTTCACCCCCAGCTCTTGCGCCATCTTGATGCCAATCGGGGCGGCGACAATGGTGGTGGCGGTGTTGTTCAGCACATCCGACAGCGACATGGTGACCACCATCAAGATCGCCAGAATCGCCCAAGGGGCCAGCCCCGCCGTCAGATCGACCAGCCAGCCGGCGATCAGCTCGGTCCCGCCTGAGGTTTCCAGCGCCGATCCCAGCGGGATCATCGAGCCCAGCAGCACCACCACCGGCCATGAAATATGGTCGTAAATCTCGCTGAGCGGCAGGATTTTGGTCAGCACAAAGCCCACCACCACCAGCCCCAGCGCAATCGGCAGATAGAGCAACCCGACACTGGCTGCCACAACCGCCGCCGCGAACATGCCAATGGCCAGCCAGACCTTTTTATCATCGGTCACCGCCAGCCCGCGATCGGCCAGTGGCAAACAGCCCAGCCAGTCGGTGATCTCACCGCCGCGTTCCTGTGGCACCAGCAGCAACAGGATGTCTCCGGGCTGCACCACGGTTTTGCGCACCTGTTGCTGTATCCGCCGCCCATTGCGCGAAATGCCCAGCAAGACCGAGCGCTGGCGCCAGCTCAGCCCAATCGCCAGCGCGGTTTTGCCGGCAATGCGCGAATCTTCGGGCACCACGACCTCGATCACCTGCAAACCCTCGCCGCCGGCCTGCAACGCCTGCTGGCGCTTTTCATCGGCAAAATCCAGCCCCAGCGCGGTGCGGAATTCATCCAGCGCATCGGGTGCTGCCTCAAGCACCAGCGCATCTGCGGCCTGCAATTTGGTGGCGTGCGCCGTGCCATAACGGCGCTTGCCATCGCGCACCAACCCCAGAATGGCCACGTCATTCTTTTCGGCGCTCTCATAAAGCTCGCGCAGCCTTTTGCCGATATGTTTTGAGCCCTCAGGCACGGTCAGCTCGGCGATATATTGCGCGATCCCGGCCATTGGGTCTGTGCCCTCCTGCGTGTCCTGATTTTTCGGGATCAGCCGCCAGCCGATAAAGGCAACGAATAACAGCCCGGCAATCGCAGTGACGCCGCCAACCGGGGCGAAATCGAACATTTTGAACGGAGCCCCCAGACTGTCTTCGCGAATGGTGGCGATGATGATATTGGGCGGGGTGCCGATCAGCGTCACCATGCCGCCTAAAATGGTGGCAAAAGACAGCGGCATCAGCGACAGCCCCGGCAGCCGTTTGGCCTTGCGCGCGGTCTGGATGTCAACCGGCATCAACAGCGCCAAAGCGGCGACATTGTTCATAAACGCCGACAGAATGCCGCCAATCGCCCCCATCAGGGCAATATGCGCCCCCAGCTTGCGGCTGCTATCCACCAGCGTGCGGGTGATCAGAAACACCGCGCCCGAGCGCACCAGCCCGGCCGAGACCACCAGCACCAGCGCCACCACCAGCGTTGCCGGGTGGCCAAAGCCATCAAAAGCGTGTTTGGCCGGGATCACCCCCAGCACCACCGCCACCATCAAGGCGGCAAACGCCACCAGATCATAGCGAAACCGCCCCCAGAGCAGCAGGGCAAATACGGCGCCAAACAGGGAAAACAGGATGATCTGATCGTTACTCATGGGGGCTCCTTACTGATTTTGATCTCTTTGAAACCGATTTGCGCCGGTTTTGCAATGTTGTGCTGGCGCGGTGGCTGATTTATAGAAAGGAAAATCATTGCGAATTTGACGGAGAAAACACTTATGGCCGGCCACTCAAAATGGGCGAATATCCAGCACCGCAAGGGGCGTCAGGACAAGCTGCGCTCGAAACTGTTTTCCAAACTGGCAAAGGAAATCACCGTTGCCGCGAAAATGGGTGACCCCGACCCGGACAATAATCCCCGCCTGCGGCTGGCGGTGAAAGAGGCCAAGTCTCAGTCCGTGCCAAAGGATGTGATCGAGCGCGCGATCAAGAAATCGGTGGCGGGTGAGGGCGACAATTACGACGAGATTCGTTACGAGGGCTACGGCCCCAACGGTGTGGCGGTGATTGTCGAGACCATGACGGATAACCGCAACCGTACCGCGTCCACCGTGCGTTCGCTGTTTACCAAGAACGGGGGCAATCTGGGCGAGACCGGCTCGGTCGGGTTTATGTTTGATCGCAAGGGCGAGGTGGTTTATCCGGCCTCGGTGGGCGATGATGACACGGTGATGATGGCCGCGCTCGAGGCCGGGGCGGATGATGTGCAGAGCTCGGAAGACGGCCATGTGATTTATTGCGCCGATACCGATCTGAACGCGGTTTCTACAGCGCTGGAAGCGACGCTGGGCGAAAGCGAAACTGCGCGTTTGGTATGGGTGCCCAATATCAGCACCGAGCTGGATCTGGAAGGGATGCAGAAGCTGATGAAGCTGGTGGATGCGCTGGAAGATGATGACGATGTGCAGCGTGTGACCACCAATTTTGAGGCCACAGATGAGGTGATGGCGCAGCTTTAGGCTCTAAGCTCAGCCAAAAAACTTTCGAAATACACCCCGGATCGCTTGCGATCCGGTTCGCGACCGCCCCGCCCCCAGGGCGGGCGCGAAATGCAACGGTTGTGCTGGATGAGCGGATCGAGAATTGCGGAAAAGCTCGAGCCTGTTGCAACCCGCCCTCGGGTCGGTCGCGAACCTGCCGTTGTGGCTTTGCTCAAGGCCGTTGTAGTTCATTCCAGCGGTCCTGTCTGGTAAGAGCCGCTCTGAATTGGGCCAGTGGTGCTTGATGTCGAAAACGCCCGGACTATCGGCCGGGCGGAGAATCGAGAGGGAATGCAGCTTTTTATGCAGAGGTCTTTTCTGTGCCCCGAATCTCGGTCAGGGCAACGGGACCAAACACTCCTTGCTGACCTCCCGGATCGCTCGGGTCAGGGGCTCCAGCGCCTTTGCCGCGATGCGGTTATATTGCCAGAACAGCGGCACGTCAAAAACCGGGTTGGCTCCGATTGCGATCAGCGCTCCGGTTTTCAAAGGCCTATCCAGCAACAAGAGCGGGTTCAGCCCCCAGCCGATGCCCCTTGTCGCGGCCTCGATAAACCCATGGGTCGAGGGAATGAATTGCAGCGGCGGGGTGGGGATCAGGCCCAGTTCGCGTTTTAACCACTGATTTTGCATCTGATCCTTGCGGTTGAACATCAGCATCGGCGCCTGCCGGGCCGCGTCCCAATCCACCCCACCCGCAAAGTAACGCGCCACAAATTGCGGGCTGGCGGTGGCCAGATAGCGTAGCGCCCCCAGCGCGATGCAATCACAGCCCTGCACGGGCTTGGGGTTGGCGGTGATCGCCGCCATCACATCGCCCCGGCGCAGCCATTGGGTGCTGACATCCTGATCATCGCTGCTGATGTCGTATAACAGCCCATCGGTTTGCCCTATGGCGCGGAGAAACCAGCTGTCCAGACTATCGGCATTGACCACCGCCCGCACCGTCAGCGGCCCCTGCGCTGGCATCCCGCCGTTCAGATCGGTGCTCAGCCCGGCCTCCAACAGCGCCACTTGTTCGGCATGGTGCAACAGACGCTGCCCGGTTGCGGTGGGTCGTGCAGGTGTGCCGCGCTGGATCAACACGCTGCCCATCTGTTCCTCAAGTGCTCTGATCCGCTGCGACACCGCTGATGGAGTCACATGCAACGCCGCCGCAGCCCGCTCAAAGCTGCCATGGCGCAAAACCGCCCGCAACGCTTCTAATTGGCTGTAGTCCAGCATTAGTTATTCTAATCTCTGTTTAAGAAAGTTAACTTGGCTAACAGTCGCGCCTGCGTTATCCGCTGTCAAGCAAAGGAGAACAGAATGCACAGTTTCATCGCCGGATTTAGCCTGGGGTTCAGTCTGATTCTGGCGATTGGGGCGCAAAATGCGTTTGTTTTGCGTCAGGGGCTGCGGCGGCAGCATGTGCTGGCGGTGTGCAGCGCCTGTGCGCTTTCGGATGCGGCGCTGATTGCGCTGGGGGTCAGCAGTTTCGGGGTGGTCTCACAACTGATGCCAAGGATCGCGCCGCTGATGATCTATGGCGGGGCCGGGTTTTTGATCTTTTACGGCGGGCTGGCTCTGCGATCCGCACTGACCGGCAACCAGAGCCTGCAGGCGGCCCAAACCCGCCCCGAGAGTTTGACCAAAACCCTGCTGATCTGCTTGACCCTGACCTGGCTGAACCCGCATGTCTATCTGGATACGGTGATCCTGCTGGGCTCGGTCTCGCTGCGCTATGAGTCTGCGGCGCTGTTTGCGGGCGGGGCGATGCTGGCCTCCTTCGTGTTTTTCTTTGCTTTGGGCTATGGCGCAAAGCTGTTGGCCCCGGTGTTTGCCAAGGCGTGGGCGTGGCGCATGTTGGATGTGATCGTGGCGCTGGTGATGTGGGGGATTGCGGTGTCTTTGGTGCTGGGAGCGGCGGGTTGAAGCGACTCTATTTGCGCAGAACTGCTGTAACTCTCTGAAATCACGTCACGTTTTTATTGATTGACGAGTCAATAAAAATAAACCAATTTGCGCCGAACCCAACTGCACGAGCCCTCATGCCCAAAATCGGAATGGAACCGCTGCGCCGCCGCGCGCTGATGAACGCGACAATTGATGAAATCGGTCGCGTGGGCTCGTTGGATGTGACCGTCAGCCAGATCGCCAAACGCGCCGGCATGTCCAGCGCGCTGGCGCATCATTATTTCGGCAGCAAAGAGCATATCTTTATCGCCGCCATGCGCCATATTCTGCGCCTTTACGGCCAGCAAATCCGTCAGGCTCTGGCCGGATGCCAAACTCCGCGCCAGCGCATTGAGGCGATCATCGGCACCAGCTTTGCCAGCGAACATTTCAGCCGCCAGACCATCAGCGCCTGGACCAGCTTTTATGTGCAGGCCCAAACCTCGGAACCCACTCGGCGGCTGCTGCGGATTTATCAGCGCCGGCTGCACGCCAATCTGTTGCATGATCTGCGCCCGTTGGTCGGTGCGCGGGCCGATAACGTCGCCCACAGCATCGCCGCACTGATCGACGGGGTCTATATCCGTTACGCGCTGGGGCAGGATAACCCCAATGGGCAGTCAGCCTCGGAGCTGGTCTCCGGCTATCTCGATCTGGTGCTGTCTGCGCCCGTCCCCTCTACCGATACCACGCAACCAGGAAATTTCAGATGATCAAAGCCCAACCCACCGCCAGCCATTTCATTGATGGCCAATATGTCGAAGACAGCACCGGCACCCCGATTGAGGTGATTTACCCGGCCACCGGCGAAGTGATCGCCCGGGTTCATGCCGCCACCGATCAGGTGGTGGAACAGGCGCTGGCCGCCGCGGAAAAGGGGCAGAAAATCTGGGCGGGGATGAGCCCCACCCAACGTGGCCGCATCCTGCGCCGCGCGGCGGACATCATTCGCGACAATAATGACGATCTCAGCCGGCTCGAAACCCTGGACACCGGCAAACCGTTGCAGGAAACGCTGGTGGCGGATGCGACCTCGGGCGCGGATGCGTTGGAGTATTTTGGCGGTCTGGCCGGCAGTCTGACTGGCGAACACATCCCGCTGGAGGGCGGAGATTTCGCCTATACCAGCCGCGAGCCTCTGGGGGTGTGTGTGGGCATCGGCGCGTGGAATTATCCGACGCAGATCGCTTGCTGGAAGGGGGCTCCGGCGCTGGCTTGTGGCAATGCGATGGTGTTCAAACCCTCGGAAAACACGCCGCTTTGCGCGTTGAAAGTCGCCGAGATCCTGCATCAGGCCGGTCTGCCCGCTGGCGTGTTCAACGTGGTGCAAGGCATGGGGCAGGTGGGCGCGGCGCTGGTCACCGACCCCCGGGTGGCCAAGGTTTCGCTGACCGGCTCGGTGCCCACCGGCAAACGGGTTTACGCTGCCGCCGCTGCGGAAATGAAGCATGTCACCATGGAGTTGGGCGGCAAATCGCCCCTGATCGTATTTGACGATGCCAATATCGAAGACGCCGTGGGCGGGGCGATTTTGGGCAATTTCTATTCCTCCGGGCAGGTCTGTTCCAACGGCACGCGGGTGTTTGTGCATAAGGCGATCAAGGAAAAATTCCTGACCCGCCTGCAAGAGCGCCTCAACGATGTGCAGATCGGTGATCCTCTGGACCCGGCCTGCAATTTCGGGCCGCTGATTTCTCAGGATCAGCTGAACATCGTGCAGGGTTATATCGCCAAGGGCATTGAGCAGGGCGCGCGGCTGGTCTGTGGCGGCAAGCGGCTGGATCAGCCCGGCTATTACCTGCAACCCACTGTTTTTGCAGATGTTTCCGATGATATGATCATTGCGCGTGAGGAAATCTTTGGCCCGGTGATGTCGGTGCTGGAGTTTGAAGACGAAGCCGAAGTGATCACGCGGGCCAACGCCACCGAATTTGGCCTCTCTGGTGCGGTGTTCACTGCCGATCTGGGGCGGGCGCATCGGGTGGTGGCCAGCCTTGAGGCCGGCACCTGCTGGATCAACACCTATAATCTGGCCCCGGTCGAAGTGCCGTTTGGCGGGGTGAAAATGTCCGGCGTCGGGCGGGAAAACTCCAAGGCGGCGATCGAGCATTACAGCCAGTTCAAATCGGTCTATGTGGCGATGGGGCCGGTTGAGGCTCCGTTTTAACGGCCGGGCAGGGGGTAGCGCAGATGTTAACGGTTTACGGGCGGGCCAGCTCTTCTAATGTGCAGGCAGTGATGTGGGGCATCGCCGAGTTGGGGCTGGATTGTGAGCGGCTGGATTGCGGCCATGATTTCGGCAAGACCGACAGCGCCGAATATCGCGCGCTGAACCCGTTTGGTCTGGTGCCGACCCTGAAGGATGGCGATCTGGTGATCTGGGAAAGCTGCGCCATTTTGCGCTATCTGGCGGCGCGTTATGGCGATGGCGGCGCATTCTGGCCGGCCGACCCGGCATTGCGGGCGCGGGTGGATATGTGGGCGGAATGGGGCAAGGTTAATTTTTCGCGCGATTTCACCGGCCCGATCTTTTGGGCCCGGGTGCGCACCGCTGCCAAAGACCGCGACGAGGCCGCGCTGCGCCGGGCCCTGGACAAATTCGACGGCCATTTGCAGCATTTACAAGACCAGCTGCAGGGGCGGAAATATATCATGGGCGATGATTTTACCTTGGCCGATATCAGCATCGGCCATGTGCTGTTTCGCTATTTAGATATCGACATCCCGCGGGTGAATCGCCCCATCATTTCTGATTACTATCAACGGCTTAAGGCGCGTCCGGCGTATCGGGAACATGTGATGGTGTCTTACGAATCCTTGCGGGCAAAAGGAGCAAATTAATGCAGGCAGATTATGTGATTGTCGGCGCCGGGTCGGCTGGCTGTGCTATGGCATATCGGCTCAGCGAAGCGGGGCGGTCGGTTTTGCTGATCGAATATGGCGGCAGCGATGTGGGGCCGTTTATCCAGATGCCCGCCGCGCTGTCTTATCCGATGAATATGGCGCGCTATGATTGGGGCTTCAAAACTCAGCCCGAGCCGCATCTGGGTGGCCGTCAGCTGGTCTGCCCGCGGGGCAAGGTGATTGGGGGCTCGTCCTCGATCAACGGCATGGTTTATGTGCGCGGCCATGCCAAGGATTTCGACCATTGGGCCGAACAGGGGGCTGCCGGCTGGTCCTATGCCGATGTGTTGCCCTATTTCAAACGCATGGAGAATTGGCATGATGGCGGTCATGGTGGCGATGCGCGCTGGCGGGGCAGTTCGGGGCCGCTGCATGTCACCCGGGGGCCGCGCAGGAACCCTCTGTTTCAGGCCTTTGTTGAGGCCGGGCAGCAGGCCGGCTATCAGGTGACCGGCGATTATAATGGCGAGAAACAAGAGGGCTTTGGCCCGATGGAGCAAACCGTCTGGAAAGGGCGGCGCTGGTCGGCGGCCAATGCTTATCTGCGCCCGGCGCTGAAACGCGACAACTGTGATCTGATCCATGGGCTGGTGCGCAAAGTGATCATTAAAGAGGGTCGCGCCGTGGGTGTCGAGGTTGGCCGCAAGGGCCAAATCCAGCAGATCCGCGCCAATCGCGAGGTGATTTTGGCGGCTTCATCGATCAATTCGCCCAAACTGCTGATGCTCTCGGGCATTGGCCCCGCGGGGCATCTGGCGGAACATGGCATTGATCTGGTCGCTGATCGCCCCGGGGTCGGGCAAAATCTGCAAGACCATCTGGAGCTTTACATCCAATATGCCGCCAAACGGCCGATCACGCTTTACCGCTATTGGAACCTGCTCAGCAAGGCGCGGATCGGGGCGCAGTGGCTGTTCAGCAAAACCGGGCTGGGCACGTCCAACCAGTTCGAATCCGCCGCCTTCATCCGCAGCCGCGCCGGGGTGGAATACCCGGACATCCAGTATCATTTCCTGCCGATGGCAGTGCGCTATGACGGCAAGGCGGCCTCCGAAGGCCACGGCTTTCAGGCGCATGTCGGGCCGATGCGCTCGCCCAGCCGCGGTGCGGTGACTTTGGCCAGCGCAGATCCCGAAACCGCGCCCAACATACTGTTCAACTATATGTCGCAGCCTCAGGACTGGCAGGATTTCCGCACTTGCATCCGCCTGACCCGTGAGATTTTCGGCCAGGACGCCTTTGCCCCCTATCTGAAACACGAAATTCAGCCCGGGGCAGAGATGCATAGTGACGAGGAGCTGGATGGCTTTATCCGCGAACATGTCGAAAGCGCTTTTCACCCCTGCGGCACGGCGCGTATGGGGGCGGCGGATGATCCGATGGCGGTGGTCGATCCGCAATGCCGGGTGATCGGGGTGCAGGGCTTGCGGGTGGCTGACAGCAGCATTTTCCCACGGGTGCCCAATGGCAATCTGAACGCGCCTTCGATCATGACCGGCGAAAAAGCCGCCGACCACATTCTGGGCAAATCCATGCTGGAACCTGACCCATCCCGGCCCTGGCTGCACCCGGATTGGCATAATCAGCAGCGCTAACCGATGATTGCTGATAAAACTGATTAAAATCAAAGTATCCTGATTGATCAGGTTCTACAAATTCCCTATACCCGTCACAAAAAAAGGAACGCACTTTATGACACACACTCCGAACGAATTGGCCGAAGAATTTCCCGATCGCATTGAGTTGATGAGCCAGCTCAAGCAGGGCAATGCGCATTTTGCCCGGCTGTTTGATGAATATCACGAAATCAACCGCGCCGTACACCGGGCCGAAACCGATGTTGAGCCCACCGATGATCTGCATATGGCCGAGATGCGCAAGCAGCGTCTGGCGCTCAAGGACGAGATCTGGGCGATGATTTTGGCGGCAGAAGCCGAGAAATAACCTAGGCGCGGCGGGGGGCATTTACCTTACGCCAGCGTTGATGTCTTGAAAGAGCCACGGGGCGGCCCGTTTGGAGAGATTTTCCAAACGGGCCGCCCTTTTTTGCTGTGGGGGATGCTTCGATTACAACGTGACCAAGCATTGCGCTCCTAAAACTGCTCTAAAAACTCAAACAGCACCGCTTCCGAAGCCGGTTGCCACATATCAGCATGGCCAGCACCTTGGACCATGTAGAAAACCTTGTGGTTGGATTTGATACGCTCAAACAGCGCCCGCCCCATCTGAACCGGGATCAGCTGATCTTCGCTCCCATGCAGAATCAGAATGTGGTCAATGCCCGTTCCCACCCGGTTTTTGCTAGGATATCGGTCGCGCATCAGCGGGGTTAACCATTTCAGGCCCGGATAATGCAAGGCGGCGACATCGGGGATTGAGGTATAGGGGGCCTCCAGCACAATCGCCGCGGGCAGTGCCTGCTTTTGCCGCGCCAGCGCGTGATTGAGCAGCACGGCCACCCCGGTACCCAGACTCTCGCCATACAGCACCATCGGGGCATCCCCGACCAACTTCTGGCGGTATTGGTATACGGCTTTTGCCGCTTTTAGAATCGCCTTTTGGCTGGGCGTCCCATCGCTACCCGAAGAGCCCGGATACCCCATCGCGATCACCCCATGGCCCCGCGCAATCAGCTTGCGAAACCGCCACGCCCGATCCGCCAAATGCCCGGCATTGCCGTGAAAATACAGGATCACCGGCTTGCTCGGCTGCGGCGGGGCCATCCAGAGGATAACTCTTTGCCCATTCAGCAGGATCGTACACTCTTGCAACTGCGGCACGCCAGCCGCGGCGGGGGAAATGTGCTGCGGGCTGAAGTGGTAGAGCATGTTTTGCTCGCTCTTGCCCAGCCCCAGAAAACCAAGGCCCAGCAGCGACAGAAACGCGGCGAGTCTGAGCATCAGCTTTGCACCTCATAGGGCAGGACTCCGCGCCGGTTCGGGTTGACCGTCAACCGCCGTTCCAGTGGCGGGACCGAGCGTTGATGGCACTCCACCCGCTCACAGATCCGGCAGGAAATACCAATCGGTTCATAGGGTTGCGCGGCGTTCTTGATCAGATCATCAGCATAGACCACCGCATGGGCGTGCTTGACCTCGCAGCCCAGACCGATGGCATAACGGCGCACCGGAGCCTTGAACGAGCCCCCGGATTTTGACACATCCCGCGCCAGACAGAAATACTGCACCCCATCGGGCGTCTGAGCCAGCTGGCGCAGAAAATGCCCGGGGGTTTCAAAGGCGCGATGCACATTCCACAACGGACACGCCCCGCCGAACCGGGCGAATTGCAGCCGGGTGGCCGAGTGGCGTTTGGTGATGGTGCCGGCCTGATCCACCCGCACGAAAAAGAACGGAATGCCTTTGGCGCCGGGGCGTTGCAGGGTCGAGAGGCGATGGGCGACCTGTTCGATTGAGGCTCCGAACCGATCAGCCAGCAATTCCAGATCGTGGCGGGTGTCGGCGGCGGCTTCAAGAAAGCGGCCATAGGGCAGCAAAGCCGCCCCGGCAAAGTAATTGGCCAGACCGATTTTGGCGATGCCCCGGGCGGCCTCGGTTTTGAACAGCGCGAGATCCAGCGTGGCGTTGATCAGATCATGCTGGGTGATCAGCGCCATTTGCATCAGCAGCTGAAAATCCTGCGTGGCCTGCGGTGGCCGGGTCGACAGCCGCAATTCGCGCCGCGCCTGATCATATTCGCGCAACACAGCGCTATTGTGCAGCCGCAAGCGGATGCCATGATCTGTCAGGGTTTGCTCGGCCTGTTGGTGCAGGGTCAGACCGGCCAATTGTGCGGTTTGTGCAAATTTTTCGGCCGCGTGGTCGATGGCATCAACGTAATTGTCGCAAAAGTGAAAGAAGTCGCGCACCTCTTCCCACGGGCTGGGCTGCATTTTGGCATCCTCGCGGCCCAAGGCTTCGTCTAGCGAAGCCAGCCGCTCGCGGGTTTGGCGATAGGCGTGGTGCAGTTGCAAAAACGCCCGGGTCAGGGCCGGGGCATTGGCGCTGGCCAGTTGCAAATCCGCCAAGGTGGGCTTGGTATCGCCGAACACCGGATCGCTCAGGACCTCGCGCATATCGCTGATCATGCGCTCAGCATCGCCGATGGACAGCTTTTTGATATCATAGCCGAACTCTTGTGCCAGCGCCAGAATCACCCCGGTGCTGACCGGGCGATTGTTGTTCTCCATCTGGTTCAGATAGGGCAGAGACACCCCGAGCCGCCCGGCAAATTGTTTCTGGGTCAGACCCAGACTGCTGCGCATTTCGCGCAATTTGACACCGGCATAGAGTTTGTGAGTGGCCATTTCAGCTGCCCTTTCCCGCCCGCTGCGGCGGTTTGTTTTGCAACTTTGCTATGCTTATCTCCCGCGTTTGCAAAGTCAAGGGCAGGGGGGGGAATGTCGGAGGCTTTGGGGGGCAGGCGGGGGAAAATGTGCCAGTGGCGTGAACATCCTCAGGCCAGCACCGCCTTTTTTACCATATTCCAATAAATATCGCCCACTTTTTCCCAAGACAGCCGCCCGCCTTCACGATACCAGGTGTTCACCCCGGTCAGCATCGCAATCACCGCCATCATCGCCAGCTTGGTATCCGGCACCTGAAACACCCCCTCGGCCTGACCGCGGCGCAATATCCCCTCGAGCACATCCTCATATTGCTTGCGCAACCCCTCAATTTCGCAGAAATTTTCCTCGGTCAGATTGCGCAATTCCATATAAGAGATAAACACCGCCTCCAGCCGCTTCTGGTGAAAATCAATGTGAAACCGCACAAAGGCCTCCAACTGGCTCAGCGCATCTTCGCCCTTTTCGCAATCCTGCCACGCGGCCAGCAGCGCCTGCATATGGTCGCGCATCAGATCAAACAGCAGGGTCTGCTTGTCAGGGGTGTAGAGATAGAGCGCCCCGGCCTGCAAGCCGACCTCGGCCGCGATCTGGCGCATCGACACGGCGGCATAGCCATAGCGGGCAAACAGCCGCAGCGCGGCCTGTGTCACCTTTGGTAAATGTGGCGCAGTGCTGTCATTTTTGGCCTGTTTGCGGTGGTTTTGAGCGGCTGTGTGGCGTTTCCGCAGCTGGACCACGCGATCAGCCCCGCCGCGCGTCAGGCGGATTACCCCAAATTGGTGCCGATGGATCAGATCACCACCGTTGCGGCTCAGAGCCGGATCGAGCCGGGCGCATTTGTCAGCCTTCAAACCCGAGTCTCCCGGCTCAAGGTCCGCGCCGCCGCGTTGCGCCGTCCGGTGCTGGATCACGCCACCCGCGCCCGGTTGCGGGCGGCTATGGCCCGGAGAAATTGATCTGTTTCAATGTGTTAGCTCTGCTGCGTGCCCCAGCGTTTTTCCAGATCTTCAATCGCCTTGATGCGCTCATCGGTTTTTGGGTGGCTCAGTAGCCATGCGGGGGCTTGGCCGCCGGCGGATTGGGTTAGGCGTTCGAGCTTGGCAAACAGGGATTTTTGCGCCGCGGTGCCGATGCCTGATTTCACCAGCAGGGCGGCGGCATAGGCATCGGCTTCGTATTCATCGCGCCGGGACAGGCGCGCGGCCAGAAGGGTGGTCAGCAGATTGGCCAGCATCACCCCAACCCCGGGCAAAAACCGCGAAAAGGCGACGGCCATGGCGGTGCGCAGCGCGTTCTGACCGGAAAAATCAATCATCCGCCGGCGCGAATGGCCCAACGCCACATGGCCCAGTTCATGCGCGATCACGCTGGCGATTTCCTGATCGCTGACTTCTCCTGCACGGTATTTTTCGTAAAACCCCCGGGTGATGAAAAGCCGCCCATCAGCCGCCGCCAGCCCGTTGACGGGGGCGATTTCGTAGATATGCACTTTGATCCGGGGCAGATCGAGCGCCCGGGCCATTTGCTGGCACAGGCTGATCAGATTGCGATCGGCCAGCTCGGTTGAGCGCGCGTCTAGCTCGCGCGAGGTGCGCCAGACCGAGAAACGATACATTGCCAGCGCATATAACACGGCCAGCAGGATGGGGGTGAAACGTAGCATGGGCTTTATATGGCAAGAGTGCGGGGCGGAGGCAATGGGGAGAGTCCAAATCCCCGGATCGCGTGTTGGCTTGAGCCGGGGGGCGGTGCTGGCCAGATCCTGATTTTGCCGTTCCAACCTTTCCCCACCACATCACGTCAAACTGCGCATCCCCTCGGTGATCCCCTGCAAGGTCATCGGCACCATCGCCCCTTCGAAAATCTCGTGAATCATACCGATTGAATGAGTGTATTGCCAATGCGCTTCAGGCAGCGGGTTGATCCACAGATTTTGCGGCCATTGCTCGCGTGCCCGGCGCAGCCAGGTTTCGCCGCTCTCTTCGTTCCAATGCTCATTGGCACCGCCGCGATAGGCGATCTCATAAGGCGACATCGACGCATCCCCGACGAAAATGCATTTATAATCAGGGCCGTAGGTGTGCAAAATGTCATGGGTCGGGGTCTGATCATTCCAGCGACGGGCGTTATCCTTCCAGACCCCCTCATACAGGCAGTTATGAAAATAGAAATACTCCATATGTTTAAATTCGGCGCGGGCGGCAGAAAACAGCTCTTCCACCACCTTGATATGTGGGTCCATCGAGCCCCCCACATCCAGAAACAACAGCACCTTGACCGCATTGCGCCGCTCGGGGCGGGTTTTGACATCCAGATAGCCATGTTCGGCGGTGGCGCGGATGGTGCCGTCTAGATCCAGCTCTTCATGTGCGCCATCACGCGCCCAGTTGCGCAGCCGTTTCAGGGCGACCTTGATGTTGCGGGTGCCCAGTTCGACGCTGTCATCCAGATTGCGAAATTCCCTTTTGTCCCAGACCTTTACCGCCCGTTGATGCCGCGATCTGTCCTGACCGATCCGCACCCCTTCCGGGTTATAGCCATAGGCGCCAAAGGGCGACGTCCCCGCCGTGCCGATCCATTTCGAGCCCCCCTGATGCCGTTCCTGCTGCTCTTTCAGGCGCTGTTTCAGGGTCTCCATCAGCTTTTCAAACCCGCCAAGGGCTTCGATTTCGGCTTTTTCCTCAGGGCTGAGGTGCTTTTCCGCCATTTTGGTCAGCCAGTCGGCGGGGATGTCGACGGCGTTGAGCACCTGATCATCGCTGATATGCTCCATCCCCTCAAAGCTGGCGGCAAAGGCGCGGTCGAAGCGGTCGAGATGGCGCTCATCCTTGACCATGGCGGTGCGGGCCAGATAGTAGAAACCCTCAATGTCATAAAGGACAATGCCGCGTTTCATGCCTTCGAGAAAGGCCAGAAATTCGCGGATTGAGACCGGAACCCGGGCGCTGCGCAGGTTTTCAAAGAATTTCAGAAACATATCAGCCGGGTGTCCTGTGTCCTGTGAAAGATCGGTTCATCTGCGGCCCCTGCGCCCCTTTCCCGCCGACAGCAGGGGGCAAAGCGGGGCCGTTTTGTCATTGGCCTAGACATGCCACAGATCGGGGCGGGGCAGCAAGGGCAGGGCGGCATCGCGCAACAAAAAAGGCCGCCCGAAGGCGACCTTTAACTGGTTCCGGCAAAGTGCCGTTTACTGTTCTTCTTCCAGCGCTTTCAGAGCCTCTTCCAGCTCGTCCTTGCTGATCTCTTTTTCGCTCACATCGGCCAGCTCAACGATATAGTCGATGACTTTTTCCTCGAACAGAGGGGCGCGCAGCTGCTGCTGCATCTGTGGGTTTTGCTGCACGAATTCAAAGAATTCACGCTCTTGGCCCGGATACTGACGGGCCTGCTCCATCACCGCTTGCTGCATTTCAGCATCGCTGACCTCGACCTTGGCCTTTTGGCCCAGCTCGGCCAGCAACAGGCCCAGCTTGACACGGCGCACGGCCAGCTTGGTGTGTTCTTCGGTGGTTTCGATTTCGGGGTGATCATGGCCCTGCACCTCGGGGTGATCCTCGTGCCACATCTGATGCGCAATTTGGCCGGCTTCGGCCTCAACCAGGCTTGGAGGCAGTTCGAATTCGATCGCGTCATCCAGCTGATCCAGCAGGCTGCGTTTCAGAACTGCACGCGCGGCGTTGCCATATTCGGCCGCCAGACGCTCGCCGATCTGCGCCTTCATATCGTCCAGATCCTTGGCGCCGAATTGCGCGGCCAGCTCGTCGTTGATTTCTGCTTCAGCTGGCTCTTTTACTGCCTTGATCTTGCAGGCAAAAACCGCGTCCTTGCCGGCCAGATGCTCGGCCCCGTATTCCTCGGGGAAAGTCACTTTCACGTCCAGCTCATCGCCGACCTTGCTGCCCACCAGCTGCTCTTCAAAGCCGGGGATGAAGCTGCCCGAGCCCAGCACCAGCGGGTAATCCTCGGCTGTGCCGCCATCGAACAGCTCGCCATCTACGGAACCGGAAAAATCAAAGGTGATCTGATCGCCATCCTTGGCTTTGGAGCCTTTCTTGCGATCAGTGAAGTTCTGGGCGTTTTGGGCCAGATTTTTCAGCGCATCGTCAATATCGGCGTCTTCGGCCTTGACCACCAGCTTTTCCAGCTTCAGCGCTTTCAGATCAGGCTCGGGGATTTCTGGCAGCGCCTCGTAAGACATATCCACCAGCACATCATCGCCTTCTTTCCAGCTCTCATTGGTCATCTTGACCTCGGGCTGCATGGCGGGACGATCGCCGGTTGCCTTGAAATGATCGGCCATGGCGCCATCAACGGCCTCTTGCATGGCTTCGCCCATCACGCGTGGGCCGTGCTGTTTTTTCAGCAGCGCCATCGGCACCTTACCCTTGCGAAAGCCCTTCATTTCAATCTCGGGCTGGGCTTCTTTCAGCTTTTCATCAACTTTGGCGTCCAGATGGGCCCCGGGGATGGTGATTTGGTAGGCGCGCTTCAGGCCTTCTTTCAGAGTCTCTTTGACCTGCATGGCAGATGTCCTTCATAACAAAATGGGCCGCACAAATTGCGCGGCGGGAATAGATCACCGCCCTGATACTGGCAGTGGCGCGGGCGTGCAAGGCCAAATGGCGATATCTGCCCTTGAGTTTGCCGCATTTTCCCCGATACAACCGGGTATTGCTTTGATAAGGTCTGAGTTTATGAAAATTGCCAGCTTCAACATCAATGGAATCAAGGCCCGCATTGCCGCCTTGCCGCAATGGCTGTCCGAGCGTCAGCCGGATGTGGCGCTGTTGCAGGAAATCAAGACGGTGGATCAGGG
>PDSA01000043.1 GCA_002748285.1 Rhodobacterales bacterium
CCGAATACCCAGACATCCCTGTTGCCCTGCTGATGGTGTTCGTCCTCTCTCTCGTCATCTTCTCAACCGTCAGAATGGCATGGCCAAGGTGAAAAGAAAGCGACAGCCAAACGACACAATCATGACTGTGTCTTTTGGCTGTAAACCGTTGATTATAAGCTGATGCTTAGCGGGTTTTGGGGTCAGGATCCACTCCTGTCAGCTATAATTGGCCCGGTGCGCCCGTCAGACCTACCCTGAAGCCCGACCACCCCCGCGCCGACGTCTGTTCTGGCCTTTGCCGGCGGGTTTGCGATTGGGCTTGGCGCCTGCGGGTTTGCCGCCACCGCGCGGCCCCCTGCCGCCACGGCCACCCCCGCCACGCGGGGCCGGTTTTTCCTCTTGCGGGCGAATGCCGCCATCGCACGGAATTTCGATTTTCATCAGCTTTTCAATCTGCCGCAGATAGCCGATCTCGGTTGCCGAAACAAAAGCAATCGCCTCACCACCCTTGCCCGCCCGCGCGGTGCGGCCAATGCGGTGAACGTAATTCTCGGGCACTTCGGGCAGGTCGTAATTGTAAACATGGCTGACGTCAGGAATATCAATGCCGCGCGCGGCCACATCGGTGGCCACCAGAACGCGGGCTTCTCCGGCCTTGAACGCCCGAATGGCGCGCTCACGCTGGCCCTGAGATTTGTTGCCATGGATGGAAACAGCATCGTAACCCGCAGATTCCAGATGTCTCTTGAGTTTTTCTGCCCCATGTTTGGTGCGCGAAAACACCAGCGACAGCCCATCGGGGGACTTGTCCAGATAGTCTTTCAACAGCTCGGTTTTGTTGGCCTGAGCGCTATAGTAAAGCGATTGCTTGATCTTGTCCGCTGCCTTACCGGGGGTGGAAACCTGCACCCGCTTGGGGTTGTGCAGATAGGCGGATGACAGCTCGGCCATCAGCTTGGGCATGGTGGCGGAAAACAGCATTGTCTGGCGCGGCGTTCCCAACAGCGGGGCGATTTTGCGCAGCGCATGGATAAAGCCCATATCCAGCATCTGATCGGCCTCATCCAGCACCAGAAACCGGGCGCTGTCCAGAAAGATCGCCTGCCGGTCGATCAGATCCAGCAACCGACCCGGAGTTGCCACCAGAATATCGGTGCCACGCGACAGGTTCTGGATCTGGCGATTGATCGACACCCCGCCGACCACCAGATTGACTTTCAGATGCGTGTTACGCACATATTCGCGCAAATTATCGGCGATCTGGTTCACCAACTCCCGGGTGGGAGCCAGAATGAGGGATTTGGTGCTTTTGGCGGGGGCTTTGAAACCATCGCCCAGCAGGCTCTGGATCAGCGGCAAGCCAAAAGCGGCGGTTTTACCGGTGCCGGTTTGCGCCAGCCCCATGATGTCGTGCCCGGCCAGTGCCAGCGGGATGGCCTGCTCTTGGATGGGCGAGGGCTCTTTATATCCGGCGGCGTCGATGGCTTTCAGAATGTTGGGCGACAGGCCCAGATCAGCAAATTTGGTCACGTAGCGACCCTTTCATAAGTCATGGCAGGGCAGAATGGGCCCTGCCGATATCAATCAGCATTTAGGCTGTTAAAACAGCCAGCGTCAAAGGTTGCAGCCGGTCAGGGCCGTCAGAACCCCGCGTGAATGGGAACTTGGGTGATAGGTTTTCGCACCATAAAAGCGCCCTGACTGCCGTTAAAAAATGGCGGGCTGCTCACGCGGCGGCCTCTCAGGGATGTAGGCGTATCGCCCGTGCTTGAGGAAATGTCAAGAGACATCCGCGGGGCTGTCGGGGGGCTCCGATGGTTTTCAGATTGCGGCCATGTCAAGCAGGTGCGTAAGTGTCCGTCATGGGTATATTTCTGGCGCAATGATTTTGTTATCCTCGCCGATGACATAGATAACGAACTCTGCAGAGAGTTGTGCCCCCCTATAGCGTTTGACGAAATACCTGAGATATAGAGCATCGCTTAACGCGTTGAAATCGTTGATTTCAGGCAGCGTTAAGTGGTTCAGTTTTTTCGCATAACGCTTTAAGTTGCCTCGCCCGGCGTTTTTGGCACTATACGGCCTGATTCAGAGCTCTATAGGCCGGCGCCCGAATGGCGGCGCAGACGTCGGACACGGCGCCCAGGCAAGGGAAAAATTTTCGCCGCCGTCAGATAGACAATGTATAAATCCAGCCGCAAAGAGATATTGCGCTGATAGATCAGATCCAGCCGCGCTTTACGGGGAATACAGCGGCGGACATAAATCTGCTCGGTTTCCTCGGCAGTTTTGGCCCGCTCCAGCAGGCGGGTTTCGTGGTTGTGATAAATGATGGTCGCCAGACCGGTCAGGCCCGGGCGATTTTTCAGAATCTGGCCGTAAATTTCGGGGTATTTTTCGGTATATCGCCGCAAAGGCGGCCGAGGTCCGACGAAGCTGATGCTGCCGGTGATGATATTGACCAGCTGCGGGCCTTCATCCAGCCGGTAGCGGCGCAGAAATTTGCCGAATTCGGTGACCCTGTGAGCTTTGTTCCCGCCCGAGACCCCGGCATTGCACTCGCCGGGTTCAGGGGCGCGCATGGTTCTGAATTTGATCAGCATGAAGGACTTGTTCAGATCGATCATGCGCTCGGCAATATAAAAAATCGGCCGGTCGTTTTTCACAAAAGCCCGGATGATCACCGCCAGCATCAGCGGAGAAAACAGCACCAGTAGCGCAATCGCCACGATCACATCCACCACGGGTTTGGTGATATTGACATAAAGCCAGCTCATGGATGTGCCTTTGCAAAAGAACAGCGGAGGGCTGGGAGAGCGATTTCAACAGGGCGGCCAAAAGAGAGCGGGCCGCTTGTGGCCCTTTCTACAGCCGCCGTCGGAATTCGGGCCGGATCAGGCATAGCCGGACCTTACAACAGCCCGCACCCGGAGTGCGCAGACGGCGATCACCCCTGCCTGAGAAAGCGTTGTGAAATGCCGTACCGTCCAATGTGGTCTGGCCGGCTGTTCACCTGTCAACCGCATTGACAACCCCAAAGACCGAGCCCACCAGACTCAACACAGTGCGGGTGGCTGTCACAGCGCTTTCGGTGGCCAGAATGGTGTCCTGCGGGTTGACTTTGAATTTGCGCGCCGCAAACAGGCCATCGGCTGAGGTCAGGTCAAAGGTAAAGATCACCTGACGCATTTCCGGCCCCTTGCCATCCTTGCGCACCGCTTTGGCGGGGTATTCCCGCAGCAGCAGGATACCTTGCAGATTGGCGCGGCTCTCAGCAAGCCCGCCGACCATGGAAAGCGCCTCCAGCGTGGTGATGTTTTCTTTGTCGAAATACACGATCTTTTCGGTGCCCGAAGCACCCAGCGCGGTGAAATAGCGCTTATCCTCTTCCACCAGAACCTTGTCATTGCCGCGAATGGTGATATTGGCCGCGGCCTTGGAAAACAGCACCGAGGCGGGTGTTTCATAAGTCTTGTTGCCACGGATCAGCCGCACCAGCGGGTTGCGCAATGTCGGAGAGATGCCTCCGCCCTGCGCAATCAGGCTGAGAATCGAATAATTGCGATCCGGCAGCGGGTAAGAGCCGGGCCTGGCCACCCCGGTGATCAGATCGGCCGAGTTCATTTTGCCCGCCTGAAATGACAGCTGCACCTGCGCCGAGGGCACGATTTTGGTCAACGCTTCTTGCAAGACCAGCCGGGCTTGTGACGGGGTTTTGCCGCGCACCTGTACTTCGTCCAGATAAGGGATAAAGATCGTTCCGGCGGGCGAGACCACAAGGCCGGGCATATCCACCAGCTTACCGGTTTGCGGGGTCAGAAGCGAGTTTTCCTGATTGTCCCAAATCACCAGATTGACCACATCCCCGGTGCGGATCACCGGGCTGTCGGGGCCGCGGCTGTTCTGTAACCAGTGATAACGGGCCTTGGGACCGGTTCTGGGCCAGCGTGCGATTTGCACCAGCTTTTCCCGGGTCACCGGAACCACGGCAAAGGTTGGTTTATCTGATTGTTCTTCCGATAGAATTTCCGATGTCAGCGCTGCCCCGCGCGGCACGCTACATGCCGAAATCGGCAAAACACACAGAAAAAATACCGCGATTTTCAGCAGCTGCATCACATTCGCCCCCAACCGTATATGTCTTTGTTTTCCTAATCTACACACAAAAAATTCGCTGTGATAGCCAAAAAAACATACTGCCAATAAATTCGTCAATAAATTAATAATATGGACCGCCTCTGTTTGCAGCCTATGTGCGGCGGGGAAAGATAACGCATCGTTTTGTCGTGTTGCAATCTTTCAGACCAGTAGCTGCCCCGCCTTCATGAAAATTTAATATTTGTATTATGCCTCCTCCCGTGCTTTGCTCATGCCTAGGGAAGCTCATATCTTAATCCAGCTTAGACTGTGAGGGTTTGGCTGGGGCTGCTTTGCCTTTTGTGAATATTATAACAACCTGGGAGGTTAAATGATGAAATCTAGTCTGTTCGGTGCCGCAGTGTTCGGCATGGTTACTTCGGTTGCCGGGACTGCCTTGGCACAGACCGAAATTCAATTTTGGCACGCCATGGGCGGTGCAACCGGTGAGCGCGTTGACAAAATCGCGGCCGATTTCAATGCCAACCAGTCGGAATACAAGATCATTCCGGTCAATAAGGGCAACTATACCGAAACCATGACCGCCGCGATTGCGGCCTTCCGCGCCAAAGAGCAGCCTGCTCTGGTGCAGGTTTTTGAGGTTGGCACCGCAACCATGATGGCCGCCAAAGGCGCGATTTACCCGGTTGAGCAGCTGATGAACGACACCGGCGAGCCGTTTGACAAATCCGGCTTCCTGCCTGCGGTGATTTCGTATTACCAAACGCCCGATGGTGAATTGCTGTCGATGCCGTTCAACTCGTCCACGCCGGTTCTGTGGTATAACAAAGACGCGCTGGACGCCGCCGGGGCCAAGGTTCCGACCACTTGGGCCGATGTCAAGGAGACTTCGGCCAAGCTGGTGGCCAATGGCATGAAATGCGGCTTTTCCTTTGGCTGGCAGTCCTGGGTGATGGTGGAAAACTATTCCGCCTGGCGGGCGTCGTGGCGACAGCTTGCCGCTGTTTACCAATGGCGAATGCGGCATGTGGATGAACTCTTCGGCCTATTACGGTTCGATCAAGGAACAGGCCAAGTTCAACTTTGGTCAGACCATGCTGCCACTGGATGAAAAGGTTGCCAAGGCACCGCAGAACTCGATCATCGGCGGGGCGACCCTGTGGGCGCTGGCCGGGAAATCTGATGCGGAATATAAGGGTGTGGCCAAATTCCTCACCTATCTGTCCTCGCCCGAGGTTCAGGCGTGGTGGCATCAGGAAACCGGTTACGTTCCGATCACCACTGCGGCTTATGAGCTGTCGAAAAGCCAAGGTTTCTACGAAGAAAACCCCGGCACCGATACGGCGATTGCGCAGCTGAGACTGAACACGCCAACGCCGGCATCGCGCGGGATCCGGTTTGGGAACTTTGTGCAGGTGCGTGACGTCATCAATGAAGAGCTGGAGGCGCTGTGGGCCGGTGACAAAACCGCCAAGCAGGCTCTGAAGGCTGCGAGCGACCGCGGGAATGCTCTGCTGCGTAAATTTGAGCGTTCCGTGAAATAAGCCAATGTGCTAACAATCGTGGCATCCCTCTTGTCAGAGGGGTGCCGCCTTTTGCTCATACCGGAGAGTATCATTGCTGAAAAATGTCCACTTCCCCTCTTCGATCCTGCCCTATCTGCTGGTGACGCCACAGATTGCCATTACGCTGGTGTTTTTCATCTGGCCCGCTTCGCAGGCGATGTATCAATCCATGCTGATCGAGGATGCCTTTGGGCTCAGCACCGAATTCGTCTGGTTTGAGAATTTTCAGGCCCTGTTTTCCGACAACCAATATTACAACTCGTTCGTCCGCACGATTGTGTTTTCCGGCCTTGTGGCGCTGCTGTCGATGTCGATGGCGCTGGTGCTGGCGGGGTTCGCTGATCGGGTGGTGCGCGGGGCGCTGGTCTATCGCAGCTTGCTGATCTGGCCCTATGCGGTGGCACCGGTGCTGGCTGGGGCGCTGTGGTTGTTCATGTTCAACCCGACTTTGGGGATCGTTTCCTATGCGCTCGAGTTTTTCGGGGTTGAGTGGAACCACTATTTAAACGGCACTCAGGCCATGGCGCTGGTGATCATGGCGGCGGCGTGGAAACAGGTGGCCTATAATTTCCTGTTTTATCTGGCGGCGATGCAATCCATCCCAAAATCTGTGATCGAAGCCGCCGCGATTGATGGGGCCGGGCCGCTAAGGCGGTTCTGGACCATCGTATTTCCGTTGATTTCACCCACTACGTTTTTCCTGATCGTGGTCAACGCGGTCTATGCGTTTTTCGACACTTTTGGCATTATCCACGCCATTACCCAGGGCGGGCCGGCGGGCTCGACCAACATTCTGGTTTACAAGGTCTTTAATGATGGCTTTGTCGGGCTTGATCTGGGCGGCTCGGCAGCGCAGTCGGTGGTGCTGATGGTGATGGTCATCGTCATGACGATCTTTCAGTTCCGCTATGTCGAACACCGGGTGGAGTATTAACGCCATGATCTTTGCACGCATCCCAAATTCCAAACCAATCCGGCAGGTTCTCAATGGTTGAAAATCGCCCCATCCTGAACATCATCACCCACATTGTTTTGCTGCTGGGGATCCTCTCGATCGCTTTTCCGATCTGGATCACCTTTGTGGCCTCGACCCATGACGCGGTGCGCATGACCCAAGTGCCATTGCCGCTGCTGCCGGGCGATCAGTTCTGGGTTAATTTGAACGAAGCCCTGTTCGGCCCCGGTCTGGCCGGTAGCGGCGATGGCGTGCCGGTGTGGCGCATGTTGGCCAATTCGCTGGTGATGGCGCTGGGCATTGCGATTGGCAAGATCGCCATTTCGTTGCTGTCGGCCTTTGCGATTGTCTATTTCAAATTCCCGTTTCGCATGGGCTTTTTCTGGATGATCTTTATCACACTGATGCTGCCGGTCGAAGTGCGCATCCTGCCCACCTATGAAGTCGTCGCCCGGCTGGGGATGCTCAACAGCTATTGGGGGCTGTCGATCCCGCTGATTGCCTCGGCCACGGCCACCTTCATGTTCCGGCAGGTGTTCCTGACCATCCCCGACGAAATGCTGGAATCCGCACGCATTGACGGGGCTGGGCCGATGCGGTTTTTCTGGGACATCCTGCTGCCGCTTTCCCGCACCAACATTGCCGCCCTGTTCGTGATCCTGTTCATTTACGGCTGGAATCAGTATCTGTGGCCGCTGCTGATCACCACCGATGGCGACATGACCACAATCGTGATGAGCATCAAGCAAATGCTGGAATCGGCCGAGCAATCCCCGCTGTGGAACATCATCATGATGACCGCCCTTCTGGCCATGCTGCCGCCGATTCTGGTGGTGGTCTTTATGCAAAAGCTCTTTGTCAAAGGGCTGACGGAAACCGATAAGTAGGACTAAGGAATAATGGCAAAGATCAAACTGGATAACCTGCTGAAAGCTTACGGCGATGTCGAAGTTCTGCATGGAGTCAATGGCGATATCGAGGATGGCGAGCTGGTGGTGATCGTCGGCCCTTCGGGGTGCGGTAAATCCACGCTTTTGCGCATGATCGCCGGGCTTGAAACCGTTTCGGGCGGCGAGGTTTATATCGATGATAAAATGGTGAACAAGCTTGAGCCGGCGGATCGTAACATCGCCATGGTGTTCCAGAATTACGCGCTTTATCCGCATATGTCGGTGTTTCAGAACATGGCCTATGGGCTGAAAATACGCGGTATTCCCAAGGCGGATATTGAGCGCCGGGTGCAGGAAGCCGCCGAGATTCTCGAGATCAGCGATTACCTGAACCGCAAGCCCCGCGCCCTGTCCGGCGGGCAGCGGCAAAGGGTGGCGATGGGGCGGGCGATTGTGCGCGAGCCATCGGTGTTTTTGTTTGATGAGCCCCTGTCGAATCTGGACGCTAAGCTGCGGGTGCAGATGCGTCTGGAGATCCGCAAATTGCAGCAACGTCTGGGGGTGACGGCGATTTATGTCACCCATGACCAGGTCGAAGCGATGACTTTGGGTGATCGTCTGATGGTGCTGAATGCGGGCTATGTCGAGCAATTCGGCAGCCCGATTGAGCTGTATGAACGCCCGGCTTCGGTGTTCGTGGCGGGCTTTATCGGCAGCCCGGCGATGAATTTTCTGGACGGTCAGTCCGATGCGGCCGGAGTGATCACCTTGGCCAATGGGGCGCAGCTATCGGGGCCGAAACAGGCGGGGCGCATTACGATTGGCGTGCGGCCCGAGCATCTGAGCGCCGACCCTGACGGCCCGCTGCGGGTGAAAATCCTGGTGCAAGAACATCTGGGTGCGAATACCCTGATACATGGCGTGCTGGAGGGCACCGAAACCGAGGTTGTGGTGAGTATGCCCGGCATTCAGCGGCTGGAAGATAACAGCGTTATGGCGTTCTCGGCCAATCCGGGGGCGCTGCATTTCTTTGATGCACAGACCAGCCGCCGGATCGAGGAGTGAACGGCGGGGGAAAAGACACGCTGTGACCGCACCGGTGGCCTCTCTGGGGCACCTCGGCCAGATCGGTTGCCGGGGTTGAGCCATGTGCATTGCTGCACAGCGGCGGCACATGCCCCGTGAATATTTTGGCTCGGCGGGCTATTGCGGCATTTTCGAACTGATTACCCCGGTGTTAAACCCACCCATGCGCAGTTCTCCAAACAAGCGTTGATATTCAATCTTTGGACAACGGTTCATCACCACCCGCACCCCATGCGCCTCGGCCAGATCGGCCGCCGCCTGATTTTCGACCCCAATCTGCATCCAAACCGTTTTCAAGTTGGGGAACGCCTCCAACGCTTCGGCCACGATGGGCGCAACAAATTCAGAGCGGCGGAAGATATCAACCATGTCCACCGGCTGCGGGATTGAGGCCAGATCGGGCCTAATCTCTTGCCCAAACAGCCGCTTGCCGGCATAGCCCGGATTCACCGGGATCACCGTAAACCCCTTCAGCGTCAGATAGCGCGCCACGAAATAGCTGGGGCGCACCGGGTTGGTCGAAACCCCGACACAGGCCACGGTTCTGGTCTGTTCTAGAATCGACTTCAGATACTCATCGGAACAAGTCATGGCACCCTGTCACACTCACCCCCGCGCGGCATAGAGCGCAACCGCAGCGGCATTGGACACATTCAACGAGCCAAACGCCCCCGCCGCGTCGATTTTCACCAGCTGGTTACAGGTTTCCCGGGTCTTTTGCCGCAGCCCCGGCCCCTCGGCCCCCAGCACCAGCGCAATGGGTCGATCCGTGCGGCCCGAGACCGCCTGATCAATGGTCTGCTCGGCCTCTCCGTCCAGTCCCAGCATCAAATAGCCCATATTCTTGAGGGTCTGCATCGCATCCGCAAGGTTTTTCACCCGCAAATATGGCTGGCGCTCCAACGCGCCCGAAGCGGTTTTGGCGAGCGCTCCGGTTTCGGGGGCCGAATGCCGGTGCGGTGCGATTACCGCCCGGGCTCCGAACACCTCGGCCGAGCGCAAAATTGCCCCGACATTATGCGGGTCGGTCACCCGATCCAGCAGCAAAACCCGCGGCACCTGACCATCGGCAGCCATGCAGCAATCCTCGATCGCGCCCCACTCCAGCGGCTTGACCTCAAGCGCGGCACCCTGATGCACCGATTGCGGGTCCAGCGGTGCGGAAAACTTGCGCGGATCAACGATTTCCGGCTGCATCCCGCTGGCCGAGATCTCCTCTGCCAGCTTGTTATGCGCGTTTTTGGTGACGATCAGCCGCAACCTCTTGCGCTTGGGGTTCAGCAACGCATCGCGCACCGCATGGATGCCAAACAACCAAACGGTTGCCGCCGCCGCTGCCCGCCGGCTTTGCTCTTTTTCAATCACCCATTTTGGCTTTTTCATCCGTCCAGGCCCCAAATCTTTTGCATCTGATCGACAATGCGCCCTGCTGTAATTCAATACAAGTGCAAATCAAAGCGGATTTACGCTTGACGCCCCTGCATCACGCGGGTATCCAGCGCGGGTGTTGGGCGACAGGCCGCAAGGTGTGGCAGGGGACTGTAACTCCCTCGAGGCGACTCACGCCTGGTTCGATTCCAGGGTCGCCCACCATGTATCATTTATCACATTGATTTTATTGGCCTTTTTGGGGCAATTCCCGCACTTGGAACGAGGTGCGGGGGGGCTTTGTTTTGTTTTGCTCCCTTGGCCGCCCGTTTCTGGACCACCTGAATCGCCAGCCAGCGGGCTTCCCCGGACGGCTGGATTTTGAATTCTTGGTCTGGGGTCGTTGAATTACTATAGCCAAACGACACAATTCTGATTGTGCCTTCTGGCTATAAGTCTCTGATTTGACGCTGATGCTTCGTGGGTTGTGGGATCAAAATTCACTCCCGTCAGCTATATCCCCAGCCCGATGCTGCCCAAGCGATCAGGGCCACCGGCAAGACCCGGCCTTTATAGCGTTTGACGAAATACTTGATACAAAGAGTATCACCTAACGCGTTGAAATCTTTGATTTCAGGCAGCGTTAGGTAGTTCAGGTTTTTCGCATAACGCTCTATCATGTTCTCGCCAATGGGATCAGAACGAAAAAGAGACACCAAGAGCGGTATCGAGCCTGCCCCCCCGGCGCGGAAACATCACGGATGAATCGTAATTGGCGTGCCGTTTCGCACCATTGAGTAAATCGTACGCATATGGCGATCGGGCACTGAAATACAGCCTGCGGTCCAGTCGGCCCGTTTCGGATCACCCCTGCGCCGCCCGCCATGGATAAAGATGTCTCCGCCGGGATCGCGCCCGGCGGCCTTGGCATGGGCCAGATCGTCGGTATTGGGATAGGAGATGCCGATAGACAGATAAAAATTGCTGTTCGGATTGCGCCGGTCGATGATGTAATCGCCCTCGGGTGTTTTGCCGTCCCCCTGAAATTTTTTATGCCCCTCGGGGGCAAAACCCAGCGCGATCCGATAGCTTTTCAGCACTGTGTCATGGTGCAGCAAATACATCTGGTGGCGCTCTTTATAGACCACGACCCGGGTGACTTCGGGGCCGTGATAGGTGGGGAATTTGCTACAGGCGCTGAGGCTGCCCAGCAGCATCAAAACAAGGAAAACTCTGAAAACGGACATTCTTTGGCTGCTCATTATTGTGCTTTTCATGTCTATACCACTTAAATGGGGCTTGGGTCTTTTGGCAAGCCTCTATTGCAAGGTGAAACATGTGGCCAGCTCAACATGGGTCGACCAGCGGAATTGATCGACCACCTCGATTTCCGCCATTTGATAGCCCGCATTCAGCAAAATCGCCGCATCGCGGGCAAAGCTGACCGGGTTGCACGACACCACCGCCACGATTTTGGGCCGGGAAAGGGCGATCTGTTGAAACTGGTGCTCGGCCCCGGCGCGGGGTGGGTCGATGATTACCGCGTCATAGGCGGCCAACTCGTCGGGCAGCAAAGGTCGGCGGAACAGATCCCGGGTTTCAGTGGTCAGCTGTTTCAGACCGCTGCCACGTCGCCAGCCCAGTTCCAGCGCGGCCATCATCTCGGCCGATCCTTCAACCGCGTGCACTCGGGCAAAGCGTGCGGCGGGCAGCGAAAATGTGCCGCAGCCGGCAAACAGATCCAGAACCGATCCCGCCCCCGACAGCTGGCGCATCACCGCCGCGACCAGCGCCTGTTCGCCTTGGGCGGTGGCTTGCAGGAAGGCTCCGGCGGGCGGGGTGACGCGGCAATCGGCAAACCGCTGATAGGGCGGGCAAACCTCGGCGATGGGCTCGCCATTCCAGACCAGCCGGGCAATGCCCGATTGCGCCGCCAGAGCCGCCAGCTGCATCTGCATCGGCGCATCCAGCGTCGGGGCGTGGCGCACATCTATATCTGCGCCGGCCTCGGAATGGGTCGCGGTAAAACGCAGCTCGGATTTGCGCGAGGCCGCCAGAACGGTGATCTTTTGCAACACCGGCAGCAGCGCCAGCAGCTGTGGCATCAGCAGCTGGCAATCGGGGATTTCGGTGATCATGTCGGATGAGCGCGCATGAAACCCCACCAGCGCCCCCTTTTTGGTGCGCCGCGCCGAAAACACCGCCCGACGGCGGCTGTTGCGCGGCGAGGTCTGGACCGCGCCGATTTGCGCCTTGATCCCCTGCGCCGCCAGCGCCGTGCTGACCACCTGTTGTTTCCAGCCCGCCACGAATGCATCAGAGGCATGTTGCAGGGCACAGCCGCCACAGGATTTATAATGCCGGCATGGCGGGGCCACCCGATCCGGCGATGGGGTGAGGATTTTGGGGGCGGCGATGCGCCCATCCCTGATCTCACCCGAGATCACCTCGCCCGGCAAAGTGCGGGCGGCAAAGATCGGCCCTTCGGCGATCCCATCGCCATGATGACCCAGACGGGTGATGGTGATGCTCATGAGGGCTGCTCATCCGTGCCGAGAAACCCGCCGGATTGGCGTTGCCAGTAACCGGCATATTTGCCGCCCTTGGCCAGCAGCTGTTCATGGGTGCCTTGTTCGACAATCCTCCCCTGATCCAGCACGATGATCCGATCCATGCGGGCAATGGTGGACAGCCGATGCGCAATCGCCAGCACGGTCTTGCCCTGCATCACCCGGGCCAGAGCGGTCTGGATCACCGCTTCGACTTCGCTATCCAGCGCGCTGGTGGCCTCGTCCAGAACCAAAATCGGCGCATCTTTCAATATCGCCCGCGCCAGCGCGATGCGTTGACGTTGCCCGCCGGACAGTTTCACTCCGCGCTCTCCCAAATGGGCATCATAGGCTTTGCGGCCTTTGAAATCCTGCAACTCCTGAATAAAGTCATCAGCCTCGGCCTGCACGGCGGCGGCTTTCATTTCGGCCTCGGTGGCATAGGGGCGGCCATAAAGGATGTTATCGCGGGCCGAGCGGTTGAACATCGCCGTTTCCTGCGTCACCATGCCGATCTGGCTGCGCAGGCTTTCCTGACTGACGCCCGAAATCGGTTGGCCATCAATGCAAATCCGGCCCTGTTCCGGGTCATAAAGCCGCAACAACAGCGCCACCAGCGTCGATTTCCCCGCCCCGGACGCGCCGACGATCCCCAGCTTTTCGCCCGGATGGATGGTCAGGTTAATGTCTGAAACCCCTCCGTTTTGCTGGCCATAAGCAAAGCTGATATTGTCAAAGCTGATCTCGGCTTGGGTGATATGCAGATCGGGGGCGGTGGGGCTGTCGGTCAGGCTGTGAGCCGGGGTCAGGGTGCGCATCCCGTCCTCGGCTTCGCCCAATGCGGCGTAAATGCCCATAAAGGCAAAGGTCACCCACCCCGTCAGCTGCGAAATCCGCAGGGCAATCGCGCCGGTGGTGGCGATGTCTCCGGCGCTGCTCTGGCCGTGAGACCACAGCCACAAGGTGCAGCCCACCAGCAGCACCGGCACCGCCCCGGCAATCGTCATCAGGCTAAAGCGAAACAAAGTGGCCAGCTTGCCAAATTCAAGGCTGCTCTGACGCAGACCGGCCATGGCATCGGTGGCGGCGCTGTCTTCGTATTGACGCCGGGCGAACAGCTTGACGGTGTTGATGTTGGTGATGGTGTCCACGATCTGCCCGGTCAGCACCGCCCGCGCCGAGGCCCGGTTTTTCGCGCGGATGCGGATGCGGGGCAAAAACCAGCGGATCACCGCGATATAGCCCACCGACCAGATGATCAGCACAATCCCCACCCGCCAGTCAATCGCGCTGAGCAACACCGCCGAGCCCACCAGCGAGGCCAGCGCAAACGCCATCACATTGATACTCTCGACCACCACATCGGTGACCGCCCGGGCGGTCTGCATCTGTTTCTGCGCGATCCGGCCCGCGAAATCATCGTTGAAAAACGATATCGAATGGCCCAGCGTATAGCGGTTGAGCCGCGACAGCACCAAAGGCATCACATTGGGGCCGATGGTGATGGATTGCAACCCGACATTGGCCGCCACTGCCAACGGGCGCAGCAGCAGGAAAAAGCTGGCAACCAGAAATAGCATGGTGGTTTTTTCACTGAGAAAGGCTGTGCCATGTTCCAAGGCGCCGTCAATCACCAGACCCAGCAGCAGGGCGGTGATGACCTCGAATATCCCGGTCGAGGCCGCAGCAATCGCCGCCAGCGCCAGCATCGGAAACGCCCCCTTCAGGCACCAGCCAAAGAACCGCCACAACGTGTTGGGCGGAGGCCCATCGGCGGGCTGAAAAGCATCTATCCAGTTTGAGGGGCTCACCTTGCGCTCATCCATCTTGATCCAATTCCCTCCAGAGTCGGGCCCCAGAGTCGCTTATCTCAATAGCTGATCTTTGCTCAGGGCAAAACCGGATTGCAGCCATTTTTCCTGAAGCTCGGCCAATTTATCCCCCAGCGCCTTGCCCTGAAAGCGGGGCATCAGATCGGCGGGTTTGACCGGGAATTCCGCCGCCACGCCGATTTCGATCTGTTGCCAAGCCCCCGGATCCGGCGTGGTTTCCAGCAGAGCCGCGCGCAGCAGGACGATATCAATCGCGGTTTCTGCGCCAAACTCAAATCCCAGACGGGCCGGGCTGTGCAGGCTGCCGGCTTCGTTGCGCAAAACAGCCAGCTGCTTGGCCTGAGCGTTGCTCAGCCTCAGGCGGGATTTGGCGTTTTCTCCACCCAGCACCGCCAGCCTGCGGATCGCATTCGGGGGCAGACTTGGCCCGGGGAAACTGGCCTCCAGATGGATCAGCACCGGCAGAGCCTTGGCCTCGGCCCCGGGCAGGATGGTGTTCAGAACCCCGCTGGCCGCCATCGCCGCAACGCTGGGGCCGGGATCGGTGGCGGCGAGCAATTTGCACAGCTCGGCCCCGATGCGCTCGTTCGAAACGGTCTCTAACCCGGTCAAATTGGCGGCACAGGCCGCCAGACCCTCAGCATCCAGCCCCTGATCGGGGGCGCCATACCAGGCATGAAAGCGGAAAAACCGCATGATGCGCAGGTAATCTTCCTGAATGCGCTTTTGTGGGTTTTCAATGAACCGCACCCGGCGGGCCAACAGATCGGGCAGGCCGTTGAGCGGGTCCACCACGGCCCCGAACCGATCGGCATAGAGCGCATTCATGGTAAAATCCCGGCGCAGCGCGTCCTGAGCGATGCTGTCGGAATAAGACACAACCGCATGGCGGCCATCGGTTTTCACATCCTGACGGTAGGTGGTCACTTCAAACGCGTGGCCGCCCGAAATCACTGTAACCGTGCCGTGATCAATGCCGGTGGGGATGGGCTTGAGCCCGGCGGCCCGGGCCAGAGCGATCACCTGTTCCGGGTGGGCATTGGTGGCTATATCAATATCATTGACCGGCACCCCCAGCAGCGCATTGCGCACACAGCCGCCGACGAAATAGCATTCATACCCGGCATTGCTCAGCATCTGGCACAGCTTTTGGCTGTCGGGCTGGCGGATCCAATCGGCGCTGATCTGCATCATGGCGCCATCCCGGATGCCAGAGATCGCAGGATTCGCGCAGTGGCCCCCCAGATATAGTAGGGGCCATAAGGCACCGTATAATAATGGCGCTGCCCGCCGCGCCAATAGCGCCCCTGCACCGAATAATTGCCAATGCTCAGCAGATGCGCCAGCGGAACGGTGAACACTTCGGCAACTTCTCTGGGGTCGGGTTGCGGGGAAAACGGCGCATGGAGCAGCGCAACGACCGGAGTCACATGAAACCCCGTGACGGTTTCATGCCCCGGCATCTGGCCAAGAATCTGCACATTACCGCCGGGCAAACCGATTTCCTCCCGGGCTTCGCGCAGGGCGGTTTGCTGCACGTTTTGATCCGTCGGGTCACATTTGCCACCGGGAAAGGCGATCTGGCCGGGGTGGTGTTTCAGGGTCGAGGCCCGGCGAGTCAGGGTCACCTGCGCCCCATCCGGGCCGGGCCGAATTGCCACCAAAGCCGCCGCCGGGCGCAACACGCGCCCCTCGGGCAGCGCCACATCCGGGGTCAGGTCATAGTCGGATGACCCTTGCTGCAGCCGCTCCAGCGCGGCGCACAGACGGGTTTCAAGACTTGTCAGACTCATCGACCGGCTCAGTGGCTTCAAAGCCCAGCGTTTTCGGGTCAAAGCTGTAATGCGCCCCGCAGAACTGGCAATCGGCGGTGACAATGCCCTCTTCGGTGGTCATATGGGCGATGTCTTTGGCTGAATAGATCGACAGGCTCTGACGCACGCGATCCGCCGAACAGGTGCAGCCGAATTCGACCGGTTGGGTGGCGAAAATCCGGGGTTGCTCGGCATGGAACAGCCGGGTCAGCAGGTCGGTGGGGCTGATCGAGGGACCGATCAGCTCGAGCGCGTCGACCGTATCCAGCAGGATGTTCACCCGGCTCCAATCCTCGCCCTCTTCCAAATCCTGCGCCGGAGCAACCGGTTCGGCCCCCGCCCGCAGGGGCGAAGCATCGGGCATATGTTGCAGCATCATGCCCCCGGCCCGCCAATGCTCCTCCTGCCCGGCCAGTTGCGAACGGCCAAAGGCCAGTTGAAACCGGGTCGGGATTTGTTCGGATTGGTCAAAATACGCCTCGGCACAGGCCGCCAGCGATTCCTTATCCAGCGGCGTGACCCCCTGATAGGGCTTGGAGCCCTCGCCTTGGTCAATCAGAATCGCGAAATAGCCCTTGCCGATTTGCGAAAAGGCCGGCCGGTCGGGGTTCAGGCGGGTGTGATCAAAGCTGGCATAGGCGCGAATGCGGGCTGGGGCACCGTCATGCGCGGGTGCGTAATAATCGGCGGCAATGATCCGGGCCGGGCCGTCGCCGCGCACCTGAATCGACAGCTTCCAGCGCAGCTTGATTGTCTGGCCGATCAGCGCGGTCAGCAGGGCAACTTCGGCGATCAGCGCCTCGATCTGATCGGGATAGTTGTGCTGGGCCAGAACGGTTTGCAACACCCCATCCAGACGGGTGATGCGGCCCCGCGCATTGGCGAGGTCCAGTTGAAAGGGCAATACGGTATCATCCCATGCGGTGTTGGGGCTTTGCATCATGTTTTTGGTCCTTCAGGTGTTGGTTTAGCCATAGCGCGACTGCAGGAGCAGGGCAACCGGGGGAATGCGTTTGAGCGGTTTCCCCACAAATTTCGCCCGGCAGCACTGTTATTTCGCTATTTTGGCTTACGCGGTGTTTGTTTTTCTTTTCACCTTGGCCATGCCATTCTGACGGTTGAGAAGATGACGAGAGAGAGGACGAACACCATCAGCAGGGCAACAGGGATGTCTGGGTATTCGG
>PDSA01000051.1 GCA_002748285.1 Rhodobacterales bacterium
CGCCAGTGGATCGCGGTCTTCATGTCCGGGGCGATCAGGGCCAGCCGGGACGGGCGGGAAAAGCTCGGCACCGCCTCGGCAAAGCCCAGCTCGCGTGCAGTGTCGCGGCGCCGGTCCAGCTCGTCCCGGATGGCGCTGCTGCGCATCAGGTTGCGGGCCAGAGCCTGAAGATAGCTGTCGGGGAAGGGTTTCGTCACCACTTCTTCCGCCCCGGCATGCAGGGCCGCCAGGCGGGCGGCGCGGTCGGCCACGGCGGCCACCACGATCACCGGAATACGCGCCAGAGCCGGGTCCGCCTTCAACCGTTTCAGCAAGGGCACCGCCCCGCCATCGGACAAACTTTCGCCCAGGATGATCAGGTCCGGGTGGTCCTGGCGGGCCATGCGCATCACCTGAGGCAGGCTGTTGGCCTGCAAGATCACATGCCGCGCCGCTTTCAGCGCGCCCTTCAGCACGATGCGGCTGGGAGTGACGTCATCTGCGATGAGGATGCGGCCTGCCATGAGAGACTTACCAATCGGTTAACTGTGTGCTTCGTTCTGTTTACTCTTGGGGCATAATGGTTAAGAAAACCTTTCCAAGCGTTAACGAGGTCATGAAATGCAGCAAGAATCCGCCGAGACCCTGGCCTTGCAGGCTCTGGCCTGGTTGGTGGGCGATGAGGAATTATGCTCGATTTTTCTGGGCTCTACGGGCGTAAGTGAAAGTGAATTACGCGCCCGCGCCGGAGAGGCGGAATTCCTCTCATCGGTTCTGGATTTCTTAATGATGGATGACGCCTGGGTGATGCGATTCTGCGACTCGGCCGGGTTGCCCTATGACATTCCATATGATCGGACATAAATGAGCCCCGGCACCAGCTGCGCTAGGGATTACTTTCGTGGACCAAATCTGGATACGGCTTTTTCAGCCTTTTGCAGAACAGCCGACATCCACCATGCATTCAAGCGAGGTCGGTTGACGATGCGAACCGGACTGTTGAAGCCTTGAGGGCGGCAAGCTTAAGGTATCCGTCCAGCTCAACTTCCGCATGGGAACGAACCTCTTTCCAAGGCAATCGTCCTCTCTCAATGCCCTTCGATTGAAGCCGTCACACCCTTGAAACGATGCTTCTTGAGGTTTTTGTCGGATATGGTGACATACAACGCACCGACATCACCCCACATCCAGCCCATTGGCAGGTCGCTCGTCAGTTGGAACAAAAGCGCCTCGCCAGACTCCAGCCCGTCCCCCTGAATCGGGTTCGGCTGCCCCCCCATACGATGCGGCAATCCCTCTGCGAGATGGCGCAGCTTTTGCTCCAGTTGATCCAACTGGTCCGCATCCAACCCCGCCAGAGCGATGTCGCCACGACAATACAGATCCAAGACATCCTCGCGAATGGCCATTTTCAGATGTTCCTTCTGCACCGAAAGGGGTTTCTCGACCTTCTGCAAAACCAGACCGGTCTGTGACCAATAGACACTTTTCTCCATTGTGAAACGGCCTGTGATGTCGGCCCAGTCTTTATCCGTCAATGGTGCACTCAAATCCTTGCTGCGGATTTGATCGAACACTTGATCAATCTTTTTTGCCATCTTTTCACCCCAAGCAAGATGGGCCTCTCCAACGGACTTGATTTCTTCGGTGAATCTGCGTTCGCCTTCCGGGCCGGGATAGGCCGCGAACAGTTCGTCAAGATAGGCGCGGTTTTTCTCGACCGCTTCAATGGACGCGCGTTGGCTTTCTATATTGTTGGTCAAGGACTCCAGCTTTTGAGCATCCAGACTGTCGCCTGCTGCCTCGATTTCTTTCTGATATTTATTGATCCAACCTTCATGACCTGCCCGCGCCTTGTCCAACGCAACGTAGTACCGGGCCATCCACCCAGTGCTGCGTTCTGCCTTCAGTTCGGCCTCAATCTGGTCGGTGATCGCCCGCACCCTCGGCCCCCAACCGACATCGCGATCATCGCAGGAAGGATTGGCCGCGATGCGTTTTCGCAGTTCCTCGCCAAAACCGTCCCGATCCGGCTCCGGCGCGTCCAACAGGCCACGATATCTGGTGAACTTACGTTTGAACTCTGCCGGTTGCAGATCTCGAGCGAGCCCCTCAATGACATAGAGCGCCCCCTGCCAGGTCAACGGACGGGTGAGGCCCATATCACTGAAATCATCCCATATCCCACGCTCCGCAACCGGGGCACCATACAGCTCTTCTGCCGGGATATGTGGTGGTCCATAGATATCGTTTTCGCTGCCCGTCAGGTCATAAGGTTGCGGTACAAGATCAACTGGCCATTTGCGCCATAGTTTCGGTACGCCCGGTCGTATGTTTGCTTTGGCATAGTCGATGTAGTCAGACATGGCATGGCGCACCGTTGGCGTGTCTTTCGGCGGCGCACGTTCGGGGCCAAGGCGGTTTACGTGCAAAACTCGAACCCCTCCGTCATCCGCCTCGTCTTCCAGTTTCAGAGTTTCGACAAATAACAACAGCCAGCCTTTGCGCGGCCCGTCACCATTCCACAACTGCGCTGGCAGGTCTGCGCAGGCAATCTGCGCCAGAAAGTGAAGCGGTGCCCCTTCCTTGTCACGCGGCCAACGGAGAAGCTTTGGCATCATCGGCAATCCACCAAGCCACGAGCGGGGAGGTTCATTGTGCCGAGGGGGGACCTGTCGGCGCAGAATAACCGACACTTTCCTTTGAATTGCAGACTTGTCACTATTGTTTTTCAGGAAAATCAAATCACGAACCTCAGTAGTTCTTTCTTGGTATGCATTAAAGCGTTTCCAGTTGTTGTTGTGTCACAGCAACAACTGGAAACGCCCAATATCCTGATGTGGTATGCTGTGTTTCCACATCACGCGGATTCAACGCAATACGGAAACGCTTTGAACTGCGCAAAACGTCAGGGAATGATCCGGGTGTATTTCGTGCCCTCGATCGTTGCCCCGGCCAACAGGCCCGTTTGGCCGAAGACCACGGCCAGCACCGGCGACAGGCCGGCGCGCAGGGCGCCGCGCCCATAGGCGCCGCCAATGCCCAGACCGGCCTCGGTGACCAGCGGCATGACCAGCATCCCGGTGGACTTGTCCGCCAGGTCCCGGGTGCCCGGGTAGCGGTTATAGAGATGGTTCAGCGTGGCATCGACCCGCGCGTCGATCGCTGCGCCCCGATTGGAACCTATGCCATTGCCGCAGCCAGCGCCCAGCAGGGCAACCCCGCCCGCGCCGATCAGGAAACCTCGTCTGGAAAAACTGTTCATCTGCCCATCCTTGCCTTTGGCCGCCCGGTCGTGCCGGGTGTGTGGCCGCCTCATGTGTACGGGTCTGTTGCCCGGGTTGCCGCAAGGATAGGTCAGGGCGCGGCGTTTGTCACCATATCTTGTGGTAACTTGGGGGAAAAGAGCGGCTTTTTGCCCCCAAAGCGTTTCGGAACTACGTTGACGCACAACTTGATTTGTGAGCGCCCACAAAACCAACAGGGTCCGCGCGTGGCGTCAGGCTGTTGTGTCTCAACGATATATCGAAACGCCTTATTCGCGCGTGGCACCGTCGCGCGACAGGAACGCCTGGACGGCGGCCTCGGGCAGGGGGCGCTTGGTGGCGGCGTCGGCCTCCAGACAGACGACGATACAATCGCCGGTCGCGCGCAGACTGCCCCCCGAGAAGGTGGCGTATTCCATCCGAAACGAGCTGTTGCGGAAGCTCGCCGTGCGGGTGACGGTCACATAAGCCTCGTTCAGGAACATCGGCGCGTGATAGCGTGCGGTGTTGGTCATCACCACCAGGGTCGGGTCATCGGGCTGGTAGCTGGACAGGTGATAGGCTGTGAAATAGGGGATGCGCAGGCTTTCGAACCAGCGGAAATAGGCCACGTTGTTCACATGGTTCAGCGCGTCAAGCTCATGAAAGCGCACCACATCGGCCATGCCGAAGTTCCAGCCCTCGGGCACCCCCGCAGCGGCGAGCTGCGCGCGGGTCAGCGGGGTGACAAAGGGGATGTCGGGCCAGGAAAAGGGCGGGGATGTGGTGGTCTGTGTCATGCAGAAGGCTCCTTTGCCGACCTTCCTGCCAGTCCCGATGCGCGGGCGCAACCGGCGGGACGTGACGTTATGGCGCCGCGCGGGGGATGGCCGTGCATAATGAGCCGTCTGTCCATTGCACCCCGTGCGTGATGACATGAATGGTCCCGCTCCTTGGGAAAGACTGTGTACTCCGCGCAACTTGATTTTCGAAACGCGCGGAGCCTATTGATGTTGTGAGCGTTTCGATTTGAAGAGCAGGAGAAGTTGCTCGACCTTATCACATTTTCAGAGATATTCGCTGAGAACACAGGCGAAAACATATTCAGAAAACTGGCAGAACGCGCGGCCCTGGCGGTAACTCAATAACTGCAATCCATTTCTATTTCTGATAAAGGGTCATGCCTAGCGGAGTGTGAGCGATACCTGAACCGCGACTCCTATTGCCTTCGAGGGTAGGGGGG
>PDSA01000052.1 GCA_002748285.1 Rhodobacterales bacterium
CCGTTGGGGCCTTCATCGTTCGTGTAGGCGAGGCGTTCTTCGTCGATCCGTTCGCGGATGACTTCGATACGCCGCTGCGCTTGCGTGACGCGCGGGTCGCCCGGCAGGGCTTCCTGAACGATCAGGTCCAGTTCGATGAGTGCTTCCGCCAGTTGCGCCTGCAAGCTGTTGAGAATGCCCATCTGGCCCTGCAAGTCGCTTTGCGGGTCGACGATCTGCGTTCTGGACCGAAACGCGACAAGCGCCTCGCGCGCAGCCTTGAGGCGGGCCACGGCGTCAGCGAGGTCTTGCTCCGCGTAACCCAGAGAATCCGACCGGGCCTGTGCATTCAGCTGGTTCACCAGTATCTGGCTCTCGGAAATGATCTCGGCAGCCAGATTCTGCGCCATCTCCGGGGTGAACGCGAGCACCCGCAAGTTCATCAGGCCGGTGCCGTTGTCGTAGGTGATCCGCACGATCCGACCCCAGTAGACCAGCAGATCCTCGATCGAAGAATCGGGATTCAACGCGAAGATCGGGTCCACGTCGTAGGGCGCCGAATAATGCGCGACCAGATCGAGCTTGTCGTCGATCGCCGCGACAAGCTCCTGGCTCTGGATGTACTCGAAGAGCATGTCGGTTTCGCCGCTGCCCGAACCGCCCAGAAACGAGCCGATCCCCCCGAGGACTTCGGCGGGCGATTTGACATCTTCCTTGCGCACCGAGAACCCGGCTGTCGACGCATATTGCTCAACAGCCACACCCATCATGTAGTAACCCAGTACGGCAATCGGCGCGGCAACCAGCAGGAAGAACGAGAAAAGCACACCCCAGTGG
The DNA here is from genome assembly GCA_002748285.1 of Rhodobacterales bacterium. Lineage (GTDB taxonomy): Bacteria > Pseudomonadota > Alphaproteobacteria > Rhodobacterales > Rhodobacteraceae > Profundibacter. The sequence goes on from PDSA01000052.1 coordinate 817, forward strand.
CGAGGCTTCATCGTGGCGTCTTCGGCCGTCGGCATGATCTCGCCTGACTCAATGTCTCTCTTGGCGCGTTCCCGGCGCCTCCGCGCAATCCGCTCGGCTTTCTTCCTCCGGGCTTCCTCTTCCGGATCCGGTTGCGCAACGCTCTTGGCCTCGGTTTCCTGAGAGGCTTCATTATCCGTCTGCAATGTTCTGCCTCACATACATGACTTTGCAATTGGTTCGATTTTCTACATAATTCAGCCCTGCAACGCCAGCCATATTGGAGCGGTAGAATCGCCGTGAATACCGAACCCGACGAACAAGACTTCCCCCCTGCGCTCGAACCGAGCATGCCGCGGAAGGATCGGTCTTTCCCCGCCTTGCGGGTGATTGTCGCGCTGATCCTGCGCGAAATGGCGACGACCTATGGCCGGTCGCCCGGAGGTTATCTCTGGGCGATCGTGGAACCGGTCGGCATGATCGTTGTGCTGTCATTCGGCTTTTCACTGCTGATGCGCTCCCCGTCGCTCGGACACAGCTTCATGCTGTTCTACGCAACGGGTTATCTCGTCTTCAATCACTACAGCCGCATCTACGGTAGCGTCGTAAATTCCATCAACTATTCGCGTCCCTTGCTGAAATACCCGGCGGTCACATGGATCGACTCCATGATCGCCCGCCTGACACTTGCCTTGCTCACGAACCTGTTCAACTCGTTCCTGATCATTGGCGGCACCATCCTGGTGGTGGGCACAAGCGGTGTCATCGACCCGGTCCCCGTGTTCCTTGCCTTCTTCCTTGCAACGATGCTCGGGCTGGGAATCGGCGCCATGAACAGCGTGTTGATGGGATTGTTCCCGATCTGGAGGTCGCTCTGGAATATCGCGATGGGGCCTCTGATGATCGCATCCGCAGTAATCTATATCATGGAAGACCTGCCCGATTTTGCGCAGAATATCCTGTGGTGGAACCCGCTGACCCACATCACCGGCCTGAGCCGCGAGGGTTTCTTCTCGACCTACCACCCGAACTACATCTCGGAAGTCTACGTTCTGGTCATCGGAACCGTGTTCCTGGTCCTTGGGCTGATCTTTCTCAGGGCGAACTACCTCAAGATCCTCAACTTCAACTGAGCAGAACGATCAGGCCGCCGCCGCGCTTGGACCGCTCAGCGAGCGCGGCCCGCCGATTCTCTGCACCTCCGCAAGCGAGCGCGAGCGGTCGTTCCGCAGTCCGTCAATTACGGCACTGCGCAGCAGGGTGCGAAAAACAGGCGCGTCCTTGCCATAGGCGCGCGCATGAATGATCCATTGCAGGAAGAAAACGAGAAATACCGGCCAGAACAATACGCCAGCCGCCTCGCGGTAAACAAAGATCAGATTGCGGTGATGGTAATAGGCACGCCAGATCGGTGTGTAGATTTTCGACTGCGGCAAGGTCGACTCGCAGTCATGCTCAAACCGAAGGGTCGGGTCGAAGTCGATCTTGCCACCGGCCTTGCGAATGCCCAGCGTGTACAGCACATCGTCGCCATA
>PDSA01000049.1 GCA_002748285.1 Rhodobacterales bacterium
TCCGGTTTCAGAAACTGTTTCACTCCCCTCGTCGGGGTGCTTTTCACCTTTCCCTCACGGTACTGGTTCGCTATCGGTCAGTAAGGAGTACTTAGCCTTAGGGGGTGGTCCCCCCATCTTCAGACAGAATTTCACGTGTTCCGCCCTACTTAATACGTCCATTCATGCTTCCTGTACGGGATTGTCACCCTCTGTGATTGTGCTTTCCAACACATTCCAGTCACATTCATGGCTCGGCTGGTCCCCGTTCGCTCGCCGCTACTAAGGGAGTATCTATTGATTTCCTTTCCTCCGGGTACTTAGATGTTTCAGTTCCCCGGGTTTGCTCTTAAAACCCTATGTATTCAGGTTAAAAGTACCTGTTTCAGAACACTATAAACAGCCGAAGCTATTATAATGAACTGTCAGGTGGGTTCCCCCATTCGGAAATTTGCGGGTCAAAGCCTATTCTCGGCTAACCGCAACTTATCGCAGAGTATCACGTCCTTCATCGCCTCTTACTGCCAAGGCATCCACCAAACGCCCTTTTCGCGCTTGATTTGATCCAGAAAAAGACAGACCTAACTGCCCGCCCCCAGCGATAGGGGCTTCTTCTGAGATCAAAGCATACTATTTTTTCCCGTCCCAAAGTCACTGGTTCAGTTTCTTTGGAACATGTTTGCTCCAATCCTTTCGGATTGAAACGGTTAGTGTACTTGACTTGGATTGTAGTTTGTTTCTTGGGGTCGAACCCCAGAGCCTCTGTCGGGAAGACAAAGACCCAAAACAAATTACTTGTAGTTTTTCATGCTTCGGGCTCGAAGCCCAAGGTTACCCCTACTCGGGCAACCAGCATAAAAACTGATGTTTGTATCTCTCTAAACGATGTAAAAGACTGACAAATCAATATGATCTGTCAAATCACGTCCGGTTGGACGATGAAACAGTCAAAAACTGCTTCATGATCTAATCGGGGTGGGGTGCGTGGTGTGGGCTGACTGGTGCCTCCCAGAAGGACGCTACCGGTTATTTCGCGGAACCGCTGCTCGTCATCTTTGCGCAGCAAAGAGGACGTTGGTGGAGCGTATCGGGATCGAACCGATGACCCCCTGCTTGCAAAGCAGGTGCTCTCCCAGCTGAGCTAACGCCCCGAGCGAGCCTTGCCAAAGGCAAAACTTGCGAAACAATTTGCATGATGCGAACCTGTCTTTCGTCGCCTTTGCTTCACAAAGGTGACGGTGGTGGGTCGAGGAGGACTTGAACCTCCGACCTCACGCTTATCAGGCGTGCGCTCTAACCACCTGAGCTACCGACCCAGCTGATTTCGCTTCGCGAAATCGGCGTCGCCCGGCAAGCGATTTCCAGAGAAAACCTGCCGAGTGGGCCAGCTTACCTGAAGCAAAACCGATCCGCATGGTGACCCACGCGTATGTCTGAAGAGATATGAGGACGGCCCGGTTCAAATGGTACCAAAAGGCACCATCATATATGACCTGTTCACCTTTCGGTGTCTGCTCGTGAGAACAGAAGGTCTGCTAAGTGTTTCACGAAACCGGCAAGCCGGTCTGACCAGAAACATCCTTAGAAAGGAGGTGATCCAGCCGCAGGTTCCCCTACGGCTACCTTGTTACGACTTCACCCCAGTCGCTGAACCTACCGTGGTCCGCTGCCCCCTCGAAAGGTTGGCGCACGGCCTTCGGGTAGACCCAACTCCCATGGTGTGACGGGCGGTGTGTACAAGGCCCGGGAACGTATTCACCGCGTCATGCTGTTACGCGATTACTAGCGATTCCAACTTCATGGGGTCGAGTTGCAGACCCCAATCCGAACTGAGACAGTTTTTAGGGATTAACCCATTGTCACTGCCATTGTAGCACGTGTGTAGCCCAACCCGTAAGGGCCATGAGGACTTGACGTCATCCACACCTTCCTCCGGCTTATCACCGGCAGTCTCCCTAGAGTACCCAGCTTAACCTGATGGTAACTAAGGACGTGGGTTGCGCTCGTTGCCGGACTTAACCGAACATCTCACGACACGAGCTGACGACAGCCATGCAGCACCTGTATCTTGTCCAGCCGAACTGAAAGTGTCCATCTCTGGTCACCGCGACAAGTATGTCAAGGGTTGGTAAGGTTCTGCGCGTTGCTTCGAATTAAACCACATGCTCCACCGCTTGTGCGGGCCCCCGTCAATTCCTTTGAGTTTTAATCTTG
>PDSA01000046.1 GCA_002748285.1 Rhodobacterales bacterium
GGTGATCGCAGCCGTCAGGGTTGTCTTACCGTGGTCAACATGGCCAATCGTGCCGATGTTAACGTGGGGTTTCGTACGTTCAAACTTTTCCTTAGCCATGGTGGCCTCCTTAGTTAATGATGCTAAACGCCACCGCGTTTAAGCGAATTTTGCTTGTACTTCTTCCGAAAGCGCCTGCGGAAGAGGGTCGTAATGGTCAAACTGCATGGTGAAGTTCGCACGTCCCGAAGACATGGAGCGCAGATTGTTGATGTAGCCAAACATATTGGCCAGCGGCACATAAGCCTGGATCGAGATCGCGTTGCCGCGGCTATCCTGCCCCTGCACCTGACCACGACGCGAGGTCAGATCGCCAATGATGTTACCGGTATATTCGTCCGGGGTAATCACTTCGACTTTCATGATCGGCTCGAGCATTTTCGCCCCCGCCTTACGCAGACCTTCACGCATCGCAGCCCGGGCCGCGATTTCAAAGGCCAGCACCGAGGAGTCCACATCGTGGAATGCCCCATCAATCAGCGCCACTTTGAAGTCAATCACCGGGAAGCCGGCCAGAGGCCCGCTATCCATGACCGATTTGATGCCCTTTTCAACGCCGGGGATATATTCTTTTGGAATGTTACCGCCAACGATGCGGCTCTCAAACGAGAAACCTTCGCCAGGCTCAGTCGGCGAGATGATCATTTTCACCCGAGCAAACTGACCAGAACCACCGGACTGCTTCTTGTGGGTATAGTCGATTTCGGCTTCGTGACCGATGGTCTCGCGATAGGCCACCTGAGGCGCACCGATATTGGCCTCAACCTTGAATTCGCGCTTCAGACGATCCACCAGAATGTCCAGATGCAGCTCGCCCATACCCTTCATGATGGTCTGACCGGATTCCAGATCAGTTTCTACCCGGAAGGACGGATCCTCGGCCGCCAGACGCGCCAGACCGGCAGACATCTTTTCCTGGTCGGCTTTGGTTTTTGGCTCAACCGCGATTTCGATCACCGGATCAGGGAAGGTCATGGTTTCCAGCACCACCTGATCGTTGACGTCGCACAGCGTGTCACCGGTTGTGGTGGCTTTCAGACCGGCCAAAGCGATAATGTCGCCAGCAAAGGCTTCGCTGATCTCTTCGCGGTCATTGGAGTGCATCATCATCATCCGGCCAACGCGCTCTTTCTTGCCCTTGGTCGAGTTGATGATCGAGCCACCTTTTTCCAGCGTTCCCGAATAGATCCGCGTAAAGGTCAAAGAGCCCACAAACGGGTCGTTCATGATTTTGAATGCCAGCGCCGAGAACGGCATGTCATCGTCAGCACGGCGGGGAATATTACGGGTCTCGGTTTCGTCACCAGGCTTAAAGCCCATGTAATCCACAACGTCCAGCGGGCTGGGCAGATAGTCGATCACAGCGTTCAGCAGCGGCTGAACCCCTTTGTTTTTAAAGGCAGAACCACACAGGACCGGGATGAATTTGATTTCCAAGGTGCCCTTACGGATCAGGCGGCGCAGCGTGGGAACGTCTGGCTCTTGCCCTTCCAGATAGGCTTCCATCACCTCGTCATCCATCTCAACGGCGATTTCGACCAGCTTGGCGCGCCATTCTTCGGCAGTCTCTTTCAGGCTGTCGCGAATTGGGCGTTTTTCCCAGCTCGCACCCAAATCTTCACCAGCCCAGACCCATTCTTCCATGGTGACCAGATCAACGATGCCTTCCAGCTCAGTTTCAGCACCGATCGGGATCTGGATCGCCGCCGGAGTCGCCCCGGTGCGATCTTCGATCATGTGAACGCAGTTGAAGAAATCCGCGCCGATCTTGTCCATCTTGTTGACGAACACGATCCGCGGAACCTTGTAACGGTCGGCCTGACGCCAAACGGTTTCGGTCTGAGGCTCAACCCCGGCATTGGCATCCAGAACCGCAACAGCACCGTCCAGAACAGCCAGCGAACGCTCAACTTCGATGGTGAAGTCAACGTGTCCGGGCGTGTCGATGATGTTCATGCGGTGCTTTTCAGTTTCCGCAGTCTGGCCATCCTCGGTGCGTTCCCAGAATGTGGTGGTAGCAGCAGAGGTAATGGTGATGCCACGCTCTTGCTCTTGCTCCATCCAGTCCATGGTGGCGGCACCGTCATGCACCTCACCGATGTTGTGGGATTTGCCGGTGTAGTAAAGGATGCGCTCCGAGCAGGTGGTTTTACCTGCATCAATATGCGCCATGATACCAAAGTTGCGGTACCGGTTCAGAGGATATTCGCGTGCCATTGTCTGGGCCTACCTTAAAAGTGTTACCAACGATAATGGGCGAAGGCTTTGTTGGCTTCGGCCATTTTATGGGTGTCTTCGCGTTTCTTGACGGCGGTGCCGCGCTCATTGACGGCATCCATCAGCTCACCAGCCAGACGCTCTTCCATGGTGTTTTCATTGCGCTTGCGGGCAGCAATGATCAACCATCGGATGGCCAGCGCCTCGCGGCGCTCAGGGCGAACCTCGACAGGAACCTGATAGGTCGCACCACCCACCCGGCGCGAGCGCACCTCGACGGAAGGCTTGATGTTCTCAAGCGCCTCGTGGAACACCTCGACCGGAGCCTTTTTCAGCTTGGCCTCAACACGATCAAACGCGTTGTAAACGATGCGTTCGGCGGCAGATTTTTTACCGTCAACCATCAGGTTGTTCATAAATTTGGTCAGGATGACATCGCCAAATTTGGCGTCTGGCAGAACCTGGCGTTTTTCAGCGGCGTGACGACGTGACATATCGCGTTTCCCTTATTTCGGCTTCTTGGCGCCGTATTTCGAACGGCGTTGTTTACGGTCTTTGACGCCTTGGGTATCCAGCACACCGCGCAGGATGTGATATTCGGCGTCGTGGTGTAAACACGGGTGCATACACCACGTTTCTGAGGACATCCCTCCAGATGGAGCGACTTTGAGCGTTTAATTTTAGGCTGGCGCGGTTTGCGGATCAGCTGTTGTATCGTTGGCATTCCGGTTATCCCCGTCCTTGCAACACGTTAAATTCTCCTACGGACCAAACATCCGCACAGCGCAAAAGCCACATGCCCCCGTATTTCATGGGGCGATATGGCGGGTTTACCAGAGGATCGGAGCGCCAGCCCGGATCGTGACCACTAATAGCTTTAGACCGGGTAAAGCAAACACACCTCGCCCAGTGCTGGCCGTATATGGAGAGTCGCCCCCCATGTCAACAGGGCGTGGCTGGTTTCTGTTAAAAAGGCCTTCACGCCACATGTTGAGGGCAATCTGAAGCCTCTGCGCCGGGCAAGACCGGAAAAGCACCCGATTTATCCCCTCGGACTGGAAGTCAAAGCCAGATGGACCGCTGGTTTGACCCACTGCCCCCAACACGACTCCTGCGCGGCGTACAGAAAACCGCCACAGAATGAAGATGTTAATATTCTGGCTGCCCCCACCCCACATAACGCCCCCAAAACCCTGGAAACGGGCTCAATCAGCCAAACAGATCCTTGCACCCACCAAGTAACTCCACAATAAAACAACAAACCAAACTTCGGTTCCCGGGGGGGGGCTGGAATAGTGTGAGTGGCACTCGGGTTCGCCCCGAAACAGAAAGATCAGAAATAATGGCAACGATAGATAAGCACTTTAGGCGCTCCTCTTTCATGCGAAATTTATATTTTTCCTCCAAATCGCTTTACAAAATTACGGGTCACATCCCCCCTCCATGGGAAACGCCGCATAAAATTAACGGCAAGCCTGTGTATTTCGTGCATGTTCCCAAATCCGCAGGATCCAGCCTGAAAATGATGCTGGGGTGCAAATCGGGGAAAACGACCCATGCGATGCCCCGTTTGGTGATGCGCAAACAGACATGGCATCACAGCTTTATCATTACCGCTGTGCGTCATCCCTTTGATCGCTTCCTGTCCAGTTACAGCTATGTGATCAAAAACGCAGGGTCAGGCGTATTGAACCGGATGTATGGCCCGGCGCTGCAACAGCTAGACCCGTTTGAGTATCTCGATTTCATTCAGCAATTCCCCGAAAAGCTGGGGCTCCAGATCTATTGGACGCAATATCCCTCCGTAAAAAAGCCTGCCGCAGATCTGATTCTGCGCGTGGAAGAGAGCGCAAAATGGATCGAACAACTAAATAGCACCGGGATTACAGCGGTGCCGGATAAGATCGAACGGCGCAATGCCAGTCGCAATGGCAAAGAAAGGATTGAAGAAACCCTGAGTCTGGATGCTCCGCAAGTCGCGCAACTCGAAACGCAGGTACAAAAGGTCTTTGCACGGGATTATGCAGCCTTCGGCTATTGACCCTTCTTGCTGCCTGACCGGCAATCGGGGGCTGGATATTCCAGATCACCAAGCGCGGGCGAAGGGCCGGGCAAGGGCTCGACAACAAACATGCCTTATTGAGCTAGGCTCTAACGTTTGGCCGTAATTGTCACCGTAAAACTACGCTGCGCACCGGGCGGAGGCTTCGGGAATGGCGAAGCCCGGCGCACATGACGCAGGGCGATTCGATCCACCGCCGCTGAACCCGAGCTGCGCACGATCCGCACCGAGCTTGCCGCCCCGCTGGCCGACACCCGAAATCCGACCACCGCCTTGCCCCGCGCCGGGGCTCGTTCCTTGCGGGTGCGTTGAATTTTGCGCATCACCTTGCCCGGATAATTTGACACCGCCGCATTCCCAGCCCGGCTGCTTCTGTTCCCGGCTTTTGAGCTACGGGTGGCTGTGGCATTGGCGCTGCCATCCGCCTGCCCGCGCACCGCGCTTTCGGCCCCGCCCTTGGGTTTGGGTTTGGTCTTTTTCACCGGCTTGGGCTTTTTCACCTTTTTCGGTTTCTTGGGCTTTTTGGTTTTCTTCGGTGGCTTCGGTTTTTTCGGCGGCTCGACCGGAGCCTTGGCCTTAACGGTTTCAACCGTTTTTGGTGTCACCGCCGGAGTCAGCTTGACCGGATCAAGCGGCTCCAGAGTCGGCTCAACCGGCTCCACGGGGGTGCTGATCACCGGGTTCAGGCTGTTTTCCGCCACCGGAATCACGGCCTGCTCAATCGGTGGCGGCGGCGTGGGATCGGGAGGGGTGATGTCTGCGGGCGGGGTCTCTAACGGCTCGACCACCGGCGCAGAGATCTCTTCTTCCTGCACAGGCTTGCTGATTTCATTCTCTTGCACCGGCTGATCAATCTGCTCGGGCGGCGTTGGCCGGGACACCCCTTGCGCCATATCGGCAAAGCTATTGCCCAGCCGCGCCAGCTGCGCCGGCGCACCACCCTGAATCCTGACCCCGGGCTCAGGCATCGCCATGAAGCCGCCCAAATGCAGCCCCATCGACACAACCAGCGCCGTGCTGGCAGCAAAGACAACATTGCTCTTCATGGCAAGCTCCGCTCGGTGACCAGGAACACTTGCTCTGCGCCCGCCTCCTGCAAGGCCCGGCCGATCTTCAACAGCTCCAGCGCAGCAAGGTTCTGATCCGGCACGATGCGCACCGCCACCTTGTCCGAGCCCGGATCACGCTTGCCCATTTGCGCAACATAGCTGGCCGCATCAATCGGGTTGCCGCGATAGAGCATCTGCCCCTCGGGCGTGATCACCATGGCATCCGGCGGCTCGCGCCCCTCCAGATCGCGGGTCGAGACCAGCTTGAGGTCTCGATCCAGCGGCGGGGCCAGCGTGCCGGCGATTAGAAAGAAGATCAGCATCAGGAACACCACATTGATCAGCGTGATGGTGGGTTCGCGTTTTTGCCGTTTGGATGGGGAGCTGAGCATCTATTTCGCCCCCAGAACCTGAACCGAAAAGCCCTTGGCCTGCCCCAGCACCGCCAGCACATCAACCAGACGCTGCGCATTGACCTGATCGGCCAGACTGACCAGAATGGTCTGCGTTTGTGCCGGACCCTCGGTTGCGGGCAACGCGGCCAGTAGCCCCTCCAGCGGATATTCCGAGCCATTCAGGCTGAGGCTATCCATACCCAGACGGATGAACAGAGGCGGTTGTTGCTGATCCGCCATTTGCGGCGTGCCGGACCCGGCGCTGAGCAGCTCGACCTCGGCATATTTGGAAAAGGTCGAGGTCAACATGAAAAACAGCAGCAGCAAAAAGATCACATCAATCAATGATGTCATCGAAAGGGCACGCCTGCGAAATCCGCGTTTGCCTGTATCAGCCAGCACGGGCGGCGGCCTCTGCGGGGGCCGGAGCGGCGCTCTGACTCTTGCCCATCAACACGCCGGGGCACAGCACCCGCTGCAACGAGGTATCGGCAAACAGGCGTTCGCGCGCCACCCGGCTTTCCAGCCATGTCAGCAGCAGCGCCGTGGGCATCGCCACCGCCAGCCCCACCGCCGTGGTCAACAGCGCCACCCAGATACCGCCAGCCAGCAACGACGGATCCACCGCCGAGCCAGCACCTTGCAGCTGTTTGAACGCTTCGATCATGCCCAGAACCGTGCCGAACAGACCCAAAAGCGGGGCCAGCTGGGCGATGCTGTCGAGCAGGCGAAATTTGCTTTCCAATTTGGTCAGCTGCGCCTGAGCGCTGGCCTCGAGCCGCTCGGACAGCCCAGCCGTATCGCGGCGCGACACCACCGCCTGCATCGCCCCTGACACCAGCGGAGCCAGATGGCTGGGGCTGGTTTTTAGCATATCCTGCGCCGCGCTGCCCAGGCCGTTATCCCACAGGGCCAGCGCCTTGTTCAGCCGGGCATGACGCCCGACCCCGGCGATCTGAAACTGCCACAGCTTGAACAGCACCACCGCAACCGAAAGCACTGACATCGCCAGCAAAACCGCCACCACGGGGCCGCCGGTCTCCACGAACAACAGCAGCGCATTGCGCCCTTTTTCCAGCCAGATCATCCCAACACCTCAACTGCGGTTTTGGTCGACAGCTCCAGCGCGTCGATGCAATCAGAGCCGGTGATGCCCTCACCGGTGCAGACATGCACATCATTGAACAGCACCCGCCCCAGCGCCTCGCATTTGGTGCCGGAAATATCGAACTGACGCACGCGGGGGCGACCTGCGGGCAGGGTTTGGAAATCGAACAGAGTCAGGCGATCAACACTGCCATCGGATTTGAACAACACCGTTTCAAACACCGCGCGCTCCAGGTCCTTGCCCATTGCGTTTTTGACCAGAAAGATCATCCGACACGCACTATCCTGCTGACTGAGTGTGTTCAGCTCAATCGACAGCTTCGCAGCCCCGGCCTGTTGAGCAAACGCCGCAGCGGGCGCGCTAACCATCAAGCCAAGGGCCAAGCCTGCGGTGGCAAAACCGCGCAAAATACCGGATTTTATTGTGTTCATTGTGTCGTCCCCATGGAAAAGCCATCCAGACTACCCCTTAACGATTCCGATAAAAATAGTCAACAAAAGCACAGCCGCCCGCTGCATTGTGAACCAAGGCAAAATACAAGAGCAAAATCAGGCCAAAATGGCCCGCAAATGGCAGAAATTGTCGCAATCCGCGCGAAACTATGTTGCCTTGAATTAACCCCTTGCGTAATTTTCTTGCTTTTGCGAAAAGGGGGCCGCTTATTACCTCTGATCAAAGGTCCGCTCTCATGTCCGCACCCAATCAACCCCGCCCCTGGCTGTTTCGCACCTATGCCGGACACTCGACCGCGGCGGCGTCCAATGCGCTCTACCGCAGCAATCTGGAAAAGGGCCAAACCGGCCTGTCGGTGGCGTTTGATCTGCCCACCCAGACCGGCTATGACAGCGACCACATTCTGGCCCGCGGCGAAGTCGGCAAGGTTGGGGTGCCCGTCAATCATCTGGGCGATATGCGCGCCCTGTTCAAAGACATCCCGCTTGAGAAAATGAACACCTCGATGACGATCAACGCCACCGCCCCGTGGCTGTTGGCGCTCTATATCGCCACGGCGCGGGAACAGGGGGCCGATATCAGCGCCCTGCAAGGCACGGTGCAAAATGACATCATCAAGGAATATCTGTCGCGCGGCACCTATATCTGCCCGCCCAAGCCCAGCTTGCGCATGATCACCGATGTGGCCGCCTATACCAAGCAGCATTTGCCGAAATGGAATCCGATGAATGTCTGCTCCTACCACCTGCAAGAGGCCGGAGCCACCCCGGAAGAAGAGCTCGCCTTCGCGTTGGCCACCGCCACCGCCGTGCTGGACGATCTGAAAAACAAAGTCGCGCCCGAAGATTTCCCGGCCATGGTCGGGCGGATCTCGTTTTTCGTCAATGCGGGGATTCGCTTTGTGACCGAGCTGTGCAAGATGCGCGCTTTTGTCGAAATGTGGGACGAAATCACCCGCGACCGTTATGGCGTGACCGATCCGAAATACCGCCGGTTTCGCTATGGGGTGCAGGTGAACTCTCTGGGCCTGACCGAGCAGCAGCCGGAAAACAATGTTTACCGGATTCTGATCGAAATGCTGGCGGTCACGCTGTCGAAAAAGGCCCGCGCCCGGGCGGTGCAGCTGCCGGCCTGGAACGAAGCCCTGGGCCTGCCGCGCCCGTGGGATCAGCAGTGGTCGCTGCGGATGCAACAGATTCTGGCCTATGAAACCGACTTGCTGGAGTTTGACGATCTGTTTGACGGCAACCCGGCGATTGAGCGCAAGGTTGAGGAGCTCAAGGCCGGGGCGCGGGCGGAAATGGCACAGATTGACAGCATGGGCGGCGCGGTGGCGGCGATTGAGTATATGAAATCGCGGCTGGTCGAATCCAATGCCGAGCGGATCGGTCGCATTGAAACCCGCGACACCACCGTTGTCGGCGTCAACCGCTGGGTCGAGGCCGCCGAAAGCCCCCTGACCGCCGGGGATGGCGCGATCATGGTTGCCGATGCCGATGCCGAAGCCGATCAGATCAGACGCCTGAACGCATGGCGCGAAACCCGTGATCAACAGGCCGTGGATGCGGCGATTGACGCCCTGCGTGCTGCGGCCAGATCCGGAGAAAACATCATGCCCGCTTCGATCACCGCCGCCAGTGCCGGGGTGACAACCGGCGAATGGGGCGGGGTGATCCGCGAGGTGTTTGGCGGCTATCGTGCGCCAACCGGGGTGTCTTCGAACCCGTCCAACCGCACGCAGGGGCTGGACGACATTCGTGCCAAGGTGGATGCGGCCTCGGACAGGCTGGGGCGGCGGCTCAAGCTGCTGGTGGGCAAACCGGGGCTGGATGGGCATTCCAACGGGGCCGAGCAAATCGCCAGCCGCGCCCGGGATTGCGGCATGGATATTGTTTACGAAGGCATCCGCCTGACCCCGACCGAAATCACCGCCGCCACCAAGCGCGAAAACCCGCATGTGGTGGGGTTGTCGATTTTGTCGGGCTCGCATATTCCGCTGCTGGAACAGCTGGTGAAAGAGATGGACCAAGCCGGGCTGTCGCATATCCCGGTGATCGCCGGCGGGATCATTCCCGATGAAGATGCCGAAGCGCTGTTGAAAACGGGCGTGGCGCGGATTTACACACCCAAGGATTTCGAGCTGAACAAGATCATGGCCGATATTGTCGAGCTGGTGTCCCCCGAGCCGGAGGAGTCATAGGGTTGCCCAACAGCTCTTTTGGCATTGCGGCGCATGAGAGGAAAAAATGAGGGCTGCGCCTGCCTGGGTAGGCGCTTATGCAGAACTTTGAAACCACCGTGGTTCGTGAATAGAACCACCACGTTGCAAAGTGTTGAAAGGTTGATTGCGCCTGCCGGGGGGCAGGCAGGCGTAGCCCGGCGGTGCCGCCGGGCGGGACAGTTTGAAAGGGTATTTGACTGAGCGAAAACCCTAAACCGGCAACGCCGTGGTCTTGAACACCGTGCGCAGCGCAAACGAGGACTGCATCTGCGCCACCCCCGGCAGCCGGGCCAGATAACGGCGGTGAATGCGGGCGAAATCTTCGGTATCGCGCGCCACCACCTTCAGCAAATAATCCGCTGAACCCGCCATCAGATGGCACTCCAACACATCCGGCACCCGCGCAACCTCGCGCTCAAACGCGTCCAGCACCTCATCCGCCTGCCCCGACAGGGTGATTTCCACAAACACGGTCGAAGGCTTGCCCAATTTGCGCGGGTCCAGCAGGGCGACATAATCCTTGATATAGCCCTCATTCTCTAACCGCTGCACCCGGCGATGACAGGCCGAAGGCGACAGGTTGATCTTTTCCGACAAATCCGCATTCGACATCCGGCCCATTTTTTGCAGCGCATTCAGGATGCGGCAATCTATGCTGTCAATTTCCATATTGAGCAAAGATTCCTTCTAATAAAATGTTACATTATCGAATAATCTACTACCATTTCAGCGTTTTACCATCACTTTTTCAAACAAATTGCGTCCACCCTTGCATAAGCTTGTTGTTACAACAAGGAGGACGGGAACATGATCATAGGATGCCCAACAGAAATCAAACCGCAGGAATTCCGGGTCGGGATCACCCCAACGGCCGCGTATGAGGCCATCAACCGGGGCCACCGGGTGCTGATTCAGGATCAGGCCGGGATCGGCGCAGGTTTTACCAATGAGGACTACACCGCGATGGGGGCCGAAATCATCGGCTCAGCCGCCGAGATTTTCGCAACCTCGGATATGATCGTCAAGGTCAAGGAACCTCAGGCGATCGAGCGCAAAATGCTGCGGGAAGGTCAACTGCTGTTCACCTATCTGCACTTGGCCCCCGACCCCAAGCAAACCCATGACCTGCTGGAAAGCGGCTGCACCGCGATTGCCTATGAAACCGTCACCGACGCCGCCGGAGGGCTGCCCCTGCTGGCCCCGATGTCCGAAGTCGCCGGACGGCTTGCGCCTCAGGTCGGGGCGTGGACCCTGCAAAAGGCCAATGGTGGGCGCGGCGTGTTGATGGGCGGCGTGCCCGGCGTTAGCCCGGCCCGGGTGGTGGTGATCGGCGGCGGGGTGGTTGGCACCCATGCGGCGCGGATCGCATCCGGGATGGGGGCCGATGTCACGGTTCTGGATCGCTCCTTACCGCGCCTGCGCTATCTGGATGACGTGTTTGGCCGTCAGTTCAAAAACCGCTATGCCTCGGCCGGTGACACCATTGAGCTGGTGCGTCAGGCCGATCTGGTGATTGGTGCGGTGCTGATCCCCGGGGCCGCCGCGCCCAAGCTGATCAGCCGTGCGCAGCTGAGCGAAATGAAGCCCGGCGCCGCCATCGTTGATGTGGCGATTGATCAGGGCGGCTGTTTCGAAACTTCAAAACCGACCACCCATCAGGATCCGATCTTTGGGGTCGACGGAATCATGCATTACTGCGTTGCCAACATGCCCGGCGCTGTAGCGCGGACGTCGACTCTGGCCCTAGGCAACGCGACCATGCCGTTCATGCTGGCACTGGCGGATAAGGGATGGAAGCAGGCTTGTGCCGATGATCCGCATCTGCTGGCGGGGCTGAACGTCCATGCCGGTCAGCTGACCTGCGATGCGGTCGGGCAGGCGCTGGGGATTGATGTGCTGTCGCCCTCTCTGGCCATCAAATAGTTGAAAAACAAAAGGCCCGGTGACATCCATCACCGGGCCTCTTTCTATCTCATTGACAGAGCGCTATTTTTTCAAAGCGTCCCGAATTTCGACCAGCAGGTCAACTTCGGTTGGGCCCGCCGGAGCGGCCTCTGCAACCACTTCCTCTTTCTTCATGGCCGCATCTTTGACCTTGTTGACATAGCGCACCAGCATGAACACCACAAAGGCGATGATCAGGAAATTGATCACGGCCATGGCGAACGCCAGCCCCGACGATAATACCAACGGCCATGTCCATTACATTGCCCTTGGAAATGAAATCCTTGAATTCTTTTAGCATGTTTTGTCCCTCATTTTGTTTACTGGTTATCGGCTGGCTGACTTTTCCTTGCGAGCGCCGCCATGGTAACAGAGCTTTTACATTTTGGCAGCTTTTCTTTTGGGCGGTCCGGGTCTATATTTCTCTAACCCCAACTCATAAGGACACCCCATGACCAAGCTGAGCGACTTTCCCATCAGCAAACGCTGGCCACCGATCCATGCTGAGAACATCCAGTATTACGGTTTTCCCACTCCGAATGGCGTCAAGGTTTCGATTGCGCTCGAGGAAATGGGGCTGGCCTATGACGCCCACAAGGTTGACATCAGCGCCGGGGATCAGATGACCCCTGAATTCATCAGCCTGAGCCCGAACAACAAGATCCCCGCTATTATCGACCCGGACGGCCCCGGCGGCGAAGCCATCGGGTTGTTCGAATCCGGCGCGATCCTGATTTATCTGGCCGAAAAAACCGGCCAGCTGCTGCCCAAAGACCCCGCCAAGCGTCTGGAAGTGCTGCAATGGCTGATGTGGCAAATGGGTGGTTTCGGGCCGATGCTGGGGCAGATGGGCTTTTTCACGGTCTTTGCCGGTAAAGAGATCGAAGACCCCCGCCCGGCGCAGCGTTATGTTGACGAAAGCGCCCGGCTGTTGAAGGTGCTGGACAAACAACTTGAAGGCCGTGAATGGGTCTGTGACGATTACAGCATTGCCGATATTGCCATTGCCCCTTGGCTGCGCACGGTGCGCGAATTTTACAAGGCTGGGCCGAGCGTGGGCTGGGATCAGTTACACAATGTCGAGGCCTATCTGAACCGTTTTCTGGCCCGTCCAGCGGTGCAGGTGGGTCTGGTGCGCCCACCGCGTGATTAGCGCCGATATATCAAGCCCTAAAGTGCGGCTTTTTTGATCATATCGGCGGCTTTCTCTGCAATCATGATGGTCGGCGCATTGGTGTTGCCGCTGATCAACCGCGGCATCACCGAAGCATCCACCACCCGCAGCCCCTGCATCCCCCGCACCCGCAATTCGGGGTCAACAACGGCCATCTCATCCACCCCCATCTTGCAGCTTCCCACCGGGTGATAAATCGTATCCGAACGCGCCCGGATATCCGCAATCAGCGCCTCGTCACTGCCATCATGGCCATAGTAAACCCGGCCCCGCCAAGGCTTAAGCGGTTCAGCCTCCATAATCTGCTGCATCAGACGCGCCCCGTGCAACAGACCGTCCAGATCATCAGGATCCGACAAAAAACCAGGGTCGATCAGCGGCGCATCCGCCGGGTTGGCACTGGCCAAACGCACCTCGCCACGGCTCTTGGGGCGCAGCAGGCAAACATGGCAGCTGTAACCAAAAGGCAGGCGGATTTTGCGCATGTGATTATCCACAACCCCCACCACGAAATGCAGCTGCAAATCCGGCTGTTTCAGGCCCGGCTCCGAGCGCAAGAACGCACCGCCTTCGGCAAAGGGCGAGGCAAATGGTCCGGTGCCCGTGCGGGCCCATTTGACCCCGGCGATTGCTATCTTGGCCAGCCCCAGCGGGTTCATCCCCATCACATCACGGCGTTTGGAACGATAACACACGGTATAATCCAGATGATCCTGCAAATTCTTGCCCACTCCGGGCAGGGGATGGCGCATTTCGATGCCATGCGGCGTGATGTCCTGCGGCGCTCCAATGCCCGAAAGCAGCAACAGCTGCGCAGAGCCAAAAGCCCCGGCGGATAAAATAACCTCACGCCCCGCCCTAACCTCATGCGTCTGGCCCTGATGATGGTAAACCGCCCCAATGGCGCGTTTGCCCTCAAACAGCAGCCGCTCGACCCGAGCGCGGGTGATCACGCGCAAATTCGGACGGTTGCGCACCGGAAACAGATAAGCCGCCGCGGCCGAGCAACGCTGCCCACACTGTTGGCCGCCCGGACAAAAGCCTGCGAGATCGCATGCGGCGCGTTCTGATCGCAAACCTGCAACGCCCCACCCGCGCCATGCAGATCGTCCCCGCCATTGGCATTGTTTTCCGCGCGTTTGAAATAGGGCAGCACATCATCCCAGCCCCAACCGGCACAACCCAGATCAGCCCAGCGCTGATAATCCAGCCGATGACCGCGCAAATAGAGCATCGCGTTGATCGCGCTTGAGCCGCCCAGAGCCCTGCCCCGCGGCTGATATCCCCGCCGACCATTCAGACCGGGCTGAGCGGTGGTTCTATAGGCATAATTATTGATCTTGGGTCGCCCGTGCACCATGGCCGCAACCATCGCAGGCGCACGGATCAGAAAGGAAGTGCCACCGCCCCCGGCCTCGATCAGACACACCCGCGCCTTGGGGTTCTCAGACAGACGCGCCGCCAGAACACATCCGGCCGAGCCTCCACCCACAATTACATAATCAAAACCCATTTGACCTCCATTACCGGAACCCTAGCCGATTTCTGGGTTCGGAACATAGCCTAAAATCGGCACCCTCTAGGCGGTGGGCTCAATCAAGGGCTGAGCGGCCAATCGCACAGGGAACACCCAATCAAACGCATCCCTCCTCACCTTCAAAACAGTGCATCAGAACAACCAGATCAAGGCAAGCGGCTTACCGAGCCCGGGCCTGACCCGCCCGGCCCCGAGGCTTTGAGTTTAGCGGCTCAATCTGGCCTCGCACTTGGCGATTTGCGCCTCTGCCCCTTGTTTCAGCTTTTTACGCCGCAGTTTCAACTGCGCCAGTTTGCGCTTTTCTGCCGCCACATCAATCGCAACCGGAGTGCGTTTACTGTGAGTCTGAGGGGAGAGGCACAATCCAAAATGCTCGTCGTCGCCTGTGCAAAGCACAAAACCGGCTTCGATCTGTTCATGTTTTTCAATCGCATAGCCCCGCGCGATATTGCCAGCGGTGGTGGCGATCAGGTCATCAATGATGCGAACCTCCTTGGCGTGGCGGCTGACGCATTGATCATGCACCGTTGCACAGCCCGCCAAAGGGATCATCAGGGCAATCAGATAGCGATACATGACGGGCTCCATTCTGTGACGCCCCGCCAGTATAGCATTTTTCCGGCGCAGGTTAAATCACCTTTCAGCCGCGAATGGCCTCCAGCATCACATGCACATTTTCCGGGTCCGCATCCGGGGTGATGCCATGGCCGAGGTTAAAGATATGCGGCCCGCCCGATAGCGCCGCAACGATGCGCTTGGTTTCGCTGATCAGGCGCTCTCCGCCTTCAACCAGCAATTTCGGATCCAGATTGCCCTGCACGCAACTGTCTTTTTGCAGCACATCCGCCGCCCATTTCAGATCAACCCCGGTGTCCAGCGCCAGACAATCCGCGCCGGTGGCTTTGGCAAACCCGGCATAAGCAGGGCCGGCCTGACGTGGGAAAGCGATTACCGGAATATGGGGGTATTCAGCCTTGAGCGCAGCAATGATTTTGCGGGCCGGTTCCAAGGCGTATTTTGTGAAATCCTCGCCTTTCAGAGACCCCGCCCAGCTGTCAAACAGCTTGATCACTTCGGCCCCGGCTTCGATCTGTTTCAGCAGATATTGAATGGTGGCTTCGGTGAGGCGATCCAACACGATTTCAAACGTCGCCCGGTCGGTGTCTTTCAGCTTGTGCGCCGGCCCCTGATCCGGGGTGCCGCGCCCGGCGATCATATAGGTCGCCACGGTCCAGGGGGCTCCGGCAAAGCCGATCAGGGTGGTTTCGGCAGGCAGTTCGCGCGACAAAATCCGCACGGTTTCGTAAATCGGGGCCATCTTGTCGTGAATGGCATCGGCGGGTTTCAGCGCGGCGGCCTGTTCGGGTGTGGTGATGGTGGACAGGCGCGGGCCTTCGCCGGTGACAAACCATACATCCGCACCCAGCCCCTGCGGCACCAGCAGAATATCGGCAAACAAAATCGCCGCGTCAAAACCATAGCGGCGGATCGGTTGCAGGGTGACTTCGGCGGCCAGCTCGGGGTTATAGCACAGCGACAGGAAATCACCGGCCTGAGCGCGGGTGGCGCGGTATTCGGGCAGGTAACGCCCGGCCTGACGCATCATCCAGACCGGCGGGGTTTTAAGTGTTTCACCGGCGAGGGCGCGCAGAATTTTCTTTTGCTTGGCCATGATCCTATCCTTGCTGATCCGTTCGGTTACTCAAGTCCCGATCTGGCGCGGTTTTGTCAAGCCAATATCCCGGTTTTTGCGTTGTCAGGCCGTGGTGGCGGGGCTAAGAAAGGGGCATGTCAGAAAATCTACCCACCCCCGACTCACCCCTGAAAATCGGCACCCGCGGATCGCCTTTGGCGCTGGCGCAGGCTTATGAAACGCGGGCGCGGTTGATGGCGGCGTTTCATTTGCCGATCGAAGCCTTCGAGTTGGTGGTGATCAAAACCACCGGCGATAAGGTGCAGGACCGCCCGTTGAAAGAGATCGGCGGCAAGGGATTGTTCACCAAGGAAATCGAAGAAGATTTGCTGTCTGGTGCAATCGACATTGCGGTGCATTCGATGAAGGATATGCCGGTCGAGCAGCCCGATGGCCTGATTTTGGACACCTACCTGCCGCGCGAGGATGTGCGTGATGCGTTCGTGTCGCCCACGGTCAAACGGCTGGCAGATCTGGCTCCGGGCGCTGTGGTGGGCACGTCGAGCCTGCGGCGCCGGGCGCAGCTGTTGAACATTCGCCCTGATCTGAAAGTGGTCGAGTTTCGCGGCAATGTGCAGACCCGGTTGAAAAAGCTGGCCGATGGCGTGGCCGAGGCGACTTTTCTGGCGATGGCGGGTTTGAACCGGCTGGGGCGCTCGGATGTGATCCAGTCTGCGATTGAGGTGGATCAGATGCTGCCTGCCGTGGCGCAGGGCGCGATCGGGATCGAGCGGCGCGTTGATGATATTCGGGTGGGCAATATGCTGCTGGCGATTCACGATGTGCCGACCGGGCACCGGCTGGCGGCCGAGCGGGCCTTTTTGGCCGGGCTGGATGGGTCTTGTGAAACACCGATTGGCGGTTTGGCGGTGCTGGAAGGGGATCAGCTGTATTTACGCGGTGAGATCCTGCGCCCTGATGGGTCGCAGAGCCTGTCGGATGCCGGGCGCGCGCCGATCAGGGATGCGGCCAAGCTGGGCCGGCAGCTTGCCCTAAGCTTGCGCGAGCGGGCTGGGGCTGGGTTTTTTGACTATAGCGTTTGACGAAATAGCTGAAACATAGAGCATCACTTAACGCGTTGAAATCTATGATTTCAGGCAGCGTTAAGTGATTCAAATTTTTCGCATAACGCTTTAAGGGCGGTTCACAAGACATGGTGTGATTGCGGCTCAGGGTAACACCTTGCCCGGGTTCAGGATGTTGTTTGGGTCCAGAGCCGCTTTGATCTGGCGCATGGCTGCCAGCGCCACCGGGTCTTTGTGCCGTGCCATTGCGCCGCGTTTTGACAGCCCGATGCCGTGTTCGGCCGAGAAGCTGCCCCGCAAGCCTCCAACCACTTCTTCAATGGCTTCGGAAAACTGCTCGGGCCGCATGTCGCTCTGCGGGCTGGGGAAAACCGCGAAATGGATATTGCCATCGCCCAGATGCGCCACGCAGGTGGTGCGGGCGTCCGGGTCAAGCGCGGCAACCGCTTGTTCCAGCCGTTGCAACCCGTCGTCGATTTGATCCAGCCCAAAGCAAATATCCGCATCCACCCGGGCCGGATTGGACAGGATCACTTCTGCCGCCGCCTCGCGCATGGCCCAGATATCCTGGCGTTGCGCCTCATTCTGCGCAATCACCGCATCCAGAATCTGCCCCTGTTCAAACATCTGTTCCAACGCGGCCTCGAGATTGTGTTCTGTGTCAGAACTGCCGGCGATTTCCACCAAAATGTTGGTCGCGTGATTTTGCTGAAAAGGCAGGCGGTTGTCGGGGAAATGCGCACGATACAGCTCGAAATAGCTGGCGGGCATGTATTCAAACGCCTCAACCGCGCCGCCGGTTTGCTGTTGCAGCGTGTTCAGCAGGTGCAGAGCATCCGCCAGCGCGGGCACGGCCAGCAGGGCGGTGCTATAGTTGGTGGGCTGGGGAAACAGTTTGAGGACGGCCTTGGTGATGATGCCCAGCGTGCCCTCGGCACCGATGATCAGATCTTTCAGATCATAGCCGGAATTGTCTTTGTGCAGCTGGCTCATCAGATCCATAATCTCTCCGCTGGGCAGAACCGCCTCGAGCCCCAGACACAGGGCACGCGCATTGCCATAACGCAGCACGTTCGAGCCCCCAGCATTGGTCGAGAGCGCTCCGCCAATCATGGCCGAGCCGCACGCGCCAAAAGACAGCGGGAAAATCAGCTCATGCGCCTTGGCGGCGTCTTGCAACGTGGCGATGATGCAGCCGGCTTCGACAATGGCGATACGGGCGCTGGGGCGTAAGCCGATCAGTTGGTTCATGCGCTGCATGGACAGCAGGATGGCGCCTTCGGCATAGGTGCCGCCGACCACGCCGGTATTGCCGGAAATCGGCACGATGGCGGTGCCGGTTGTGTTGCCCAGCTTGACGATGTCACTGATCTGGGCGGTGCTGTTGGGGCGCACAACCGCCAGCGGGCTTGCGCAATAGGCGTTGGTGAAGTCCTGGCCATAGGGGCGGGCATCTTCACCCAGCAGCACATGCTGTTTGCCGACAATTTCACAAAGGGATTGGATCACATCCATGGTCGGGGCTTTCACTGCAAAAGGTCTGCCCCCAGCGATAGGAGATTATTCGGCCCGCCGCAAGATCGGCCTTTTACAGTTTCAGCGCGCCCAGATCATCGGCCCCGCTATTGGAGATTTCACTGATCAGGGTAAACAGACGCTTTTTCAGCTTTTCGTTTTTGATGCCGGACAGCAGATTGGCAACCCGCGCCGTTTCAATATCCATCGGAGGCATGGTCTTGTAATCCTGCCCCTCGAGCCCTTCGAAAAAGTAAGCGGGCGGGACTTTGAGCAGCTGGGCCAGCTCAAACATCCGGCTGGCGGAAACACGGTTGGCCCCGGTTTCGTATTTTTGCAATTGCTGAAAAGAAATGCCCAGCAGATCGGCGACATTGGACTGTGTCAGACCGCGCATTGTGCGAATTTCTTTCACGCGCTTGCCAACATGGAGATCAACGGGATGGGCCATTCTGCTTTCCTTTTTTCTCGGTAAACTATTAGAAGCCAGCAATTCTGCGCTCTCGCAACCCATTACTTGCAGTAATTAAAGCGGCGCACATCATCCATATATGGGTGATAAATATGCCATGCTCTTTTGGTGGTGTTGCCCAACTTTCCCGACAAGACTACATTTCCCCAAGGTAAAGGTATCACGAGTTTTTTTTGGCACCAAGCAAAAAAGGGAGGCCTGAGTGGTGAAGCCACAAAGCCGCGCCATTTTTTATGAAATGCTGAGGTCGTATACCAGCTTGGCGAAAACCCTTAACCTGTCTCAGACGGTTCGGGATCTCAACAGCACCCGTCAGACGGTGCGGCGCCATATACATCAGCTGGAAAAGCAAAAAGGCGTTGCGCTGTTTCAGCTTAAGGATCGTCAGTATCAACTGACCGAGGCGGGCAAGGCTTCGTTGCAGGAGGCCCGGGATTTGCTGGCCCGGGGCGAGGCGTGGCTGCATAACAAGTCCAGCCATATTCGGGGGCTCAGCCATTTTTCCTGTGAGATTGGCGAGGATGGTTCGGACATTTGCTATCATCTGCAACAGCATCCACTGGGACGGTTGTGGCAGGATGGTTCGGCGTTTTTGCAGACGGGGTTTCAGCTCTGGGCACAGGCTCGTGGTGAAATTGAAAGCCCGGCATTGGCGGGGGTCAGACCCTATATGATGGTGTTTCGGCAGCTGGGGGATGATTGGATTTGCGCGGATGTGGGTGAAAAATCCTCATTTTCGACTTGGTTTGGATGGGAAAAACAGCGCAGCAGTGTCGGGCGCGGTTTGTCTGACCTGCCCAGCTTCCGGGACACGGCACAATTTCTGGTGCAGCCCTTTCGGGAAGTGATGATCAGCCAATCCGCCCGGTTCGACCACGTTTTTACCCTGGCCGAAATCAAAGATCACACCGATCTGGTTGCGATTAGTTATCAGAGATTGCTGCTGGGGTGCCGGTTTCCTGATGGCAGCTTTGCATTGGCATCTCTGGTGGACAGGACACATGATATTGACATCAAGGGTCTTGACCCGGAGCGGGCCAAGCTGATGCCCGATGAATATGTGATGAATGTTGATCTCGATCTGGGAGGCTGATGCTTTTCGGGTTTGTGCCGCGTCTTGAAAAGACACCCCGCGGCCTCTGATTTTTCTGTGTTTTATCCTTCCTCAAAAATAAAGAAAATCTCGCCCGCAGCCTCAAGTTCGCGGATTTCTGCCACAACTTGGCTCATCGCCGCTTCGCCATCTGAATCCTTGACTTTCCCCAGCTCCTGCATTTCCTCGCGCAAGCTGTCCGCCATGCGTTTTGAGATATTCTCAAGGATAAAATCACTAGAGTCCTGCAACTCATTGTCGGCGGCATAGGCCAGTGCTGTGACCAGAACGCCTTGATCAATGCCGCGGGTGATTTTCGGTGCATCGCGTGGATCAATTCGGGTCGGGATATTGGCAAAGGTAAAGATCGCCTTGCGGACCTGGCTGGCAAACCCTTCGTCGTCTTTTTCCAGCCCGTCCAGAACCTCATCGCGGGTGTTGGCGGCTGAGAAGTTCAGAATTGCGCCGATGCGTTCAACCGGATCGTCGGTAAATTCCTGAGGCGGCAGGCTGTCGAGCTGAGCGGCAACCGATTGCCCAATGCGCCGCACCGCATCCGGGGTGACGGCACTGGTCAGGGAAATGGCATAGGTAATGCGCCGCGCATGGGGGCCGGGCAGCATCCCCAGCAGCTCGGCCGCTTTGGCGACCTGCAATTTCGACAGCAACACCGCCGCAACTTCAATGCTCTCGCCCTCCAGAATCGGCAGCAAGCGCTCATTATCGGCGGCTGAAATTGCTTGCCATGGGTCGCCGTTTCGGTTCACGCCCCCTTCCCGGCGCAGCTGTTCGGCTATTTGCGCATTGATCGAACCGCTCAGCGTGTTCAGCGCCCCCTCGAGCCCATCGGCGAAGGACAGCCCGATATTATCCAGATGCGCCATGAATTCCTGCACCACCATATTGACCTGATCGCGGCTGACACTGCGCATGGTGCTCATTTGCATGGTCAGATCCTGCTGCATCTTTTCTGGCAGCTTTTCCAGCGATAACGCGTGTTCCCCGCCCATGATCAGACGCACGATGATCGCGGCCTTTTGCGGGCCGGTCAGCGGGGCGGGCTGGCCCGGTGCCGATGCAAAAACCGCAGGGTCATGGCCGGGATCAAGGGCAGTTGAGGGTAGCGCGGTGGTCAAGTCTGGAATCTCCGAATGATCTGTTCGGAAAATGCCAGCTTAGTGTTAGGGCAAAGTTAACAAGGCCATGGTTTTTTGCACCCCTACCCCGCCAGCATTTTCAGCCCCTGTGTCACATCCGTGCGCACCGCCAGCCGCAGCCCCGGTTCGTCACCGGCACGTAGGGCGGCGATGATCAGGCGGTGATTCTGCGGCGGCTCGGTGCGGCGCAGGCGGCCATACAGGGCACCCATGGTGGGGCCGAGTTGCAGCCAGACGGTCTCGGTCATCGCCAAAATCGCCGGAGCCTGAGCTCGCAGATACAAGGTGCGATGAAACTCAAGATTGGTGCGGATATAGGCCACCGCATCCTGTTTGGCGATGGCGTAGGCAATGGTGGCGTTGATGGTTTGCAGCCGGTCGATCAGCGCGATATGGGCGCGGGGCAGGGCGCGGCTGGACAGCTCCGGTTCCAGCAAGGCGCGCAGGGCAGCCAGCTCTTCGATGCGTTCATTGCTCAGATCGGGGGTGGCTACCCGGCCCGAGCTGGACAGCGTCAGCGCGCCCTCGGCGGCCAGACGGCGCACCGCCTCGCGGGCCGGAGTCATCGAGACATTGTATTGCTTGGCCAGCCCGCGCAATGTCAGGCGGGTGCCGGGTTTGAGCTCGCCATACATGATCCGGCTGCGCATGTTGCGGTATATCTGCTCATGCGAGGGGGCGAGTTTTTCGGAAGGGCGGTTTTGGCTTAGCATGGGCCTATGTGATCACAAAACTACAGCAAAGGTCAATCCGAGAACCGGTAGCGGTGCAAAATCGCGCCATTTTCCCGCAGCCAGGCCCGTTGGTTTTGGTAATCCGGGTATATTTGGCTGACAACAGCCCAGTAATCGGGCGAATGGTTCATCTCGACCAGATGGGCGGCTTCATGGGCAGCGACATAGTCCAGCACGGCGGGCGGGGCCATGATCAGACGCCAAGAATACATCAGATTGCCCTGCGACGAACAGGATCCCCAGCGCGAGCGGGTGTCGCGAATGGCGATCTTGCCAAAGGGCTTGCCCAGCGCGGCGGCGTAGCGTTCAGAGGCTTGGGTTAATCGCTGCCGGGCGCTGAGTTTGAAAAAAGCGGCCAGACGGGGGGCGACGCGCTCGGGGGTATCGGGCACGCGGATTGCGCCATCGTGATAACGGGCAATGCGGCCGGGGCCAGCGAGGATCGGAACCTGATGGCCTTCAAACAGGATAGTTTGGCCGATTTGCGGGCGCTCAGGGGTGGGGCGCTCGGTCAGCGCCTGACGGATCCAGTCGGCTTTTTCGGTGGCAAAGCCTTTGGCCTCGCGCAACGGCGTGCGTTTGGGCAGGGTCATCGTCACCCGCCCATCCAGCCGCGATACCCGCAGCGACAGCCGCCGTGCCCGCGGCGATCGGCGCAGGATGATCTGCACCGGCGGTTGCCCTGATAACCTGATCTGTTCCATATACCTGCTATTCGTTAAATCTCTGTTCACTGTTTTCCTGTCTAACTCAAACTAGTTTGGCAATAAAACACGAATACAGCCGATATGACACAAAAGCCTTTGACACCTTGGCGATGTTGTGGCACTTGGCCTGAAATCTTGGAACAATTGGCCAGTTCAAAAGGGGAATCACATGCCCAAGGAAGAATGGGGCGTTAAGCGCGTCTGCCCGGAAACCGGGAAAAGGTTTTATGATCTGAACAAGACACCTGTGGTCAGCCCCTATACCGGCGCGGTTGTTGATGTGGATGCTGAAACCAAAACCAACACCATAGAGGCCGATAAAGAAGATCTGAGCAACAAGCCCAAAGATGATCTGGTTGATGCCGAAGATGTGATTCTGGATGATGATACATCGGACGTTGATCTGGGCGATGATGTGCTGGACGACGACGACGACACAGTACCGTTGGAAGAGATTGCCGATGTCACAACCAATGACGATGACAGTTAATTGATAAATCGGTTTTTTTCGCTTGAATTCAACTTCGAGCTTGCCTAAATAGCACACACCCAATGATTGGGGCCTTAGCTCAGCTGGGAGAGCGCCTCGCTGGCAGCGAGGAGGTCAGGAGTTCGATCCTCCTAGGCTCCACCATTTTCCTGCCCAAAATGTTGAAGTTTAGCGCGGTTTTTGTCGTGATTCGTCTGTGACACGGGCGGTTGCCACAAGGGCCGATAGGGCGATTTGAGGGAGCCTCTGCGATCGACCTTTATAGAGGCTTCTGCATAATGCCGCATAATGTGAAATACGCCGGGCTGCGCCTGCCTGGGTAGGCGCAGATGTCTGGGGGCAAGCCACGCGCAGGTTTCGGTTAAATCGTGAGGTCTCAGGATATTGCAGCGTTTATTGCGCCTGCCGGGAGACAGGGGTGTGCGACCTTCTGCAGATAGCCTTTGAGCACGATTCGCACCAAGCTGACCCGCACGAAAAAACCCGCAGACCTTTCGGCCCGCGGGTTAAAATCGTCTCGGCGATAAATCGCCGTTTGGTCGAGGTTTAGTCGATCAAAGAAAGAGAGCTTGCAGATTGACGACCGTCACGGCCTTCTTCCAGCTCATATTCAACTTTCTGATTGTCGGCCAGACCGGTCAGACCTGCGCGCTCAACAGCGGAAATGTGCACGAATACATCGTTGCCGCCGCCCTCTGGTGCGATAAAGCCAAAACCTTTTGTTGTGTTAAACCATTTTACGGTGCCAGTAGCCATCCGCTTTCTCCTTAGTCAATTAATATCCGCCTACGTTAGTGCAGCGGTTTGGTGCAGCAGTAATTTATCAGTACCGGCTGCTTGGAAAGTAAGGAGGCGGGTAGAATAAGTCTGTCGTCACACGGCACAGATGGCAGCATTCCTGACAAGTTTCAAGCTTTTCTTTTCAGAAAATGAAAATTGGCAAGAGGTTGCGCAATATTCGCCCAAAAAACGACACGGCCCCACCCGGAATATCAGAGCGAGGCCATGAGGACGATATGTCAGCCCATATGCCGGAGCGTTGTGCGTGGCCCTGATCAATCAATCAGCTTCAGTTCACCTGCGCTGGAGCGGCCATCGCGGCCTTCGATCATTTCGTATTCAACCTTTTGATTATCCGCCAACCCAGTCAGCCCGGCTGCTTCAACCGCGGAAATATGCACAAACACATCATCTCCACCAGCATCGGGCGCGATGAACCCAAAACCTTTTGTTGTATTAAACCATTTCACGGTGCCAGTCGCCATCCGTTTTCTCCGTTTCTTCAAGTCCTCTGTGTTTATAAAAACCGGCGCTGATGAAAACGGTAGGCAATTTTGGGTAAAAAGCAAGTATAATGCGTTTGGGATCGGTTCGGCAGGCGTTATAGTGCCGGAAAATGAGCGGGGATAAGATGAAACTCTATGGGTTGAAAAACTGCGATACATGCCGCCGCGCCTTAAAAGCGCTACAGGCGGCGGGGCATGATGTGGCTCTGGTTGATGTGCGAAATGAGCCGATCGACCGGGCCGATCTGGAGCGTTGGCATGCGCAGTTCGGGGCCGCTCTGCTGAACCGGCGCTCGACCACATGGCGCACTCTAGACGAAGCCCAGCGCCAGCAGGATCCTGTATCGTTGTTGCAAGAGCATCCGGCGTTGATGAAGCGCCCGGTTGTGGTGAATGACGCCGGAGAGATGAGCTTGGGCTGGGATCAGGCGGCGCAGCGGCTTTGGTCGGTCGGGCCGTGATTTTGACTTCCCGGCACAATGCGATACGATCCGGTCGTAAGCTAAAAAGGGAACAAGCCATTGCGTGCAACGTCTGAAATCCAAGCCTTTACCGGGGCTGACATCTTTGACGGAACAATCCGGCGGCGCGATCATGCCTTGCTGGTGCAGGGCGGCAAAATCGCCCGAATCGTGGGCGTTCAAGACATTCCTCAGCCCAGCCGGATCACCGCGCTGGACGGCGGTCTGATCAGCGCCGGTTTCGTTGATGTGCAGGTGAATGGCGGCGGTGGGGTGCAGTTCAATGAATGCCCTTCGGTTGAGACTCTGCGCCGGATTGCGGTGGCGCATCTGCAGTTCGGCACCACGTCGCTGTTGCCGACCCTGATTACCGACAGCCTCGAGGTTATGGCCAAAGCTTGCGAGGCCGCCCGGCAGGCCACCCTGCAAAAAATCCCCGGAATCATCGGGCTGCATCTGGAGGGGCCACATCTGTCGGTGGCGCGCAAAGGGGCGCATGAGGCCAAATTCATCCACCCGATGAGCGATCAGGATTGCGAAACCCTCACCCATCTGGCGCATCACCTGCCCAATCTGCTGCTGACGGTTGCCCCGGAAAACACCCGCAATTCACAAATCCGCCAGCTCTCGGCGGCAGGGGCGGTGGTTTCTTTGGGGCACAGCGACACCGATTATCACAGCGCCCGCGCCGCCGCCGAAGCCGGGGCCAGCAGCGTGACGCATCTGTTCAACGCCATGAGCCCGTTTCAGGGGCGCGCGCCGGGCATGGTGGGGGCGGCTTTGAACCTGCCCGGGCTGTCGGCGGGTCTGATCGCTGATGGCATCCATGTCAGCGTGCCCGCCATTCAAACCGCGCTGGCGGCCAAACGTGGGCCGGGGCGGATTTACCTTGTCACCGACGCGATGGCGACTCTTGGCAGTGATTTGCAGGAATTCCAGCTGGGAGGGCGCAGGATTTTGCGGCAAAAGGGCCGGCTGACCCTGGCCGATGGCACTCTGGCCGGGGCCGATCTGGATATGATTTCAGCCGTGCGGTTCATGGTGCAGCAGGTGGGGGTGACGCCGGAACAGGCGTTGTGCATGGCCTCGCTCTATCCGGCGCAGCTATTGGGCAAAAGCCAACAGATTGGGCAGCTTGTCCCCGGCGCAAATGCCGATTTCATCCATTTGGGCGATGATCTGCACATCCGTAATGTCTGGCAAAATGGCCAGCTTTTATCACGGTGAACCAACATCTGGGCCGATCTGATTGAGTAGTGCGAGCCTGTAACATTTGGGGGCACCGATCAAGATCGCCCTCCCCTCCTGACATCCGCAGCCGGATTACGCCAAGAGGGGAAAAGTCAAAAAAGAGCTTTATTTCAAACGCTTATCCCGCGCGGCCAGCAGTTTTAGACGCAGCGCGTTGATCTTGATGAACCCGGCGGCATCGGCCTGATCATAGGCACCGGCATCGTCTTCAAAGGTCACATGTTCTTCGGAATAAAGCGACTGATCCGACCAGCGGCCCACCGTCTGCACCATGCCCTTGAACAGCTTCAACCGCACCGTGCCGCAGACATGCTGCTGCGAATGGTCGATCAGCGCTTGCAGCATTTCACGCTCGGGGCTGAACCAGAAACCGTTATAGATCAACTCGGCATATTTCGGCATCAGCTCGTCCTTCAGATGCGCAGCACCCCGGTCCAGAGTGATGCTTTCAATGCCGCGATGGGCCTCAAGCATGATGGTGCCGCCCGGGGTTTCATAAATGCCGCGCGATTTCATGCCGACAAAACGCCCCTCGACCAGATCGAGCCGGCCAATGCCGTGCTTGCCGCCCAGCTCGTTCAAGGCGGTGAGCATTTCAGCCGGAGACAGCGCCTTGCCGTTCAGCGCCACGGGGTCGCCGCGCTCGTAAGTGATCTCGATGAACTCGGCCTGATCCGGCGCGTCTTCGGGATGCACGGTGCGCTGATAAACGTAATCAGGGGCAGCGATGGCCGGGTCTTCCAGCACTTTACCTTCGGATGAGGTGTGCAGCAAATTGGCATCCACCGAAAACGGAGCTTCGCCACGTTTGTCCTTGGCAATCGGGATCTGGTGCTGCTCGGCAAATTCCAGCAATCGGGTGCGGCTGGACAGATCCCAGTCACGCCACGGCGCAATCACCTTGATATCGGGGTTCAGCGCATAGGCGGCCAGTTCGAACCGGACCTGATCATTGCCCTTGCCGGTGGCCCCGTGCGAGACCGCATCGGCCTCGTGCTGGGCGGCGATTTCGACCAGACGTTTTGAGATCAGAGGCCGGGCGATCGAGGTACCCAACAGATAGAGCCCCTCATATTGCGCATTGGCGCGGAACATCGGGAACACGAAATCGCGCACGAATTCTTCGCGCAGATCTTCGATATGAATGTTCTCGGGCTTGACCCCCAGCAGCTCGGCCTTTCTGCGGGCGGGTTCCAGCTCTTCCCCCTGCCCCAGATCGGCGGTAAAGGTCACCACCTCGCAGCCATATTCGATTTCCAGCCATTTCAAAATGATCGAGGTATCAAGGCCACCGGAATAGGCCAGCACAACTTTTTTCGGCGCAGACATTTTGTTTCTCCAACATCCAATAGAATTCCCATCGCGATTAGCGTTATTTGCAGCAAAGAGCAAGCCGGGCCGGTTGACCCCGGCCTGAAACGACGGGTATCAACGCGCAACGCGTTTTGGACAAAGGGCAGCACATGCAAAGCTGGGCTATATTCAGGCACTCTGCCGGGATGGTTTTCAACAACCTAACCGCCGCCTTCCGGATTTCACTGCTGCTCTATCTAGTTCAGGTAGCGGTTGGGGTCTATTTCAGCCATAACTATGGCGCGGTTCTGGTCGCCATGCAGATGAGCGCCAGCATGGGGGTGCCGATGGCCGCGCCGGATGGGTTCTGGTTGGCGCTGGGGCTGATGATATTGGTGAACACTGTCACCGGCCTGTGGATCGCGATCAGCTGGCATCGCTATATTTTGTTGCAGGAAAATGACGGCGGTGTGATCCCGGCCTTTCACGGGGGCGCGCTGCTGAGCTATTTTGGCAAATCCCTCGGGCTGGGGGTGCTGCTGGGGTTGGCCTATGTGCTGATCGGGCTGGCGCTGGGCCAGTTTTTTGGCATCGCGCTGGTGCAACTCGGCGTTTTCGCGGTGCTGATCTATGTGTTTTACCGTCTGGCGCTGGTGCTGCCGGCGGTGGCAATTGGCCAATCCATGAGCCTCTCTCAATCCTGGGAAAAAACCGCTGAGGCTTCGGGTGTGATCGCCCAGCTTTCGCTGATCGCCATTGGCTTTATCGTGCTGACCCAAATCCCGCAAATGCTGGATTCGGCCCCGACTTCGGTGATCAGCATGATCTATTCCTATGTGCTGGGCTGGATTATCATGATGGTCGCCAGCAGCGTGTTGACCACGCTTTACGGTGTTTATGTTGAGGGGCGTAGGATTTAGCAAATGGCAGATTTTTCTCTAAAGGCGCGGATTGCCAGCCAGGCCATGCGCGAATTGTTCCAGACCACGCCGCTGCAACGCAACGACCACCTGTCGGCGCGTTACGGGGCGGATATCTGGCTAAAGCGGGAAGACCTCTCGCCGGTGCGGTCCTATAAAATTCGCGGAGCGCTGAATGCGATGCGCAAGGTGATTGACCATCAGGCGGTGTTCGTCTGCGCCAGTGCAGGCAATCATGCGCAGGGGGTGGCCTATGTGTGCCGTCATTTCGGGGTCAAAGGGATGATTTTCATGCCGGTGACCACGCCGCAGCAAAAGGTTGATAAGACCCGGATGTTTGGCGGTGACAATGTCGAAATCCGTCTGACCGGGGATTATTTTGACGATACACTGGCCACGGCTCAGGCCTATTGCGCCGAGGTCGGGGCGCATTTTCTGGCACCGTTTGACGATGTGGATGTGATCGAAGGGCAGGCTTCGGTCGCTGTCGAAATCCTGCAACAGCTGGGCAAAGCCCCGGATATGATCGTGCTGCCGGTGGGCGGTGGCGGGCTATCATCGGGGGTGGTGTCTTATTTGGCTGAGCAAGGGGCGCAGACCGAGGTCCGATTCGTCGAACCTCAGGGCGCACCCAGCCTGAAAAGCGCGATTGAAGCGGGCAAGCCGGTGACGCTGAACGTGGTGGACAGCTTTGTCGATGGCGCGGCGGTAGCGCGAATCGGCAAAGAGAATTTCGAGGTTCTGAAAGATGTGCCGTCTGAGAACATCCTGTTGGCCCCCGAAGACCGCATTTGCAGCACGATCATCGAAATGCTGAATGTCGAAGGCGTGGTGTTAGAGCCCGCCGGGGCGCTGTCGATCGACGCTCTGCCCGATCTGGCCGATCAGATCAGGGGCAAGACCGTGGTCTGCGTCACCTCTGGCGGCAATTTCGATTTTGAGCGCCTGCCCGAGGTCAAGGAACGTGCCCAGCGCTATCTGGGTCTGAAAAAATACTTCATCCTGCGCCTGCCGCAGCGCCCCGGGGCGTTAAGGGATTTTCTGGGTATTCTCGGCCCGGATGATGACATTGCCCGCTTTGAGTATCTGAAAAAGTCCGCCCGCAATTTTGGCTCGGTGCTGATCGGGATTGAAACCACCGATGCCAATAATTTTGAGGCTCTGTTCACCCGGCTCGACGCCGCTGGCTTTGCTTATAGTGACATCACCAATGACGAGGCGGTGGCTGAGTTTGTGATTTAGGCTTCGTACTCAATTAATGGATTCCCCTTGGGGCTTTGATCTGATTTACTTTCGTCAGAATCAGGCGGGAGTATGTCATGGCGAAGAACCTCTACTGGCTCAGTGACGCGGAATGGGCGTCGATCCAGCC
>PDSA01000050.1 GCA_002748285.1 Rhodobacterales bacterium
CATTCAGAACTTTCCCGCCGCCGATCTGGCGCGCAAGACGGGTGACATTCTCGACGCGGCCAGCCGTGCGCCGGTGGCAATCACCAAGCATCGCAAGCCACGGTTCGTGCTGATGAGCCTTGAGCGCTACGAGGCACTGACAGGCACAATGGATCAGCAGGCGCATACGTTGGAGGATATGCCTGCCGAGATGAAGGCCATGATGATTGCCGCCTTAGAGCGAGACCTTGCCAATGGCGCTACGCCAGATGCGTAAGCCCGCCGCCGGTGACGTCTTCACCTATCCATTTCTCTGGAAGCGCCAGCAAATCCAGGGCGAAACAGAAGGTCGCAAGCCTCGCCCGGTCTGCATGGCCGTCACCACGGCAAACGCGGATGGCAACACATTGCTGTTCATCGTTCCCATCACAACGCAGCCGCCCATGGACGAGCGGATTGCTATTGCAGTGCCTGAGATCGAGGCCAAACGCGCTGGCCTCGACACCGAAAAGCCCTGCTGGGTCATGCTGGACGAGTTCAACAGCGATGTGTTTGAGCGCTCCTATGTTTTTGAGGACCGCACACCGCTTGGTGCTTTCAGTTCGAAATTCACGGCGAAACTACAAGGTACCCTGCTGACCGCCGCCAAAGACGGCAAAGCCCGTATCGTGAACCGGCAAGACTGATCGGCTGGAAATTCACGTCCACCGCCTGACAAGTTAGCGCGGTTCGGTCTGCTTGTCCTGCGTTCGAGGTATTTTGGGTGATGGCGGCTCGACGTCTTCCCCTACTGTTTCGGTGTTGTTTACCAAATCATCCAAAAAGCCCGTGTCTTCCATTTCGCCCAAGGCGTCCTGAATCTGGTCGATGATGCTTTTTCCAAAGTTCATGGTTGTGTCCTTTCGTTTGCTTAGAATTTCGGGCCATTTGACAATGGCGCGGGAGCCGCGCCTCGTGGCTTAGGCTTGCTCTGCTCAACTTCTTCTCGGTGCGCAGCTCGCCGGGTTAGCCAGCCTCCAATAGCTGCCGCAATTCCGCCTGCTGCCGCTCCAAGGCGGTCAAGCGTTTCTCCAAGTCGGTCGCGAAGCGATTGAATGCGCGATGCAAGGCCTCGAACTCTCTTGGTGAGGCGTTGGCGCTCTTCAAACCATCCTCGAATGTCGTGTTCAGTTCTTCGACAGCGCGCAGCAATGCGGTCTCGAATGGCGTCAGTTGCGGGTGTGACATGGTTTACCTCGTGGTTGCGGTCTCGACGCAGACTTCGCCGCCGTTCAGGTTGGGGATCGGGCAATCGGCCAGCGTGACCCCGCGTGGCAGGCTCAGAACTCGACCTAATCTGCCTGGGCCATGAGTTACCCTCGCCCCTTCGAGACCGAAGCTCGCCAACCCCAGCTCGGGCGTCGTGTTCTGCGGTTCCGGAAAGGTCAATTGCACGGCCATCAAGAGCACCCAGAAGGTCAGCAAGACCCCGGCCAGATAGGTCGGCAGCATGGTTTTCCACGTCACCGTGCGCCATTCCTTCCGGCTGGCTTCCAGCTCGGCTGTCGCCTGCCGTATCTTGCGAGCTTGTTCCTCGACTTGGTTGGCCGTCCGGTCGTGGATCCGGTCGCGTGGGTTTGCGTCTCGACCTTCGCTTGCAGGCTTTGCAGCAAAGTATTCATCTGCGGTCCAGTCTTCATGGAAAATGCGATCCTCTAATCGGAGTGTGTTCTGGCTGTCCGAGGTGCCCGCGACGCGCATGGTGATGCGGGTGTCGTGCCTGCGGGGCTTGCCACCTCGGGCCTCTTCCGCATCGGCCTTGCGGCGTTTCTCAAGCTGTTTGTCGGTCAGCGGTTTGAATTCCAGGCCATCGAGTTCGGCCAGGGCGGCGCGAACATCGGCATGGTTGCGGATTTCACCGGCCTCGATCTGTTGCACGATCAGCGTCTGGATCGCTTCCTTGACCTGTTTCCGGTCGCCAAAATCGAGCACCGGCTTGACCATGCGCTTTCCGATCCCGGCGGGGCCGGGTTGAACGAGCGGTTGTGGTGAAGTTCCACGCGCGGGATCAGGAAATGCAGCTCCACGTTGCCCATATGTTTATGGCGCACCCAGAGGATATTCGCCTGATCCCCTTCAAGACCCGCAAAGGCGGCTTTCTCGAAATCGGCCATCAAAGCCGCCTGAACCGCTTCGGAGGGATCATCTTCCGCATGAAAGGCGACCACGCCGCTGGTATAGCGCCATTTCCGGCTATTGCTGTCGATCAGGGCGCGAGTCAGGTCGGGGTCGCCTGACAGCACCTCCGGCACCACGTCCCGTCGAATGGTCTGGCCCGCGATGCGCTTGCGGTCTTCGGAATAGGCGGCGACTTCCTCGGCCAGCAAGTATTCGACCGCCGCGCGCCCCGATCCGTCCCCATGGGTAAAGAAGCGCACCATCATCTTGAGTGCTCCGCAACAATTTCGGCGAGCTGGCGGTCCAAAGTCATCAAGAGCGTTCGCACGACGATCAGGTCGATAGCGCGGCCCGCCTTGCGGTCAGTGTTCATAGCACGAGCGATCTGGTTGAGATTGTTGCCCGCACGCCCGACCGCCGCCAGCAGCACAGGATCGACCTCCGGTGGCTGCGCCCGCCGCTGCATCGGCTCGGCGGACAGAATAACTGCCGAAAAATCTGCAAGCACGGCTTCCAGCGCCTCAGCAACCTCCTGCATTTTCTTTATGTCGCTCAACTCAGTGGGCCGACGACGCGGCAAAATGCAGGTCGCTGCCTCATCGGCATCAGCGTTATCCAGATCCCGTATCTGCCGAAAGAGGCCCTGAATATGCTCG
This sequence comes from Rhodobacterales bacterium, assembly GCA_002748285.1. Taxonomy (GTDB): domain Bacteria; phylum Pseudomonadota; class Alphaproteobacteria; order Rhodobacterales; family Rhodobacteraceae; genus Profundibacter. The sequence goes on from PDSA01000050.1 coordinate 2,793, forward strand.
CACAACTGCTTGCGGTCTTCATGAGCCAGCATCTGACGGCTGACCAGAAACCGAATGTACTCCGCCCGTTCGATAAGCGGGGCCAGGTTGATGCCCGCCGCACGCTTGATCACACCATCAACGCGTTCACCGGAGCGGCTTTTGCGTTCGGGGTAAGTGCGTTTGATCAGACCTGCACCAACCAGTTCAGCTTCAATTCTGGTAATTTGGCGCTTCGACAATCCAAGGAGCACGGCAAGCCGCTCCAGCGAATGCCAGATGGCGCATATTCGGCCCTGCTGGAAATCGGACGGCTGGCAGTTATCTATCGCGAATTCGAGATACTTGAGCGCCCCGCTCGACAGGCCGAGAGCGACCCTTGCCTGCTGTAGCAAAAGTTTCAGCCGGTAGCGTGTCATGTCGGCAGGTAAGCCGCCATGTATAAGGTGCTGGGTCATGACCGCACCTCTTGACCCGAGCTTGCGAGATTCTGGGGTTTCTGGTATTCAGATGAGGCAATGAGCTTTTTTGTGTCGTCGGACAGGGCTGCAACCCTTCCGGCGACTTTCTTTTTCTGACGGAAACTTCGGTGCGAGAGCTGGCCAATTAGCTGAAGGCGGCCTTTTTCCGGAGCGCAAACCTCTCGGGTATCACGTTCTTCCTGCGTTCGACTTATGTCCTGATACCAAAAATCATTTAAGTGATTGTTATCATTAAATAAGATCGGGGATTGCAAATCCGTGTACACCGGTTCGATTCCGGTACTCGCCTCCAATAAAATCAATGACTTGCGTCATCCTCTTTCTCCTTCACTGCCATTATTGAAACAACCGTTGAAACTTTCACGTTTCGGTTCTGCTTCGTTCCATTTGATTTCTTGCTTCCTGGGCACGCTTCGCCAATTCCCTCTGCCGGATTGGTCCACCGTATTTCTTCAACATCTCAACACCTGAATGACCGGTGACTGCCTTGACCATTTCGTCATCACAGCCAGCCAGATAAAGCTCGATCGTCGCATTTTTGCGCAGCCCGTGGGTTTTGTAGTAACCAGCCTTTTTCCAGCTCAATCTGGTTTTGCAGCTCGTTTTCGGCAATCGCCCGTTCCTTGTCCACAGCCAACGCACGACGCGAGAAAGTCGCCTCATCCGCCTTTTGCT
>PDSA01000047.1 GCA_002748285.1 Rhodobacterales bacterium
GATTGCGCCAATCGCCATGGAAGACGGTCTGCGGTTTGCGATCCGTGAAGGCGGCCGCACCGTGGGTGCCGGCGTGGTGTCGAAAATTATCGAATAATCCGCTGGTGACAGTCGGATAGAAAGAATTAAGGGCACCTTCGGGTGCCCTTATCTGTTTCAGGTTAAGCTTCTTCGCATAGCGTTTTAACGATCCTCAACCAATCGCTGAATCGGTTTGGCCCCTTCTTCGTGCAAAACCTGATCCAACCCGACCTCAAGCTTACGCCGGATGCGGACCATATCTGTTTCTTCGGGCTCAAAGGACAGGGCGCGGCGCCATTGGAACCGGGCCTCGTTCTTACGCCCCACCGCCCACAGCGTATCGCCCAGATGATCGTTGATCACCGGATCAACCGGCACCAGTTGGGCTGCGCGTTCCATATGGCCGATGGCCTCATCAAAACGGTTGAGCCGGTAAAGCGCCCAACCCAGAGAATCGGTGATATAGCCATCATTAGGCTGCGCCCGCACCGCGCTTTTGATCATGGTCAGTGCTTCTTGCAGCTGGATGCCCTTTTCCACCATCGAATAGCCCAGATAATTCATCACCTGCGGCTGATCCGGTTTCAGCCGCAGCGCCATCTGAAAATCAGCCTGCGCTTTGTCCCATTGATCGTTGCGCTCAAAACAAATACCGCGGGCGTAATATAAAAACCAATCGCTAGTCAGCGGCGCACCAATCAACCGGACTGCCTGATCATAGGCGGTAATGGCTTGGTCATAGCGCTCTTGCCGGCGCAAAAGATCGCCCAGCGCGGAATGCACTTGGGACAAATTGCCGTGGCTTTTGACCAGCTGTTGCAGCACTTCGATCGCGGTGTCGGTCTTGCCCGCTTTGCGCAGTGCCGAAGCCCGGCCCAGCTCGGCCGCATAAAAGGACGCATCCGAACGCGCAATGCTGTTATAGGCTTTGGTTGCCATATCAAAGCGCTCCAGCCGCTCGAGCAACCCGGCGCTGAGCAAAACCGCATCGGCGTTTTGTGGCTTGAGGAATTCGGTCATGCGCGAATAAACCAGTGTGTAGCTGTCGTCGGTTTCGCCCTCAATCGCGTTGGCCAGGGTAAAGAACACCTCGGACATGCCTTCCGCCGGTGTGGTGGCAACGTCAAAGGGCAGCTTGTCGCCGGCCTCTAGCGCATCACGGACATGCTGGATGCGCGGATCGGGGCTGTCGCCAAACACCGACCCCAACAGCTCGAGCGCTTCTTTATTGCGCCCCAGCTGGCTGAGAACCTGCACATGGGCAAACACCGAATGCACCGTGGCCCGCAGCGGGCCATGGGCCTTGCCCGAGAAAATCCGCTCGGCCCCGGTGAAATCGCCGATAGAGGCCAGCGCCAACGCCATGTGATAAAGGCCAAACGCCCGGGTGCCGCGCTCTTTGGCGACTGCACCGAAATACTCAATTGCCTGCACCATATTGCCGCGCCCCAGCTCGGCCCAGCCCATGGCCAGCGAATCGACCACGGCGCTGACCGCCTCGCCTTTGGACAGCATGTCGATCACCTGATCGTATTTTTGCTGTTTGATCAGATGGCTGATCAGCACCATGCGCGAAACCTGACTGACCACTCCGTCAGCGGCCATCTTTTCGGCTACGCCCACGGCAAGCTCCACATCACCCAGCCCGACAAATGACATCATCGCATTGGCCATCAGATTGGGGTTGGAGGGATCATAGAGCAGCGCCTGCGTATAATACCGCGCTCCGGCAGCGTAATCATGCGAAAAGCTGGCATGACGCGCCGCAAGGTAAGCCCCGGCGGGGGCCTGAGCCTGCGCCGCGGGGGCCAAAAGGGCCGGAATCAGGCCCAAAGCAAGGGCTGCAAACGAAGTTCGGGGGATGTGAAACACGGGGGATCAGACCTTTTTCAGATACGGGTACCCCCAAGCTAATCGCTCGCGCCCGTCAAATCAATGTCGGGCGGCGAAATGCTGCGCAGTCTGAGTCAAGAAACCGTTACATATTGGGGTAATTCGGCCCGTCACCGCCCTGAGGCGTTGTCCAGGTGATATTCTGCCCCGGGTCTTTGATGTCGCAGGTTTTGCAATGCACGCAGTTCTGGAAATTCACCTGAAAGCGCGGCTCGGCCCCGTCTTCGGCGATCACCTCGTAAACCCCGGCCGGGCAATAGCGCTGGGCCGGCTCGTCATAAACCGGCAGGTTGACCGAGATCGGCAGATCAGGATCGGCCAGTTTCAGGTGGCAGGGCTGGGTTTCTTCGTGGTTGGTGGCCGAAAAGCTGACATTGGTCAGGCGATCAAACGAAATTTTGCCATCCGGCTTGGGATAGTCAATCGGCTTGAACCCCGCGGCGGGCTGGGTGCAATCGGCATCGCTCTTGCCATGTTTCCAAGTGCCCAGCGGGTTCCAGCCGGTCAGGTTGGCCACCCACATATCAAACCCGCCCAGCATCAGCGCCGGGAACATCCCCAGCTTTGACCAGATCGGTTTGACATTGCGCACAGGCTTCAGGTCTTTGGCAATTTCGCCACTGCGCAGCTCGGTCTCATAGGCCGTCAGCTCATCGCCCGAGCGCCCCTCTTTGATCGCCGCGTGGGCGGCCTCGGCGGCAATAACGCCCGAGACCATCGCATTATGGTTGCCCTTGATGCGCGGCACGTTGACCAGCCCGGCGGAACAGCCCAGCAGAGCGCCGCCGGGGAATGTGACCTTGGGGATGGACTGCCAGCCGCCCTCAGAAAGCGCCCGTGCGCCATAGGCCACGCGCTTGCCGCCCTCAAGCAGCTTGGCCACCATCGGGTGGTGCTTGAATTGCTGAAATTCGTTATAGGGCGACAGGTAAGGGTCTTTGTAATTCAGATGCACCACAAAGCCGATATAGATCTGATTGTTGTCGATATGGTAAATGAACGAGCCACCGCCAGCGCGTTTGTTCAAAGGCCAGCCCATGGTGTGGATCACCGCACCTTCATGATGCTTCTCTGGGTCGATTTCCCAGATTTCCTTCATGCCAACGCCAAATTTGGCGACATCGGATTTGGCATCCAGATCATATTTGGCGATCACTTCCTTGGCCAAAGAGCCCCGCACCCCTTCGGACAGGAACACATATTTGCCATTCAGGATCATGCCCGGCTCATAAGCATCTGATGGGGTGCCATCCGGGTTTTTGCCAAATTCACCGGCGACAACGCCGCAAACATGGCCGTCTTCAGCGTAGACCAACTCGGAACAGGCCATGCCCGGGAAAATCTCGACCCCCAGCTCTTCGGCCTGTTCGGCCAGCCAGCGACAGACATTGGCCATCGACACGATGTAGCAGCCGTGATTGTCCATCAAAGGCGGCATCGGCCAGGTTGGAATCGGGATGTGGTGCTTGGCGGTCAGAATGTGGAATTTGTCGGAACTGACCGGCACATTCAGCGGCGCACCTCTTTCCTTCCAATCCGGGAACAACTTGTTCAACCCGATCGGGTCCAGAACCGCGCCAGACAGAATATGCGCCCCCACTTCCGAGCCCTTCTCAAGCACAACAACATCGAGGTCCGCATCAAGCTCTTTTAACCGTATTGCCGCAGACAATCCCGCAGGTCCCGCGCCCACAATCACTACGTCATAATCCATTGCTTCGCGTTCAATATCGGTCATCTTTTTTCCTATCGCTCTGCTACCGCACCATCATGCGTTGCGTATTATGGCTATCTATTCGTTACCTGAACCCGCCGATAAGAGCAATCATAACAGCGCATTATCGGGCAATTTGTCCCGGCTCTTTGCCCGAGACCACCGCAGAATCGGTTGATTCGGCGTAAAAAACAACGCTCAGCGATAATATGCCTAAAAACCTTGCCGAAATTTTGCATGATTATCGTCAAACACTTTATTTCTCTTGCATTCACCCCTGCGGTCGGTTCTTTTGCCATCAACGGCCCATTTTGCGCCTTGTTCATTGTTAAAGAGACCCATGGAAAAAATACCCCTGACCCGCGCGGGTTACACTGCGCTTGACCAAGAATTGAAGAAACTGAAAACCATCGAGCGCCCCGCCGTCATTCGCGCCATTGCCGAAGCGCGCGAGCATGGTGACCTGTCGGAAAACGCCGAATACCACGCCGCCCGTGAAAAACAGAGTTTTATTGAGGGCCGAGTCAAAGAGCTTGAGGCTATTTTGGGCCTGGCGGATGTGATCGATCCCGCCAGCCTGTCGGGCAGCATCAAATTTGGCGCGACCGTGCAGCTGGTGGATGAGGACACGGACGAAGAAAAGACCTATCAGATCGTCGGCGAACCCTCGGCAAAGAAGAGGGCGATAGTATCGAAGTGAAAACCCCCGGTGGTGAAAAGGCCTATGAAATCCTGAACATCACCTACAAATAGCCCGTCTGGCAAATGAGCGACGAAAACAAAAAGACACCGATTGATCTGGGGATCTATGGCCGCAGGGCAGGCAGCGCGATTACGATTGCGGAAATCGTTGCCTTGGGGCTCAGCCTATTGTGGTTGATCGGTAGCTTGCTGTTTTTCGCCTTTGCACCGTCCGGCGATGGTCAGGGCACCCCGGCTGCCGTGGTGTTCGTGATGAAATTTCTGGCCATGTTCCTGCCAATCGCAGTGATTTGGGTCGGAGCGCTGGCGGCGCGTTCGGCCCGGATCATGCACACCGAATCGGCCCGCTTGCAGGCGTCGATTGATGCGATGCGTCAAAGCTATGTGGCGCAGGCGCAATCCGGTGTGGTCATGGTGCAGCCCGAAGTCGAGAAAAAGCTCGACGAAATCGCTGCCGCGCAAAAACAGACCGAAACTGTGATTGCCACCTTCACCTCATCGCGCAGCGGCCCCAGCGGGCACAAGACTCTGCAACGGCCTCAGGCCGAGGATGAGGATCAGACCAGCCTGGCTCTGGGCACTCCGGCCGAAGACATGGTGCCACCGCTGTCGCTGGCCGATTTCATCCGGGCGCTGAATTTCCCGGAAAATGCCGATGACCGCGAAGGTTTTGCCGCGTTGCGCCGCGCCCTGAAGGATCGCAAAGCCGCGCGGCTGATTCAGGCGGCTCAGGATGTGCTGACCCTGCTCAGTCAGGAAGGCATCTACATGGATGACCTGAAACCCGATCTGGCCCGCCCGGAAATCTGGCGCAAATTCGCCGCCGGAGAGCGCGGGCGCGGGATTGCGGCGCTTGGCGGGGTGCGGGATCGTTCGAGTCTGGCGTTAAGCGCCGGGCGGATGCGTCAGGATGCGATTTTCCGCGATGCGGCGCATCATTTCCTGCGGGAATTTGACAAGGCCTATGTCGAATTTGAAGCCAACGCCACGGATCAGGAAATCAACCAGCTTTCCGACACCCGCACCGCCCGCGCCTTTATGCTGTTGGGCCGGGTGACGGGTACGTTTGATTAAGGCGTTTGACGAAATACCTGAGACACAGAGCATCACTTAACGCTTTAAGGGCCAAAGTTCCGGGCACGTCCGGCCCGCCCCCTAAATCCCGAAGCTACCATAGGGCATATAACGCAACAAATCGCCGGGATTGATGCTGGTCACCTCCTCGGGCAGCTCAACCAGACCATCGGCCCAGGACAGGCCGGAAATACGGCCCGAGCCCTCGGATTTGTAAACATCTACCCGGCCATCTTCCAGCAATCTGGCGCGCAAATATTCCCGCCGTCCGGGCTTTTTGGATTTGGCAAAGGCAGCGGGCAGCATGAAACTCTGCGGTTTAACCCAGCCCGCCCCCGAAAGCAGCGACAGCGAAGGTCGTGCGAAAATCGCCGCACAGACAAAGGCCGCCACCGGATTGCCCGGCAGGCCAAAAACCGGCAGACCCCGCCAAACCCCCAGCGCCAAAGGACGCCCCGGTTTCAGCGCAATCCGCCATGCCTCCAACGCGCCCTCTTCACGCAGCAGGGCGGAAACGTGGTCTTCGTCACTGGCCGAAGCCCCGCCCGTGGTCAGGATCACATCCACCCGGGCCACGCTGTCATCCAGCGCCTGTTTCAGCAGCGCCCGGTCATCCATCACATGCCCCAGATCCACCGCCTCATAGCCCCAACGCCGAGCCAGAGACAGCAGCATCGGCCGGTTGGCATCATAGGTCTTGCTGGGCGCGGCCTGACCCGCATCGGCAGCGATCAGCTCATCCCCGGTGGACAACACCCCGACCCGCAGCCGTTGATAAACCTGCACCCGATCCACCCCGACCCCGGTCAGATAAGCCAGATCAGGGCTGCGCAGTTTGTGTCCGGCGGGCAGTGCAGTTTCACCGGCGCAGATGTCCTCGCCCGCGGCCCGCACATTGGCACCGGGTTTGACCGGAGCGGTAAAATGCACCTGACCATGGGACAGTTCAACGCTTTCCTGCATGATCACCGTATCCACCCCGTCCGGGATCAGCGCGCCGGTCAGGATTTGAACAGCCGAGCCCTTGGACACCACGCCCGCAAAAGGGGCTCCGGCGGCGGCGCGACCGGGCAGCAGGGTCAGGCTCTGCGCCCCATCGGCGACCGAATCATAGGCAAAGCCATAGCCATCCATCGCTGAATTGGCCTGTGGCGGGTTGGAGCGCAGCGCCGCCTGATCCGCCGCCAAAACCAGCCCCTGCGCCGCGGGCACCGGCACTGTTTCCACGCCAACGACCGCAGCCAACCGGCCGCGCAAATGCGCCAAGGCATCGTCAACCGGCATCCATTTCGCCCCTTGCGGCAGGGTAAAGCAATCCGGCTGCACCGGTTGCGGTGTGCTGGTTTTCTGCCCGCTCAGCCCGGAGTGGCGCAGGATGAAATCGGCAATCCCGGCGGTGTCGTCCAGATCAAACAGCGGCACGCTCAGCCCGTCCGGCTCATGATCGCTGGCCACCGCGCACACCGTATCATCCTCAAGCGCCAGCAGAGGCTGGCCGGTGGCGGCGCGGTTGGCCTCAATTTTAGGGTGGCGGTCGCGTTTGTAGCCTTCGATCAGCACCAGATCACAGGGGGCGAGATGGGCCAGAAGCTGATCCAGAGAGGGCTCATCCTCGCCGCGCATCTCATGCATCAAGGCCCAGCGGTTTTTCGACGACAGCAGCACTTCGCTGGCCCCGGCCTGACGGTGGCGATAGCTGTCCTTGCCCGGGTGATCGACGTCAAAATCATGATGCGCATGTTTCAAAGTTGCCACCCTGAAGCCACGGCCGGTGATTTCGGAAACCAGACGTTCAACCAGGCCGGTTTTGCCCGAGTTCTTCCAGCCGCTCACCCCGAATATCTTCATTCTGCTTCCCCTGAAATCAGCTGATGTGCCAATATCATATCCTCTGGCGTGTTAACATTAAAGAACGGATCAATCTTTTCCACCTCAAAGCTGGCGGTGGCGGCGCCGTGTTGATCTGTCCATAATACAACCTTGCGCAAACCGCCCTGCAGGGCATCGCGCAGATCATCGCGCAACGCAACCGGCCACAGGCCAAAGGTCGGTTGGCGCAGCGCCCCGCGTTCCGGGTCAAGGCTGGCGGCCAGCGCGATCGGCTTTTGTTCGGTTTCAGCGGCCAGCAACAGGCGCGGCACCAGATCGGGCGGCAGAAACGGCGTATCCGCCGCTGCCGTCACGATGTGATCCGCGCCCTGCATGGCGGCCCAATCCAGCCCGGCCAGCACCCCGGCCAGAGGCCCGGCGAACCCGGCGATGCTGTCTGAGATCACCGGCAGGCCATAATCGGCAAAGCGCCCGGCATCGCCATTGGCGTTCAGCGCCAAATCCGCGACCTGAGGGGCAAAACGTTCGATCACCCAATCCAGCAGGTTCTGCCCGCCCAGTCGGATCAGCCCTTTATCGCCGCCGCCCATACGCCGGGCTTGCCCCCCAGCAAGGATAACTCCCAGAGGTTGCTGCATCACGTTTCGGCCCCCTTGCGCCGGTGTTTGCGATCTTCGTCGGCGATCTGGTTCGGGTCGGTGTCATAGATCAGCCGATCCGCGCCCGACAGGCATTGAAACCGCTTGCCGCGCATCCGGCCCACCAGCGTCAGCCCCACCTGATTGGCAATCTCGACCCCCCAGGCAGTAAAGCCCGAACGCGACGCCAGCACCGGAATGCCCATCATCGCGGTCTTGATCACCATTTCCGAGGTCAGGCGGCCGGTGGTGTATAAAATCTTGTCCGCTCCGCTGATCTGATGCGACAACATCCACCCCGCCACCTTGTCCACCGCGTTGTGACGGCCGACATCCTCCATATAAACCAGAGGCTTATCCCGCTGGCACAGCACCGTCCCATGCAGCGCCCCGGCGGCCAGATAGAGGCTGGGGGTGCGGTTGATCTTGTCCGCCAGCGCATAGAGCCACGAGCTGTGCAGCGGGCATTGTGGCAAGCGCACGCCCTCGAGCCCCTCCATCATATCGCCGAACACCGTGCCCACGGCGCAACCCGAAGTGCGGGTTTTCTTTTTCAGCTTATCCTCGTAATCGGTCTCAATCGCGGTGCGCACCACCACGGTTTCCAGCTCCTGATCGAAATCAATGCCGGTGATGTCGTCCTCGGGCTTCAACATCCCCTGATTGCGCAGAAACCCCAACGCCAGATAGTCGGGGTAATCGCCGATGGTCATCGCAGTGACGATCTCGCGGCTGTTCAGGAAAATCGTCAGCGGGCGCTCTTCGATCACCGGCACCTGTAGCGGGTCGCCGTGATGATCCACCGCCGCCACCTGACGCAGCAGGGCCGGATTATCCGGGTCGGGCCGGATCAGATATTCAGACAGGTGATCCTGACGGGGCATGGTTCTGTCCTTTCGCGGGTTTCGGGCTTATCCGGCGGCATCCACCACCCCGGTTTCGCCAAATGCAGCGGCCATCAGGCGGCGGGTGTAGTCGGTTTTGGGATTGCCAAAAATATCCGAGGCCGCGCCCATCTCGACCACATCGCCGCGCTTCATCACCATCACCTGATGCGACATCGCCCGCACCACCCGCAGATCATGCGAGATAAACAGATAGGCCAGCCCGTATTTGCGCTGCAAATTGCGCAACAGATCGACGATTTGCACCTGCACCGTCATATCCAGCGCCGAAGTCGGTTCGTCCAGCACCAGCAATTTGGGCCGCAGGATCATCGCCCGGGCAATGGCAATGCGTTGGCGCTGACCGCCGGAAAACTCATGCGGATAGCGATCCATCAGGGCCGGGTCCAGCCCGACCTCTTGCATGATGTCGGCGACCATCTCGCGTTCGTTGCGCCCCGATTCCAGACCATGCACGCCCAGACCCTCGGCGATGATCTGTTCAATCGACATGCGCGGCGAAAGCGAACCGAACGGATCCTGAAACACGATCTGCATATCCCGGCGCAGCTTGCGCATCTGCCGGGATTTCCAGCCGTCGATGTTCTGGCCCATGAACACGATCGGCCCTTCAGAGGCAATCAGCCGCATGATCGCCAGCGCCAGAGTGGTCTTGCCCGAGCCGCTCTCGCCGACAATGCCCAGGGTTTCGCCCTGTCGCACCGAGATGCTGGCATCGTTCACCGCCTTGACATGGCCCACCGTGCGCCGCAGCAGCCCGCGATAGATCGGGAACCAGATACGCAGGCCGCTGGTATTGACCGCCTCGGTCGCACCAGAGGGCACCGGATCGGGCTGGCCAACGGCTTCGGCATTGAGCAGAGTCTTGGTGTAGTCATGCTGCGGGTTTTCAAAAATCTCGCCGGTGGCCCCCTGTTCGACCACCTCGCCATCCTTCATCACATAAACCCGATCCGCAATCCGGCGCACAATGCCCAGATCATGGGTGATGAACAGCAGGCTCATCTGTTCGGTCTGTTTCAGCTCGGCCAGCAATTCGAGGATCTGGGCCTGAATGGTCACATCCAGCGCTGTTGTGGGTTCGTCCGCGATCAGCAGATCGGGCTTGTTGGCCAGCGCCATGGCGATCATCACCCGCTGGCGCTGCCCACCTGAGAGCTGATGCGGATAAGCGCCCAACCGGGTTTCGGGATCGTGAATGCCGACCTTGGTCAGCAGCTCCAATATCCGGTTGCGTGCCGGGGTGCCGTGTAGACCCTGATGCAGCGAAAGGCTCTCGGCCAGTTGTTTTTCCAGCGTGTGCAGCGGGTTGAGCGAAGTCATCGGCTCTTGGAAAATAAAGCTGATGTCGTTGCCCCGCACCCGGCGCAGCTCGGCCTCATCTGCGCCGATCATCTGGCGGCCTTCATAGAGAATGCTGCCGGTGATCCGGGCGCTTGGGGGCAGCAAAGACACGGTGGAAAGCGCCGTGACCGATTTGCCCGAGCCGCTTTCGCCGACAATGGCCACGGTCTCGCCCCGGCCAACCTTGAGCGACACATGCCGCACGGCGTGGCTCTGTTGCCCGTCCTGCTGGAAGGTGACGCACAGATCCCGGATATCCAGAATATCGTTCATTCAAAAGTCTTTCTGGGGTCAAACGCATCGCGCACGCCTTCAAAGATAAAGACCAGCAGCGATAGCAGAATCGAAAAGGTGAAAAAGGCGGTGAAGCCCAGCCAGACCGCCTGGATGTTTTCTTTGGCCTGTCGGGTCATCTCGCCCAGTGATGGCAGCGACGAAGGCAGCCCGAAGCCCAGAAAATCGAGCATCGCCAGCGTGCCGATGGTGCCGGTGATGATGAAGGGCAGAAAGGTGAGCGTTGCCACCATCGCATTGGGCAGCATATGGCGGAACATGATCACCCGGTCCGACACCCCCAGCGCCTTGGCCGCACGCACATATTCGAAATTACGCGCCCGCAGGAATTCGGCCCGCACCACGCCAACCAAAGCGGGCCAGCCAAACAGGATGGTAATGAACACCAGCAGCCAGAAGCTGCGCCCCAGAATGGAAAACAGGATGATGATGACGTAGATCGAGGGGGTTGCGCTCCAGATTTCCAGCACGCGTTGAAAGCCCAGATCAATCCAGCCGCCGAAATAGCCCTGAATGGCCCCGGCGGCGATGCCGATGATCGAGCCAATCCCCGACACCAGCAGCGTGAAAAACACCGAAAGGCGGAACCCATAGATCACGCGGGCCAGCACATCGCGTTTGGTGTCATCCGTGCCCAGCCAGTTATGCGCATCCGGCGGCGACGGAGCCACGCCGGGGATGTCGACCACGGTGTTATAGGAATAGGGGATCAGCGGCCAGATCATCCAGCCCGGGGTGATCGCCTGCCCGTCGACCTGCCCGATTTTGGCGGACTCAATCGTCGCTTCCGGGTCGTCCCAGCATTGCTCGAGCCCACCGGATATGATCAGGCATTTGACCTCGATATCGCGGTAAACGGCCTCGGTCTGGAAGTCTCCGCCGAATTCGGTTTCGGGATAGAAGTGGAACACCGGCATGTAGTATTCGCCGCGGTAATTGACCAGAATCGGTTTGTCATTGGCGATGAACTCGGCAAACAGAGACAACCCGAACAGCACCGAAAAGATGATCAGCGACCAAAAGGCCCGCTTGTTGCGGCGGAAATTGCGCCAGCGGCGTTGGTTGAGGGCATTCAGACGCATCAGTTCCCCCGGCTTTCAAAATCAATTCTGGGGTCGATGAACACATACATCATATCCGATATGATCCCCACGATCAGCGCCAGCAGGCCAAAGGAATAGAGCGTGCCGAACATCACCGGATAGTCGCGCTCCAACACCGCCTTGAACCCCAGCCGGCCCAGCCCATCCAGCGAAAACAGGGTTTCGATGATCACCGAGCCGCTGAAAAACACCCCGACAAACATCGCCGGAAACCCGGCAATCACGATCAGCATGGCGTTGCGGAACACATGGCCATACAGCACCGAATTTTCCGACAGCCCCTTGGCCTTGGCGGTGATGACATATTGCTTTTTGATCTCGTCCAGAAACGAGTTTTTGGTCAGCAAGGTCAGGGTGGCAAAGGATGCGATGGTCGAGGCAATCACCGGCAGGGTGATATGCCAGAAATAATCCAGCACCTTGCCGCCCCAGCTGAGTTCGTCAAAATTGTTCGAGGTCAGCCCCCGCAGCGGGAAAATCTGCCAATACGAGCCCCCGGCAAACAGCACCAGCAACAGCACCGCAAACAGAAATCCGGGGATGGCATAGGCGACGATGATCGCGCCTGAAGTCCAGGTGTCAAATCGGCTGCCATCGCGCACCGCCTTGCGGATGCCCAGCGGGATCGAGATCAGATAGGCAATCAGCGTCGACCACAGCCCCAGCGTGATCGAGACCGGCATTTTTTCGATCACCAGATCAATCACACTGACCGACCGGAAATAGCTTTCGCCGAAATCAAAGCGCAGATAGTTCCACATCATGTTCAGGAACCGCTCCAGCGGGGGTTTGTCAAAGCCGAACTGCACCTCCAGTTCCTTGATGAAATCCGGGGGCAGACCGCGGGCACCCTGATAGCGGTCCTCGCCACCAACACTGCCGCCCCCGGCATCTCCGCCCGCGCCCGAGACCGTCTGAAACGCATCGCCCTCGCCTTCGAGATTGGCCAGAATCTGTTCGATCGGCCCGCCAGGCACGAATTGGGTCAGGGCGAAATTGACGACCATGATGCCGAACATCGTCGGAATGATCAGCAATAAGCGCCGTAAGATATATGCCCCCATTGATCCTCTGCCTGCTCTATTTCAGATCCACAAACGCCCCGGCGGCCTTCAGCGCCGCGGCTTTTTCCGGGTTATACCACCAGATCGACATCACCCCCAGCCCGGTTTTCGGCGGTGTATCGGTATAGGGCCGGTCAAACACGTCAAAATAGGCGATGTTATGCACCGGCTTATACCATTGCGGCACCCAGATATGCTTGCTGCGCAGCAGGCGGTCCAGTGCTTTGACGGCAACATTCAGATCTTGGCGGCTGGTTGCGGATTCGATGATGGCGATCAGCTCATCCACCGCCGGGTCCGCCACCCCGGCCAGATTGCTCGACCCGGGCAGATTGGCCGTCTTGGACCCAAAGATCAACCGTAGCTCATTGCCCGGCGTATCCGACATGCGATAGCGCTGCGTGGTGATGTCAAAATCGAAGTTCTTTGTCCGGTCCTTGGCTTGCGTGCCGTCAATCAGATCATAACGCGCCTCAACCCCCAGCCGCTCCAGATTTTGCGCATAAGGCAGGATGATGCGCTCAAAAGACGGGCTGTCATTGAGGAACTCCATCGTCAGCTTTTCACCGGCGGCGTTATAGCGCCACCCGTCCTTGCCCACTTTCCAACCGGCCTGATCCAGCATTTTGCCTGCCTTGCGCAACACCCGGCGATCGGCCAGCTTTTTGGCGCTGGAGACCGCCGGAACAAAGGCAGGCGCGCTCAGAACCTCGGGCGCAACCTTGGATGTCAACCCTTTGAGCAGCTGCAATTCCGGCCCCTGCGCCACGCCTTCGGCCTGCATGTCCGAGTTCTCCCAAAAGCTGTCGGTGCGCTGATACAGCCCATAGAACAGCTCTTTGTTGGACCATTCAAAATTGAACGCCATCGAGATCGCCTGACGCACCAGCGGGTCTTGAAATTTCTCGCGCCGCAGATTGAACCAGAACCCTTGCGTGCCGGCCGGGTTACCATCGGGCAGGCTTTCGACGATCACCCAGCCTTTTTCACGGGACGGGAACTCGTAAGAGGTGGCCCAGAGCTTGGACAGGAATTCTTCGCGATAGGCATAAGCGCCGCCTTTGAAGGATTCAAACGCGGTGGTGTAATCGGCGAAATAGTTGACCTTAAGCACGTCGAAATTGTTTTGCCCGATATTCACAGGCAAATCCTTGGCCCAGTAATCCTCGCGCCGCTGATAGGAAACCGAGTTGCCCGCATCGGCGTTCAGCAGCTTATAGGCACCCGAACCCAGCGGCGGCTCCAGCGTGGATTCGGCGAAATCGCGGGTGGCGTAATAGGCTTTGGAGAAAATCGGCAGACCGGCGGCGGTCATGGGCAATTCGCGCAACGGGCCGGTTTTGGCGAAGGTGAATTTCACCGTCAGTGGGTCCAACGCTTCGACGTTTTCAAAATCTTTCAGCAACACTTTATAGCTGGGCTCGCCCTTGTCCCGCAGCACATTGACCGAAAACACCACATCCTCGGCCCTCAGCGGGCTGCCATCAGAAAACGTGGCCTCGGGGCGCATGTGGAAGATCGCCCAAGAACGATCTTCGGGATATTCGATGCTGTGCGCCACCAGCCCGTAGAGCGCATCGGGTTCGTCCAGATTGCCGCTCATCAGGCTGTCGAAAAAGATCGAAGACAGGCTGGCGGCGTTGCCCTTCAGAATGTAAGGGGAAAGGCTGTCAAAGCTGCCAAAAGCCCAGGTGGAGAAGGTGCCGCCCTTGGGCGCATCCGGGTTGACGTAATCGAAATGTTTGAAATCAGCGGGGTATTTCAGCTCGCCAAATGTGGAAATGCCATGAGATTTAATGATCTTCTGTTCGGCCTGCGCGGTGCTGGCGATGGCGAAACCCAGAACAACACTCAGCGTCAAACACAATCCAAACAGGCCGCTGCGGGTCAGCCCGGTCTTTGGCATCGTCATATCCTATCCCTTCGGTCAAGTTTCGCCAGCATCGGCCTTGGGGGATAGCTAAAGCGGTGTTCCGGCAATAATCAAGCTGATATTGCGGCAACTGACAGGAAATTGACCAATCCGAGAGGATTGCCGGAAAAACAGCGCGCCGAGCCTTCCCGGCGCGCTTGAACCTTATTCGGTGACGGAGGCCAGATAGGCGATCAGATTGGCCCGCTGGTCCATCTTTTTCAGACCGGCAAAGCTCATCTTGGTGCCGGGCACCATGTCTTTGGGCTTGGTCAGGAACGTGTTCATACGTTCGGGCGTCCATTGCCCGCCCAGCCCTTTCATCGTGTCAGAATAGGCAAACAAATCGGCCTGGGCAAACAAATCTTCAAAAACCGGCTCGGCTTTGGCGACTTCTTTTTCCGCCTCGGCCCCGTGATCTTTGCTGGCCAGATAATGCTCATCCCCATGGTGACCTCGGGTGACGAACAGGCCGTTGGCCGCGATATAACCAAGGGCTGCAATGACAAACGGGATACCAACCCCGAGAAGTGTTTTGGTCAGAATCGAAGTTATATTCATGTGGCTACCTGTTTTAGCTACTTACATACGGATTTGATATTCGCATTGCCCCTAACACAAAAGATGACGGCGCGTCACTATATACTATCGAAGACCGCCGAGGGAAAGGAATAACCGCGAATTAATGAGAGGGCTTCGCCGCCGCCCCATGCGCATTGGCATGGCCGGCCATTTCATGTGTCGACTGCGGCGTTTCAAACACAAAAGAAGCCGCCAAAAGCAGCATGGCAAGGCACACTGGCCCCATCAGATATATCACCGGAGTTTCGATGAAATCGCTGATCCGTTCACGCAATGATTTGTTCCGAGTCATATGACCAATCCTTCGCAATACGATTTTTGCACAATCTACCTACTTCCCCTACCGGATTTCAAGGTATAGTTAGATCAGGATCATGCCTTTTGGGTAAAGTAAAACAGGTAAGAACACCGATATGACCGCAAAAATAGCATTTCAGGGCGAGCTCGGCGCGTATTCCCATCAGGCGTGTATTCAGGCGCGGCCCGATCATACGCCGGTGGCCTGTCGCACTTTTGAGGACGTGATCGACAGTGTGCGCAGCGGTGCGGCTGATCTTGCCATGCTGCCGGTTGAAAACTCGACCTATGGGCGGGTGGCTGACATCCATCAGCTGCTGCCCGCGTCAGGGTTGCATATCATCGACGAAGCCTTTGTGCGGGTGCATATCAACCTGCTGGTCGTCCCGGGCACCCGGCTGGAGCAGGTCAAAAACGCCATGAGCCACACCGTCCTGCTGGGCCAATGCCGCGATTTCCTTGGCAAGCACAAGATCCACCGCATCACCGGGGCCGATACCGCCGGTTCCGCCCAGCATGTGGCCGAGGAAAACGATCCGGCGCTGGCGGCGCTGGCGTCCGAATTGGCGGGCGAGATTTACGGGCTCGACGTGTTGGCCCGCCATATCGAGGACCACGACAAAAACACCACCCGTTTTCTGGTCATGTCACGCGATATGGACCTGAAACGCCGCGGCGATGGGGCGATGATGATGGCGTTCGTGTTTCGGGTGCGCAACATTCCGGCGGCGCTTTACAAGGCGCTGGGCGGCTTTGCTACCAATGGCGTCAATATGACCAAGCTGGAAAGCTATATGGTGGATGGCTCGTTTTCCGCCACCCAGTTTTATGCCGAAATCGAAGGCTACCCGGATGATAAAAACGTGCAGCTGGCCATGGAAGAGTTGGACTATTTCACCGACCATATCTCGTTGCTGGGGGTCTATCCGGCGGATGAGAAACACCGTTAGGGCCAGCATCCCCGGCTACATGGGCTAAGACAGCTGCCCGGCTTTATAGCGCGTTTCAATATCCTCGGCGAATTTGGCGCATTGCAATTTGTAACGCTTTTCCAACCGCCCTTTGGCTAAACGCGCGGTTTGCAGCAACAGGCGGGCGCTCAGCGAATTGGCTTTCAGTTCGGTATGAATGCTCAGCCTTGTGCGGGTGCGCGACAGAGCGACCAGCTCAATATCCGTATCCCCCTGCAAACCACCAATGCGGGTGACAACACAAAGAGTGTTCGGAGCGTTAAACTGCGTCAAATCGGTTTTCAGCATCCGTTTCTTGCCGCGGATTTTGGCCTTGATATCCCATGAAATCAGAAAGATCTGATCGCCATCCCGGTTCACCCGGCTGACCCCGGCACCCCGGCGCAGCGCCGCACGCTCAAACGCTTCAAAATCAGAAACCACCCGAAACACCACATCAATCGGCGCTTCGATATCTTCTATCGCTTTCAGTTCCATGCTTTACCCCTCAAGAACCACCGGGCCATATAAAGCCGAAACAGCAAACGGCGCAAGATGACGTTGAACCGCAATCGTGACAATTGAACCTATAGCAAACCAGCACCGCCGCCAATGCTGCTCATCAACGGGTTTCCCTATTCCGAGCCAAAAGAAAATCCCCCCGACTGTTTCAAAAAAGCCACTATTACGCACTTTTTCACACAGCTCGCCTTAAAGGTTATTGGCATAACTACCCATACGCGAATAGAGCTACGCCGCAGTCGCATGACCGTCTGGTTTTTCAGCAAATATGGACCCACGATCAGCTTTTTTAATTGAAGAAATGTAAACAGTAACCGCCAGATGCTTCTGGCCGCAATCGTCGTAGGTGGATTTTGATTTCTCTGCACCCCTATTCTGCTCGCACGGCGCATGATCACGCCCATCTGCGGATCATGGAAACCACTGATCTGCATATGCATGTCTTTCCCTATGACTATTATTCCGACAGCCCGCGCGATACGGTCGGTTTGGCCCGCACCGCGTCGCTGATTAAGGGGATACGCGATCAAGCGGCCAATTCGCTGCTGCTGGATAATGGAGACTTCTTGCAAGGCAACCCCATGGGCGACTACATCGCCTATGAGCGCGGCCTGAAAGAAGGCGATCTGCACCCGATCATCGCGGCAATGAATACGGTGGGGTTTGATGCTGCAACGCTGGGCAATCACGAATTCAATTACGGGCTGGAGTTTCTGACCAAAGCCATGGCTGGGGCGCAGTTTCCCGTGGTCTCGGCCAATGTGGCGACCCGGCTGGGCCGCGGGCCGCGCCAGGATCAGACGCTGTTCAAACCCTATGTCATTCTGAACCGCACCCTGCAAGATGGGGCAGGGCGGGCGCATCCGGTGAAAATCGGCGTGATCGGCTTTGCCCCGCCGCAGATTGTCAACTGGGACCGCCGCCATCTGGAGGGCCGCGTTATCGCCCGCGACATTATCGCCACCGCCCGCGCCTATGTGCCCGAGATGAAAGAAACCGGTTGCGATCTGATCATCGCCCTGTCGCATTCCGGCATTGCCGAGGCCAATACCGAAGAAGGGCTGGAAAACGCTTCGCTGCAACTGGCACTGGTCGATGGGATTGATGCTATTTTATGCGGCCACCAGCATCTGGTGTTTCCTGGGCCGCGATTTGCCGGAATGAATGGGGTCGATAACGTCAAGGGTGCTTTGCATGGCAAACCTGCGGTGATGGGCGGGTTCTGGGGCAGCCATCTGGGGGTGATTGACCTGCTGCTTGAACGCTCGGGCAATGATTGGAAAGTGCTGGATTTCACCAGCGAAACCCAGCCGATTTCCCAGCGCAACCCGGATAACAGCATCACCGCGCTGGTGCCCAGCCAGCAGGATGTGCTGGACAGTGTCGCCAAAGAGCATGACGAAACTCTGGCCTATATCCGCCGCGGCGTTGGCAAAACCGCCGCGCCGCTGCACAGCTATTTCGCGCTGGTGGCCAATGATCCGACCCTGCAAATCACCACCATGGCGCAGCAATCCTACATCACCGAAATGCTGAAAGGCACCGAATATGCCGATCTGCCGGTGCTGTCAGCCGCCGCCCCTTTCAAAGCAGGCGGGCACGGCGGGCCGGATTACTATACCGATGTGGCCATTGGCGATGTGGCGATCAAGAATATATCGGATATCTATATCCACCCCAATGTAGCGCGGGCGGTCAAAATCAACGGCGCTCAGCTGAAAGCCTGGCTGGAATGCTCGGCCGGGATCTTTAACCAGATCGAACCGGGCAACAGCGATCAGGAACTGCTGAACCCGGCCTTTCCCAGCTATAATTTCGATGTGATTTACGGGGTGACTTATGAGATCGACCTCAGCCAACCGCCGCGTTTCAGCCCCCGCGGCTGGGAGATCAACCCAAACAGCAACCGCATCGTCAACCTGAAATATGACGGCAAACCAGTTGATGACCAGATGGAATTTGTCATTGCTACCAATGATTACCGGGCTTCGGGCGGCAATGGGCTGCCGGGGACGCACAGCAATGACATCATCTTTGAGGCCCCCGACACCAACCGCGACCTGATCACTCGCTATATCGTTGAGCAAGGCACCATCAATCTGCAGGCCGACCAAAACTGGTCTTTCAAACCGCTACCTGAAACCACGGTTCTGTTTGATACCGGGCCAAAGGCGCGGGATTATCTGGAAGATATCAAAGGGCTCGAGATCGAACCGGCAGGGGCCGGCCCGGATGGCTTTGCCCGGTTTCGGATCAGGCTGTGATGGCCACTTAAAGCAGAAATCGATAGATCTGAAAGGGGATTTACCGAAGCCTGTTCGGGTAGGTTTTGGCCCCCCTACTGATACTACCCCGATACCAAGGGACTCTGGATCAATGATCCAGGGCCCCGTTCGTTACGCATCCATATTCGCAGCGTGTCGGCGTGCGTCATCTCATGGAAATAAATATGAGTTGAAGAAGGCATCGAAAGGATCACGATAGCCCTTTCGGATTTTTCCGGTGGCCGATCCGTGGGGCACACGGCCCACCTTGGTCCCACCAACGGGAATGGAAAGGTAAACCCCGATCCGGTTGTAATCTCCCGTATGGGATAGTTCGCCGCTGAGCGTGACGGGCACGGCGGCCTGACGGAAGGTGTAGCTGACACCAAGAGCGCCCTGCGTGGCATCGTCGGAAACGAGCTCAATATACTCTAGACCACCAAAGAGGCTTACCCCGTTCTTAAAAGTGTAAGCCCCACCAAAACCAACACTCCGCATTTCGTCGCCGGTTTTGAAATCAGAATACAGGGCAGAGCCAAAGATTTCCCAGTTATCGGCAGGTGCGTAGCCGAGGCGCAGGGAAAAGTTATTTATTTTTCGTTTGACAGGTCCAGTTTCGGTTCGACCCATCGAGAATGCGCCGGACACGGCCCCATCGTCATAACCGATCTGGAGGCCAGCGGCATTTGTATGGAAATTAGGGGATTCATACGAAGCGCGGGCCGCATAGGCCCCGATCCATAGTTGATCGTTGACGTGGAATCGGGGCGACAGTTCGACATCGCTTATATCACCAGAGCCGCCACCGGGGACACTCAGGCTTTTCAGTCTCGCATCATAGCCCAACGAGAACCGGGGCGAAAAACGGAAGCGTCCCTCGATGGCAACAGCAACAACAGATACATCTGCGACCCCTGTATCGTCGTCTTGGTATTTATAGCTGAGAGTTACCGTGTGGTGGTCGTTTGAGGTTTCCGCGAAAGCAGCCGGTGTTGTGAGAAGACCGGTGCCAAGAATCGCAATTAAAACGTGTCTCATAGCAAGCCTCTTTAGTTTATAGATACTTAAAAATAACGGTGAAATTATCCTATAACTGTCCCATAACGCGCCCCTTGCGTCAATTTTTTGTCTCGCATACGTCCCTGATGCGCGGCTTTTTGCTGGGCTCGGGGACGTGCGATTGGTCGAGATTTCACAGCAGGCTGTCGGCAGAGCTGGACCGGGTGGAAGGGGTTTGCCAAAGCCGCGCCAGCGCGGAAGAAGCGCATCAGGTCACGTTCTCTGTAACGGGCTATGACCGGAGAAAAACCTCCTTCCAGTCATCAGTGCCGTGGACATTGCCCTTACGCAAGGCGCAACACTCAAGATCACTGCACCATCACTGCACCGGTTGAGTACGAACAGCGGGTGATAGCACTCGCAGCCAAAGTGTCCGCTCCACACAGTCCCTTCCTGTTCCCCACGGGCGGGGCTGACGGAACTGTCCATGCCCAGTGTAATCCACTTGGGCTGTTGCGCATCATACATGGCCTCAGCCCACTGACCCGGCAGGTCAGCCCAATCCGCACGTTTGTGATCCGAGGCCAGAATGTCCGCCTCAAATCGGGCCATCTGGCTGCTCGGGGCGGCTTGGTCATCGACAGCGCGACCGCCTACGATCTGCCTTATGACAGGTTCACGGGCCAGCCGGTTCGCGTTATTGACATCAGGGTATCCTGCAAGCCATCCGAAAGATTATTGGTGCAAAAGGCCGATGAGCCTGTGAACACCATTTTTACCGCGCCGCATGTCGCGTAAAAACCGCCCGGCCAGATCATGCAGGCCCAACACCTCATTCAGTTCCCGAAAACGCAGCAACCCGCCATCAGAGCTGATCTTGGGGTCTTGGAATTCCAGACGCACACGCGGGTCAAAATCAACCCAGAGCCCGCACCCGTTAGATGTGCCATCTGCTAAATCTTCAGCGTCAATCAACATGCTGAAATACAAAATGAAAATACGCCTCAACGAAGCCAAATCAATCAACTGATTGGGAAATGTGGGCGAAACCAAAATTCGCTAGCTTTCAATCAATATCCTGCTGATTTCGAACGCAAATTTTGATGCTTAGTGTTTTGGGTTAAATCGTTTTCAATCTAAACGACCATTGCGCGAAAATCGGCTGCTTTTGCACCCCACCGTAACCCGTTTGGCCTTTTGATTTGCATCAGCGATGTGCATCCGCTTATGGTTTCCCCATAACACATCCAATCAGATCAACAGATAATACGGTGCTTTTCTTATGCGTAACATCCTGACCACAATTAGCTTTTCCCTGCTGGCCAGCACGGCTCTGGCCGATGATTTCACAGCACAACTGACGGCCGAGCGGGTGACGGTTTACCCCGAAGGGGCCAGCTTGTTTTACACCGCCCAGCTTGATCTGACCCCCGGACAGCACCGGATTTTGCTGCCCTACCGGGGCACCAATTACGGCCCACAAGCCCCCAATATCAAGGTCAGCCAAGGGGTCACGATCGCAGGAGTCAGCTATCTCAGCGATGCGACCTATGATCAGGATACCCTGCTGACCACGAGCCAGCGCGCGGCCAAAACCGCGCTTGAGGCCGCCAAAGAGGCTCTCAAAGCCCAAGACAGAACATTACGCGATCTGAAACTGCAAATCGCCGCGCTGGACAGCCAGCAGGGCTTTCTGCAATCCATCAGCGGCGCCAAACTGGCTGATGCCGCCCCCGAACAGCTGCTGGCGCTTTCGGATATGATCCTGACTCAATCTCAGGGGGCGGTGCCCAAACGTCTGGATCTGGAAACCGCGCTGGGCAAAGCCAAAAAAGCCCGCAAAAAGCTGGCCGAGGCTGAAAAACGCGCCCAGCGTGCTTTTGATCGGCTGGCACCGCCTTCGGGGCAAGGGGGGATGATGGCGATCTCGGTGCAGGTTGATGCCCCGGTGAGCGCCCGGTTTCAGGTCAATGACATCACCATGCGGGCCGGTTGGCACACGGATTACGATTTCCGCCTGACCACCGGCGATGCCCCCAGCCTGAACGTCAAACGCAAGGTCATCGTCACCCAGAACACCGGGCAGAGCTGGGTTGATGTGGATGTGACTCTGGCCACCATTTCACCATTCGCACAATCCAGCCCCAGCGATCCCGGGCGCAATCTGGCCTCGATTGCCGAACAGATGGGCGTCAAGAACCTGTCGCGCAAAATGCGTGTGACGGCCGCGCCGGGTATCGCCGAAGCCCGGGAGGCCAAAGGCATGGAACAGGACCGCGCCTTTACCGGTCAGGCCGCGTTCAATGGTCTGAGCCTGACCTATACTTACCCGCATCGGGTCACTCTGGAATCCGCCGATGCCACGCAGCTGGCGCTGGGGCAATTCGATCTGCCGGTTGAAACCAGCCTGCTGGCGGTGCCGCGCCGTGACAAATTCGCCTTTGTGATGGCCGCAGTGACCAATGACACCAAAGAACCGCTGCTGCCCGGCAGCGCCGCCTTTTACCGCGACGGTGATTTCATCGGCTATAGCGGGATCGAGATGCTCCCACCCGGGGCGAAACAGGATCTGGCCTTTGGTGCCCTGCACAGCATCCGGTTGAAATACACTGCTCTGCGTCAGGAAACCGGAGATACCGGCATCATCACCACCTCAAACACCCGCGAAGATCTGATCGAGTTCTCGGTTGAAAACCTGACCAGCAAACCGCAGAAAGTCCGCACCCTGTTTGCGCTGCCCTTTTCCCAGCAGCAGGACCTGACCATCAGCACCCGAATCCGGCCCAACCCGACCGAAACCGATCTGGATGACAAGCGCGGCGTTGCGGCCTGGGATATGCTGATTCCATCGGGAGAAACCCAGAAAGTGCGGATCAACAGCACTCTGGAATGGCCAAAAGGGCAGGAATTGTACTGGTATCCTTAAGGATTGAAGCTGATTGGCCAAATTGGGTGATTTGTGCTTGACGATTGGCGTTTGCTGCCATAAATCGTGGCTCGGTCAGGCGGGGTAGCTCAGGTGGTTAGAGCAGCGGAATCATAATCCGCGTGTCGGGGGTTCAAGTCCCTCCCCCGCTACCAAAATCCAAGCAAAGCAATCGCTTGT
Source organism: Rhodobacterales bacterium (assembly GCA_002748285.1). GTDB lineage: Bacteria > Pseudomonadota > Alphaproteobacteria > Rhodobacterales > Rhodobacteraceae > Profundibacter. The sequence goes on from PDSA01000047.1 coordinate 23,215, forward strand.
TATGGAAAGATGGTAGCGCCCCTGACCGCAGCACCCCACGACCAGACACAGTATTTCATGCCTGCGAGCTTTTTTGCTGGCCATTGCGGGGGTTTGCCATTAAATGCGGGCTTTGCTTTTTGCCCCCAAGAGATCAGCATCAGGAGACCCACCCGTGATGAACGCCAACACTTTGACAAAACTGCGCCAGGATTGGCTGGGCAATATCCGGGCCGATTTGCTGGCCGGGCTGGTGGTGGCGCTGGCGCTGATCCCCGAGGCCATCGCCTTTTCCATCATCGCCGGGGTAGACCCCAAGGTGGGGCTCTATGCCTCGTTCTCGATCGCGGTGATCACGGCACTGCCCGAGCTGATCGGAGTCACATGGCTCACCTATCTGATGGTCGCCGGTGGTTTGGCGATTATCTATCTGTTTCCCTACATCACCACCGCGATTCCGTCGCCGCTGGTGACGATCATCATCCTGACGGCCCTGACCATGTATTTCGGTCTGGATGTGCGGGCGGTGAAGGATATGGGCCAACTGCCCGACACGCTGCCGGTTTTCCTGCTGCCCGATATTCCGCTGACCTTTGAGACCCTGAAAATCATCTTTCCGGTGTCTGCTGGGGT